>DATLVZ010000065.1:0-53898 GCA_035576885.1 Candidatus Acidiferrum sp. | reverse complement strand
AATCCAAGGCGTTGCTCTGGTGCAGAAGTTTTTCATAGGCCGCAAACACATCCGCCGTGCGCCGCCCGTCCTGGCCGATGGCTTCGCCGCGCATCACCTCCGGGGTCTTCCCATGGTTTTTTGCATAGCTGATGCTGCTGAGGATGTTGCGCGGAGTGAGGCTGTCGTCGTCGATGGCCAGCTTGCTCATGGCCAGCTTCACCGCGGCGAGCTGGTCGTCATCATCGTAAATCGCGAAATCTCGAGGCAATCCCGCGCTTGGCGCTTCCCGTCGCAGAAGCCGCGCGCACAGGGAGTGAAACGTGGAAAGCCAGGGCTGCGCGGGCGGCACGCCCGAGCGCAGCAACAGATCGGAAACACGCGTGCGCATCTCTTCCGCAGCCTTGTTGGTGAACGTGACCGCGAGAATTGCTTCGGCCGCCACGCCCGTCGAAATCAGGTTGGCCATCCGGAAGGTAATTGCGCGTGTTTTCCCGGTTCCCGCTCCGGCAAGAATCAGCACGGGACCTTCCGTCGTTTCTACCGCCAGGCGCTGTTCCGGATTCAGTTCGTCGAGGAGATTCAACATTTACCTGCAGTGGTCCAAGATGCGATGCCTTGTGATGGTAGCTGACTGTGCGGACTCGCGCAAATGATGCACATTTTCCGGCATTTCTCATGAAATCATGCGCAAATGATCGCAAGGTCTCTAGGCGGTCAGCTTACCTGCTAAGGTCTATTTCGAAGTAAGAGGGGATGATTCTTCTCCAGCGCCCGCACATCCGGAACGTAGAGATGCGCAGTGCTGAGCAGATCGAACTGTCCCTGCAAATCGAAGTAAAGCAATCCTTGTACCGCGTGATGCGGCGCGACGATGCTGGCCGGAACTGCCGCCTCGGCTGCAGCCTTCTGTATTTCCATCCACTTCTTGTCGCGGCCCACTCTTTGGCCGGTGGAAGGTATCGGAAAGGGGGACCGGTGCTTTGCCGTCGGGTCTTTCGTACCTGTGTCGGTCATTACGTCGGCTACATCGTCCGGCGTCAACGAGCGTAAGGCTTGCCGGTTGTCCTCAGAGACTGTGACATTCAATCGGATTTGCTCAAGATCAACTCTCATGCTGTCGTCAGAGTCATTCCGGATGATCGTTTCGATGGCCACGATTCCTGCGGCAAGCGGAGACTTCTTTTGAAATTTAGCTTTGTAAGTGGCTGCATCTGTCCATGGCCGGGCGGAGATTGTCACCCCCTCGTGCGACTCGATGGAGGCCGCTTTCATCGTGGCTTGGGGCTGCTGAGCGCCAGGCCCGTCGGAAAACAGCGCGGTGGCAAGAAAGGGAACTATAATGGCTAGGTTTCGCATGGAGTTATACTAGTCCTTTCTCATCTCGACGCCTTCGATTCCTGGGGGAAGTGCAAGGTTGCCCGCACCGCGCACCACCTGCTCGCGGCGGTGCGGAAGAAAGGCCGGAGCCACGTTTAGTGCATTTTATCTATAGCCTGCTCATGGGCCTCGCGGCCCTGCTGCTCACGCCATACTGGATGGTGCAGGGCCTGCGCCACGGCAAATACTTTTCAAATCTTGGCCAGCGCCTCGGTCTTTCGTTCCCGGCGCTGAGCAAACTGCCTGAGAACCGCCCCGGTGCCATCTGGCTTCATGCCGTCTCTGTGGGCGAAGCGATTTCCGGAATCACGCTTGCCCGCCGATTGAAGCAAGCCTATCCGGATCGCCCCTTCGTGGTCTCGACAACTACCTTGACCGGCCAGGCTTTGGCCCGCGAGCGCATGCCATTCGCAGACGCGATTTTCTATTTTCCTTTGGATTGGGCGTTCTGTGTTCGCCGGGCATTGCGTGCCGTTCGGCCTTCGATCGTTATCGTTTTGGAGACGGAAATCTGGCCCAACTTTCTTCGCGAAGCCCAGCGCCGCACCGTTCCCGTCGTGTTCGTCAGCGGACGGATTTCGGACCGTTCGTTTGCCCGTTACCAACGGTTCCTCGCCGGGTTCGGTTTTTTCCTGCGGCCATTTCTACGCAGCGCGCTCTCCGATGCTTCTGCTTTTCTCATGCAGAGTGAAAGGGACGCCGAGCGGATTCGTGCTTTGGGTGCCCCGGCTGCCCGCGTGCTAGTCAGCGGGAACTTGAAGTATGACCTCGAACTTCCTGCCGCGACACCGATCTCTAATTGGCTTGCTTCGGAAGCGCGCCACCGTGGGCGCTCCCCAATTATCGTCGCAGGCAGCGTAGTTGCCACTGAGGAGCCACTTGCGCTAATCGCGTTTGGCACGTTGCAAGGCGAGTACCCCAAAGCGCTGCTCGTCCTCGCGCCGCGCAAGCCGGAATGCTTTGATTCCGCCGCCCAGTTCATTGACGAATCTCACCGTAAATTTATCCGTCGTTCTCAACTCCCCGTCCCCGGGCCTTCACACAACGACCGGCCACATGGCGAGTTCTCGATTCCCGAAGATGTAACCGTCATTCTCCTTGATAGCATCGGCGAACTTGCTTCGCTTTACGGTCTGGCAGACGGTGCTTTCGTTGGCGGCTCGCTCGTTCCGAGCGGGGGACACAACATCCTCGAGCCTGCCGCTTTCGGTAAGATTCCGGTCTTCGGTCCGTCAATGGAAAACTTTGCGGAAATCGCGCAGCGGTTCACTGCCGCAGGGGCCGCTGTTCAAGTGGAAAGCCCAGAGGACGCGGGCGTCGCTTGGATCGAGTTTCTGCGCAATCCTGAACGGGCCGCGAAGATGGGCGAGACCGCGCGCAACCTTGTCGAGAGCAGCCGCGGCGCAACCGATCGTGCCATAGCGGAGGTTGCCCGGCATCTCGAAGGCGCCGCTCGAGAGAATGGATGAATCTTCCGCCACTGCTGCGATTTGTGCTCTGGCCGCTCTCTCTTGCGTATGGCGGATACGTTCGAATCCGCGCCTGGCTTTATGAGAAAAGCTGGATAAAGCAGAAGCGTTTGCACGGCAAGGTGATCAGCGTCGGCAATTTGACTGTCGGGGGCACCGGCAAAACGCCCATGGTGTTGTGGCTTGCAGAAAAATTTCTCGGGGAAGGGAAGCGCGTCGCCATTCTCAGCCGTGGCTATCGGGGCAGCGGCGGAACGAACGACGAAATCGAGCTAATGAAACATCGCTTACAGGGACGTGTTACGTTCGGGGTTGGCAAAGATCGCTTCGCCGAAGGTCAGCGCATCGAACAACAAGAGCCGGTTGACTTTTTTCTTTTGGACGATGGCTTTCAGCATTTTCCGCTCGCCCGCGATCTGGACATTGTGATGCTCGATGGGTCGCGTAAATTGAAACACGAGTGGCTTCTTCCCAGTGGAACGCTTCGCGAGCCCATTTCCGCCTGTTGCCGTGCTGATATCTTGGTCGTCACGCGCAAGACTGAACGCCCCGACATCGATGCGGGCGACGCTCACAAATATTCCATCTTTTATGCCCAGACGCGCCTATTGGGTTTTCGCCGTCATGGCGGCCACACCGACCTTCAGTATCTAAGCGAGATCGGCCACGGTCCATTCTTCGCATTCTGTGGTATTGGTAATCCTCAGGGATTCTTTAATGACTTGAGTCGCTGGCGAGTTCCCGTCGCGGGGCAAAGCGTCTATCGGGATCATCATCACTACAGCCCAGCTGATCTTACGCGCTTGGAGGCCGCGGCTAACAGTTCTGGCGCAATCGCCCTAGTGACTACGGAGAAAGATGCAGAAAACCTTGTTGAAGAAAAGGCCACAAAGATCCCTATCTTCGTAGCTGTGATCGATTTCGTACTTACGGCGGAGAGTGAGTTTATCGCCGCCCTGGAACGAAAACTGCAGTCGCCCAGAGGTGGAGAGGCATGAAGATCCTAGTTCGTGCCACGAACTGGGTCGGGGACGCCATCATGTCGCTTCCTGCACTCCGGGCTGTGCGCTCGCGCTTCCCGGAGGCACAAATCACGATTCTTGCGCGACCCTTCATTGCGCCCATATACAAACATCAAGAGGTTTGCGACAACATGATGTTTGTCGATTACAAGGACGACCTGGTGGGCCAGCTTCGCTCACAAGAATTCGACGTGGCCCTGTTGCTGCAGAATGCCTTTGAGGCTGCTTGGCTTGCCTGGCGCGCTGGAGTTCCCCAACGAATCGGCTACGCCCGCGACGGCCGCAGCTTGCTCCTCACGAATGCAGTGCCCGTTCCCAAGCCAGGCGAAATTCCTCTCCATGAACAGTACTACTATCTGGAATTGCTTCGGCAAATCGGCTGGCTCGATTCTCTGCCAGACGAATCCTTGATCAAACTAAAAGTTCCCCAGGAGAATCGCCAAAGCGCCGCGGACTTTCTCCTTGCCGCGGGCGCGCGCCAAAATAGCTTGCGCATCGCGATCGGGGCAGGCGCATCCTACGGCTCGGCGAAATGCTGGCCACCGGATCGCTTTGCGGAACTGGCGAATCGTCTTCAGGCGCAGACCGACGCGGATGCGATCCTAATTGGTACGCCTGCGGAAGCCGCTGTTTCGTCCGCCATTGCAGCTGGCATGCGCCGCCCACCGATCGATCTCACAGGGAAAACGTCGATCGCCGATCTCCCCGCGCTTCTTTCTCAATGCCATCTCTTTATCGGAAATGATTCGGGCGCGATGCACGTCGCCGCAGCCGTCGGTCTTCCGGTCGTTGCTGTTTTTGGACCGACTGATCCGTTGGGAACCGCACCCGTCACACCGCGTTGCAACATCATTCAGGAAAAGCCATACTGCAGCCCCTGTTTTCTGCGTCGATGCCCAACTGATCATAGGTGTATGACTCGTGTGACCCCAGACGCCGTCGAAGCCGCCGCCAAGCGTTGGATTTCACCGGCGGAGGTGCGTCCTGTCTGACCTTACTACTCCGCGTCCCGCTGTTTTTCTAGATCGCGATGGCACCATTACGGAAGAAGTCGGCTACTTAAATCACGTCAGCCGGTTTCGTATCTTGCCGCGCGTTGCTGAATCCATCCGCCGGCTAAATGAAGCCGGAATGCCCGTAATCGTGGTGACAAATCAATCTGGAGTTGGCAGAGGCTACTTTCCGGAATCGCTTGTACACTCTGTCCACGAACTCTTGTCCCAGCAACTTACGGCCGCAGGCGCGCATCTACAAGCAATTTATTACTGCCCGCACACCTCGGCCGACGCCTGCCTTTGCCGGAAGCCAAAGACGGGTATGCTCGAGCGGGCAGTCAAGGAGCATGCCATCGACTTGCATCGATCTTTTGTCGTCGGCGACCGCCACGGTGACGTCGAACTTGCCCAACGAGCCGGTGCGCGCAGTATCCTGGTCCGCACGGGATACGGCGAAGGCGAATATCTTTGGAACGCCCCCAAGTGGCAGTTTCAACCGGATTTTGTCGCCGCCGACCTTGCCGATGCGGTTCACTGGATCTTGAGGCCAACGAAATGAAGCGCCTCCAAAAAAAGCATTCGCTGTCCTCGTCCGTGGATCTTCTCGCACTTGCGGATTACGTCGAGCAGTTCTCGTCGAAAACAGTCGTCCTGTTTGGAGATTTCGTGGCCGATGAGTACCAATTTGGCGAGATTTCGCGTGTCTCGCGCGAAGCCCCAGTCCTAATCCTACGTCACCGCGAAACACATTTCTCTCCTGGTGGTGGCGCCAATGCCGCCAATAATTTTGCCGCTTTGGGCACGCGTGTGTTTCCCATAAGTGCTGTCGGTATCGATCCGGCCGGCGATGCGCTCATCGCCTACTTCCGAAGCAAACATGTCGATGTCTCCGGCGTTCTCCGCTTAAAAGGTTGGACGACTCCCACCAAAACCCGCTTCCTCGCCGGCTGGGCCCATACCGTCGGCCAGCAGGTTCTACGCGTCGACCGTGAGCCGCATTCTCCAATCTCTGAGGCGGTGCGCAAGAAAATCCAGGCAAAGTTGCAAGCGAAGCTGCGCGTGGCAAACGCGCTGGCCGTTTCCGATTACGGCTTTGGCGTTGCCTCGCCTGATCTGGTTCGCTCTGCAATTGCGCAGCGGAAGAATGCTCCTCCAGCCACGCTCGACGCGCGCCACAACCTCCATGCTTATGCCAAATCGGGCATTTCATCGGCCACTCCCAACGAAGCAGAGCTGGAAGCGCTCCATCACGTTTCCATCGGCCAGAATCTTTCCGAACTGAAGCGTTGCGGCGCTGCCACCCTTGCCGAAATGAAGTTGCAATCTCTTCTCGTCACCCGCGGCCGTGATGGCATGGCCCTTTTTGAGCCCGGAAACCGCCTTACGAACATATCCGTTTATGGGAGCGACCAGGCTGTTGACGTCACCGGCGCGGGCGACACTGTTCTCGCCGCCTACACGATTGCGCTAGCCTGCGGCGCTTCTCCTCTCGAAGCCGCGCACATCGCCAACATCGCCGGCGGTCTCGTTGTCATGAAACGTGGCACGGCTACCGTCAGCCGCGATGAACTGCTCACCGCTATTCGGCGGCAAGCCGGCGGGGCTGCCTCCTGACTCATGCGCCACGCCGAATCCAAGATCATTTCCCGCGAGCGCCTTCTAGATAAGTTGGCGGAGCATAAAAAGCGCGGTCAGCGCATCGTTTTTGCCAACGGCTGTTTCGATACGCTTCACGTCGGCCACGTCCGTTATCTCGAAGGCGCGCGCCGCGAAGGCGACATCCTCGTCGTCGGCGTCAACGCGGATTCGAGCGTATGCACTCTGAAAGGTCCTGGTCGTCCCATCCTCGCTGAAAACGCTCGCGCTCTCCTTGTCGCCGCGCTTCGCGCCGTCGATTATGTCGTACTGTTTAGTGAGCCGAGCGTTGAGTCTCTGCTCGAAGACCTTCGTCCACACGTTCATGCCAAAGGCACCGACTACACCGTCGAAACCGTGCCTGAACGGACGACCGCCGCGCGTCTTGGCATTCAGGTTGCCATAGTTGGCGATCGAAAAGATCACTCCACGCGCGATTTCCTCGAATCCGTGCGCAAGGCCCCGCATGGCTGAGCCGCGCTTTTTGGTTGTCCGTCTAAGTTCGCTTGGCGATATCGTACATACTTTTCCTGCAGTTTCTGCGCTGCGGGAAACTTTTCCAAGCGCAGAAATTGCCTGGCTTACGCATCCGCGATGGAAGCTCCTGGTCGAGTGCAGCGGCCTGGCCTCGCAGGTATGGGCAGCAGAGACGCGGTCGATTCCTTCGCTTCGCAAGACCATCGAAGCTCTGCGCCGCGAGCGCTGGGACGCGGCAATCGACTATCAAGGACTCTGGAAATCCGCGGCTTTGCCTTTTTTTGGGGGCGTCAAACGGAGAATTGGCTTTTCCTCGGAGACTATTCGTGAGTTTGGCGTGCCTATTCTCTACACGGACCGCGTTCGCTGTTCCGCAACGCACATCGCCGATCAAAACGGGGAGCTCTCTCTTCGCGCGCGAGCACGCAACCCCGTCGCGCTTTTTACCCTTCACGTCCCACAAGTGGATGACTGTGGAATCCGCGACCACATGCATTCGCTTGGGCTGGATCGCTACATTGTCTTGAGCCCCGGCGGCGGCTGGCGTTCGAAGTGCTGGCCGCCCGAGCGATTCGGCCAACTATGCAAAATGATTAGAGATTCCATCGGACTGCGGTGTGTCGTGAACTATGGTCCTGGCGAAGACGACCTCGCCCTTGCCGTTCGCGAGTGCAGCGGTGACGCCGACCCCGTTCCCTACAACGGTCCGCTTGGCCCGCTGATGGCTCTCCTTCGCAACGCGGGGTGCATCGTCGGGGGCGACACAGGGCCACTCCACCTGGCGATTGCTCTTGGCGCTCCCACCGTGGCCATCTTCGGTCCTACGGATCCTGCAAGAAATGGTCCCTACCGCACAGACGGCATCGTTTTGCGCGCAGCCAACGTCGTCACCACACACAGCCGCGTCGATCAAACGCACCCTTCGATGCTACGGATTCAAGTGCACGAAGTCTTCGACGCGATTCGCCGTCGCCTCGGAGATCCAGCATGAACTCCGCCGCATCTCTCTTCGCTCGTTGGCGCGTCCGGCTCAGCTACCCGTGCGCCATTCTTGCGTTGTGGTTTGCCCGGCCGACTCTACGCAGCATTCTTTGGGGAGCGCCCATCGGGCTATTCGGCCTCTTCCTCCGCGCGCGCGCCGCCGGCAATCTTCACAAGCAGGAAATTCTTACCGTTACCGGCCCTTACGCCTACACGCGCAACCCGCTTTATCTTGGCAGCGCCATCCTCACGATTGCGGCGGCGGTCGCCACGCACTCCTGGATATCCGCGGTCATTCTCTTCGTTTACTTTGCGGTGTTCTACTCCATCGTAATGCGTCGCGAAGAAGCAGAACTTCGCCGGCATCACGGGGCCGCGTTTGACGAATATGCCGGCGCGGTTCCATTATTTTTTCCGCGGCTCACTCCCACAAAGCTTTCCTTTGGGAGCGCGGGTGCCTTTTCCTTCGCACAGTACAAAAAGAATCACGAGTATCAAGCTTCCGCCGGCTTCGTGCTCTTGCTTGCCGCTTTACTTTTGATTTGGTGGGTGCGCTTGCGCTGACGCCGTTTTCGCGGCCGGCTCCGGGCATGCGACAAAGCAGCTAATCTCCAATCGCTTTCCGTCCGTCAACACGTGCACCGCGCCGTCATGGTCCGTCCGCAAGATCCGCACGCCCGCAGATTCAAGGCGTTCTAACAGCTCTGCGTTGGGATGCCCATAAGGATTGTCTTCACCCGCGCTTATCACCGCCGCGCTTGGACGCACCGCCGCGAGAAATTCCGGCGTAGTGGAGTTCTTGCTGCCATGATGACCAACCTTCAGAACATCGGCGCGAAGCGCGGTTTCGCTGTTTTCCGACACGATAGCACTCTCTGCCTGCTTTTCCGCATCTCCGGGTAACATCATCCCCCGTTCCCCATACTTCAAATGAAGCACCAAAGAATCATCATTCTTTGCCGAAATCCCACCGGCTTGCGCCGAAATCTCCGGCCAGAGAAGTTGTGCCTCGACGCCATCCCACGAAAAGGCCTTTCCGCGAAGTTCATGTACGATGGGAATTTTCTTCTCCCGGGCCAACTTCTCCAGCTTGGCCAGCGACCCCGACTCAACTTCTCGTCCTACCCACAGTGTCCCAACCCGAAAATTCTCCAGGATGGCAGCCAACCCTCCGATGTGGTCCTGATGCGCATGAGTCAGAGCCACAACATCCAGTTTCTGAAAGCCACGCGACCATAAGTATGGCGACACGGCCTCTTCACCCGGATCGATTCCGTTATGCTCTTCATGCCCTGGGAATCCCCCAAAGCTCCCTCCTCCATCGATCAGCAAAGTTCTTCCATTCGGCGAGACGACAAACAGCGAGTCTCCTTGTCCGACATCCAAAACTGTCATTTCCAGTCTTCCCGCCGACCATCGAGGAGAAAATGGAAATAGCGCAATTGTGAGAGCGCTTAATCCCAAGACTGCCGCGGCACTTTGCGAGGCTCGTCTGCTCCAGGAATAAAAACTGCGCGCCGTCACAGCAAGGACCACGCCCGCCGTGAGGAACATAATCACCAACCATACTGGGGGGCCTTGGAATGCGATAGCTCCATCGCGGATAGTGTGCAAACCATTGCACAACGTGCAGCAGCAGCGTTACCACCCACGCCAGTGGAGCGGCCAGTAGTTTTCCCACAGCAGGAAAAAGGAGTCCGCTGCCAAGCGTCAAGAATCCCAGCGGTACGACGATCCCCGTGATCGGAACCGCTGCCAGATTGACCAAAGGCGCGCTTAGCGTTACGCGATGAAAGCCCCGCGCCATCAGCGGCAGCATCCCGATTTGCAATGCCAACGTGATTACCAAAAGTTCGCATACGCGAAGCGAAGCCGCGATGCCACGCGCTAGCATATCTCCGCTGAACTTCTCTAACGGCGCAGGCGCGCGCAAGAAAATCCATCGCGTCGTGGTGCGCAAGTCGATCCGGAATTGGGTCGCTCGAGGCTCGTGCGCCGCATCGCGTGTAACGTCACGCCATCCGCGCAACGCCTTCACATATTGCTGAACATGCTTCTCCAACCACGGCGCGCCTAGGCCGGCGATACAGCCTACAGCCAAAAATGTCAGTTGAAAGCTCGAATCGCGAACGGCCAGCGGCTTTGCAATCAGCAAAATCAGCGCCGCCATCCCCGCGGAGTTCAGCAAATCCAATCGCCGGAAAAACAACCCGCCAATCACTACTAGCCCCGTCATCAAGGCCGCCCGAAGCACCGGCGGCCTCTGTTCCACCACGGCTACATACGCAAACAGCAGCATCAGAGTTGTGAGTGCCGTCCAAAACGTAGTTAACCTCAAGACGCGCCCCATCCAAAACAAAAACACCGCCAGCGCTCCGACGTGCAATCCCGCCACCACCAGCACATGAAACACACCTGTCTTTTGAAAATCAGTCGATTCCCCACGCTCGACGAAGCTCCGGTCACCCAGGAGCATCGCGCGCAAGACTCCGCCGACTTGCCGCCTGGTCGAGAATAGCGTGTCGGTCTCATCGCGCAGTCTGCTTCGAGCATGCGCTAAGAGTGTGGCGGCAGTTGTGGGAGAAACCCTTGTGCGTTCCATCAGCTCCGGAGCTCGCAGCGTCGCAACCAGATCGATGTTCTGCTGCTCTAGATACGCGCGGCGATCAAAGGCGCCTTCGTCTCTAAAAATCTGCGGCCGCCTGGCTTCTGTCGTGACGACCAGCTCGTCTCCCGCATCAACCTCCGGCGCCGCGAGCTGGTCAGGAGACCCTGCAAGACTGACTCGCAATCCTCCCCGCGCGGGCACCAACGAGCCTTCATACTCCACTCCCGTCAATTCAATTTCATAGCCGTAGCCCCACGGCACTCGCGCAGGTTGGTCCCGCAAGCGCCCGTGCCACCGCAGCGGCGTCTTCAAATCCACTCGTCCTGCATTAATGAGCGACAAGACGTAGTCCGCTGGCCGCGGCTGATCCGCGATGCCCGCGCCCAGCACGCCGAGAACTAGCCAGCTTAAAACGGAAACAGCGGCTGCAGGAAAGACGCGTCCGATTCTGGCCAGCAAAATACCGCCGAAAATTAAGCACGCTCCAGACGCGAATCCGATCTCGATGTAAATAGGCGAGGAAGCTCTTGTTGTGAACCACGGCGCCTCGCCGAGCACAACGCCACATGCAAATACTGCGGCGATGGCGACGGCCGGCACTCTCACGGGACTCTTCTCAACCTCACCAGCGTTTCGATGTGGTACGTCTGCGGAAACAGATCGAACAAATGCATGTCGCTCAACTCATACCGCACGCTTGGCGCCGCAAGTTCTTTGGGCTTTCTCGCGGAGTTCGTGAGTACAGCCAAATCGCGAGCCAAGGTGGACGGATCGCAGGACAAATACAAAATTTCTGCCGCGCCGAGTTCCGCAAGTCTCGCCGCCGTCTCCGCTCCCAACCCCGCACGCGGCGGATCCAGTACGATGAACTCCGGTCGCTCTTTTGTCTTCTTGAGAAAATCCTCTGCATGTTCGTTGTGCGTCGTGACCGAAACTCCCGCGGCCTCCGCGTTGGCATACAGATCGCGCGTAGCCGCAAGATTTGCGTCGACACAGACGACTCTCTCAAAGGCCCGCGCCAGCGCCAGCGTAAAAAACCCCACGCCTGAGTACATATCGAGAGCCAAACGCCCTTTCGCCCCCGCCGTCACCGTATTCAGCAAATCTCCTATTAGGAACCGGTTTACCTGAAAAAATGACAAGTGGCTCACGCGAAACTTGAACCCGCCCGCTTCGTGTTCCAAATATCCCGGACCAGTCAGCTCGAACTTGTCCTTTTTCTGGTCCAGAAGCAGCAAACTCTCTACCTGCGGAATCGTCTCTCGCAGCACCGCGGCAAGATCCGCCGCTGGTTTTGGAAATCGCTCAAACGCCACATTCAAAGCAATCTTCTCGTCCGCCGAATCGGCAAACGCCTCGATCTCCAGAATCCCCGCGGGCAAAGCGCCCGATCTCGCCATCTCTTGCAATTGCCCGAACGTCAGCGCCAGCCGCGGCGAAAGAACTGGACATTCGTCAATAGGCACTATGATCGAGCTCTCTGGCAAAAAATATCCCAGCGCGCGCGGCATCCCGCTTTTCACCGCCCACTGTGCGCGATTCCGGTAACCGTAGGGCTCCGCAGTGTGCTCCTGAATCGCTCCATCCCAGGAAATTCCACCCAGTCTAGAAAGTGTCTCTCGCAAGATCTCCTTCTTTAAACGAACCTGTTCATTGGCCGCGATCTGTTGGTAGTGGCACCCTCCGCATGTCTGGAAATGCGGGCACGCCGCCGCGACGCGCTCTTTGGATGCCGACGTCACCTCCAGCAATTTCCCCCAAATCACTTTCTTCTTTTTCAATCTCTCCGCCGCGCGCACCATCTCTCCCGGCAGCACGAACGGCACAAAAACTGTGTTTCCGTCGGCGTGCGCCAGCCCGTCGCCACCATACACAAGCTTCTCAATCGATAATAGTAACTCGTCAGACATAACTGCGATGCCCCATTCTGCGGTTTTTCGCGTGGAAAGAAAAGGTATTTGCTTCCGGAAAAACTAATCTACGAAAAGTAGTACAAACTCAGCCGCGGCAAGCCAAACTCTTCCAGCAGCCTCTTCTGCAAGTACTGTTTTTCGACCAGCGCGATCTGCTCCACCTTCATTTTGCGCCGGTATGCCGCGAGCTGTCCGTCCATCTCGCGCCGGATCTTCAGCATAGTTTCTTCGCTCGCATGGCTCGTCAGCGTCGCCTGGAGCTTTTCATCCAGAACCGTCAGCCGCCTCTCCAAATCTTCCAGGTCCAGAGCGCCCGGCGTCTCGAGCAAGATCCTCATGGCGTCGAGAGACTTCGCGATGTCCCCCAAGCGCTCAGCCAAGCCCGTATTCCCCGATTCCGTGCTATTCGCCACCCCTGAAATCCGCGCAACATTCTTCGCAAAGTGGGCTTGCAGCTCCTTCCTCGAAAACGGTTCTTTTGCTGCGGCGTGTCCGTTCCTGGGCGCACTCCCCGCGGCGGCCTCCGACTGTTCCTCAGCCGCTTCCAGGACAGCGTCTGTGCAGTACGCGAGGCTCTTCACGGGCTTTCCCGCGCCACGTCGCGAACGCTGATAACTCTCAAAAGCGTTATCGATCCCCTTCAACACCGCTTCCAGTGGCACGCCCGCCTTCTGCCAAGCTTCCATGATCGCCCAGTCCAGAGGCGACACCAGCAAGTGTGCCCCGCGCTTCTTCCAGAAATAATTTTCAATTTCCGTGAAGTAGTTGAAGTAGTTCCAACTGTCCATGTGAATTGCCTGGGCTAACCGGAGGACTCGAATCCAGAATGCTCCACGGGCGCCTCGCACCCCAGCGCTTAACCCTGCGCTTTCTTCGCAGGGACCGCGACAGGTTTCGCTACTCTGGTCTCGCGCACCGCCGCCTTTCCCGTTTCCGCCGGTTGATTCTTCTCCCAGATTAATCGTAAGCCCGTCAACGTCAAAAATTCATCCGTCTCCTGAATCTGCTTCGAGCCCTTGGCTACCAACTTCGCCTGCCCGCCCGTCGCTACTACTTTCACATTGCCGCCGAGCTCCGCTTTCATTCTCGTCAGCATCCCGTCCACCATGTCCACCGCGCCATAGTAAAGCCCCGCCTGCATGTGCGTGACGGTATTCGTCCCAATGACTTTCCCCGGATCTTTTATCTCCACGCGCGGCAATCTCGCCGCCCTCGCAAACAACGCTTCCGACGCAATGCCCAGCCCCGGCGCAATCACTCCGCCCAGATACTCTCCCCGCCCGGAAATCGCATCAAATGTAATCGCCGTCCCGAAATCCACCACGATGCATGATCCGCCGTACTTGTGGAACGCGGCAACGCCGTTCACGATCCGGTCCGCGCCCACTTCCAACGGATTATCGACTAAAACGGCCATCCCCGTTTTTACGCCCATTTCCACGAACAGTGCTTTCTTTCCGAAATAAATTCGCGACATCTCCGCCAGCGTCCAATTCACCGGCGGTACAACCGAGCTGATAATCACCCCGCCAATCGCGTCGCGATCCAAACCGGCCAGCGTAAAAAGATTTCGCGTGAGCACTCCATATTCGTCGATGGTTTGCTGCCTCGCCGTCGTCAGCCGCCAGTTGGCAATCAACTCCTCCCCGCGGAAAACGCCCAGCACTGTGTTCGTGTTCCCGACATCGATCGTCAGCAGCATCTAACGCGCCTCCGCCACGTCCCCTGAAATCACCGTCACCAACTGCCCGTCATCACGATTTACCTGCAGCAGTCCCTCAGGCCCGAGCCCTGCCGTCGTGCCCGCAAAGCTCTCTGTACCGTTTGTCACCCTCACGCGTTTTCCCCGCGCATAACTTGAGACTGCCTCGAATTTCTGTGTCACGCCGGCGGGTCCTTCCCGCAAGAGACGATTGTAATCGTTCTCAAACTCGCGTAACAACCGCACGAGAAGTTCCAGCCGCGAAACCTGCTTTCCCGTCTCCAGGCGTAGTGAAGTTGCCGTAGTACCCAAATCTCCGGGAAATTTCTCTTGGTTCACATTCAACCCGATTCCCACGATCACAAATCGCACCTGCGATGGCTCCGCGTGCATCTCGGTAAGGATTCCGCCGACCTTCTTTCCGCGAATCAGCATATCATTTGGCCACTTGAGATCCGTCGCCAGCCCCGTTTGCGCTTCGATCGCCGTCCGCGCGGAAAGTCCCGCCATCATCGTTAGTAGTGGGGCCTGCACCGGTGCCAGCTTCGGCCGCAGCAGCAGCGTTACGTAAATTCCCGCCGCGCGATCCGATTGCCACGTGCGTCCCGCGCGGCCCTTGCCGGCCGTCTGCTCTTCCGCAAGCACCACTGCGCCTTCCGGCTCGCCCGCATGTCCCAATTCCAGCGCCACGCGATTCGTCGAATCCGTCTTGAAAAAATGATAGATGTGCTTTCCGAATAGGCTGCCCTTCAACCGTTGCCGCAGCATGTCCGGCGTTAAAATGTCCGGCACTTTCTCCAGAAAATATCCTGCTCCGCCTTTCCCCTTCACGCGCACTCCCAGCCCGCGCAACTGCTTCACCCATTGCCACACCATCGACCGCGACACGCCGATTTCCTTGGCGATCCGCGCGCCGCTAATCACAATCGTGGCGTTTTCCGCCAGCAGCGTCAGCAACCCCGCCAGCCGCTTGTCTGTTATTCCTGGAAGAGTTTCTTGAACCATCGAGGTTCCACCGCGCGCTTCCGCGCCGCCTAAGCTTACGTTCCCTCACCGCGATCGACAAGCTCAGCGCCGCTTATCCGCTAGAGCTGCCCCAATCGTTCCACAATCTTCTTCAACTCGACCCGCTGTCCCGACAGCGTTGCTTCCAGCCCGCGAATGATTTTTTCGGGCGCCCGGCTGCGAAAAGTTTCATCAGCCAGTTGCCTCTCCTTTGAAGCTACGGCCTTCTGCAGCCCGTCAAATTCCTTTTTTAGTCGTGCCTTTTCCGCTGCGGCATCCACAACCTCCTCGTACGCGATCCGCAAATCAAATTGTGACGTCGAACGCAGCGCGCCCCCCGGCTGTGGCGATCGCTCGGCAGAGATTTTCAAATCGGAGAGTATCGCCAAACGCAAAACTCCGTCACGGTTCGTTTCGATCAGGCTTCGCGCTCCGGCATCCAAGCTGGAAAACTCCGCCGCAATCCTTTTCTTCGAATCTAGCTTCATTTCTGCGCGGATATTTCTAAGCGCCACGATCACTTCCTGCATCAACGAAAACCGCTCCTCAGCCTGCGCGTTCTTCCATTCCGCCCGCGCCTCCGGATACTTATCCAGCGCAATCGACTTCGCCCCCGCCGGCTGCGGCATCTGGTGCCATAGTTCTTCCGTCAAAAAGGGCATCAACGGATGCAAAAGCCTCAGCGCCGCATCGAACGCCGCAAATATGTTTTTCCAAGCCACCACTGCGCGTTCCCGGTTCGCGCTCTGCAATTCCGGCTTCACCCATTCAATGTACCAATCGCAAAAATCTCCCCAAAAAAACTGGTAAACGCCCTGCGCCGCCTCATGAAACCTGTAATTCGCCAGCGCGTCATTCACCGCCTCAGCCGTGTTCGCCAGCCTCGAAAACAGCCAAGCATCCGCTAGCGGCACGTTCCCATTGAACTGGTAAGGCGCTCCCGCCCGCGCCTCCGGCGAGGCCAATTCCTCCAATCCCGTCCCGCCCTGCTCAAACTTGTCCAAATTCACAAACAGAAACCGCGCCGCATTCCAAATCTTATTCGCGAAATTCCGCGAACTCTGGATACGATCTCCCGTCCAGATCAGGTCCGAACCTGGCGCAGCCATCGACGCTAGCGTGAACCGCATGGCATCCGTCCCAAACTTTCGATTCACGTCGATCGGATCGATCCCCGTGCCTTTGGACTTCGACATCTTCTGTCCTTCGGCATTTTTCACGATCGAGTGCAAATACACCGTGTGGAACGGCACTTTGCCGGTAAAGTGGATGCCCAGCATGGCCATCCGTGCCACCCAGAAGAATAAAATTTCGTGCCCCGTGATCAAAACGCTTGTCGGATAGTACTTGCGCAAGTCTTGCGTGTCCCCTGGCCAGCCCAGCGTTGAAAACGGCCATAGCCCCGAGCTAAACCAGGTATCCAGCACGTCCGGATCTTGCACCAGATGCTTCGATCCACACGTTTCGCATGCCGCGGGCGTCTCTCTCGCCACCGTGATGTGCCCATCATCTCGGCAGTGCCACGCTGGAATCCGGTGCCCCCACCAGAGCTGTCGCGAAATCGGCCACTCGCGGATGTTCTTCATCCAATGGAAATAAACCGCCTGCCAATTCTCCGGGATGATGCGTATTTCTCCGCTCTCCACCGCCGCGATTGCCGGCTCTGCCAGCGGTTTCATCTTGCAAAACCACTGTGTCGAAGCCCTCGGCTCCACAATCGTTTTGCATCTCTCGCACAATCCCAGAGACAGCGTGTGCTCCGCCGTTTTCACCAGCAAGCCCAGGCTCTTCAGATCCTCGACGACTTTCTTCCGTGCTTCGAAGCGGTCCAATCCCGCATACGCTCCCGCCTCCGCGTTCATATGCGCGTCGTCGGTCATTACATTAATTTCCGCGAGCTGGTGCCGCTTGCCCGCTTCGAAGTCGTCTGGGTCATGCGCGGGCGTAATCTTCACCGCACCGGTCCCAAACTCGCGGTCCACCATTGCGTCCGCAATAATGGGGATCTCTCGGTTCATCAGCGGCAGCATCGCTTTCTTGCCTACAAGTTGCTTATATCGTTCGTCCTCCGGATGCACTGCGACGGCGGTATCTCCCAGCATCGTCTCCGGCCGCGTCGTCGCAACCACTAGCGACTCACTCGAACCCACCACGGGGTACCGGATATGCCACAAGGTTCCAGGCCGCTCCTCGTGGACCACTTCCAGATCGCTCAGCGTCGTCAGGCAGCTCGGGCACCAGTTCACCATGTAATACCCGCGGTAAATCAGCCCTTCTTCGTACAGCCGCACAAATACTTCGCGCACCACCGCCGAAAGCTCCGGCGATAGCGTGAATTTCTCCCGCGACCAGTCGCAGCTTTCCCCGATCTGGCGCATCTGCTCTGTAATTTTCCCGCCGCTCTCTTCCTTCCATTTCCAGACTCGCCGCTCGAACTCTTCCCGTCCCAGCTTCCGATAATCAATTCCTTGCTCGGCAAGTTGTTTCACGACAACGCGCTGCGTCGAAATCCCCGCGTGGTCCGTTCCCGGCAAATACAGTGTGTTGTACCCGCGCATCCGGTGCCACCGCGTCAGAATGTCGATCTCCGTGTGGTCCAGCATGTGCCCGATGTGCAGCGATCCCGTCACGTTTGGCGGCGGAATCACGATCGAAAACACCGGCCCCGGCGCATTCGCATCCGCCTTGAACAGCTCATCCGCAACCCAGTATTCCGCCCAGCGCGGCTCTATCAGCTGCGGTTCGTATGCTTTGGCGATCTCTCGAGCCATTCGGCCTTCTACTCCCGTCTCAATCTACGTTCGCACGAATGCACGTGTCCTGTTTCGAGTGCAAAGTAATCTTTGACTATACGGGGGAAAAACCAGCTCCGTCAATTCAACCCCAGTCGGGGTCCCGCCCTTATCTTCTTGGTTTTGGCGATAGGGCGTCTCCACCAGGACCCCGCAGGTCTAATAATCAAAAAATATCGATATCTTTCCTTCTCTTTGCGTTTTCTGATGAATTCCTGGCTGGGAGCAGCTACCTAGATTCACGGATCTTGAACAACCCCGCCAAGCGCTTATAGAGGCCTTCGATGGCTCGATAAAGATCCGCAGCCCCGGTGGTTCCGTCGGTCACTTCATGGGAATCCAAATCCGAGGCCAGCACCTTGCTGAGCTGCGTGGCGCGACGGACACGCTCCTCGGTGAGCAAGGAGCGCACCGTAGCGGTATCCCGTTGTTGGGCCTGGCGCTCCTGCAATTCTTGTAGAGCCCAGGCCGTCTTGCGTACATAATCGACGGCGTCGCGAAACTCACGCAGCACCTCAGTATCCACTCCACCCGATCTGATGGCTTCCTCCAGTTTCAGCAGGTTGTCGATCGCCATCTTCAGCCGGAACGTCACGCCCCAAAAACTTTCGCTGGGAGTAAGCAGCTCAACGGCCACTCTCAACATCTCGCTCTTTTTGGAGTGACGCAGGGATACCGCTCGCGCAGAGGCTGTCTTAGCTGATGCAAGATTAGTCAGCTCGATAACGCTGCCAATGGCCGGTCGGCCTCTCATGTCGAGTAGCCCACCGTGCTGGTTGACTTCTTTGGCTTCAGCAAACTCGATGACACTTGCGCCGTTAGGCTCTAACCACTTCACCTTTACCGGGACAACTACAGGGTAACGGTCACTCCTCCTAGTCTTTCCCTTTGAGGCTGGTAGCTCCGCGGCCGACTTGTCCGTGGTCACGAACCACCTCCGCTCCGCCTGCCGTCGTCACCAGCGAGAGCTCAGAGCCGTTTCCGCCTGTAGGCACGTGAACTCGCAACCCAATCTAACTGCCGAGGAGGAATACCGTCTGTAGGGTATACAACAGTTCGAACGCGCTGTGGGGACGGCCGAGACCCAGAGATGTTGGTGTCTGTTTTGGAGAACAGCCGCGTAAGTTTTGATTAGTCGCGTTACCGGAGATATGAAGTAATACTCCATTTGTACCGTTACGGCGTTAACGAGAACTTAGCCTAGCTTGGTGAGCAATTCGTAGAACCGCATGAGCGCCGTCTTACTCCATCAAGTCTTTTCCACCGGTGCGCTTGCCGCGGAAGAAATACTCCGATTTCGCCGACGTTCGGGCGGAGGTATCGTAGGATACGGATCGCCGGGAACGGGATCGCGCTTCTCGGGATCCGGGTTCAAGGTGTTCGGCCAATAATCAGGAGGATTTGGTTCCCACCAAGAAGACTCAGAATCTCTTTGGTGTTGGTCGTGTGGCATAGCACTTTCCTTTCAAACTGAGCACCCGCAATCGGCCTTTATCACTTCGGGGATGGTGGGATATTTCATCGCTGCGCAAGGTATCGCTCCGTCCTAACCTCTTGCGCAGTACGCTAGAGGATGTCGAGGCTGGGCGCTGTTCATTTCTATTCAGTTCGCGAAGATTTTTTTGGCCAAACAGCGTAACTCCTGGTTAGTCGCGTTACCGGACATCGAGGATCGGGCCGATTCCACTCCTACGGCGGCTGGTCGCGGGTGCCCTACACGCCGGTTTTACCTTTGGAGCTTTCGGTTTTGACTTGTCCTTTCCGATTTGTTTGCCAACTCACCAACTCCTTTGGAATCCGCACTTCCAGAAATACGTCTGTAAACTCCCTGGAATGAACACTTCCAAAACACAGAACTTAAAAGCCTTTAGAATGAACACTTACAGAAAAAGAGGGGAGGGGGCGTGCCAAAGCAGCAGGTGCGGAAATCCACGCTGTGTAGCAATACGAGGGCTTAATTCTTGAAAGATCTTTCGGGGGAGTGAACTGCTACTTCTTTGTGCTCAACTCGTCGCGCACCATCGATTCCACGACGTTCTTAAGGATATCCCGCGTGACCGCTTGCAACATATCCGGGCTCATCTTCGACAGCACTTTCGCCACGAGGTCATCCATGCTGGGTTCGGCAGCTTTTGGACTGGCTTCCGCCGCAGGCGACTCCAGCGCAGCCGTTTCTGCTACATACTGGGCCTCTTCGCGAATCGCTTCCACGGTCGCCGCCGGCAACGCCACTTCTTCTACCTTCTCCTTCATGCTCTCGCTCAAGACCGGCGCGAGAGTATCTACTGTGGCTCCCGGATCCTCGTTAGGCGTGTGTTCCGCCACCTCCGCTTGCACCACCGCTCCGGAATTCGTGCTTGCCGCCGGCAAACTCGTTGTCGGTGCATCCCACGTCGACGCAAGCTGATTTGCTTTTTGCACTTCCGCGTCCCACGGGCTGGCCACCGAAGAAAACCACGAGCTCGCCCCAGTCTTTTCGGACTCCGGCGGCGGCTCGGCTTTCACGGGAGTGCTAAGCGCAGCCTCCGCGTGAACCTCGGGCATCATTTGTTCCTTGGAAAACTCACTGGTGCCCGCTTCTGGCTTGGTTGTTATCGCCGCAGTCTTGTGGTCCAGAGCAGCGGCCCATGCATCGGCCGTGAAAGTCGGAGCTGCGGGAGCCATTTTCGTTTCTGCGATAGGAGCATTCGTAACCAATGCGCCCACGCTCTGCTCTGCATTGGCCGCTTCTTCAAATCCTGATTTCTCTTTTTGAGGTGCCCACGAATTGTGCTTCATCCTTGCAGCAGGCGCTTCGGAGAACGCCGTCTCGCGCCAATCTTTCTCCGGGCCGTCGGTCGAATCCGCTTTTTCCATGGATTCGTCGCCGCCGTCGCGTCGCCACGAGGCGCTCTGTTTCTCGTCTTCCTCCTCGACAACCTCTTCCTCTTCCGTTTCCTCGGACTTCCAATCTCGCTCGAGTTCCGGCGGCGGTGTCGTTGCATACCCCAGAACTTCTTCTTGCTCGGTTTCCGGCGATTCCAGCATGCTCCCGAATGCCAACGGCTGTGACCCCGCGTCAATCTTTACGGGTCCCGGCAGTTCGGGAAGCTCTTCGTGAACCTCCATGCTCTCGACCAATGGAGCTTCGGGAACTGCGGCAATCGACCCCATGCTCGGAAGCTCATGCGGAAGCGGCACGGACCGCGGCGTCAGCATTCCCGCCACTCGTATCGGCTCTTCCTTCATTGGCGGCGTCGCCGGTGCTCCGCCAAGTGCTACCCCCGCTCGAGCCAGCGCGGACTTGACCATGGATATCAGCGGGTCCGGCGGAACGAATGGCTTCTTCAACACTCCGTCTGCTCCAACCCGTTGCGCCTCTTGTTCGTCCAGAGGATCAAATGCACCCACCAGCAAGATCACCGGAATGTGCGCTAGCGAGCTGTCAGACTTTACGTATTGGCATACCTCGTATCCGTTGCGCACCGGCATGAATACATCCGCAAGTACGAGATCTGGGCGAATATCAGAAATTTTCCGCACAGCTGCTTCACCGTTGCCCACGGCAACGACGTCGATACCCTGATCCTTCAGGGCAAGCCCCACCATCTTCTGGATGTTGCTGTTATCGTCCGCAACGAGAATCCTGGCCACTAAACTTCCTCCGGATGTATTTCACCCGTCTCTCAAACGCAGGCCGCTTCGCGGCCGCACTTAACCTCAGCCGCCTTGCGGTTGCCAATCCAAGCTGTCTCCACTGTATTGGAGCACCCGGGGTATTTCGCGTCAATCGCAACGCAACAGGTGTGTGTCGGAAGTGAATATGGCCTTATTCACCCTACTGGGAGCCTCTCTGGGGCAAAAAAAGGGGTGCGGCTCTCGCCGCACCCCACATTCATTCCCTTACTTGTCCGACGCTAAAGCGGTCTACCAGGGGACTATCTTGCGCAATCCCTTCTTCTTTTTGCTACTGGATTCCTTCTTATCCTTTTCCTTCGAGTCTTTGGGATCGCCGCTTTTCGCTGCGTCGCCCGTTTTCGCTGTATCCGAACCTGGCGCCGGATCCACAGCTGCGGCTGCCGGATCGGGCTTCGCCTCTGTTCCGTCGGCTGCTTCGCTCGCTGCACCGGTGCTGGAAGCTGCCGGCGCGGTACCTGCGTCCTTTGGCGGATCACTCGTGGCCGGGGCGTTGGTTGCAGGGTCAGTAGCGGGCGCAGCCACATTCTCCGACCCAGCAGTCGTTCCACCCGTGCTCGTTCCTCCGGGCGATACTGTAGCTACGATTCCCGTCGTTGCTCCCCCGATCTTGCTTTGTCCTCCGCCGGTCAGTATGTCCGTCGCGGACGCCGTTTCGGCCTCCGGCTGCAAGTTTGGCGCTCCGCTCCTGGCAGCAGAGAACAATTCGGAAGTCGGGCCGCTCTTTATCATTCCGAGCGGTTTCATAAATAGGCTCGTATGCGGCCTCGGTGCATTTTGTTCCGCGGTCATCCACGCCACCGCGGCGGGATCGGGCTGCGGTATTGGCGCACCAAATGACTTCAGTTTGTCCTTGGCCTCTGTCGCCATGCTGGAGAGCGGATAATTCTTTACGATTCGCCCGTAATACACCGCCGCTACCTCTTTATGCTCGCTCTTCTCGAGGATGTCCCCCAGCATCCACAGAGCTCGGTCCGACCTGCTATACAACGGGTATCTCTCGGTCACACTGAGCAATCTTGCCGCTGCCGCGCGCTTATCGCCCTTCACGTAGTAGTAGTAGCCAATGCGGTACTCGCCCTCCGCGAGGACTTCCTGCACTTCCCTCAAGTGCTGCTGCGCCTGGGGTGCCAGCGGGTCATTCGGATATTTTTGCAGGAAGATTTGGAACTCTTCTTCAGCTGCGATTGCATGCGACCTGTCCCGATCCGGCTTTTCCATCTGCCGGTAGTGTGCCATCGCCACTTGCATTTGCGCGTACGTTGCTTCCGGCAAGAAAGGGAAGAACACCTCAAAGTCTTTGTAGCCGGAGACCGCCAGCGCCAGGTTTGACGTCCCGCCCTCCTTGTAATAGGAGTCCGCGATCGCCAGCTTGGCCTTCGCCAGATACTCGCTGTCCGGATACGTATTGATGAGCGTCTGCATGCTCAGCCGGCCAACCTCTTGCCGGCCATGCTTGATGTCGTCCATCGCCTTGTCGTACAGGATCTTGTCCGGCTGAGCGTTATTATCTACGCTCGTCGATTTATTGACCTTCTTTTTTCTATGGAAAATCTGTGCGTTGCTCGTCGTCGCTCCCAACAAAAAAAGCGCCCCTAAAACGAAGCACGCCATACACTTGCCGGCGACGCGTTGCTTCGGGATAGTACAACCTACCGTTTGGCCCAAACTTCACCCCCTTCGCGAATGCCAGGTTGCTCGCTCATTCATTCAACTACCTGCTGAAACTGGGACGTTGCCGTCCTTCGATTGACTGGAAGCGTCAATTATAGCCTGAACCGAAGGCCAGGTGGAGCAAGAACTTTACCCCTCAGGACAGATTTGGCTTTTCGTCCAGGAGTCCTCTCCCTGTGTGATGCGGGCCTTCGTCCCCTCGGGTTGCCTGACTCCCTCTTTCAATACATTTTTCTGCAACAACGCATAACCGCGGTTCGCACGGCAACAGTCTGACTCGGCATCAGCCATCCGGTGCAATCCTCAAAACGTGGTCCGTGACGACTAGGATGTATCGGGGTTCACTGGGGGTTCGGCATCGCACCCATTCTTGCCGGCTTCAGAGCAGACTACTTCGAGAAATACCCAGTCTTAGCCCTTATCTTTATCCCATCCTGCTTCGGTTTGATGACAATTTTTCGAAATGTATCGTCCTTCAGCGGGTCTTTCGGGTAGTAGCCCAGCTCATAGGAAGTTCTCAGCTCCTGCGCAATTTGGCGGAAGTACGTATGCGGGTCTGTCGTCTCCGCATCGATGTGCGCCCCTCCCGTTTCACGCGCGATCCGGTCCATCACACTCATTCCATATTTATTTCGCGCCGTCAGCTTGCCGTGCTCCTTTTCGGTATAACGAATCGTGTACACTAGCACGTTTTCCCGCTGCGCTGTTTCGATGGTGGTCATCATGTCGTGTGAACTCGAGTCGTCTTCTCCGTCGCTGAAAAGCAGAATCGCCCGCCGCCCGTTCTCCTGCGCCAGCTTGTCTGTGATCGAATAGTAGATTGAGTCATAGAACGCCGTTCCCAAATCCCGCGATTCCTGCGGGCCGAGCTCTGGGAATCTGCCAGTGGACTTCTGATATCTCTTCCAATCATCCAGCAAGTCCTTTCCCGACTGTGAAAAATCACTTACCATCCGGATATGGTTCCCAAAGCCAACCAAAAACACGCGGTCCTTCGGACCGAGCACGTCTTTGAAAAAAACTTCCAGGTCGTTTTTGTGCTGTTTCGAGAAATGATCCTGGCTGCCGCTCGCATCCACCACCAGCCCGAGCGTCAGGGGCACATCCACGCTTCGCGCAAAAAATGCAATCTTCTGCGGTATCGCGTCTTCTAATACTTCGACATCATCCTGCGTCAGATGGTCCAACAGAGCGCCGCGCGCATCTCGCGCGACGAACGCCACGCTCACCAAATTGACCTTAACCTTTATCTGCGGATCCTGTCCTCGGCCCGCCGCACACGCCAACGTCAACGCTATCGCGCCGGCCGCAACCAGCAGTCCACCTCGAGCTCGCAGTTTCATTCCAGCTCACCGCACATCAAAGCGGAGTCTTCTCTTCCCCGCGTGCTTCCAGGTACACCAGCTGAAAAAGACTGCCCGTTCCGTTTGGGGTGATTCCCACGATGTGCTGTTTTTCTTTCGTGCCGGCTTTGAACATCTTTCCTCCCGGATCCGGCCGGTCATCCTGGCAGGTTAGTTCGTGGCTGCCGCTCTTTTTGTCCTTGTCGTCTGGAGTGGGAGAATTGTTAGTGCAGTCCAGCACTTTTCCGTATTTCCCTAGAGCCTTCTGATAGAACGCCGCCACTTTCTCCGGCGAATCTTTTGACTCCATCTTCAGAACTACCAACTTGAATCCAAATGTGCTTCCCCATAGTCCGAGCTTCGCCGCGGCGGAATCGTCCTTCTCATCCCGGTGGGGCCGCGATCCCGGATACAACGGCAGTCCTGCCTCCTTTGCCGTCGCTTGCGCGCTGATGACCAGCCCTCCCGCATCCTTTCCATCCTTCCCCGTCACCGTCACATTCACGCCGCTCTTGTCCTTCTCTTGCCCTAGCGCGCAAGGCCCCGCCAAACTCATCACGCCGCAGAACACCGCGCAGATGAAAACTGCCTGCTTGCCGAATCCCTCTAGTTCCACCCAGCGTTCAGACCTAAGTTTTCTCATTCCACCCTCCTCCCAAACCGTCTAATTCTCTAGAACGACACACAACCGCGATCGATTCATGCCCAATCTAAATCCCTGTCCAGACATACGAATCCTTTGTACTCAAAGTTCCCAGGAAGACTCCAAGCACCCTCCTCCATTTCCGCAGTTGGGAGCTCCTTTAACATAGAACCCGGGAATATTTTCAGATTCTCCGCGGTATCGCTTGATGATAGGGTGTATTTGATATCAGGACCCTTATTCCATACTCAAGGAAGGTGCGAATGAAACGTGCTTTGGCTCTTCTGGTTTTACTGGCCGCTACGCCAGTGGCTCCGCCCCTAGCGCAGGAGGTACAAAAGCCAGAAATGGCGAAGATGTCGCTGAAAGTGGGGGATATGGCACCGGACTTCACGCTGCTCAGCGATCAATGGAAGAGTGTGAAGCTCAGCGACTATCGCGGCAAGCAGAATGTCTTTCTCGCCGTGTACGTCCTGGCCTTCACCGGCGGTTGAACGAAACAACTTCAGGCGGTCCAGGCTGGAATCGCCTCGGGCAAGATCGACACCACGGATACCGCAGTGTTCGGCATTAGCATGGATAGTCCTGCCGCCAATGCCGCGTTCGCCAAACAAATCAACATCAAATTCCCGCTGCTTAGCGACATGAACCACAAAATGCTCACCTCCTACGGCATCTTGAAGGGCTACGACGTCCAGAAGGAAACCTATGAGTGGGCGCTGCGAGCCAACATTGTCATCGACAAGGAGGGCGTCATCCGCCTCATCGAAGCCGGCGACAGCGCCGTCGACCCCAACACCGCGCTAACCGCCTGCTCCACGCTCCACAAAAAGGAGCCGTCAAAATAAGTGTCTCTTGGGCCGGCTTCGGGCTGCGGGACCTTCCGTTCCGCAGCCCGAAGTTCAACTCCGCTCAGTGTGTCATCTCGATTCAATCAGGTGCGCCGTAGGTCTCGCCCGTAATTCGCTTCCCCTGAATTTCCTCAACATCGTTTGGTTCATTCCGGCCGCGCATACAGTACGCGATACCTCCTTGCCGGTGGCTCCTCCATGTCAAAGTATTCTTCGAAGCTTTGCTCTGCGAGACCTGCGCGACCAAACTCTCCCAGTTCATCCCGTGTCAGCGGCCACGGCAGCTGTCCTTTCGGCTCATGCGCCTCCCGGCCCCTGACTATGGCCAGCAGTTTGCCCCCCGGCCGTACGAACGCCGCAATCTTCTGAATCGCCCGCGCTCGAACCTCAACGGGAAGGGCTTGCACCGTATTCGCCTCGAAAACAAAATCAGAACTTCGCTCCCATTCCGCCGGCGGCTTGAACAAATCCGCCACACTGTAGTTCACTGCGCTCTTCGGAAATCTTTTTCGAGCAGTCCGGATAGCCGTCTCTGATATGTCAAACGCCGTCGTCTCGAACCCCCATGCCGCTAACTGTTCCGCGTCATCGCCAAGCCCGCACCCAATCACCAGCGCCCTCTGCCCGGCTGTGATTTGCGGATTCGCCTTCCAAAATTCAATCAGACCGGGATTTGTCCCCGGGTCCGCCCAGGGCACAACGCTATTGCCCTGTTCTCCCTCTTTGTAAAGGACTTCAAACCAGCCCGTCGGATCACCCCTTCCGATGAACTCCGCCGCCAACTCCCGCGCTCTCGTTCGGTCATTCATTTTTGTCACCGGCCCATCGGCTACTTGCTTGCCGAAAGGAATTTGCCGATCGTGTCGTTCAAGAATTTAGCGTCCGCTGGATCAGCCGCCGCGCCCGCGGGGTGTCCCCATAACGACGGAATCGGCATCAGCGTCACCGTGTTCATAAAACCCGTCTCGTATTTCGCGTCGCTCACCGGGAAATACAAATCCGTCTCCGACGGCATGTACAAAAACGGAACCTTGATCGACCCAAGCGCTTTCTCCACGTCTCCGCCAAATCCCGGCGTGGTTCCCACGTCATGCTTCTCCCAAGTCCGCATCTGTAAAATCAAATTGTTCGCGTCCGCCCCCGGAATAAAATTCGTCTTCAAGTCGTTGACAAAGCTCTCGAAGGTTGTGCCTGGCTTCGCTCCCTCCCTCCACATCTCTTTCCGCCACCACTCCTGCGAAAAAAGCCAGGCTGTCCAGACAATCGCAAAGGCCTCGATCCCCTTCTTCGGCTGCTCCTTGTAGTCGCCGTTCGCGAATACCGGATCCGTTGTCAACGCAGTTATTTCGCTTTCCAGGCGAACTATGCCGTGACCGTAGGTCTTCGCCGTTCCTGAGGTAGCTACGATGCGATCCGCAAAAGCCGGGTAGCTCACCGCCCACTGGAACGCCTGCTGCGCTCCCATCGAAAATCCGACAATCGCGTGCAAGTGCGTGATCTTCAGCTCCTCGGTGAGCAGCCGGTGCACCGCTTCCACGTTGTCGCGGATAGTGGTGATCGGGAATCGCGGCCCGTGATAAGGCTCAGGCGTGTTGCTCGGTGAAGATGAGTTCCCGTTGCCAAACAATTCCGTCGCCACGAGAAAAAGCTTCGACGAGTCGAGAGCTTTGTCCGCTCCGATCAGCCATTCATAGCCGTGGAAGTTCGCCATATAGTGCGATGGCAAGAGCACTACGTTGTCCTTGGCTACGTTCAATTTGCCATACGTTCCGTATACCACCCGTGCCTGTGGCAAAGTCACGCCGCTCTCCGTCTTGAAATTCGCAATCACAAACTCATGACGCTCGCCTTTATCCGCTTTGCACTCCGCCGCATCTTGCGCAAGAAGCACCGGAGCATTCAGCCCTTGCAGAACAAAAAGAAAGAGAATTAGTTTTTTCATAGGGGACAATTTCCTCTTTGCCGAAGGCTAGCGCGAGTCTCGATCGCGGCTAAACCCGCTCGCACGCATGGGGCCAACGCGCATATCCACTTCCGGCGGCAGGTATCCTATCACCCTCGCCGAGCTCTAACAGCTTCCGCGGCGTCCTCGAAATGCGCCTCTTGCTGGGGAATAGGATTCCCTGACAGCCACCCAACTCCTTTCGGTCTTCAACCACCCTTTCTCTCCGCCCACCGCCAATTGGAGGCTCGCGATCATTATTTGACCTCGGTTCAACTAGTTATGATTTGGGTGACTGGCGAACAACATTTCTTCAATCCGTCGTACCATCATAAGAGCGGGGCATCGTTTCGGAGGAAAATCATTGGGAGCAGAACGACGTCGCACACCTAGGTATACGTTCATCGCCAGCGCCGAGCTTATTGAAGAAGCCTCGGACGTGCGCATCGCCACGCGCGTCAGCGAGTTGAGCCTTCACGGCTGCTATTTGGACATGATGAATCCGTTCCCCGTGGGAACCCTGGTGCTGGTCAAAATTTCGGCGGGGGACGCCTACTTCGAAGCTAAATCGAAAATCGTCTACTCTCAGCAAAACATGGGTGCTGGTGTTACATTTCTCGAGACGGCCCCCCAATACCTGCCAGTTGTAGAACGCTGGTTGGACGAAGCTCAGAAGCTCAATCAAAATCGCGTCGGCTGATTCCTTTCCTCTCACTTACTGTTTTTCAATGCCCCTCAGCAATTGTCTCTAAAATCTCTCGTCTTGATTTTCTCCTTTAGCGGCGGAAGTTGTGCGGGCTTTCCAACCCTTCCTTCCTTTCTACTGGGTACGTCCTTTTTGCTGCGATTTAATATTGAGCAGCTCCACACCTTGGAATTAAACTGCCTGGACATAGGCGATCTCGGCCTGACTTTATTTTTTTTGCCATGAGCCCGCAGACAGACGAATGTGCCGGAAAAACCGTTCGCAGAGATTATGAGCGTTCGACGATCCTGCGGCTTGGGGCGGGGACATGATGGCGGTTGTGTTGGCGGGCGGTGTGCTTCTCGGAGTGGGGTTGGTGGTGTTTCTAGTAGAGCCACTAGCGGCTTTGAGTTTTCTGGAGCGCGTTACGCCCAACCTCATTTATCGAGTTCGGACTCAGCGGCCGCTGGTTGCGCTGTCCTTTGACGATGGGCCACATCCAACATTTACACCGAAGGTTCTGGAGATTCTTGAGCGGCATGGCACAAAGGCTACCTTCTTTCTCATAGGGGAGAGGGCAGCGCGGTATCCGGATGTGGTTTCGCGTATCAAGGCTGCCGGGCATGAGATTGGCAACCATTACATCCGAGATGGTTCTATTTTGCTCCACTCAGATGCCGAGTTTCTCGGAAAACTAGAGCAGACTGAGGAGGCAATCGGCATTGCGGGAGGACCGAAACTGTTTCGTCCGCCAGGCGGTGTGGCTTGGTCGAGGCAACTGCGGCTTGCGCGGGCGCGCGGGTACGAGTGCGTGCTTGGTTGCGCTTACCCTCACGACCCCTGGCACCCGCCGGTCTGGTACATCCGGTGGCTAATTAAGAAGAATCTGCGCCCGGGGACGATTGCCATTCTTCACGACGGAATTTCGGACCCCTCGCGGAGCATAGAGGCTTTACCGCAGATTCTCAGCGCTGGGCACACCAGGGGATTCCAATTTGTCTCCATCGGGGCGCTGATGAATATAGAGCGTGAAAAAGGGGATGCAGCTTGAAGAGATGCTGCGAGGGTCTTCACCATCGCCTGAGCTATCCGCGCTGCACCACATGTTTGTGCAAGGTTATTCCGAGGCAGAGTTGCGCGTTATCTGCGCGAAGGACTATTCGTGTCGCAGAGCGATGATTGGATCGACCCGCAGGGCACGCCGAGCGGGGATATAACACGCCGCGACGGCCACGAGTATCAGCAACATCGCGACACCGGCAAAGGTCAGCGGGTCATGCGCACTTACGCCGAAGAGTTGGTTGGCCATGAGCCGCGTCAGTCCCAGCGCGGCGCCGACGCCGACCGCGACGCCAATCAGCGCCATCCCTGCCCCGTGCCCGATCACTAGGCGCAACACATCGTTGCGTTGCGCGCCCAGAGCCATACGCACTCCAATCTCGTGAGTGCGCTGGCCGACCAGAAACGAAATTACGCCGTAGATCCCGACGCACGCGAGCACCAGCGCGAGCGCGGCGAACACACCGAGAAGAATCATCGAGAGCCTTCGAGCAGCAAACGAATTGGAGACGACTTCGTCCATCGTTTGTACGTTGTAAATCACTTCGCGAGGATCGATTTCCCCGACGGCGCGGCGCACCGAGCCCATGACGGCGGTGGGATCGCTTTCGGTGCGCAGCACGACGGCCACAGCATCCGCCGCCAGCGGCATCAGCTTCTCGGGAAGCTGCATGAACGGATAATCGAACTGCGCCTCTATCGCTGATTTCGCATCGGCGTCGAGCCCCCACTGTTTTACGTGGCCAACCACGCCGACGATTTCGGCTTGCACGTTGAAGCCCGCGAGATGGATGTGCTTGCCGATGGGGTTTTCCTGCGGGAAATAGGCGCGCGCGAAAACGTCGTCAATATCCACGACCACCGGCGCGTGCTCGTCGTCCTGCGACATGATAAAGCGCCCGCGCTCGAGTGTGACCCCCATGGCTTGCTGGAAGCCGGCTTCCACGAGATAAAACATTGCCTGGGGCATCTCCTGGAAGTTGGCAGGCTTTGCCTGGCCTTCAATCCAGAAAGGCAGAGACGAATTATGAATCATCGGCCGAGAGCCGAGCGTGACGGAAACGGCTTGCACGCCGGAGACGCCGTGCATTCTCTCGTCGAAGTGTCGCAACCGCGCTCGCGTTTCTGCGGAGCTGGTTGCGGCTCCGCCCGGCAGCGACAAGCTGAAAGTGATCGCGTGGCGGGGATTGAAGCCTGGATTCACGCGCCAAAGTGCCGCGAGACTGCGCACCATCAATCCGGCGCCGACCAGCAATACCAAAGACAGGGCTACCTCGACGGCGACAAAAATTCCTTGCAGCCGGTGACGGGAACCGCTCAAACCGCGGCCGCTCTCCTTGAGTATCTCCTGCAGCTCCACGCGGGAAGTTTTCAGCGCGGGAGCGAGGCCAAAAACAATTCCGGCAAAGAGAGACAGCGCTATCGTAAAGAGAAGGACGCGTGAGTCGAGAGAGACTTCGTTGGCGCGCGGCAAAGCACCAGGCAAAGTGCCGAGCACCGCTTTGGTGCCCCAAAAGGCGAGCAAAAGTCCCAGTGCGCCGCCCATCCCTGCAAGCAGAATGCTTTCGGTGAGAAGCTGGCGCATGACGCGCACGTGGCTCGCGCCCAGCGACGCGCGAATCGCGAATTCGCGAGAGCGGCCCATCGAGCGAGCCAGAAGTAAATTGGCGACATTCGCGCACGCAATCAGAAGCAAGAAACCGACCGCCGCGAGAAGCACGATCAGGAACGGCTGGACATTCCCGACAATGTCCTCTTTCAGGGAAACAAGAGTGATTCCTACGTTCTTATCGGCCTCCGCGTAGGCCTTAGCGAGATTTTGTGCGATGCCATCCATATCTGCTTTCGCCTGTGAAAGTGTCACGCCCGGCTTCAGGCGCCCAATCCCGTGCGAGCTCACGTCCACGCGGCGATCGCGAAAATTCGTTTCGGTCCATTGGCCGATGGGTGTGTAGACGTCCCGGTCGCGCCCATAGAAGGCAAAGCTCGCCGGAATCACGCCTACGATCGTATAAGACGTGCCATTCAGGATGATCGATTTCCCGAGGATCTCGAGCGAGGAGCCGAATCTCCTATTCCAGAAGCTTCCGCCCAGAATCACCACAGGGGCGGCGCCCGCGACATCGTCATCAGCGCGGAAGTTTCGTCCAAGAATCGGCGTTGTGCCAAGCGTGGAAAAAAAGCCAGCGGAAATCATGTAACCGCTCAGCCGTTCCGCTTCGTCCTTGCCGGTGAAGTTGTAATCCTGGTTGCGGTAGATGGCCATCGACGAAAACGTATGCGTGCCGCGCTGCCAATCGATGAAATTCGGGTAGTTGATCGGCGCTTGATCGAATCCAGGAGTCTTTCCATAAATGGCGACGAGTTCGCCTGATTTCGGGTACGCAAGGGGAGTCAGCAGCACCCCGTTGACTACCGAAAATAACGCCGTATTCGCGCCAATACCCAACGCCAGCGTCAAAATCGCAATCGCCGCGAATCCCGGCGACTTCGCCAGCATGCGAAGCCCGTAGCGCAAGTCTTGAAGGAACGTTTCCATTCTGCCGCTGGTCTTTCAGCCGGAGCAAAGTGGAGCAATCGCCGCAACTCTAGGCGCGAGGGACAATTGCTTCCACAGCTTCGCAGAATCGATCGATCTCGGCAGTTGAGGTGTAGACATTCGAGCTGACGCGAATGCCGCTGAAGCTGGGTGACGAGATAGGAGTAACGAAGATGTTGTACTTGGACAGCAGTGCATCGCCGAGCTTCCCGGGATCCATGGTTTCGAAGTGGATCGTGCCGAAGGCGCCGGACAGATTGGGATCCAGATTGACCAGCACTCGGGCGCCAGGAACTTTAGCCAGGCGTTCGGCCCAGCGGTTCTTCAGGTACTTAAGACGCGTAAATTTTCGCTCGGCGCCTATTTGTTCGTGGAACTCCAGCGCTTGCAAAATGGCATTGTGCATAGCGGCGGGATGAGTTCCGATTTCTTCGAACTTGCGGATATTTTTGTCCATCGAGGGCGGCGCAGCCATCAGTGCCCAGTGTTTTTCGATGCGGTCCTTACGCACGTACAACATGCCCGTTCCCACGGGGGCTGATAGCCACTTGTGCAAACTGGAGCCGTAGAAATCGCAATCCACATCGGAGAATTGGAAGGGCACGTGCGCAAAGGCGTGGGCCCCATCCACAATGCTAACGATGCCCCGCTGGCGCGCCAGCGCGCAGATTTCCTTGATGGGGAATATCTGACCTGTCAGAAAGACCACATGCGACACGTGAATGACTTTGGTGCGGGGCGTGATGGCCTGCTCGTACAGCCGCACTAAATCAACGGGATTATTCACGGGCACTGCAAAGTCCAGTTGCTTGAGCACAATCTTTTCGCGGCGCTCACGCTGCTGCCACGTGGTGATCATCCGCGGATAGTCCTGGCTGGTGGTCAGCACTTCGTCGCCGGGCGCAAGGTCGATGCCAAATTGCGCGATCTGCAGCGATTCGCTGGCGTTCCGTGTAATGGCGATGCATTCCGGATCTGCGTTCCACATACTGGCGAGCTTTATCCGCACGTCTTCGATCTTCGGCTCTAGGTCGCGCCACATGCGATAGCTGGGAGCCTGGTTGCTATAACGTATCGCTTCGATCTCGGCTTCCAACACCGAAGCCGGCGCTGGCGCGACCCCACCGTTGTTGAGATTGAGGATCTTTGGATCGGCGGTATATGCGCTTCGGATCTTCTTCCAGTAGTCCTCGTCGACGGCCACTTTTTCAGGCGGGACACCCGCATAGGCGCGATTCAGGACGGAAGCCAGCAGGATCGCCTCTGCCCCGAGTAGAAAATCACGACGGTTCAGTTGTGCTTGCATGGGTGTAAATTGGCACCAACTGCTTTGAATTGCAAGAATTCATTGTGCTGGCGAGTTTCAGGCGTACGAGCCCGCTGGTAAGGTAGGTACACCACTTCACTCTTCGGTCTCGCTCACGCCGATCAGCGCCGTTGCTTGCTTTCGATCTGTGCCACCCGCGCTTTCACCATTTTCTTAACTAGCGCAGCAGGCAGCGGTTTGTCCGTTGGAAATTGGATAGTCCCTTTCGAGATAGTGTAGCCTTTGAGTTCGTTCTTGAACTTTTCGATCACTGCCGCAGTCGGGAACAAACTGCAATGATCTGAAAACGCGGCGAACCATATCAGCACTGCGTTGTGTTTAAACGCCGGCATCCCATAGCTGATGACTTCGGTGGCCTCCGGAGGTGCGGCAGACCGAATCGTCGCGCGAATCTTGTTCAAAGTACCGCGGGCAGGCTGCGGGACACCGGCAAGATAGTCGTCAACGCTTTTCGGAGCGCCTTTGCCTTTGGCGGCCGAACCGCCCTTGCGGGATTGCGCTTTTTTCATGCACGCAATTCTACAAGCACGTACACGTCAGGTCCATCCCACAGTGCAGCGTGCAGGCGTTCGACAGAAACAACTATTTATCATGCAAAACGCCCAATCTCAGGATGCGTTGGCCGCACTCCCCAAAGCGGGGCTCTCATTGCTCGAGATAGATACGGAAGAGGTTGGCTTTCGCCGAACGGAGCGTACTGACAAAGTAGCTCGGCGAAATGCCTGAAGATACGTCGTTCTGTTCAATCAAATGCGCGCCCGGGATGCGAGCGAAATCGGCTTCACTGGCGAAGCCTCTCGCAAAGCTGGGAGGCGCGCCGCCGGACTTGATGGGTATCATCGCTGTCTTTGATGAGCCGAACGGAAAATATCGCAGAGAAACGTACACCCATTTTCCGTCAATACTCCACGAGAACAGCGGCGCCGAGGAGCGTGTGCTGCCGAACCCGAAGCTGCAGTGATCACATTCCGTGATTGGTGCACCGCCCTCAAGCGGCACAGCTACAACCATCACGTTCCTGTCGCCGTGCCCACCGGGGGGCGTCACGCCCACGATAGCCCAGTGTCCGTCAGGCGAAACGCTTTGCAACTGCATGATGTCAAGATCCGAGACCGCTGCCTGGCCGCTGCCGTCTTCGTTGATACTCATGATCTTCGGCGAAGTTTGAGTGCCCTGATACACGATCTGCCCCGGTCTGCGGAAAAAAGCGCGATATTCGCCCCCGAACGTAAGTTGTCGCGGCGGCTGTGTGCCGTCAAGCCAGCCGACCCAGATCCCCGATCGAGCCTGGCCCTGTTCTGTCGCGAAGACCACTTTTTTCCCATCCTGTGATATTGAGAAATGCGTGAGCACTAAACCCCCAAAGAGGCGTTCCGCGGCTCCTGTCGCGACGTCGGAAACCCACAACTCGCCGCTGAAGTATGAGCGAGAGCCCGTAACCCGCCGCAAGCAATAGACCTTCTTGCCATCCGGTGACAGAGTCGGGAAAAACGAGTAACCCTCTGAGGTGATTTGCTTTTCGCCTGTCTTTTCGTCATGCAGCCAGATTGCGGACTGTTGTGTGCCTGCGGTGGTGATAAACGATTTGCCATCAGGCATCATCGCGAGCCCTTCTTCTTCGCTCGCGCCGGATGGCGTCAGCTGCTGAGGTAGGCCGTCGGGGAAGCGTTGCCGCCAGACGTGAAAACCGGCCGTCCAAGTATCCACGGTGAAGTACATCCATTTCCCGTCGGGAGACCACTGGGCCCAGGTACACGAACCCTCCGGCCCCACTTGCCAACCTGCGGTTGAGCCGTCGAACGGCACCACCCGGCATCGTCGCCACCAAGTGCTGTCCATTTCCACCAGCAAGACCCACTTGCCATCCGGCGAGCGGGCAGAGCGGTGCACCATCCCTTGCATGTGGTCGGGCGGAACGTAGATGTCTCGCTCATCGGTCCGGCTGGCATTCGAGGTGGACAGCTTCATGTGTAGGCCAGTCTTGATAGCGGAGAACAATACGCGATCGCTACCGATCCAGCTCAATCCCGTGGCGTTGGCCATTAACAGCCTTGGTTGGTGCTCTCCCAGCAACGGCAGTTCGTAGGTGTTCCAGGCAAACTGACTTTCTAATTGCGTGAAGTACACCCGGCTGCCGTCCGGGGAGAAATTAATCGTCTGTTTTCTAAAGGCGCTTTTCGTGAGTTGCAAGGGTTCGCCGTCCGGCACAGGTTTGATCCAAACTTGACCAAGGTTCGCAGAACTTCCGAAACTGCCTGGGCCGCGCAGAAATGCCACCAGCTTGCCGTCGCGCGAGAGCGTGGGGATTTCGGCAGCATCATTAAAGTTCGTAAGTCGCTCCCAACGCAGGGCGGGGAGCCCCGCACTCAGGTTGCGCGTGAGACGCGGCCACAACAGCAGTGCTGCCGCGATCAAGGCGCAGACCACGGCAGCAACGATCGCCGGCACGAGCCATTGCCGAGGCCGTTTCCGCGGCGGTGCCGCGGCCGTTACGCCGCTTGACCTAGCTTCCAGCCGCCGCAGGTCCGTCGCCAGCTCCTTCGCCGACTGATATCGAAGCTCGGGGTCTTTTTCCAGGCACTTGAGAACGATGCGGTCGAATTCGGTTGAGAGTTTCGGCGCTAACGCCCCGGGAGCAGGCGGCGCCTGGTGCAGAATGGCATTCGTCAGCTTCGGAACCAACGAATCGCTGAAAGGCAACTGCTGTGTCGCGAGTTCGAATAACACCACCCCGGCAGAATAGATGTCGCTGCGGTGATCGACGTCTTCTCCCAGCAACTGCTCGGGCGACATGTACGGCAGGGTGCCGGCGATCCCGGTGGGCGCAGTGGCCATCGTTAGCGTGGTGCTCAGGTTCAGCGCCGCGTCGCGCGAGAGAGTGGCCAATCCAAAATCGAGTATTTTCAGCCGCCCGTCTGACGTCACGCGCAAATTCGCGGGTTTCAGGTCGCGGTGCAGCACGCCCGCCGCATGCGCGGCAGACAAGCCTTGCGCCAACTGAAACCCCAGATGCACGATCTCCTTCTCCGGCAGCGCGGCGGATCGCAAGCGCGCGTCAAGCGACACCCCCGGCACGAGTTCGCTGACGAGGAAATCGTGCCCGTCGAAGTTCTCAAAGTCATGGATCGTTTGAATGCACGGATGATTCAGCCGCGAAAGAACGAGAGCTTCATTGCGGAATCGTTTGCGCGCCGCCTCGTCGTTGAGCGCGCCGGGCTTCAATACCTTGATGGCGAGCTCGCGCTCCAGCTTTTCGTCGTACGCACGATAAACGACACCCATGCCTCCCGCACCGATCTCCTCCTCGATGCGATAGCGCCCGAAATTCTCGCCTACGGAAGGCATCCGCCCTCTACCCTGGGCGAGATGGTAGCACGTCAAAGTCAGCTGAGGCGCCCGCTTGTCTCCAAGGAGGAAGCTCGCGTCTGAACCCAGACTTGTGAGACAGCGCAGGCGGCGGATTCCGGCCTCTTGTTTTCATGAGGTCGCGCGGGCGCGAGAACGCGCCCACGTGAGACGGTCAATTCGCCAGGGGTGGGCGGCTCAAATCCTTTTCCCCTTGCCTGCTATCGAAGCCGGACATCTTTCGTGGTGGTTTATTGCAAAGCGCCATTTGGGGGATAGGTGCTAGCGTCGGAAGTAACGTAGGTTCAAGCCGCCCCGCGAGCACGAGCAGGAAACACTGAGCCAGAGAGAAACTGAGCTGCTGAGCAGTCAAGCGGAGGAAACCGCATGGGAAACGTGAGTCGTCAAGGTGTTTGTGCGCCTTCCGTCCCGACATACAACGAATAGAGAGACTGGCTCGCGGTCATGAACAGCCGGTTTTTCTTTGCGCCGCCGAAGCACAGGTTCGCGCACGTTTCGGGAAGGTGAATTTTGCCGATGAGTGTGCCGTCCGGCGCGAAAACGTGGACACCGTTGTAATTTTCACCAACCCACCCGGCAGCGGACCAGACGTTGCCGTCCACGTCGCAGCGGATCCCATCGGATGAGCCGGGCGACATATTCACGAACATGCGGCCATTCTTCAGCCGCACGCCATCCACGACGTCATAGACGCGAATGGGGCGTGGGTCGCTGGGATGCTTTGGAGCTCCAGAGTCCACGATGTAGAGGAGTTTCTCGTCGGGCGAGAAGCACAGTCCGTTTGGCTTATCCAGGTCGCTGGCGACGACGCTTACCTCACGCGTTTTCGGATCGAGCCGGTAAACACTTGCAGGAAGTTCGAAGGATGCTTTGTGCCCTTCGTAATTCGACATGATGCCGTAGCCGGGATCGGTGAACCAGATGGCACCGTCCGAATGCACAACCAGATCATTGGGCGCATTGAGTTTTTTGCCTTGATAGTTGTCCATCAGCACGGTGATTGTGCCGTCGTGTTCGGTTCGGGTGAGGCGGCGCGTGTCGTGTTCGCAGGTGAGCAGCCTGCCCAGCCGGTCCTGGAAATTGCCGTTGCTGTAGTTCGAAGGGCTGCGGAAGACGCTGACCTCCCCGGTGTCCTCGAGCCATCGCAGCATGCGGTTGTTGGGGATGTCGCTGAACAGCAGGTACCGGCCGTCGCCAAACCAGACGGGACCTTCCGCCCAGCGCGCTCCGGTGTATAGGCGCTCGACTGCGGCGTTGTTAACCTTGTATTTCGCGAAGCGCGGGTCCACAACTTCCACCGCCGGATCGGGATAGAGAACTGGACTTTTCTGTTGGTGCTCCTCGGCAAACGTCAAGGGATTGCATGTCAAGGCTGCCGCAGCGCCAGCAGCAACGTTCATGAACGCGCGTCTCCGCATACCTCTCCCTCCAATGGGAAAATCCGCCCGACGAACCTTATCACGGGCCGTTCTGTCGTGTCATAAACTGTTCCGCAAAATCTGGATCGAAGAGCTCTCGACTGTCCAACGAAGAAATGATCGCCCCTCATGGGTGGCATTTGATTTCAATCCGAAGGCTGGGAGGTCCCTCTGGAACAGTCGCGGCAGTCTTTGGTTTCTCCACAACTTCAATGGCATGCATAGGCTCCGGTTTCATCCACTGTACGCTCCATGCGCCGGGATGAACTGGCAATCTCCTGCTGGGTTGATCCGTAACGGTACCGTCCCCGTGATGATAGCGAATGTGCGGGGTCGCGCCGCCGGTGCCCCAATCCAGAAAGAAACTCGGCCAACGGTGGTGGTGCATAGGGATGGTCGTGCCTGGAGGAGGCACGGTTACTTCAAGCACGCGAACCAACGCGTTCTCGAAAATGACTTTGTGGGTATCGGGCGCGGCTTGCACTGCGTCATAGCCGTCCGGGAACTCCGATTTATCCTGGCCGTACAGATAAAAATGTCCAGCAAACAGGACCAGCGAACTCACGAACAACGCTGAGACAAATCCATTTTTTCGGATGAGGAAGTTTCCTTTTGGCAGGATCATGCCGCGCAGTATAGTGGCTTTTTAGCAAGTGGAAAGATAATTCCTTGAGTGTCTGACTGAAAATTTAGCAGCCTCGGCAATCCCAAACACGGTTGAGCCCATTTATGTTGGATTTAGGTGACCACGGGGAGGATGCTATCCGTGGAGGAATGCGGCCTGAAGAGATATCAGTGGGGTTGACCCCTCGTAATCTGCGCGCGCGTGGCCAAGAGCAACTTGTCGGATGGGTGCGCGCTTTCAAGAGGAAGAACAAAATGAAGAGTCGCTCGCGTGCCCTATCGACCGAAAGGCAGCGCTCCGAAATGAGCGGGCCCGGGACAAAGTGCGGTATGCTTCGGACCCGTGCGGAGATGAGTTTCCCTGGCTGCAAGGAGCCGCAATGAATTACTCGGCCCTCTTTCGCTCCGCCCTGGTGGCGCTGCTACGAAACAAGATGCGAAGCGTGCTGACGGTCCTGGGGATTACCATCGGGATCGCGGCAGTCATCTGCGTCGTCGCAATCGGAAAAGCCGGGCAGGCGCGCGTAGAGCAGCAACTGAACAATCTTGGCGAGAACTTCGTGTGGATTGAAGCGGGAGGGCGCGCGGTCAACGGTGTGCGGACAGGGACCCACGATACCAAGACGCTGGTTTACGCGGACGCAATCGCCATCAAGAATCAGGTTTCGCTGATCAAGAGTGTATCGCCAAACGTGGACGATCCAGTTCAAGTGATTTTTGGCAATCAAAACTGGCACACTTCGTACCGCGGAGTCTCCCCTGAATACTTTGAAATAAAACGCTGGTACGTGGACCAAGGCGCCGTATTTTCGCAGGACGACGTGGACCGGGCGGCGGACGTCTGCGTGCTGGGCCGCACCGTCCGGGATCAGTTGTTTGGTGTCGAGGACCCGGTCGGGAGAGTTATTCGCGTAAACAGTCTGCCGTGCAAAGTAGTGGCGACTCTCCAGCCCAAGGGACTTTCGCTCTCCGGGCAGGATCAAGACGATACCATCATCATCCCCTTCACCACGGCACAGAAAAAACTGAAGGGCATCACCTGGCTCGACGACATTCTCTGCTCGGCGGTATCGCAAGACTCTGTGAAAATGGCCGGGCAGGAAGCTACGGCGGTATTGCGGGACCGCCACCATTTGCGTCCGGAAGAAGAGGATGACTTCAACATTCGCAATCCCGAGGACATCATCCAGGCGCAACTCGACGCCAGCAAGACACTGACGATTTTGCTGATCGCCATCGCGTCAGTCTCCTTGATTGTCGGGGGGATCGGCATCATGAACGTGATGCTGGTCTCCGTAACGGAACGTACACGCGAGATCGGTGTGCGAGTTGCTGTCGGAGCGACCGAAGAAGCCATCCAGCTTCAGTTCCTCGGCGAATCGATCATGCTGAGCCTGGTGGGAGGTGCTGCGGGAGTGCTCTTCGGAATTTTCGGGTCATATTTGGTTGGACAGACGTTGCGCTGGCCCATCGCGATGTCGCTCGAATCGATCGTGGTTGCCGCGGTGTTCTCCGTGGCGGTCGGCGTGTTTTTTGGATATTACCCAGCGCGGAAAGCTTCTTTACTCGATCCCATTGAAGCGCTGCGGTACGAATGATCCATCTTCTAAATCTTAATTCCAGGGACGATAGATGAAGGCAAAAGGCCGGTGGTTGATCTTAGCGGGATTCTTGGTGGCCGCGGGACTATTCGCAGCGTTCGGACTCAACCGCAGTCCGCAAGTTCAAAATTTCACTGCGAAAGTGGAACGCGGAGAGATCGACGACGTGGTAGAGGCCACCGGAACCATCAACGCGGTAATCACCGTTCAAGTGGGTTCGCAAGTTTCGGGAACGATTGCCAAGCTGAATGCCGATTTCAATTCGCGGGTTCATAAGGGCGATGTAGTGGCACTGATCGATCCCGCGCTTTTCAAAGGGGCGCTGCTGCAGGCCACGGCGGATTTGGAAAACGCTCGCGCCAACCTGGTGGCCGCGCGCGCCAACCTCGAAAAAGCAAAGGCGGGATTGGTGCAGACCAAAGCGGATTACGATCGCGCCGTCAAGTTGACCAAAGACGGCGTGATGAGCGAGCAGCAACTGGACCTGGCGAAATCGAATTATGACGCGGCCAACGCCACCGTCGGCGGAGCGGCGGCAAATATCACCCAGGCGCAGGCGCAGGTCAGTCAAAAACAGGCGGCGGTAGAGGTGGCGCAAACGAATTTGGATTATACGGTGATTCGCTCGCCGATCGACGGGACCGTTGTGGCTCGGAATGTGGACGTCGGGCAAACCGTCGCAGCTTCCTTGCAAGCGCCCACGATATTTACGATTGCACAAGACCTCAAGAAGATGTGGGTATACGCCAAGACGGACGAATCGGACGTCGGCAACATCAAGATCGGAAAGCCGGTGACGTTTAAGGTCGATGCGTTCCCGAAGGATACGTTTCACGGAGTGGTGAGCCAGGTACGGATGAATGCCACGACGGTGCAAAGCGTGGTCACCTACGACACGATCATCGAATTCGCGAATCCGGAGCTAAAGTTGTTCCCGGGAATGACCGCGTACGTGACGATTCCCGTCGACACGGTGAAGAACGCTTTAAAACTGCCCAACACCGCATTGCGCTACAAACCTCCGATGACGGCCGAGGAGATTCTGGCGATTTACAGACAGTACGGAATTGAAGGTAGCGAAAAAAGGCAAGCTGCGGAGGATCGCGCCGGCGATGCCAATGTGGCGCAGGCGGCTACTCTCGCTCAGACTCCGCCTCGTGTTCCGAAAACGGATACAGCAGTTGTTTGGAAGCTCCACGCCGGTAACACCATGGAGCCGGTGAAGGTTACGCTGGGAATCACAGATCATGCGTACACGGAAGTTCGGGCAGTCCTCAGAGGAGAACTAATAGAAGGGGACGATGTGATCATTCGGTCCGTGGCGCCGAAATCGCAGGTTCCAGGCGCACTCAGGCGGTAACGGCTAGAGGATTGAAACGAATCCAGGGAATCGATGGCGGCAATCAATCAAATACAAGAGATACCGAGCGGCGCGGCGGCGCGCGCGGTGATATGCGTCGAAGATTTGCACAAGTATTATGAACTTGGCGAAACACGGGTGCACGCGCTTCGCGGCGTAACCCTTGCTATTGGACGCGGCGAATTTGTAGCGATCATGGGGGCGAGCGGAAGCGGCAAGTCGACCTTCATGAACATTCTTGGATGTCTCGACCGTCCCAGCTCGGGACGATATCTGCTCGAAGGCAGCGATGTCTCGAAGCACGACAAGCGAGCTCTTGCGCTGATTCGCAATCAGAAAATCGGATTTGTATTTCAGGGGTTCAATCTCCTGGCGCGAACGACAGCTCTGGAAAACACGGAGCTGCCCACGTTGTATACGAAAATCGACAAAGCCGAACGCGAAAAGCGATCTGCGGAAGCATTGGCGATGGTCGGGCTCGCAGACCGCGCGCAGCATTTTCCTTCGCAGATGTCCGGGGGACAGCAGCAACGAGTGGCGATTGCACGCGCGCTAGTAAACCGGCCATCCATCTTGCTGGCGGACGAGCCGACGGGAAATCTGGACAGCCGGACATCCGTCGAAATCATGGAGATTTTCCAAAACTTGAACGACAAGGGGCTGACGATTGTTCTTGTGACTCACGAACATGACATCGCCCAGTTCGCAAAGCGGGTCCTGGTTTTCCGCGACGGAAAAATTCGCAAGGACGACCCCGTGCTCAATCGGCCCAGGGCGACTCAAACGCTCCAGGGCCTGCCAACACTGGAGGATTAGCGGAAGTTCAGCTGGCGCAACAAAGTTTGAATTTCCGCCTCTAGTCTGCGCATGAATCCTCCAAGCCAGCCTCAGGCTACCGGACGTCCGCGTGGTTTCACGGCAGTAGGCATTTTTTTGTTGTTCGGCGCTGCTATGGCGGCGCTTGCTGGGGTGACGCTGGTCTGGCCGGGTACTGCTCTTGACCGAATGTGGAAGCTTAATCCGCGTGCTTACCGTGAGCTTGCGCCGCTCGGAAAAATGATGGGAATCCCGTTCCTCCTGCTCGGAGGCACGCTTGCCGTTGCCGGCTTCAATTGGTTCCAACACAGAATTTGGGGATGGCGGCTAGCCGTGGCGGTCATTGCGACTCAAGTTTTGGGAAATGTGGTCAACATTTGCCTCGGACATTTTGTTGAGGGCGGAGTAGGGGTTGCGATTGCCGGTGCGCTGCTCTTCTACCTCCTGCGCGGAGGCGTAAAGCGCATCTTTGAGTCTGCAGGACCGTTGGGATGAGAGTTTATCGGACTGATTTTCAAGCTTCATGGTATGCGTGAGTCATTTTGGGGCGCTTTTGATTTTCCTGACTCAATTGAACTTACGCAATGACCCGAAGAATTTCCCGCATGGGGAAGGCTCCCGAGCTCACCTCCATTTATCTTGTGTTTAGACTTAAGACGATAGTCTTCTCCCGGAGACAAGGGCACAATTTTTCTGAACAGGTCGGCCCGGCAAACAGAGAGCGGCGGAAATGCTTTGCATCACAACGGAGGTCGCATGAAGTCTTATCGTCATGGCATTGGACGTCTTTCGAGCGGCTTGATTTTGATCGTGATCGGTGCGGTTTCCATTTGCACGGCGGCTACCGGCAGCTATCATCTCTTGAAGAAATACAGTTTCGGCGCGGCGGAGGGAAGCACTCGCGAGTACTTCGATTACATCACGGTCGATTCCGCTGCGCGCCGCGTTTATGTTTCGCATGGCACCGAAGTTAAGGTGCTCGACGCCGACAGCAACGCTCTCATCGGCAACATCACCGGCTTGAAGCAAGATCACGGAGTCGCCGTGGCGAGCGAATTTGGCCGCGGCTTTATCAGTGACGGCGCTCAAGGCAAGGTAATCATTTTCGATTTGAAGAGCCTCAAGGTGACGGGTGAAGCAAAGGCAGACAAAGACGCCGACTGCGTGATTTACGATCCCTTTTCGAAGCGCGTGTTCGTGATGGATGGCGATCCCCACAATTCGACGGTCATCGACGCCAAGAGCGGCAGCGTGGTGGGAACGATCGAGCTGGGTGGCGGCCCGGAGTTTGCGGTCGCCGATGGCAAGGGAACGGTTTACATCAACCTCGAAGATAAGAATGAACTCGTTGCCGTGGACTCCCAGTCTCTGAAGATCAAGTCGCGCTGGCCCGTCGCGCCTGCCGGCGGACCCACGGCACTTGCCATCGACGTGCAGCATCATCGCTTGTTCAGCGCGGGCCGCGATCCGCAGAGGCTCGTCGTGCTCGATTCCGAGAGCGGAAAAGTCATACAGTCTTTCCCGATCACCGCAGGCGTGGATGCCGCCGCTTACGAGCCCGAGACCGGCTTGATCTTCGTCTCCACCCGCGAGGGCAACGTGCACGTATTCCACGAAGACACGCCCGACAAATTCAGCGAAACCGAAACCATCAAGACAGAACTCGGCGCAAAAACGATGGGCCTCGACGCGAAGACTCACAATGTATTCGTGGACACGGCGGACTTTGCTCCGCCACCCGCACCTACTGCTGAGCGGCCCCACCCCAGGGGAGCGGCAATTCCAGGTACATTTCGCGTATTGGTCTACGGGCGGTAAACCCGTAGGTATTTCCCGCAGAGGCCGAGCACTACTTTCCGGCGTGGCAGACTGGTCTTCTTCGCTCAGGCTTGTTCCGAATCCGCCTCGAGCGCTATATTCCGCCGCGGCGGGTTAATACTTGCCGGACGTGATTGGTTAGAAGGCCGAGGAACACGTCCCGGAGGAAGAAAGCTGAGTGGCCTCCGCCTGGGATGTGTACGAAGAGCTTTTGCGGTGCTTGGATTTTGGCGGCGTAAGCTTCAACCTCGGACGTGACTGTGTATGCGTCACGGTCGCCTTGGAAAAAAAACATCGGCACATCAAAGGACATGCTCATCTGGTACGCGTCGAAGTCGAGGATCTCGCCGCGCAACTTTTCGTAAGCGGCCATCGCCGTGGCTCGTGGATCCACGACCGCCAAGCCCTGCGCGACCCAGCTCGCGCCGGCTGGAGGAGTTCGCACCGCCGCCATTATCGCCGGATCGAGCGACGCGAGAAAAGCTTGCTCGGTAGGAGTGAGCCTGCCGCAATATTTCGATTTGATCGCGTCGGTCGCGGCATCTTTGTATGGAGGCGCGCCGATCATTTCAAGCTCCGCGATTGCACCTTGATCACCTGCAGCTCGAGCTTGCTCAAGAACCATGATGTAGCCGATCTGCTCCTGACGCAGCCAATTCACGCCCTGCCCCGTTCCAACATATGCGGAAAAAAGTTCAGGCCGCTGCTTAAGAGCTTTGAGGCCGATGATCGAACCTCCAGAAATGCCGAGCACCGCGATTTTCTCAGGGCGCAGGCGTTGGCGCACGAACTCGGCGACGGTAATTGCGTCGGCCGTAATGCGATCCAGCGTCAATGGGCCTGTTTCCCCTTCGCCGTTCTTGCCATGCGTCGCACCGGCGCCTGGCTGGTCCCACTGGACGAGCGTAAACTCCTGCTCCCAGGGCGCGAAAAAAGGGGCCATGCGGCTGAGGGCAGACCCTGCGCCGCTAAGGATGAGCAGGGCAGGATTGCGGTAATCACTTCCGCGAATCGTCAGCCATTGAGGGATCCCGTTGATTTTGACAAATGTACCTTCTTCCAAAGGTTGACTATTCTTCGTTGCGATTGTGTTCGTGTTTTCCACAGTTCTTCCCCCTCTCGCGCGCAGTTTTGAGAGCGCCGAGCACACTAGAAACAGTTTTTCGTTCTGGAACGAATCAATTGGCGACGGTGAGTTCGATGGTGATCGACGTCGTGATGCGCCGCCCGGCCAGCGGAGTCTGGTCGATCACGGCGCCGTGCGGCCACTGCGGCGCGGCGACATAGTTGACCTTGCGGCGCAGGCCCGCTACATCCAGGCGGTGCTGGGCGTCGTTTTCGCTGAGCCCCACGAGATGCGGCATAACGAAGGAGGTTTCGCGCGGGCCATCCGAAACGAGCACGTCGACGCGCGGAGTTGCGGCCCCGGCGCCTGGACGCGGAGTTTGAAGAATGACGGTGTCCGCCGGCTCATCGGGCATGGTGATGCCGGAAACTTCTCCCACTTGGAGGCCCGCGCGCAGCAACTCGATCCGCGACGCGCGCAGCGAGTTTCCCTCCAAGAGAGGAATCTGCAACTGGCGCTGACCGAGGCTAAGCACCACATGCGCTTGCTGCGAAACCTTCATCAGCATGCCGGGCGGCGGGCTTTGACGCACCACAACGTTGATTGGCAGTTCGCTGTAGATGCGGTCAGCGACGCGAAGTACGAGTCCGCGGGAGCGCAACAACCCGTTGGCTTCCGTAACATTCTTGCCGACGAGATTGGGCATATTCACCTCGCGGCCGTGAATGGCGATGCGCATGGCGGTGATCGCGCTCAAGAACGCCGCGGAGGCGAGAATGAATACGAGCAGCGCCATGCGGCTTGCCCATTCCAGTCGTTCTCTGAGCGTCATAGGAGTTGGCCGTACTCAGGTCTCTGTTTTAAGTGTAAAACCGCAAGCCCGGTGACGGGAAGCGTTTTTACTTGTTCAGCGGCGGCGGCGGATAGTCCGGCAGCTTGTCTTTGCTCGTGTCGGCGCGTTTGACTTGGAGTTCGTCGAAGAGCAGCGACGGGGAAATCACGGTCGTGGGCACGCCGCCGGTGCGGTTGCTGACCAGCGGGTCGTTGCCGACGGCGATAAGATTGCTGCGCAGTGCGCGAACGTCAAGTTCATTAAAGACAGCACCGCGGACCAATTCCTCATGGCCGTCCGTGTATATGCGATACAAAAGCCGCGGAGAATTACCGGGACCGAGCGTCTCGACGCGATAGGCGTATGGCTGCCCTTGTGCGCTGACCATCTCGATCATTTTTTTTCTGAGCGCCTCCGGCGATTGCGCTTCCGCGCTCTTCAGTAGCAGCACCCCAAGGCTGGGCGAAGGGAAGGAGCCTGGAGCCGCCCGGCCGTGGCCGTTCGAAGTGGGAAAGTCACGAACCGGCTCGCGGCCGAGCAAATAGTTATCGAGCATCCCGTTTTGAATCACGTTGACCGGCTGAGCTTTGACGCCTTCGTTGTCCACGTCATAGCTCCCGACCAGGCTGTGACCCTCAAAGTCTTTCAGAGTCGGGTCATCGATCAGGCTGAGAAATGCGGGCAGCACTCGCGTCTTGTAGCTGGTCGCAAATGCGCCGACGGTTCGGTTTGGCTTCCCAGGTTGCGGCTTGCGGCCTACAACGTTAGAACCGACAAGCGAGGCGATCACGTCATTCGCGGCATCCGGAGCAAAGAGTACAGGACCGCGATACTCCTCTTCCACGATGGGAGCTTTACGCAGGGCAACTACGGTTTCGAGAGCCTGTTTCACCTCGCCGAGCAATTTTGCGCGTGTGGGAAGTTCTTCCAAGCGGCCGACCATCCAGTACGGATTACGGCTGACGCGCATGCCGTCTTCGGCCTGCGCGGAGCCGTTCAGTTGAAGGTTGTACGTGGTCTTTCCAGTGCGAGTTATCGTGCCTTCGGAATCCACGAAATACTCATTGATTGCGGAAAAACGTGCAGAGGCACTGACCGCTTGAATCTCGGGATACTGACGATAAAGATTTGTAATATCCGCGAGCGTTTTGCCCCAGGCTGCTTCATCGATTTTGAGTGAGACGATAGGTTTGAGTGCCGTAACGACTGGCTCTTTGGAAAAATCGTTGACGGGATTGGGGTCTGTACTGAAGCGCTTCAATTCCGCTTGTTTGTCCGCCAGGGCCTGGCCGGCGGCTTTGTAGGCTTCATCGGTCGTCAGCCAGATCTGGTGGCGAAGCGCGATGGGGTCATTGTCGAGCGGGAGAATATTGGTTTCGCCCATGCCCTGGCCAAAATAGCTGTCCTGTTTGTAGTCCCCGACGCGAACGACGACCCGAAGGATGCGCAGGTGCACGCGTTGATTTTCGCGGAGCGCGCCAAATGCCGCTTCAGCGTCATAGTCGTCGACGTCGTTTACACGGTATTCGATGTAATAAGGCGCCTGGACTTGATCGATCTTAAGCTCGGCTTTGGACCGATCCAGCTCGGTGAGAAGCGCTTCCAGCAGGGCATCGCCAGCCGCGGCGGGATGTGGCAACGCGGCGTCCGAGGCGGCCGGTTCTGCACGATAATTCTTCGAGCCGGAAGCATGCGTCGAGGCGCGGAGGCGCGCCACCCCGAAAAGCAGCGAAGCCGCCAGAAATGCCGCCGTAATTGTCCGCTGAGATTTCATGGCTTCACCTCCGTCTTGGGTTGCGCGTCTTTCGACGCGGTTTTTATCGGTGAAGTGTTTTCAAATCCGGGCGGAGGCAAAATGGGCGGCCGATCGTGCGAATGCTGGCGCTTCTGAACTTCCATTTCTGAAAAAAGCATCGCTGGGGCCACCGCTGAGACCGGTACCTGGCCACTTTCCGCCCCGCAAATGCCGTTGAACACGTGCTGCTTGTCGCCAGTCAACAGGATGCGTGTCAGAGCCGCGAGCGGCGTACCGACAATATCCACCCCGCGGACGAGCTCGTCGGGGCGGCCGTCCGCGTAAACTTTGTAGACAATCACTGGAAGCACCTGGAAGGCTTGCGGGAGCGAACGTGTCGTGAGCGTGAAACCTCCCTGGATGTCGTCGAAATACAGGCCATAAGGCTTGTTTTGTTTTTTCACTTCATCGATCAGCTTTTGGCGCATCTCGGATTCCGGAACGCTTTGCGTCGAAGTAACGATCAAATTGCCTTGGCGGCCCGTGGGCATGAGACCTGGCTGATTGCGCCCGTGGCCGTTCGACTTGCCAAAATCCTTGATGGGCATTCGAGACATCAGGAAATTTCTCAGCACCCCGTCCTGGATGACCTCCACGCGCTGCGCAGGAACGCCCTCGTTGTCAAAGTCATAGGAACCTGCCAGCTTCACGCCTGCAAGTTCGTGGATGGTGGGATCGTCGGCTACGCTGAGGAATTTCGGTAAGACTTCCTGGCCCACCTTTTTGGTAAAAGTCTGGCCTTCGTCTTCATCGCGCTGGCGGTGTCCTTCCAGCCGGTGTCCCAGCACTTCATGAAAGAAAACTGCCGCGGCTCGTCCGCTCAGCAGCGCGGGACCATCAGAAGGCTCCGCCGCGGGAGCATTTTTGAGAGCCTTCAAGTCGTCGGCCATTTTGGCGATCTTGGCAGCGAGGTCCGCTTCGCCGGGCAGCCCACTCGCGGAAGGAGCCTGAAAAGTTTCTACGCGGAGCAAATCCATGCCGTCATCGGCGCGGGTTTGCGCTTCCATGATGAGCCGCGTGGAAGCGCTGGGCGTCTGAATGGCGCTGCCTTCGCTGGACACCATGCGAGAGTCGGAATCCGTCACCTGCAGAACCACGGTCGCGAAATTAACTTCGCGATACTTGCGGAACCCAGCTGACAACCGGCGAACTTCGCCTTCCCAAGCCTCACGATCGAACGCCGCCGGCGCGCCTTCACTGCCTGTATGGGTTTGCGCCGCTTCCTTGGAAAAATCGGGAGACTTGTCTTCTTCTTCGGCCCGCACGGCGGTGTTGGTTCTCACGTTAAGAAAAGCGGGCGCAGCACGTTTGTATTCGCGGTCCGACAACTGCCAAAGCACTCGCGCGATGGCGTCCTGCTCGTCCCCCAGCGGCAAACTGCCTGAGCTCATTCCGGTGGCCCGGCTCTGGCCGTGCGTGTTGTCCAGTGCCGGACTGCCCACGCGCATCGTCACATCCGCTTGACGCCGCTGCAGCGAAGCATCCGTGAGCAAGCTGCCATAGGCGCCGACCAGTACGATGAGGTTCTGGTCGTAAACCGTGTAACTCATAAAATAAGGCGGCGAGTCCGTTTTCCCCAAGTCCGAAGATGCTCGGGCAAGTTCAGTCTGCATCACCTTCATGACCGGGTCGCTTACGGGTTTTGCTGCGAGCTTTTCGGCAGGCGCAGGAGAGGGTGTGTCGCCTCCAGCCGATGCGAGAGGCAGCCCCGCAAGTTGCGCGGCAAGCGCCCAGCAGGCGGCAAGACGAATGAATTGGCACGCGCGAACCTGCAAACCTCGACGCGCGCGGGATAATTTCAAACTGTTCATGGGGTGCGAACTCCTGAGGCAAATATCTCTTTCATGCGTGGGTCAATTTTCAAGTATGCCTGAGCGCCGGACCGCGCGCAAACTACGCTTGTCCAAAGCGTTCTCCCGGAAGCAACCGCGCGCCATTCACAAATTCCGCCAAGCTGACTCGCTTGCGTCCTTCGAGTTTGACGGCCACCAGGCGCAAAAAGGTTGTGCCGCCGCAACGCACCATCACTTCATCCCGCCGAACGAGCAAAGACCCGGGATCGCCGCTCTGAGCCGCATCCGCGTCCGGTTCCCTAAATTCATTTGACGCCGCTTCGCCCCAAATGTGGCAGCTCTGCCCACGGAAGGAGGTATACGCGCCCGGCCATGGCGCGAAACCACGGATGCGATTGAAAATTTCCTGCGAGGTGTGCGTCCAGTTGATGCGGCCATCTTCCTTTTTCAACATTGGCGCATTCGAAGCAAATTCGTGAGCCTGCGCGCGCGGAACGATGGAGGCGTCCGCCACGCCGCGAAGTGTTTCCGCCATCAGCGGAGCGCCTAGCTCGGACATGCGTGCGGCGAGCTCGGGAGCCGTCTCGGCGGGGCCGATATCCATTTCCTTCTGCAGCAAGATTTCGCCGGTATCCATGCCCGCGTCGATACGCATCGTGGTCACCCCGGTTCTGGTTTCGCCATGCACGATGGCCCAGTTGATGGGCGCGGCCCCGCGATATTTCGGAAGCAGCGAAGCGTGGAGATTAATCCACCCGAGTTTCGGGACGGTGAGAAGACGCGCGGGGATGATTTGGCCGTACGCGATGATCACCATGACGTCGGGGGCGAGCTTCTGCAATAGCTCCTGAACTTCCAGCGCGCGGATTTTCTCCGGTTGATGGACGGGAATACCCGCGGCAATCGCGGTTTCCTTCACTGGCGAGAAAGAGACTCCCAGGCCGCGACCTCGGGCACGGTCAGGCTGCGTGATTGCACCGATGACCTGAAAATCAGTTTCTGCGAGGAGGTGCTTCAGTGTAGGAACCGCAAACAGCGGCGTGCCACAGAAAATCACTCGCATGCATACCCTCTGCAATCTATAGGCGGAGAATCGGCCGGTTTCAGAGCCTACCACTCGCCCTGTTTCCTGAGCTTCTTGATTTTGCGCCGGATAAGGTCGCGCTTGAGCATGCTGAGGTGTTGCAGGAAAAGAATGCCGTTCAGGTGATCGATTTCGTGGCAGAAGGCCCGAGCCAGGAGATTTTCACCGCGAATTTCAAAGGGTTCGCCCTTTGCGTTTTGCGCCCGCACGGTAACGAACTGCGGGCGCATCACGTACCCACGGAACCCGGGAATGGAAAGACAGCCCTCTTCCTCCCGAACCTCGCCTTCGGCATGGATGATTTCCGGATTGGCAAGAACGATTTTGGCTTCCGGATTTTTTCCGGTTGTTACATCAACGACCGCCACGCGCAGCGGCATGCCGATCTGCGGCGCAGCCAGGCCCACCCCTTGCGCCGCATACATGGAAGCAAACATATCTTCGGTAAGCTGCTCGAATTCCGCGTCAAACGTTTTCACTGCGCCAGTCGGCTTTTCGAGAATTGGATCGCCGTACTTCACGATGGAAAATATTTTGCGCGCCGCGGTGACCGCCTCGGCGGACGCCGCAGCCGGGCTCGAGGCCACTTCAGAACTGGTCAATTTGTCTGACATAGTTGTCGAAATTCCGCCGCATCTCGGAAAGGGAATCTCCTCCAAATTTTTGCAGAAAAGCATCCGCTAACACAAGTGCCACCATGGCTTCCCCGGCAACCGCGCCAGCGGGAACCACGCACCAGTCGGAACGCTCGTACGCGGCCGAAACGGGCTCCTTGGTCACCATGTCCGCGGTGTGCAGCGCTTGCCGCAGCGTCGAGATGGGTTTTAAGTAGCCTCGGATGACGACGTCTTCTCCGTTGGTGATCCCGCCTTCGAGGCCGCCCGCGCGGTTTGTCGATCGCCGGAATCGCCGGGCTGGTTTTTCGTAAAAGATTTCGTCCTGCACTTCGCTCCCGTAGGAGCCTGCGGCTGTCACGCCTGCGCCGATCTCCACCGCTTTGACGGCTTGCACGCTCATCAGCGCCTGGGCCAGGCGGCCATCGAGCTTTTCGTCCCACTGCGCGTGGCTGCCCAGGCCAACGGGAACGTTATGGGCCACGATTTCAAAAATTCCGCCTACGGTGTTGCCCGCCTTTAACGCTGCATCGACCTCCGCTTTCATTTTCTCTTGCGTGGCGGCGTCAACGCAGCGCAACGGCGAGTCCAGGTCCGCGCTGACGGCCTGAATCTCTTTCCATGTTGCAGCGCGTTTGAGTCGGACATGGCCGACTTGAACCGTGTGGCTGGCGATTTTCGTGCCGAGTTCGCGCAAGAGCAATTTCGCGAAGGCTCCGGCGGCAACACGCGCGGCCGTTTCGCGAGCCGAGGCGCGCTCCAGCACATAACGCGCGTCGTGAAAATTAAATTTTTGGGAACCGGCGAGATCGGCGTGGCCCGGGCGAGGCGCGAGTAGTTGTCTTTCGTGAGCATCGGATTCGGAACTCGCCTCGACTGGCAGAATTTTCTCCCAGTTGGCCCAGTCGCGGTTTTCGATGCGCAAGGCGATGGGCGCTCCGATAGTCTGCCCGTGACGGACGCCCGCGAAAATATCCGCCCGGTCCTTCTCGATTTTTTGGCGCCCGCCGCGGCCGTAACCCAGCTGGCGGCGGTGGAGCTCATGATTGATGAAGTTCAAATCGACGGGCATCGACGCAGGAAGGCCAGAAACAAACGCAAGTAGCGCCTGTCCATGGGATTCCCCGGCCGTATAAAACTTCAGCATCTGCGCGAACGCCCTCATTCATCCGGAATCTTGAAATGGTGGATAGAAGCAGTGTAGCCGCCGCTGCGCGCGGCGTCCAGCGCATCGAAAGTTCGTTGCTGGCTCAGTTTCCGATTACCGCGTTAACCAGGGGTTTGATATAAACTCTTCGCCGTGAACCTTCGCGAAATCTTTGTAGAGAATTTTGCGGGTGATTTGGAGTATCACCCACGGCGGGCGGTTGTATATTTGATTCTTGCTGTCGCGGCCTCTTGCTTTTGGATTCTCTCGCCTTCCGAGGCGCAATTTACAACTGTTCCGCTCGTCTTCGCGCTTGGCAGCCTTACCCTGCTAACCAAGGGTATCTTCCTTCTGCGCAAATCGTCTGAGGGTCTTGGGCTATCGGACCAAGAACTCGCTAGGCTCTCCGACCCATCCAATCGCAAGAGCCTTCCATCAATCTTTGGGCAAGCCAGTCAAGTCGTCCAGGACTTCGGTACGGGCTCGTTTCTTCTCTGGCCTCTTCTCAATATTGGCAAGGACATCGACAAATCATGGAGCGACCCTCCGCTGTTCCGTGTATTTCTCACGGGCGCAATTCTTTTCCTGTTTGGCTGGGCCCTGCGGCGCGCTGCTTCTTCCGACAAAAATTTGTCAACTCCTGGTTAGTCGCATTACCGGTAAAGTTCCTTTGGCCGATTCAACTTTACCGGTAACCGCGTTAATCAGGAGTCAGATTCGACTGCTCTCCGTCCAGAGGGGTGGATAAAGCGCGACGCCTGACTCTGGCCCCTTTTTCTGTTAGATTACGAGCATGTGGGATGTTCTTGATATCGTCTTAGACGTGGGTGCTCTCCCCGGTATGACGGAATTGTCGTCCTGTGATGTT
>DATLVZ010000064.1:0-5738 GCA_035576885.1 Candidatus Acidiferrum sp. | reverse complement strand
GATCGGGAGACCCATCGCCAGCTGATTTTTCTCACCAACAATTTTTCCTTGCCCACACTCCTCATTCCGCAACTCTACAAGTGCCGCTGGCAGGTCGAGCTGTTTTTCAAATGGATCAAGCAGCACCTGCGTATCAAAGCGTTTTACGGACTCTCCGAGAACGTCGTGAAAACGCAAATCTGGACGGCCATCGCCGTCTATGTGCTGGTGGCCATCGTGCGCAAGCGTCTCCGACTGGACTTGGAACTCCATGCCATGCCGCAAATTCTGAGCGTCTCGCTGTTCGAGAAAATCCCCTTGATTCAGGTACTTACGCAAACCACCCCGCAACCCGAGGATCCCCTTGCCGCTAAACAGTTGCAAATGTTCACCTTTTAACCGGACACGCATGGCTCTGGGGGATTGTCAAGTTGGACCGGCGGATACATGCAGTCCAAAAACAAGAAAGGCGCCCTCGGGGGAGAGCGCCTCACAAAAACCGACTCTATAAACGGATGGCTAAAAAACCTTTCTTACGCCTTCTTTTCTTCCGCAGGCTTCTCTGCGGGAGCAGCTGCCTGTGCAGGAGGTGCCGTCGGCTGCGCGTGTGACGACCCGGACATGCCTTCCTTGAATCCGCGCACGCCTTCGCCCAGCCCGCGCATCAATTCAGGAATTTTTCGCCCGCCGAACAAAATCAGTACGACGACCAAAATGATCAGCCAGTGCATTGGAAATTCCATGTTGCCTCCTACACCTGCCAACCACACCTTAGCACGCCGCTAGGGACTTGGGGCAATGATTACCGGCAGGAATCTAGAGTATAACACGCTCGTCCCCGGCTCGCCGCGTCACCCGCTCCCGGTCCAGGTATTCGAGCAGCGGGATTGCATACTTGCGGGTAATCCCCGTCAAGTCCTTGAAAAGCGGCACGGAAATACGCTCACCCTTTGCTTTCTTGTACGCGACAAGTTGCTCTTTCAGATGAGCTAGCGCATCGCGGTGAAAAATGAGTTCCGGGCTCACGCGTACAAGACTTTTCTCCCGCAACAAAATTTGCAGAAGTTTTTCCGCCCGCCGTGCCTCCACGGAAAGTTTCTCCAGCACCTCTTTCGCCGATGGCACTGCCAATCCTGCATTGGAAAACGCCCTTTCAATCTCTCCCTTCGCCTTTGCCTCCTCCGGAAGCAATGCAATCTGCGCTCCGGCTCGCTTCACGAGCTCGCCTTGCACGTCTAATTTCTTCTCGCTCGCCAACTCATCGAGGGCTGCACGAAACGTCTCCGGCCGCACGCGTCTTCCCAGGCTCGCGCGCAAATCTTCCCGCGCAATTCCTGGAGAAAGCGGATTCTCCTTATGAAACCGTTCGACACGCTCCGCGATTTTCAGCCGTACTTCGTCGAATGCTTTTCGACCAAGCAATATCAGCGGTTCCGTCGATACGATTTTTATCTTGCCGGACGTAGCAATGCTTTGTGCCGTCGCTCGAATCTCCGAATCGAACCAACCGGTCCGAGCCACGATCTCGTCGAACGCCAGCCCTAGCAACGCACGCTCCGTCATTGCCGCCAGCGCCTCTTCTCGCTTCCCGGTTTCCAGAGTCTCAAGAAAGGTCGCTCGCCCCGTGTCTCGCACCATCGGCCGACGAGCGAGAGGATCCAGAATTACGCCACCGCCGATCGTGATAACCGGGGAAAATTGCCGCACGATGAACCGGTCGCCGGCCAGCAGCAACACCTCATCCTGCAGCCGCAAATGGCCAAGCGCGCTCTGCCCCGGCGGCAACACGCCTGGTCCATACAGGAGAATCTCCGCGACCGTCTCCGCGGTCCCGGCATGAAAATGCAAGCGTGAATGATGCTTCAATTTGCGCGCGGAAGGAAGCAGCGTGAGCCGCACATCGACTTTGCGTGTGGTGCGAAAACGCCCCGGCATCGCCAGTGTCATCCCGCGTTCCACATCGGCGTAATCGATCCCGGCGAGATTTACTGCCGTCCGCTGCCCCGCGATGGCGCGTTCAATGGATTTCCCGCCGGAGTGTACGCCGCGAACGCGAAGCCGTTTGCCTCCGGGGAACAACTCGACTTCATCCTCCGCGCCGATACTCCCCGAGATCAATGTGCCAGTCACCACCGTTCCGAAGCCCTTCATCGGAAACGCCCGATCGATCGGCAGCCGAAAGTATCGCGCCGCATCTTTCCCGGGAATTTCGGTGGCGGCGGTGTGCAGCGCCTTCTTCAGATCGTCGAGCCCGGCCCCCGTCCTGGCGCTCACCGGAACAATCGGCGCTCGCTCCAAAAACGAGCCGCGCAGATACTCTTCCACTTCCAGCCGCACCAGCCCGAGCATGTCCGCGTCGACCAAATCACTTTTCGTGAGCGCCACGACACCACGCGTAACTCCCAGCAACCTGCAAATATCGAAATGCTCTCGCGTCTGCGGCTTGATCGATTCATCCGCTGCAATTACCAACAGCACCAAGTCGATCCCCGCAGCCCCCGCCAGCATGTTGCTCACAAACCGTTCGTGCCCCGGTACGTCCACGAAACCAAATCGAATTCCGTATTCCTCGAGAAATGCAAAGCCAAGATCGATCGTAATCCCGCGCCGTTTCTCTTCCGCGAGCCGGTCCGGATGCGTCCCCGTCAGCGCTTCCACAAGCGCCGACTTGCCGTGGTCGATGTGCCCCGCCGTCCCAACAATCACGCTCTTGCTTTGGATGGACATGGAGAAGTGCTGTTCGTTTGCGCAGGGGCATGGCATGCCGTGCCCGTATCGCACGTACACACTCAAACGAATGAGCCTATCGCTTGCGATGCTACTGGAGAGAGTAAGGAAGGGTCAAACTTCAGAAACTGCAAACAGCCATTGCGCAACACTGGAGAGCCGAGTTCTACTTTGCCGCGGCGATTTCGTCCACGATGGACTGCGCCGCTGCGCGCGGATCGGCGGCCGCGAGGATTGGCCTGCCCACCACAAGATAGTCCGCTCCCGCGCGGATGGCCTCCGTAGGTGTCGCCGTGCGAGCCTGGTCATCGCGCTTTGCCTCGGACCCAGGTTCTTTGTCAGTTGGCCGCACACCGGGTGTCACAATCAAGAATTCGCGCCCGCAGGCCTTTCGAATCGCTCGCGCTTCCTGCACGGATGCCACCACCCCATCTACACCCGATTTCTTGGCAAGCTGCGCCAACTTCACCACATGCGCCTTTGGGACGCCGCCGATTCCGACTTCCTTCATAGCTTTGTGATCCATGCTCGTCAAGAGTGTGACGGCAAGCAGGCGCGGCCGGTCAGCCCCCATCGGGACGCCCGCGCTGATCGCTTGCACCGCTGCCTCCAGCATGGCGCGGCCCCCTAGCGCGTGCACATTCACGAGCTGCACGCCGGTCATGGCGGCCGCCGAAAGAACCGCACCTGCGACTGTATTTGGGATGTCGTGGAATTTCAGATCCAGAAAGATGCCGGGGCCCAGCGCGGCAATTTCTTTCACCGCCGCGGGTCCCGCGGCGGTGAACAGTTGGTTGCCGATCTTGAACATACCTACGAGATCGGAGATTTGTTTTGCAAATTTTGCGGCGGAAGACAGTGAGTCAAAATCCAGTGCCACGATCAAACTGCTGCGCGGATGGGCGTCGAAGCTCAAGGTCATAGGCGACCCCGAATTCGACGGGGTCAGTGTCTCTGTGGCACTTGCATCAATTCGAGCCGGACTTGGCTCACGCCCGAATGAATCAAACCGATCTTCCGGGCGACACGATAGGATACATCAATTTCGCGCCCTTCTTGATAGGGACCTCGGTCATTGATTCGTACCAGTTCAAACTTCCCGTTCCGGGGGTTTACAACCCGGACGATGGACCCGAACGGCAGGTTCGGGTGCGCGGCCGTCAGCGCCTCGCTGTCAAAGCGCTCCCCGTTGGCGGTCTTCTTACCATTGAACCCCGGCCCATACCAACTGGCATTGCCGACCCAAGTCTTTACCGGCTTCACCGGAGCGCTTAAATGCGCCACCAAGGGGGCATCCATAACTGGAACGATGAGGAACATTAGGAGCACCCATCGGAACGCGGCCCAGAAAATAAAGAGTGGACGTTTCATAGTGTGTTCTTTGTGCTACTCATATCCAAAAAAGTGTAGCAAGAAGCTGTCGTTATGTCAACCAAAATCTGCGGAAATTTTGTCGACTATCTCATTGATAGTAAACGTTTTAGTTCCAAAAAGTGCTCTCTCCAACTCCCCTACAAGTCGCTGACTGACCGTAGGGTCAGTAAAGCTGGCCGTCCCTACCTGTACGGCAGTCGCACCTACCGCCAGGTATTGAAGCACGTCTTCGACCGTCTCGACGCCTCCGACTCCTATGATTGGTGACTTTACCGCCTTCCGCGTTTCCCAAACCAACCTAAGCGTTATCGGTTTAATAGACGGGCCCGATAGGCCCCCCGTTTGGTTTCCGAGAGAGGATTTGCCGGTCCATGGATTGATCGCCATGGCCGGGTAGGTGTTCGCTACTGTCAGGGCGTCGGCGCCTGCTCCCTCCGCAGTCCTTGCGATAAGTCCAATATCTGCAACCATCGGGGAGAGTTTTACCCAGAGCGGGCGCCTGAGGGCCGCTGTTCGCGCCGCTCCCACCACCTCGCCCACTTGGGCCGGGTCGTTTCCGAATTGAATCCCCCCCTTCTTTACATTGGGGCAGGAGATATTCAGTTCATAGGCTGCAAGACCATCCGCGTCCTCCAAGACCCGAATGACCTCGACATAGTCCTCTATGCTATAGCCAAAGACGTTGGCGATGATGGCCGTATCGTATTTTCGCAGTACTGGGAGTTTTTCCGCCACGAAGGCCCGGACCCCAATGTTTTGGAGCCCTACGGCGTTCAGCATCCCGGAGGGGGTCTCGCAAAGCCGGGGGGCCGGTGCCCCTTCCATGGGTTCGCGGGAGAGGCCTTTGACGACCAGGCCGCCTAGGCAGTTGAGGTCCACCAGGTGGGCGAACTCGACACCGTAGCCGAACGTGCCGCTGGCTGCGAGAATGGGATTCCGCAGGCGCACCGCGCCAATTTGCACGGTCAGATCAACAGACCCAGCGGGAGTCACTTCCGTCAAAGAATATCACGAAGCCGTGAGGGCACCTTCGAAATCTCCTGGCAGCCATTCAGCCTGTGGAAAAAAGGGAACCTACTGCTTCGCTGTTCCGGCACTGCCCGCACCAGCGGACTTTGTTGACGGGCGCGATGCTGATGTCCTTGCCAGCGCTTCTCCCAAGACATGTCCATCGCGCGCGGCCAGCGTGATCCCACACAGATCAGCAAGTGTTGGGGCAATGTCCGCTGGCGTGACCGTGCCGTGATACTCGCCGGGCCGGATGCCGAATCCCATGAACAAGAGCGACACATGCTGGTCATAGTAGTAGGGTGTGCCGTGCGACGTTGCGTACGTCCGCGGATGGCCGGGCATTGAATAGTCCCAAAGCCAGTACGGTTTTGGGACAATCAACATATCTCCGTTTCTACTCCTGAAAAAACTGGCCGCTTCCGCTCTTCGAATGGGACTATCCGTCGCAGGGCGATCATCCAGTTCCTCTGCGCCATAAACTCCTGCCACGCCCGGAACGCTCTTGATCGCCTCGATCACCGCGTGCATCGAAGCCGGATCCGTCTTCAATTTGTCGTAGGTCCCAGGGCTGAAATAAACGTCGCTTCCGTCCAGTTCTGCCACTGCGGGTTTCCCGTAGCCTCGCGTGTCCATCGCCTTCTCGATCC
>DATLVZ010000063.1:0-25935 GCA_035576885.1 Candidatus Acidiferrum sp. | reverse complement strand
GCTTGTCGGCGTTGTAGACGTCCTTGTCATCCTTGTCGCCGTTGCCGTTGGTGCGGCCGATGCCGGTGCCGAGCGCCGTGATCAGCGTGATGATTTCCTGCGAGGAGACCAGCTTGTCGAAGCGCGCGCGCTCGACGTTGAGGATCTTGCCCTTCAGCGGCAGGATCGCCTGGTATTTGCGGTCGCGGCCCATCTTCGCCGACCCGCCGGCGGATTCGCCCTCGACCACGAAGAGTTCGCATCGCGCGGGATCGCGTTCCTGGCAATCGGCAAGTTTGCCAGGCAGGCCGCTCGAATCCATCGCGGACTTGCGCCGCGTGAGTTCGCGGGCTTTGCGGGCAGCTTCCCGGGCGCGCGCCGCATCGATGCACTTTGAAATGATGCGGCGAGCCACGGTCGAGTGCTTGTCGAACCATTCGCCAAGCTTTTCGTTAACAAGTTGCTCGACATCGCCCTTGATATCGCTGTTTAGCTTGCCCTTGGTCTGCCCTTCAAACTGCGGCTGCGGCAGGCGCACGGACACAACCGCCACGAGGCCTTCGCGAACGTCGTCGCCGGTAATGGTCACTTCATCTTTTTGCTCTTTCAGCATTCCCGCCGACGACGCGAAATTGTTAATCGTGCGCGTCAGCGCGGAGCGAAAACCGGAAAGATGCGTGCCGCCATCCACAGTGTTGATGGTATTCGCGAAAGCGAAAATATTCTCGCCGTACGTGTCGTTGTATTGCAGCGCGATCTCGATCTCCACCGCGCCGCGCTTCCCTTCAATGTAGATCGGCGAATCGTGCAGCGTGGCCTTGCCGCGATTCAAATGTTTAACGAACTCGCCGATGCCGCCGGTAAATCGGAACTCCGATGTCTTCTCTGTGCGCTCATCTGTGAGCGTGATTTTCAGGCCCTTGTTCAGGAAAGCGAGCTCGCGCAAGCGTTGCGAGAGCGTGTCGAAGCTGAAGGTCGTCTTATCAAAGATGGCCGGGTCGGGATGAAACGTCACCGTCGTCCCGGTCTTTCGCGTTTTGCCAGTCTGCTTGAGCTTGGAGGTTGGTTTGCCTTTTTCGTAGGACTGTTCCCACACCGCGCCATCGCGCGAGATCTCCAGTTCGAGCCGGTCAGAGAGGGCATTGACAACGGAAACTCCTACGCCGTGCAAACCGCCCGAGACTTTGTAGGTGTCGCTGTCGAATTTTCCGCCGGCGTGCAGCACCGTCAGCACGACCTCAGCCGCTGGACGCTTTTCTGTAGCGTGCATATCGACGGGAATGCCCCGGCCGTTATCGACCACCGTGACAGAATCATCGGCGTGCACGGTGACGTTGATTTCGTCCGCGTAGCCGGCCATCGCTTCGTCCACGGAATTGTCGACGACTTCCCAAACCAGGTGATGCAGTCCCATCTCTCCGGTCGAGCCGATGTACATCGCGGGGCGCAACCGCACCGCTTCAAGCCCGCCGAGCACTTTGATCGACTTCGCGTCGTATTGGTGGCCCGGAGCTTTTCCGGTCACCGCTTCTTTATCGCCCATGTACGCTCCTGACAAAACTCTTACCGCGCAAAGACGGACCCCGAGCCATGCGGTGAGCTTCAGCGCTCAAAAACTTTGCTCAAACTTTTTTGAAGCTAGGAAAGGCGTGCTCGCGGAATGCTCCGTACGTCGCCTTACCCTTTGATTCCGGATTCATCGAGCGAATCCAGAACTCGTAGGGTTCCTGCTCCATCCCGTCTCGCGCAGCGAGACGTGGCGAAGACTTCTTTACTCCAAGCTTCCGGCTCCCTAGCTCCTGGCGCGAAGCTATATGACTGGGCCGAATTTGCTTGGCCGACGTGCCGATTTGGAGGTTACCGAACTGCGAATCGACAGCCACTCCAGTGTACCTGAACGGCATGACTTTCTCAAGAGCAAGGATGCTTGCCACGCTACGATAAAGGCTGTGTTTATAGTATGTTACAGAGAAATGACTGAGTTGTGTTAGGAATGAAAAAGGCACCCAGTAAGGTGCCTATTTTATCGCGTTTTGCGAAATCTTCGGCTTAGGCAGTTCGTCTCAAATGCGCATCGGCATAATGATGTAGCGATACCGATAAGATTCATCCGCAAGTGGGCGCATCTGCCCGGCGGATTGTTCGTCCTTCAACTCGATGCTCACGGGGCCATCGGCCGCGGCGGCAAGAAAATCGAGCATGTACGAGGAGTTAAAACCGATGCTGATGGCATCGCCCTTGTATTCCTTTTCGATATTTTCTTTGGCTTCGCCGTATTCTGGGCTCGACGCGGAAATTTCCACACCTTCTTTCGAAACAGCCAGCTTCACGGCATGCGACCGCTGATCGGCAAGCTGCGACACACGCCGCACTGCATCGCTGAGTTCCGCGCGCTCCAGCACTACAGTTTTGTTGTTGTCGCGCGGAAGCACTGCTTCGTAATTCGGGAATTGGCCGGTGAGAATTCGCGAGATCAAAAGCCGGTGGCCTACCTGAAAAAACAAATGGCTCTCATCCTTGGCGAACTCGATGGAGGCATCAGAGCCAGCCGCGCTCGCCAGTTTTTCTACTTCGTCCATCGCCTTTTTTGGAATCAGAACTTTCACTTCACCATTCAAGCCCGCAAGCTTCTGGTCCGTCTCCGCAAGTGCCAAACGGTGCCCATCCGTCGCCACCATTGCGAGAGAGTCGGGCTTTAATATCAGCAATCCGCCGTTTAATGTGTAGCGCGACTCCTCCATGGAGATGGCAAACTTAGTCTTGGCGATCAGGCTTTCGATGACCGCAGCAGGAATTTTAACGAGGGTATGGGGCATCGAGGGCAGCGCCGGAAAATTTTCCTTGGCCATGCCCACGAGCTTGTATTTCTTTCTGTCGCTGACTATTTCCACCCAATGATTCTCGAGCAGTTTGACCTTAATCTCGCCTTCAGGCAATAAGCGCACGAGTTCCAGCAGTTTTTTTGCTGGAATCGTCCCCGCACCCTCCTTTTTGATCTTCGCTTCGCAGGAGGTGCGGACACTTAACTCCAGGTCCGTGGCCGTGATCGTCAACTGACTGCCCTTAGCCTCTACGAGCAAATTCGAAAGAATAGGGATCGTCGTCTTGCGTTCAACTACGCCCTGGGTCGTGTTCAGTTCATTCAAAAGCGCTGATTTGCTAACGCTGAATTCCATCGCTTGATGTTCCTCGCGTGCGGTTCCTGGTGCGCTCATTCGGTTTCCTCGCCACGTTCTACCGCTGTCGTACTGTACTCGCTTTTTCGCAAAGTATAAAGCCCACAAGACACGTAAAACCTGTGGAAATACGTGGGAATCAGAACTCTCTAACTTCGAGCGGTTGTCAGAGAACCTTCGCTTTTTTCCCACAACAACAATCATCACGACAAGAGCAGTTATTAGTTTTGAGAACTATAAAACTTGTTGTTGTGATGAGTGCGGTGGAATTGTGGAAATCATGGGAACCGCTCTTGTTGCAACGGGCTAGCATTGCTCTTCCAAGGTGGCGAGTTGTGGGAAACTGTGAAAACGAGCCGTTCCATCCCGGATGCGCGCCACAATGCAAGATTTCCTCCACTACTCTCAACAGAATTTCCCCACCTTCTCCGACATCTATTCACAGGGCGTACACGCAAGAATTTGCGCGCGCCGCTGTCGCAGGAAAATGAAGCGGGTGCCTAGGGACGCGATCTGAATACGCCGACGTGTGGCATTCGTCAAAAAGTATGTTGTTAAATGGAGCGAGTCTACGGATTGCCAGAGGAGCGAAAACGCCGTTTCTACTGTAATGTGTCCATCAAACGCGTAATAGTCCGGTTTAAATCCTTGTCCGAACGCCGCATTTCCTCGATCTTGTTGATTGAATGCAGCACGGTGGTGTGGTGTTTGCCGCCAAATTGCCGGCCAATTTCCGGCAACGAGGCAGTCGTGAGTTGCTTCACGATGTACATCGCCACCTGGCGGGGAAACGCGATTGCCCGCGTGTTGCTGCGCACCTTTAAATCCTGCTCGCGCATGTTGTAATGCTCGCTCACGCGCTTCTGAATCAGATCGATAGTGACGCGCTTTTCCTGTGAGGCAATGATGTTGCGCAGCACCTGCTGCGCTGTCGCCAGGGAAATCGTCGCTCCGGTCAAGGACGCATACGCCATTAGCCGCGTCAATGCCCCTTCCAATTCCCGAACATTCGATTTGATGGCACGCGCAATGTACTCCGCAACTTCGTCCGGCAAGCTGAACCGCTCGTTCTCCGCTTTCTTCTGGAGAATCGCAATCTTGGTTTCCAGATCCGGCGGCTGAATGTCGGCGATCAAGCCCCATTCAAACCGGGAGCGCAGCCGCTCCTCGATCGAATTGATTTCCTTCGGAAGGCAATCGGAAGAAATCACAATCTGCTTCTGCTGTTCATAGAGCGCATTAAACGTATGAAAGAATTCCTCCTGCGTCCGCTCTTTCCCCGCGATGAACTGGATATCGTCCACGAGCAGCACGTCTACGGTATGGAAACGGTCGCGGAAACTCGTCATGCGGTCGAAACGCAGCGAATTGATCACTTCGATGGTGAATTTCTCCGCGCTCACATAGCTCAGCCGCATGGCTGGATTGCGCTTCTTGATAGTGTGCCCGATGGCATGCATCAAGTGCGTCTTGCCCATGCCCACGCCACCATAGAGGAACAGTGGGTTGTAGGCTTTCGAGGGCTGCTCGGCTACAGCGCGCGCCGCTGCGTGCGCAAACTCGTTGGATTTGCCGACGACAAAGGAATCGAAGCTGTAACGCAGATTCAGTTGGTGATCGCTGCTTTCAAAATCGAGTTTCGCTTGTTTCACGCCAGATGTTGCTGGGGCGGCTGGCACGGGCTCTTCCTCCGTACAGACGTATTGCACTTTCACATTGGGGGTCCCAAGTTCGTGGAATACCGCTTTGACAATCTCGCCATAAGTCCTCGTCAGGACCTGCCGGAAGACCGTGCTGGGGATCTGCACAAAAAGGTTTTCCCCCTCGGCTCGGTGCAGCTTCGTGGGTTGGAACCAGGTAGTGTATGTGTTGATGCTGACCCGGGACTTCACGTGCTCTAGAAACCGCTCCCAGAAATTCGTCGCAGTAGTCATCACAAGAGAAAATCTCTCCCTATTATTTCCACAGATGTGAAAAAGCTGTGGAAAGCGGGCCCATTCGAATCTTTCTTCAGGTTTCGGGATTCATGCCCGTGCCGGAGCGCTTTGCTTCCCCGTGTCGCCCCGTGCGCGGCCCTTCTGGAATTGCCGGCCCCTCGTTCCGCCGTTATGAGACAGCGCGGGATTGTCGCCGATTGGACCGGTTGGGGCAAGCGAAAAGTGTGCGAACGGATTCACCGGAGTGCACACACCATTCACAGTTTTTCCACAAGCACAATCTTTGTGCAACAGCGAGTCTTAATGAGGTTTTTCGCGGCAATTTTCACATAATTTTCGCGACGGCGCACATATTTGCACAGGATCAATCCAAATCGCCCTGAGGATAATTCCCTTATTGTTCAGATTTTTTTCCAGGCCGGTCGAATTCGTAGATGCCCAGCGGGTCGCTTCCTAGGATCAGATGATCGTTGTCGACGAGAATTGTGGTCGCTTCGAGCCGTGCTCCCGCCGGGGTGTAAATCCTGTAAGTCGCCCGACGATTTCCTTCCTTGTCGAAGTGCAGCAAAGTATTGCCGAGTGCCATCCACACTTCCCCTCGTTTGCGGTCTACGCCCGTGGCCGTCAGGATCCTCTTGAACACGGGTGGTTCTCCGCGCTTCTCCTGCCTCTCGATCTCTTTACGGGTGGCCTGCGCGGCTGGCCAGGCGTCCACTCCTGTGTACTGAATGTCCTGTCCACCGTAGCCGTTGCGGTCGAATTCGCGAACAGTCGCTTCCGGAAGATATGGAAACGCGTAGTAGAGATGCTCTCCGCCGTCAGTTACGAGGATTCCAATATTCAGAAAACGGTTCAACTCTGGGCGCTCGGAAATTGGTTCAGGGTCGCCAAACTCCCGCACATCGTGTCCATTCTTATCGAACACCATAACCAGGTGTGGCTCCCGCAAAGTGGCGACGGCCACTTCTCCATCCGGAAGCGCAGCGACGGATACTGGTGCGATAACTCTAATCAGCCGCGCATCCCCTTTGGAGCTCCAGATCTTGATCGCGTTTGCGCCGCGGTCCGCCACATACACGGTGCCCTGCGCGTCTACGTCCAAGTCCTCGCCGTATGTTATGCCTGCCAACTCTGGCGTCTGAGGGCTCGGGCCCTTGCCTGTTTCGTACGCGGGAACTTTTCTTAGGAGTTTTCCGGCTGCATCGAAAACCAAAGCGAACGATCCCGGCGCGGTCAACACATAAAAATTTCCGTCTGCACCGCGCTTCACCGCCCGCAGCCCCGGACCTACTCCTGGCAGGATTCGCTTAGTGGCCGTCAAATCCCCTTCGTCTTGGCCAAATGCCGGGCCCGCAACACAGGCCAGCAGACACATCCCCGCAAGAATTCTCACGTTATTCCCAGCCCCTTTTTATCATGAGTCATCAGAGTACGACGGAAGCGTTCAGGTTGCCCCGCGCCGGAGCTCCTTGGAGTGCCAATCAGTCAATCATGAAGCGGAGGCGTTCGATGGACTTCGCGCGGAGTCTGCCGGCGGCATTGCGCGTCCCTCCGTCGTCCGTTTCGATCAACACGCAATTCATCTGTACGTCGCCGGAGGCAACTTCGAATCGCGCCGGTAATCCATTCAGAAACTTCTTGATGATGCCGTCGCGGTCCATCCCGATCACCCCGCCATGCGGTCCGCTCATGCCGACGTCCGTAATAAACGCCGTCCCGCCCGGCAGCACGTGCTCGTCTGCCGTCGTCACGTGCGTGTGCGTCCCCACGACCGCTGTGACGCGCCCATCGAGGTACCACCCCAATGCCAGCTTCTCGCTGGTGGTCTCGCCGTGCATGTCTACGAGAACAAACGCCACGTCTTCGGGCAGCTTGGCCAGCTCGCTGTCGGCTTTGCGAAATGGATCATCGATGGGCGTCATGAAAACGCGACCCTGCAGATTCAGCACCGCGTACTTCACGCCATTTTTAGCCGCGCCAATGTATAGCCCGCTGCCGACGTTTCCTTCCGGAAAATTCGCAGGCCTCAGCAGCCGCGGCTCGTGCGGCATGAATTCGAGGATTTCCTTGCGGTCCCAGCTATGATTGCCGCCAGTGAGGACCTCAATCCCCATGGCGAGCAACTCCTCCGCCAGCCGCGGTGTAATGCCGAATCCCGAAGCGGAATTCTCGCCGTTGGCGATGACCAGATCGATCTTTCGCTGCGCAACGATATCCGCCAGGCGATCGCGAACAATCTGCCGCCCCGGCGAACCGACAATGTCTCCAATGAAAAGGACGCGCATGTTCTATCAGGACTCGCGGCTGCTAGCGAAAGCCGGCTCTAATTCGCGAGACCAGCCGCCAATCAATTTCTTCACTCCTGGCTTGAGATGAAAAAACGAAAGAACTGTTGTTCAGGCACTAAGCTCGTTTATGCAAAAAAGGAGCGGACTGCTTGGCCGTGAGGAGCTAGGCTGTGAACCTCTGAATTAGGTGGGCGCCACGAGCCAACCGTTAGGCTTTCCTGCCCCGCTCGCCCGTCTCCGATCGCCTGCTTCCAACTTCGCAACAGAGACGCTCCAGCGGGACAGGCCGTGCACACAGGCTGTCTATCCGCGGCTCCTCAGAGATTCGTCATTGGTTCAAACAGCTTTCGCTCCTTCACCTGCTTCGAAGGACCGCTCCGTCCCCTATTCTAGCAGGATGCCCGTTCAAATCTACGCAGAGGGAGCAGTGAGGAGAGTCGAGAAATGTATCACCGTAGCGGAGCGAAGCATTTTGGAAAGACTCAGTCGATGAAATCAATGATCGCACCGTCGCGCCGGTCCAAGAATCCCACAAATTGGCCAAAGTTTGGTGCCGTCACGTTGTTGTATACCGCGTTAAAATTGCCGTGATTAGTGACGTTAAGTGAATAGAACCCCAGCCGAATGTGGTGGGTTTTCCCGCTTTTCGCCCCAAGAAACGGGATTTGGATTACGCGGTAGATTTTCACATCCAAAGAGAGATACGTGGCGAACCGTTGCCCGTTCGGCGTGCCCACATAGTTCTGCAACACATTTACATCGGAGTATGGATAGCCAGAGTGCACATCCAGGATGGGACTGAACGTGAACTTCTTAGGCAGTGAAAAAACCCCCCAGGCGATAACCCGCTGGGGGACGTCGTAAGGAAGGATGCCGTAGACGTTCGGCTGAATGACCGGCTGCAAGAACGGAATCATTACATCAGAAAGGTTATTCAGATCTCCCCGTGTGCGGCTCCAGACATAAGACGCGTTCACCTCATGGTGCCCGTGAACGGCGAAGCGCACGGTGCTCTCCAGTTCGCGATAATGAGAGGAGCCTGTGTTCGTGAGACCGAGGAAAGAGTTCTCGCCCGCCGCACCAGTGAAGGGATTGACGACAAATAAGTAGGTCGTGTGGCTGTCGATGTAGCCGACCTGCAACACCACGTTTCTCCGCAACTCGCGATCCCCCTCGAGATTCCACGTGAAATTGCGCGGCGTTGTGCCCGGCCCCTGCGGCAAAATGCCGGGATTGAGCGGATTCATCCCGCCCACGTAGGCATTGGTGTAGGTTACCGGCGGCCCGATCAATAGCCCAGTGGAATCAAACTGGCTCACCACACGAGTTGGGTTCACCTCAAAGTCGGCGGCCAGCAGAGGCAGCATGCTATAGAACAAGCCCGCCCCTGCTCGAAGGACGGTCTTGCCGTTCTTATTTGGTGAGTACGCGATGGCCACGCGCGGAGCGAACGCCGCGGACCAGCCAGCGGTTTCGCTGGACAAACGCGCTCCGGCATCGACCGTCCAGTGGGGGTTTAGTATCCAATGATCCTGGACGAACTCGGCGACGGCCGTATCGGACGTATTCTGCGCCGCCGCTGGTTGAAAGTTAATCTCCCCATCCAACGTGCCGTCCTGCTCGAGGAGGTGAACCGCACTAGCCGTGCTCACGCCGAAATAGGATCGATAGTTTAGATCTACACCCACGTGAATCTCGTGCCGCCCCAGCCAATGTTTTTCCGCTAATTGATAGCTAGGCAGAAACTGGAACTGCTTGCCTCTCCTGGACCAGCGGTTGAAGAAGCTTCCGCCCCACCCCTGCGGCGAAATCAGCATGTCATCCAATCCCTGCCCATGTGCATTGCTATCGAACCGCGTGTACTGCCCAATCACGCTGAAAATCGCGCCGGACTCCATCTGGTATTTATCGGATAAATGTACGGCCACACCCTTTTGATTCAAGTCGTTCGAGGCAGGTTCTGGAACAAGGGCATTAATGCCGACGCGCTGCTGCCGCAGCGGAAAAGCGTTGACCGTAAGGGTCAGGATTTGCTTAGCCGAAAGAATGAGCTCGAGGGTCGTAAAGGAGTTAAAGCCTTGTTTCTTCGTGATGTCGTCTGGCCAAGGTAGTCCGCGAACCGTGGTCTTTTTCATGTCGTACTGGAAGACTTCCGAGAAAAATAGTTTGTCGCCGAGCAGCGGTCCTCCAAAATCAACCCCAGGTGTCGCTTGCGCGACGCCGATCATCGATCCGTTCTTGCCAAGAACGGAAGGCACGAAATTCTTCAAATAGAAATTCCATTTCTCTAGCGGAGGTTTAGTCTCGATGGTTGTCAAACCGCCAGAGTAACTCCCAAGGCCCGCGTTATACGGCGTCTTATGAACCGCGAACGATTGCACCGCATCCGTGGGCACCGCAATGGAAAAGCTTCCGGTCACCGGATCGGCAGTCTGTGCGGAATTCACCAGAAACAGGCTCTGATTCTCGTCAGCACCCTTGAAAGTGAGTTTTCCGTCCTGCGTTTTCACTACTCCCGGAGTTATGGGAATCACTTCCCGGATCTTTTCCTCCGGCGTTGGCAGTGCCACCAACTCGCGATGGGTTACTGTGGCCGCTGGGTTGGAAACGCTCTCCGTTGAGATCACCTGAGTCTGTTCGTGAACCTCGACCTGCTCAGCGACGGTTTCGAGTTCCAGCGTGATGTCTAGTACCACAATCTGTCCCGGAGCCACCGCCACCTGCTTGGTAACTGCCTTGAACCCTGCCTGACCAATCGAAATCGTATAGCTTCCCGGCTCGAGGCTCTGGAACTCATACTTCCCGGCGTCATCAGTATCGGCAGTGAGCGTCGCGCCATTAGGCGGCGCTGCTACCAGCTTTACAGGGATGCCTTCCAATCCAGCCGGCGCGTTCTCCTGCGTGGTCGAAATAGTTCCGTGGATGGACCCAGTCTGCCGCATATCGCTTACAGTGCTCCTTCCCTGCCCGAACGTCGGGCCAGCGGCTGCCAGCAGTACAAACAGGAGCGCTCCTCGCCCCACCCAGCCAAATGAGCCCCACCTCACGGCAATGCCCGCGACTAAGTGGCTTGCTACGAGCCTGAGAATTTCCTTTAAAGATGGATTCATGGTCTGGCTGATCAGCGCGCTGTCTATGTGTGCGTTCTTTCCTTAGGTTTTGTGGCTTAGTCGGATTGGCGAGCGTACTGCGCCCTTTTCCCAGCCAGACGATATCGCCTCTATTGTCCGTTTAGAGACCTCAAACCGGAAGGTCCTCGAGGTCACGGTGTGCCTCAATCTCCACCTCTTCTAGTCAGCGTCATCACTTGGCGAACCTCCCCTTTCTTACGCACAAATGCCAGTTCCTCCGGTGCATAAAGTGGACCCCAACCCTATCCCGTTGCTTGACCCCGCAACCATTCCAGCCTAAGCTTCGTCTTAGTACAAAGATGTTCGTTAACCGCAATAGGCTCCGTTTTTGCGCGCTGCTGCTCGGGATTATCTTCCTGGCGGCACAATTCCACTTCTGCGCCGATCTAAACTCCGGGCCCGCTGGCTCGCATCCTTGCCAGCTCTGCTCCACTGCCGGCTCTGCCGTTGCTACTCAGACTTTGACGCTGGCAATTGTCCCGGTGTTGGGCCGGCTCGAAGTTTTCGCAAAACTTCTCACTCCCTCCATAGCAGCTTCACGCGCAACCTCTCCTCGCGCGCCCCCCGCACTGTAGTTCTTCGCACTTTTTCCATTTCGTCGGTTCCACGATAACCGCAACGACCCGTCCCTATCGCATGGGACTTTAGAGGAGCACCAAAATGAGGAAAGGAATGGCATGGGCCACCGCGCTTTTGGCCTTGCCTGTCTGCGTCCTGGCCCAGCAGAATCCCTCGTCTGCTCCGGTTGCCTCTCCCGCCTCGCCTGTCCCGCAGACTCCGGCTATGCGCATCTCCCTGGACGAGGCTATCCGCCTCGCTCTGCAACACAACCACGCTCTTCAAGCCGCTCGCACCACCATTCTTCAAAACCAGGCCCTCGAAACTACTGCCAATCTCCGTCCCAATCCTACGCTTTCCTGGGACGCCCAGTTCTTGCCCATCTTTCAGCCAAGCCAGTTCAGCGCCGATTACATCAACAATGCGGCCCAGTTCGATTTGGGCGTGGGCTACCTTTTTGAACGCGGCAAGAAACGCCAGCGTCGCCTCCAGGCGGCAAAGGATGTGACCACCGTCTCACGCTCGCAGGTCGCCGATAGCGAGCGCCAGCTCGTCTTCAACGTTTCGCAGCAGTTCATCGCTGTCGTCCTCGCCCAGTCCACCATCGATTTTGCGGAGCAGGATCTCGATAGTTTCCAGAAAACCGTCGACATCAGCGAGGAACGCTACAAAGCCGGAGCCATGAGCGAGGGCGACTTCCTCAAAATCAAACTTCAGCTTCTGCAATTCCAGACTGACCTTTCCGCCGCCGCCCTGGCAAAGGTCCAGGCCATCGCAGCCCTGCGCCAACTGGTCGGTTTTGAATCCGTCCCTGACGTGTTTGATGTGGAAGGGAAGCTCGATTACCAGCCGGTCCACGCTGGCCTAGAAGACCTGAGGGCGCTGGCCATGCGCACACGGCCGGACTTGCTTGCCGCGCAACAGGGCCTCATCGCCGCGCGAAGTCAAGAACTGCTCGCCGAAGCTAACGGTAAACGCGATCTCGGCGCCAGCTTTAATTACTCCCACGTTGCCGCCACGAACACCGGCGCCTTCTTTTTCAACATCCAACTCCCCATCTTCGACCGTAATCAGGGTGAAATCGCCCGCACCCGTTACGCCATCACCCAGTCCCAAGAGCAAGCCAGTGAGGCTTCCCAGCAAGTCATGTCCGACGTCGTCGACGCTTATGAAGCCCTTCGTACTAACGACCAAATCGTCCAGCTTTACCGCAGCGGTTACGTCGACGCCGCTCAGAAATCCCGGGACATCAGCGAGTACGCCTACAAAAAAGGGGCCGCAAGCCTTCTTGATTTTCTCGATGCCGAGCGCACCTATCGCTCCAACCAGCTTGCTTACCGCCAGGCGCTCGCCAGCTATATGACGGCCCTCGAACAGATGCGCCAGGCCGTAGGAACGAGGAATCTGCCGTGAAGTGCAAAATCCAGTTTCGTGACTTGACCTTCCCTGGCTCTGTCTTAGCCACGAGCTTACTCGTTGTATCGCTCGCGGGTTGCGGCGCCGATAAGCCCGAGTCCAGTATGACTTCCTACTCGTCAAGCGAGTCAAAAGCGGAAACGGCCTCGCTCTTCTCCGTTCCTCAAGACCAACTGGCGCACCTCCAGGTGGTCTCCGTCGAAAAATCGGCCCTCCCGCGTGTGCTGCGCCTCACCGGAGCAGTGGCCTACAATGCCTTCAAGACCACTCCTGTTTTCTCTGCCATCGGCGGGCCCGTCCACGAACTCCTCGTCGCCCCGGGTGAAACCGTCCGCCAGGGGCAGCCGCTTCTCACTGTCAACAGCCCGGACTACTCCGTAGCGCGCTCCGCCTACATCAAAGCCCGCACGGCGTTTCTCCTCGCGGACAAGTTCTACACTCGCGCGCAAGACCTCCTCTCTCACGGCGCTATCGCCGAGGCTGACTTTCAGCAGGCTGAATCCACCCGCAACCAGGCCCAGGCCGATCTCCAATCCAGCGAAGACGCTCTTCGCGTTCTGGGCGTCAACGATCCGGAATCGCTCGCCAAGAATCCGTCGAAAACCACTTCTCAAATTCCCGTTCTCGCTCCCGTGGGTGGAGAAATTGTCGAGCGCCTTGTCGGCCCCGGCCAACTGCTTCAGGCCGGTGCCACCCAGGTCTTCACAATCTCTGACATGAGCACCGTTTGGGTGCTCGTCAATGTCTATCAGGGTGAAGTCGCTTACGTGCACCCCGGCGACACCGTGGGAATCACCACTGACGCTTATCCGGACACCTTTCACGGCCGAATTTCCTACCTTGCGTCGGCGATCGATCCTGCCACACGTACTCTTCAGGCGCGCATCGTTACGGAGAATCCCGGTAAGAGGCTGAAGAAGGATATGTACGTCACCGCATCCGTCAATGCCGGTGCCATCGCCGACGCTTTGACGGTTCCGGACGCTGCCGTTCTCCGCGACGCTGAAAATCAGCCCTTCGTCTACGTTCAATCCACGGTGAAACAAAACGAATTCGCTCGCCGTTCCGTCCAGCTTGGCGATAACCATGCCGGTCGCACCCAGATTACCGACGGTCTGAAGGTAGGTGAGCACGTTGTCGGCAACGGCAGCCTCTTTTTGCAGTTCAAGAATTCCTTACAGCACTAGAAGGAGACGCGGCCGGAAGAACTCAAGATGATCCATCACATTGTCCAATTCGCTCTGCGCCAGCGCTTCCTCGTGCTGATGATCACGCTGTTGATCGTCGTCGCCGGTGCGGAATCCTTCCGCCGCATGCCCGTCGACGCCTACCCCGATCTTTCTCCGCCCATGGTCGAGTTGATCACCCAGTGGCCCGGCCACGCTGCTGAAGAGGTCGAGCGCCTCACCACTCTTCCCCTCGAGCTCGCCATGAACGGCACGCCGAACCTCAAGGTCATGCGTTCCATCTCTCTCTACGGTCTTTCGGACGTCCGACTCACTTTCGAGGAAAGTACGGACCCGTACTTCGCTCGCAACGTCGTTTTCCAGCGCCTCAGCGATGCCACACTTCCCGCCGGCGTCGCGCCCAGCATGGCCCCTCTCTTCAGCCCCAGCGGCCTCGTCTATCGCTACGTTATCGAAAGCCCCGATCGCTCTCCGACGGAGCTGCACACTTACGAAGACTGGATTATCGAGCGCGCCTATCGCAGCGTTCCCGGCGTTGCCGACGATTCCGGGTTCGGCGGCCCCACAATGCAGTACCACGTCCTGCTCGACCCCGTTAAGCTCTCCAACTATCACCTGCCGGTCGTGCAGGTCCTCAACTCTCTTACCGCTAATAACTCCAACACTGGCGGTGGCTTTTACTCCCAGGGCGGCCAGTTTTACTACGTCCGCGGCCTCGGTCTCATTAGGAACACCGACGACATCGGCGAAGTCGTCGTCGGAAGCTCCAATGGCGTTCCCATTCGCGTGAAGGATATCGGCCGAGTCGTCATCGGGAACGCCCCGCGCCTCGGCATTTTCGGCTTCCAGGAAAAAGAGAAAATCAACAACGACGCGGTCGAAGGCGTCATCCTCATGCGCCGTGGTGAGCAGACCCAAAACGTCCTTGAAGGTGTTCAGAAGAAAACCGAGGAGCTTAACAAAACTATCCTGCCGCCGGACGTTAAAGTTCGCCCCTTTTATGACCGCAGCGATCTTGTCCGGGTCACCACCGACACTGTGGAATGGAACCTGCTCCGGGGCATGGTTCTCGTTCTCCTCGTGCTGCTATTTTTCTTGGTCAGCTTCCGCGCCGCCGTCATCACCGCCCTAACAATTCCTCTGGCCCTCCTTTTCGCTTTTATTTTTTTGCACGCCACCGGGGAAGCGGCCAACCTCCTCTCCATCGGTGCCATTGATTTCGGCATCATCATTGACGGCACCATCGTCATGGTCGAGAACATCTATCGCGAGCTGAATGAGCGTCGCGGCCAGGAGTACAAGCTCAACGAGGTCATTCTCGCCGCTGCTCGCGATGTAGACCGCCCCATCTTTTACTCTGTCGCCGTCATCATCGCCGGTTACCTGCCCATCTACGCTTTGACTGGACCCGCCGGAAAACTTTTCCATCCCATGGCCGACACCATGGCCTTCGCTCTCGTCGGCGCTCTCATCCTCACTCTCACCCTCGTCCCCGTGCTCGCCTCCTACTGGTTCACGAAGGGCGTTCGCGAAAAAAAGAATCCCGTCTTCGAACGCATTCGTAATTTTTACGCCGGCCGCCTCGATTGGTGCCTCCGTCACCCGGCACTCACTCTGATAGCCGCAGTCCTTATCTTCGGAAGTGTTTTGTTTCTCGTCCCCTTCATCGGCGGCGAGTTCCTTCCGCATCTCGACGAAGGCGCGCTGTGGGTCCGCGCCACCATGCCCTACACCATCTCTTTCGAAGAAGCCGCCAAATTCGCTCCGCAGGTCCGCGACATTATTTCGAAATACCCGCAAGTCACCGTCGTCGGCTCGGAGCTCGGCCGCCCCGATGACGGCACCGACCCCACCGCTTTCTTCAATTGCGAGTTTTATGTCGGATTGAAACCTTACGGGGACGCTTCATGGAAATCCGGTTCCATTAACACCAAGGAAGATCTAACCCGCGACCTGGACAAAAAACTCTCTGCCTATCCGGGCGTTATCTTCAACTTTACCCAGCCTGCCGAGGATGCCGTCGACGAAGCTCTCACTGGGCTCAAGTCTTCTCTCGCCGTCAAAGTCTTCGGCCCGGATCTTGATGTTCTCGAGAAAATGGCCGTCGAAATTCGCAACGTTCTCGACAAGACTCCCGGCTTCAAGGAACTCACCGTTGTTCGCGAGCTCGGCCAGCCCAGCCTCATCATCGACGCCGACCGCGCCAAAATCGCCCGCTACGGCATCAATGTCGCCGATGTCGAAGCCGTCGTGCAAGCCGCCATCGGCGGACAAGCTGCCACCCAGGTCATCCAGGGAGAAAAACTTTTCGACCTCGTTGTCCGCATGGAGCCCCAGTACCGCTCCAGCGCCCGCGACATCGGCGATCTCCTCGTCACCGCTCCCGCCGGGCAGCAGATCCCGCTCTCCGAGCTTGCCACCATCAAGCAAAGCACCGGAGCTTCCTTCATCTACCGCGAAAACAATTCCCGCTACATCGGCATTCAGTTTTCCGTGGAAGGCCGCAACCTCGAGGGCACCGTCAACGCCGGCCAGGCTGCCGTCGCCAAGGCCGTGCAACTCCCCGAGGGCTATCATCTCGATTGGGGCGGCGAGTACAGCGAGCTAGTGGAAGCCAGATCCCAGCTCTACGTCATTGGGCCTCTCACCATCCTGCTCATCTTCATGATTCTCTTTGCCCTGTACGGCAATTTAAAGTTCCCCGTCATCATTGCCCTCGAAGTGGTTCTGACCGAGCCCGTCGGCGCTCTCATCGCTCTCAAACTCACGCACACTCCCCTCAGTGTTTCCAGCATCCTTGGCTTACTCGCCCTCATGGGCGTCTCTGTCGAAACCTCCGTCATCCTCGTCAGCTATATCAATAAACTCCGTCTCGAAGGCATGGACATCCGCAAAGCCACCCGCGAAGCTGCCCTCATGCGCCTCCGCCCCATCATGATGACCGCGCTGGTCGCCTGCCTCGGCCTCCTCCCGGCCGCCTTGTCCACCGGCGTCGGTTCCGACACGCAAAAGCCCTTCGCCATCGTCATCGTTGCGGGCTTGCTCTCCCGTCTGCTCCTCGGCTTTTTCATCATCCCTGTCCTGTACCAGTCAACCGCTCGCGAAGGCGACCTCCTCCAGGTCTGATGTAGTTGCCCAATGCCACATCTCTAGTTTCAACACTCCCTACCGAGCTTTGCCCCTACGTTCAGCCGGGCCCTTGTTCACCAAGTACAGCCATGCTAGTTTCCTCGCGTTCTATTGGGAGCCGTCCAATTCTAAGTGTCGTTTGAGTTTCAGAACGCAGAAATACCCGAGGAGCTTGACGTTGCCTTGCGGGAAATCCACGTAGGATTCGCCCAGTTCGCTTAGGAATTCGGATCGAACTCTACTGCCACGGAAATCGTGCTCTCGCCGCCGGGCGCAAATCTCCACTGGCGCACCGCCTTCTCCGCAGCGTCAGCCAAAGCCGGGTTCCCACCCAGCACCTCAATTTCCTTCACGGTCCCATCGGCGCGGACGAGCACCTTCAACTTCACAGTCCCGCCGATTCCCCTTCTCTTCAGGATGGAAGGATATTGCGCTTCGACCTTCTTCAATATCTTACGGTCAGCGTCTTGCGCGCGCCCTGGCGAAACGAATAGCAGCGTCAACGACAGGCTGCATAAAATTCCGGCGTAAAGATTCCTGCCTTTGTTTCTCGTCATAGTGGAGCCTTCGAACAGCCGTCTAGGGTCTGGCTTTGGGACAAGCCACACCCTTGTCTCTTCCTCTTGCCCGGCTAAGCTTGCAGTCTTCTAACCAACCCTTCGCCTTTTTGGTAGGCCTGTTCCGCCCCCGCATCGTGCCGCGGGCTACACTGTAAGTTATTGTATGTAAATCACTTAGTATAAATTGCGCGGTCTACAGGGAATCCAATCGCTGGCGCTCCGGCAGTTCACATCGTTACTTTCTCAAGGTCCCCTCAACTCCATGTTTCACATTGAGATGTTCCCTGCGATATCTTCATCTCTCGCCGGACGCCGGTCTGTCCCCTTAGCTACTAACCCGCTTGAATTCTACTTTTTCGCGGGCTGCGCCGTCGGCGGCATGATCCCGTTCAACCGCAAATACACCGCCTGCGCCCCATAGTGGTCGTACCAATCGTCGCTCAACGTGATTAACGCTCCTGCTCGCGACATCTGCCGCCCGCCAAACAGCGTCAGTGAATCGCCCAGCTTCGAGTCGTCCACTCCCGCCAAAGCCGTGCTGCAATACTCAAACGAAGCCTTCAGCGCCGCCACCAGTTTTTCCTTCGGATCCGTGTCCTTCAGCTCCACCTTCGGCGCCTCCTGCCCCGAAATCTTCGAACACAGAAAATTATTCGACATCGCGATGTGCATCGTCAGGTGCGCAAAAGTATTCATTTCCGCCGTCGGCTTGAAATTAAATTTCTCCGCCGGCATCAAATCCGCCGCCTCCACCATATTTTTCTCGTAACGCGTCATTTGCCCTTTCACCGTCGTCGTCACCGGGTTCGCCACCGGTCCCGGTGCCGCTTCTTGCGCCGCGCATACGCCACCAGCCGCCAGCACCGCCGCCATCATCAATCCAAATCGCTTCATAGCTTTTCCCCCTTTGTACAAAGCGCTTGCGCCCCGTCCCGAAGCCTTCTCGCCACTCGGTCGCCAGCAGCATACCCCCGCTCCGCCTGCGCGACAAGCAGCTTCCATCGCGCCCCTTAACGACACTCTTACAAAGCTTCCCAATGATAGTGGAATTCGATTCTATTTATTCAAATTTCATTTGCCTTCTACGGGCCGTTCGCTCTCATAATAATAGCGACGCCTCTCGAGGCAGCCGTGTCTGCTTCGGGGCGAATTTAGACTTGCGATTTGGCCGCCCGCGGCCAGGATTTCCAGCACGGTAGAAATCAAGGCCGCAGGTCGGGGCCTGAACGAGGAGCTTATGGCACGAACAAACGGAAACGGTTCATCGACGAAAAGCAAATCTCCCTCCCCCAAAAAACTTTCCCCTCAGCAAAAGATCGCGCAACGCGCTTACGAAATCTATCTCGAGCGCAACGGCGCTCCCGGCAACCCACTGGAAGATTGGGTCCGCGCCGAACACGAAATCCTGCAAAAGTCCCGGAGGTCCCCGAAGAAAACTGCTACGATAGCGGCCTGATCGCCAGCGGCAGACATTCCCCGCACTCTCGGCTACAATGACGCGGCTCGCATAGCACCATTCACATATCGCCGAGGTAATTTCTGATGCCGCGTTCGTCGCAAAATCTCTGCCGCCGCTCGCTTTACGCCGCTCGCAAATTCATCACTCGCGCACTGGTATCTCTCATCGCGCTCTCCGCGTATTCCGCAATTCTCCTCGCCGCTCCAAAACCCCCGCGCGCAAAGACCTCCGCCGCGCAACCTCGTTTCGTCATCTCTTTCGGATCGAATCTAAGTCCCACTCCCCTCGACGGCCGTGTCTACGTTGTCCTCTCCACCACCAACGAACCCGAGCCTCGCGACCAGATCCTCGAAGTCCAAATAAAATCTCAGCAAATTTTTGGCGTCGATGTCGACTCCCTGACCCCCGGCCAAAACGCCATCATCGCGGACGACGCTCTCGGCTACCCCACCGCCAATTTCCGCGACATCCCCGCCGGCGATTACTGGGTCCAGGCCGTCCTCAACAAATACACCACGTTCCATCGCTCAGACGGTCACACCGTCAAGCTCCCCATGGACGAAGGCGAAGGCCAGCACTGGAACTCCAAGCCCGGCAATTTCTACAGCGTCCCTGAAAAAATCCACTTCGATCCCGCCGCCACCGTTGCATCCCCCGTCCAAATCCATCTCACCAAAATTGTTCCGCCTATCGACCCGCCCAAAGGCACCGCCTGGGTTAAGCACATCAAAATCCAAAGCCAGGGACTCACCAAATTCTGGGGCCATCCCATGTACCTCGGCGCCATCGTCGTCATTCCCGAAGGCTGGGCCTCCCATCCCAACGCCCGCTATCCGCTCCTCGTCGATCAAGGCCATTTCCCCGACGATTTTCACGGCTTCCGTACCACTCCGCCCTCCGCCGATCTCACCGGTTTCGCGCTCCAGCGCGCCCAAACGCAATTCCAGTTTTATCAGGACTGGACCACCGGCAAGCTTCCCCGCATGCTGCTTCTCCTCATCCAGCACGCCAATCCCTACTATGACGATTCCTACGCCGTCGATTCCGCCAACGTCGGACCCTACGGCGAAGCCATCAATCGCGAACTCATCCCCGCCATCGAAAAACAATTTCGCGGCATTGGCCAGGGCTGGGCTCGCGCCGTCTACGGCGGTTCCACCGGCGGCTGGGAAACTCTCGCCACGCAAATTTTCTATCCCGATGATTTCAACGGCGCCTGGGGCGCCTGTCCCGATCCCGTCGATTTCCGCGCCTATCAGATGGTCAACATCTACGACGACAAAAACGCCTTCTGGACCATCGGCCCCTTCGGCCGCATCGCACAACCAGAAATGCGCACTCCGCCCGGCCAAATCCTCGCCACCACCGAAGGCACGAATCGCTGGGAGCTCGTCCTCGGCACCCACGGCCGCTCCGGCGAGCAGTGGGACATCTGGCAAGCTGTCTTCAGCCCCGCCGGCCCCGATGGCTACCCCGCCGAAATCTGGGATCAGCGCACCGGCGTAATCAATCACGAAGTCGCCGCCTACTGGCGCGAGCACTACGACCTAAATGCCATCCTCCAGCGCAACTGGAAAACCCTCGGCCCCAAGCTGCAAGGCAAACTCCATGTAACCGTCGGCACCGCCGACACCTACTATCTCGACAGCGCCGTCCACCTCATGCAGCGCGCCCTCGAATCCACCTCGAATCCCCATAGCGACGCCACCTTCGACTACGGCGTCGACCAGCCCCACTGCTACACCGGCCCCCCAGGCAGCACCACCCGCGAAGGCGGCCTGACCTTCACCCAACGCGTCCTCCGCGCCTCCGAAGCCCACATGCTAAAAACCGCTCCCCCAGGCGCCGACACCTCGAGCTGGCGCTACTAACGCGCTTCGGTCACTCGTAAGGTGTCATTCCGAGCGTAGCGAGGACCTGTTCACCTCCGAACGTCTTCCGCGAGGAGAATCTGTTTTTCTCCTCGGTGTGTCCCTTGTAGGGGCACGATACATCGTGCCCTCATTTTTTCTTCCCTGGATTGTTTGCCCCATCCCGGTTTATGAGCAGGTGAATTTTCTGCGTCGCGTGAGTGCGAAATCGAGAGCAAATATAAATGACATAATATATTAAGCTTACGTAATATATCGGAGAGTTCGCATTGCCGAAGAACCTCCGCTTGACGTACTCTTCGCGTACATGCAGAATTGTAGGTACACCGTCTGAATGCGCTTTACCTGGGACGAGCAAAAGAACGCCGGCAATCTCGCCAAGCACGGTGTTAGTTTCGAACGCGCCGTCCTCGTCTTCGACGACCCCCGGGCCATCAGCCTCTTGGACGATTACGAACTTGAGGAAAGGTGGCTGACTATTGGGCTGGTAAACGGTGTCCTCGTCCTGGTGGTGGTGCACACGCTGCGGGAGTCGGCCCATAAACGTGAGAATAAAGATGAAGAGGAAGAAATCCGAATCATTTCAGCCCGAAAAGCTACGCGCCGGGAAAGAGAAATCTATGAACGGGGGCGCCAAAACCCCTGATCCGGAACTCCAGGCTCTTCTCCGTCTCCGCGACGAGGACATCGATACCTCCGACATTCCCGAAATAACAGACTGGAGCAAGGCCGTAGTCGGGAAATTCTACCGCCCCATCAAAAGCCCCGTTACCATCCGCCTCGATGCCGACGTCCTCGCCTGGCTCAAGCGCTCCGGCCCCGGCTACCAGACCCGCATCAACGCCCTCCTCCGCCAAGCCATGCATGGGGGCCCCCGCCCAGCCTCCCGAAGAGCCGCCAACCCCCGCATCAAAAAGTCCCGCTAATCCCGCCCACCACCGCCGACCAAACCGTCATTTCGAACTTAGCAAGCCGATGCCTTTCCTTTCCATTTCACTCCTGTGAAATGGTCGGCTTGCGCAGAGAGAAATCTCTCTTCGCTTTTGGCTGCGCGCAACGATGTCCGCCCTATTGGACGCCCTCATGAAATACGCCCCCAGCCTCGTCGTCGAAACCATCATCGAACGTATCGTCTAACCCCTGGTAGAAGAAGCAAACCTGGACCACGTGGATCCCTCGCCCGCCTACAGACCGATCCCCCCAATCACCTAACCCACGCGCGCCGCCCCGCCACGCAACGTCACCGCCATTTGCGCACTTTGGATCTCGGTAGATTCTGCGGGACACCAAAGCAGCTGACCTCAAACGGACCTATGGCCGGAGGGTCCGAAGATATGCTAATGATCCGAAACGTCATTCACCAGGAGCTGCATTTGAAGTAAACTTCCTGCTACGTGCCAGAAGAACTGAATCGGCAGTACAGTCGACTGAAAGCCACCTCCCTCGTAAACCTTGGGGGAGCAGCCACAGGAACACTCATTTCCGAAATGGCGCTGCATGCCCGTCAAATACTGCAGCATTCTGAACGAGTATCACTGACGTCCCAAACGGGGAAGAACTACTTTAGTTTTCGTGAAGAGGAGCAATCGAGGCCAGTAAATCTAGAGTTGTACGTCGAGGGCGAGCGGGAATTTGGTCAACTACTGCGCAGCTTCGCCGAAGGCTTTGCTGGTACTAGCCCAGAGCATGTTGTCCGCGCGACATATTCGATAGCCTACAGTGTGTTTGCGGCGCATGACGTTCGCGGGGTTGGCCGAAAGGCTTCGGCAACATTCTTCGAAGTCTTAATTGGTCATATTGTTGCCAGGGCTATCGGTGTTTCACCACGAAACAAGGTCCGCATCCCTGAATCCGGAGCCGATCTTCCAACGGACTATATTTTCGACCCTGGGGACCAGAGCCGGAAAATTCATCTTCCGATTAAAACTTCGACGCGCGAACGCGCTGTGCAAGCTTGGGTGCACCAGCTTGTCTTGGAGCGGATTTTTGGCGCGGGAATGTATCGCGGCATTCTTGTTGTCGCATCTGAAACGAAGCGGAACACCAGAACCGGAGAAGTTATAGAGATTTGTGTTCCGCGCCAGCTGCAAATGTTCCAGGCCAGAGTTACGGAGATAAGTCGAATCTATTACTTGGACCCGCCAAGAGTTTATTTGGAACTGGCGGATGCCTTTCCGCGCGTAAACGTTAAGCCATTTGGCGAAGCGCTGGGCGAACTAAGGGGACTTCTAAGTGCTCGGTGAGGCTGTGAACCTTGGACACGCGTCGTAGTCGGGCAGATTTTCTAAAGATTAAGAAATACGAGTGGTTTTTCCGCGCGTGTACCTGTCGAAGAATTCTGCTAACCCCTGGACGATTGTTCCTCAACAACACAAATAGGTCCTCCACTACGAACCCGTGATTGTAAAACTCGTTGATAAGCTCAACGTGCGTAAGCCGCTGCTGATTAGCGCACACCTCATCCATACACTTGACGATGAAAATTCCCTCCGGTTTCAGGACACGCTTGGCTTCATATGCCGTCTTGAAATACAAGTCCAAGACAGCCTCGTGGTACTTTTTCTCTGAACCGTTTGCCGCGACATTGTTCCCGTAATAATTCTCATAATTCTGATGATCGACATGGGCCGTGCCGCCCGGCGTGTGCATATATGGCGGGTCGAAAACTACGCAATCTACGCTACTGTCCTCGTAAGGTAACGTCCTACAATCGACCCCAGTCTTGATGTCGGTGGCTAAAAGTCGATAGTGGTCTTTTGGCACGTTACGCCAAAAAACTCCCCTCCCGTAGGTAATGTCTGCAATCTTGCTGCCCGTTGCCACATAGAGCTTTAGAATGCTCGGAAAAATTCCATCGTTCGTTCCTTGCTGTGCGCTGAAGACCAGTTTGTTTGTTGCGATCCCGTCTGGTGATTTGCGCTTCTTCTTCAGTCGATTTTTCATTGGCGCTAGCATGTTATCCACTGGCACAGGATTTCTCAAGCCTATTGGTTGAGCTCCTTGATAGCTGGACCACTTTGCCCGAGGGTCTACCACCAAGCTCACATTTTGGCGAGTCGCAGCTAAGCTAGGCTCGATTGTCACGCCTCTTGCAACGGCCACCGTAGCACCAGAAGCTTCTGAGAAAAGAAAATCGAATCCGAGCTGAAGAAAATTCAGCGCCAGTTCAACGCGCTCCGTTTGAGCTGTCCGCAGATCGGACAGCACAGTTTTGGAATCCGGCTCAAATTGCGTTTCCTCGAGTTTAGCCAATAATTCGATTGACGTAGGTCCTGCGAACGCTTCAAGGCAAGTCAATTGCCAGATATCCTGGTTGATCAACCTCTTATTTTCTATGGCTTACGCTTTGGATCTAGCTAGGAATCCAATGCTCCTGTTTTCAACGCACCGTTTTGGTTCGCGGGGAATCCCAAAACGAAACTGGCGAGATTCTGGATTTAACCCTAAACCACGTTCTTCGGATCGTCGCCAATGTCTGGTGGGTGGGAGGACCATGTAGTGACCGAAGGCATATGGGAGCCGTGCTGTCCTTTCCACACATTCCTGCACTCTCATCAAACCGTCTCAATCCGCGTTTACCTGAGTCCCGAAGGGCCAACTCCCACAAACCCCTCAACCTCCGCCACTCTCCTCCGAATCCGCGCGTCCCCGTTCGAATGACCTACTCAGTAATCCCAGTTTTGCGCTGTATTACAAATCGTGTTACACTCACACCATTAGGACGCTCTGCCATGGCATCACCACTCACTCTCCGGCTTGACCCCAAGACTCGCCAGCGCATTGCGCGCCTGGCTCGCCGCAAACGCCTTTCTACCTCGGAAGTGATTCGCCAGGCCATCGCGGCATGGGCGGATCGTCAGGAGCCCGTCGCTTCTCCTTACGAAGCCATGATGGACCTCATCGGAATTGTCCGCGGCGGGAATCCCAAACGCTCCGAGCAAACCGGCCGCCGCTTCGCCGCACTTCTCAAGCGCCGCGGGAAACGTTCTTGATTCTCATCGATGCCGGGCCGCTTGTTGCCCTGGTCGACGCGGATGACCAGCACCATGCCAAGTGTGTTGCCGCTCTCAAGCCTTTGCGCGAGCCTCTCGCCACCGTCTGGCCTCCGCTCGTCGAAGCCATGTACCTCTTATCCGACCAACCTGCGGCGCAAGAGGCCCTCTGGGAAATGCTTGAGCGAGGCGCCGTTCTTCTACTCCCCTTCGATTCCGGCGACATCCCCAGAACCCGCGAGCTTATGCGCAAATACGCCAACCGTCCCATGGACCTCGCCGACGCCGCGCTCATCCGCGTCGCTGAACGCGAGGGCCTCCGCAGAATATTCACTGTCGACCGCCGCGATTTCTCCGTCTACCGCCTCCACAACCGCACCCGCCCGATCCTCATCCCATAATGGCTCTCCAACGCCGGCAGCAACATCCTTCCCTCTCGTAGGAGATTTTGACTTTGTCTTTTTCCGGAGGGTGCCCCATCCTTGCGGGTTTGGGTTTTGCAAGGGTGGGTCTTTCCTCTTCTTTTTTTCTACCTCTTCACTTCCACGGACGCGCGGCGAGTGCCACGAGTCTCGCCAAGAGGCCGCTACTCACTACCCACTATTCACTACCCACGTTCTTTTCACACTTTTCCACACATTTCCACAGTCTCACCAAACCGTCTCAATCCCGCCAACTCCCTCAATCCCCTCGACTTCCGCCACCCGCATTCGAATCCGCGCCTCTCCGTTCGAATGACCTACTCAGTAAACGACAAAACTATTGACAACTGGTAACTATCCCTGCTACCATATCCCATGCTTGCCCTGAGTAAATCCGAAGGGTTTCGCTCGACGACCACTCCATCACCCTCCTTTCCGCCCGATTCTTCTTCCCGCGGCGCACTCAGCGTCTCTGCGTTCGGCTCCCTTCCAAGCTTTCGTAGCGCCGGGCCTTCAGATCCGTGCCACTCTCCGATACCCTCTGCATTTAGTCCATTGACCGTCAACACTCGTCTTCGAAGCCCTTTGTTTGCCACTCTTACGAACCGCTCGCAACTCATTGAAAAACCAGCCACTTTAAGTCCTTTCGCTACCACTCTTACGAGCTGCGTCAAGCATAAGTCCTTTCCTTGCCACTCTTACAGAAAAACACCCGGGGTGGGGTACGCCCTCCCCGAGCCGTCCAAATTTCGAGTTTCGATTTTCGAGTTTCGCCCTTCCTCGCCGGTCGCCCACCACTCACTTTCCTTTCCCCGTATAATGTGCCCTCA
>DATLVZ010000062.1:0-69520 GCA_035576885.1 Candidatus Acidiferrum sp. | reverse complement strand
ACAACTCCCTCGTCAACCGGGCCCCCTATTCACGCTGAAAAAATCAACAGCGACCCGTGGCCCCTATCCCGCGCAATAAAAACAAGCTCCCATGACCCTCTCCTGAGCATCAATCCACATCTGGTGAGAAATCCGCGCTAGAGATAGGGGGGAACAGCTGACTTAAATCTGCAGGTGGCGCTGAACTAGCTTGCGGAGCTTCTCGCGATCTTCCTCTTTCATGTGCACAAACTCGACCCCGCTGCCGTCTGGTCCGAGATTGCGTACGACCGCGGTAAAGTTAATCTTGCGCAGCCCCGAGCGGACTTCCAACTTGATGGAATCTCCCACGGAGAGTTTCTTTAGCGATTCCAGGTACGCTCCGCCGAGACTGATCGTTTTCACGCGAGCGAGGCCTGCTTGCGCGCCGTCAATCTGCGCTCGTAAGGGGGATTCCAGGGGAACTCGGACATACCTTCGGGGAACGACAAAGCTGCCATTGTTTTGCGGCGCCGGCTCAAACGCTGCCCGGGCTCGTGTGGAAGACGGCCGGTTTTCAATCATTGCCAGCGCATCCTCCGCCGCCATACGAACACCCGACGGCTCGGCAAATGCGAGACCTTCGCGTCCTTCTGCCAGCATGCGCAGCAATTCCGCCGCCTCAACGGCATGCATGCGGCCGATCGCCTCGATGGCCTTGATTCGCACGAACAGGTCCCGCAGCACTTCATGTTCGCCTGCGGCAATCTCCATCAACTGCGGAACCGCGGTAGTCTCCTGCGCCAAGCCAATCTGATCGATCATCATCGGCACGACCAGCGGATGAGCGTCCGCCAGAACCGCGGAAAACACAAAAGCCGCGCTTTGCGCAGAGCTTACATTGGCCGGTCGCGAGAGCTCGCTGATCGCCAAGTCCTGCAAATTCCATTCCCAGCTAGCCAGCGCTCGTGCCAAGCCCCGGAGCAGACGTTCAGGGTCCGCAGCGGCGAGAAGTTTGATCGCAGCGCTAACGCGCTGTCTCCGCGCCTCATAGAGCCGTGTCTCGAGAAGGTTCAGCACGGGAACTCCGATCGTTCGCAGCAGGCGTGCCATCGCCGCCACCATCTCCGCGCCGCGAGGTTCGGTCAAGAGCAGTGTCAGGCGATCGAGCAACCTCTCCGGGTCGCGCTGCAGGAGCCGCGGCAATACAGGATCAAGAGGCCGATTAGCCAGCGCCGCATCCACCAAAAGCATCCAGCGGTCCTGCGCCACCAGGCGGTGTGCCAGCGCCGACATGTGATCGTGCTCCTTGTCTCTTGGCACTCGTTCCAGGCCGATCAAAATGTTTTCCAGCCCGGAATAATCGCCGCGCGTTACCGCAACTCGTCCCAGCGTTTCGAGAAAAGCCGCCAGCAGCGCTGCTGTCTCAGGAATCGTCTCCTGTTCTAGCGCTTTCATCGTTCCGCGGCTCAAATCCTCCGGCAATTGATTGGGCCAGAGGGATTCAATAATCGGCGTCAGTTCATTCAGGCCTGCCGCCACTGCCCGGCGCGCAGAAGCATTTTCGTTCTCTTTACGACGCGAATAGTTGAGCAGAATATTTCGCGCCTCGCGCCGCGGAGCGTCGGCTCCCGCCTCGGCCAATTGTCCGAGCGTCCGTTTCAGTGCGACAACCGGCACGCACCAGACTTCCGGCCCCCGCAGCACCACGGATTTCTCTCTCGCCGGCAATTCCAGCCAGAATTTCTCGGCAATCTGTTCCCGATGTGTGTCATTTGCCCACGTAGCCGCGAGCAAGGTTAGATGTTGCGAGGAGTGCGGGCCTGTATATCCGCCCGAACTGACCAGCACATCACAGAGGCGATGAAACGTCTGCCGCACGGCCGCCGGCGCAAGCGTCCCGGCGGAAAATTCCGCCCCGAGGAATTCAAGGATCAAGCTCTCTGAAAGTCGCAGCAAATATGGTTGCGGCCGCTCGCCCTCTCGCGGGGCATACTGCGAAATCGAGCTGAGCAGCATGCGGACAGTCTCCCGGCTGGCATCCTCCATCGCTCCGTGGATCGCCCTCGCCGCTTCTTCCGGCGAGAGCGCGCGCGCCGCCTCAAGCGGCGGTGTCAGCCGGCCTATCAAACGCAGGGCTCCAGCAAGATCGTCCATCTCCGGTGGAAGAATCGGGGTCTCCGTGAGCTCGCGCGGCGAGTTTCCGCCGTATGCCACGAGCGCGCCCATCAGACTGGCGAGCACCGTGTCTACTTTCCGCTCCGTTTGCGTGTTAATGGAAATCCCCTCCACGCGCTTCTCCAACAACCGCGAAGCCCACCAGGAACTGCCCTCGCGCTTTATAGATTCCTCCGATCTCGACAACGATGCCTTGAAGAGTTGCGCGAGCGTGTCCAGTTCGCCTACATGAAACTGATGCGCGATGGCCAGGGATTGAATTCCCGCTCGCTGCAAGTCCCGAGCAAGTGACTGCATTTCTCCCCGCACATCCGGAAGGTGAGCATCACTGAGCTTCGGCACCACTAATCCGCCTCGTTCAATGTGAATTTCGATGCCGTTCAGAGTGCCGGCGAAGTCGCGCAACGTCTCGTAAGAGGTATCCAAACTTTGCAACCGCCGAGGGTGGTTCCGCTCATACAGTCGTTCGGAACGAAATAGCAAATGAAGGCAGCGCAGGGCATGAATCAGGCCACCCGTCCTCACGTCCGGTGTTGGCGCAGCCGCCTCGGGCGATCCACTGGAAGGTGGCCGCGACGCATTTCTCACCGGCGGTTCCGTGTGCGGACGCGGTTCGGCCTCGTTGTTCTTCTCATCCACCGGAATGATGGCCCGAAGTACCAATCCGCTCCCCACTTGCTTCTGTCTCGCTGAGTCAGACCGCTAACCCGTTTAGTAAGAAGGGACCAATGCCTTGTCTAGCGTAATGACACGTGCGCGAGGGTAGGGTACCCTTATCCATAAAGCAAGCACGCTGCCTGCCCGGACCTTGTGCTAATAAATGCTTTATTTTGAGTGGTTTGATTACTAGGTTCTCGAACCTACCCACGAGAACTGTTACAAAAGGTTACGTTCTTAGTAGAAGCAAGGCTGGCGCAAAAACCTTTCGAAAGCAGCCTGAAGACCCGAAACCCTAGTTTTCTAGCGTCCGAATGCCCTAGCGGGGCTTCAACGTCTCCTGGAGATTGACCGTTCCGCCCTCACTGGCCTGCACCGTTCTCTTCACCTGTTGGTACCCGGCCAGTCTTACAATCACCGTATGGAGACCGGCCGGCATTTGCACGCGCGCCGGGGTCATTTGCCCCGTCGTTATTCCATCCACAAAAATTTCCGCACCCTTTGGTATGGTATCGACTTGCGCCCATGCAATTCGGGCAGTCAGTTCCAAGCTAAGCTGGGTCTGGATGTTGTCCTTCACCTGCACCTTGCCTGCGTAGGCCTCGTAGCCCGCTAGTCGCACTACCAGATTGTACTGCCCCGGGGCAAGAGGCAGTGTCACAGGCGTCTGGCCGGACTGTTTGGCTCCGTTAATGAAGATATCCGCCCCTGGTGGACGGCTAGTCAAGTACAAGCCTTTCGCAAGCGATTCGAGCGCGGCCCTCTGGTCGATGACACTCCCCGCCTTCACTTGCAGCGCGGTCTGCATCGGCTGGTAGCCCTCTTTCTGCACTTCCAGGCTGTACTGCGCAGGTTCGAGATCATTGAAGCTGCAAGGTGTCTGGCATTGATTCAGAGTGCGTCCCGCAGAGCCGCGCAGAATGGCGGTCGCGCCAATGAGATCCGTCACGACGTGAATCGCGCCGCGGCCTTCCGATGGAACAGGGTGCCCTCCGCCTCCGCCACGTTCCTTGTCCGCAGTCGGTGCATCTTCATACTCGATGTGATCCACCACTCGTACGTTCGAGGGGGCGTCGCGCAAAAATTTGAGTAGAGCGCCATGTTCCGTGGGGTGCAGCTTGCCCGATAGCACAAGCGTGTTTCCAATGGCTTGGACTCTCGCGCGTCCGGCCAACCCATGCTCAGAGATGGCTTCCTCAATCCGCCCCTTGTACTCGGCCGCCTGCGGACTCACAACAAGCTCGCCTTTCTTTGGTGCGGGCTTTTCTGAAGTGGGGTCCGTCAGCTTCTTTTCTGGCGAAGCCGCGCCGGAGCTCGAAATTGCAGGCGATTCGTTTGCGGCTGACGTCGCTGGAGGATTGTTTGCCTCGTGATTAGCCGGAGCTTGTGCCAGCCCAGCACTGGAATCATTGTCAGGGGTCTTCTGCGCTGCGTTGATCTTGCGCGCATCATCAAACACCGGCAGCAGTTTCTGTACTCCATAAGCGATCACACCGAGAAGAATCAAAGCGACAAATATGCTTCCGATGATGCTCTTCTTCTTTGGTTCTTCTGCTTGTATCGGAGAGATGTGCCCGGTGCGGCGCACGACGGGTGTCTGCGTTGGGCTGGAAGCTCTGGCATTCAGCGACCGTGTCGTTGCCATGGTCATCGGATCTTCGACGTAATTGTGCCTTCCGCCTTGCGCCCCAACACCCATACCTGCGAGCGGCAGTGTCGCATTCGGCGTGCCCAGGCTGCCCGCTATCATGGTTTTATCCGGACTCCCGCCCTGCGCGAAACTGCGGTAGCTCCGCAAGTCCTCGAGCATTTCGCGGCAGCTCTGGTAGCGCGCTTCGGGTTCCTTGGCCAGCGCCTTCATCACCACTGCGCTAATCCCCGGATGGATTGAAGGGTCAATCTGCCGCGGCGGAACCGGCTCTTCATTCACAATCTTGTAGATAACTGTCGTGATGTTCTGTCCCGGGAACGGCTTCTCGCCGGTTACCATTTCATACAGCAACACGCCCAGCGAAAAAATGTCGCTTCGCCCGTCTACGGCCCGGCCCTTCACTTGTTCCGGTGACATGTAGCTCGGCGTGCCCATCACATGTGCGGTCTGTTGCATCGTGCCGAATTGCAAGATTTTCGCTGTGCCGAAATCTGTGACCTTCACGGTATCGTCAGCCGTCAGCATAATGTTCGCCGGCTTGATGTCCCGGTGAACCACATTTCGTTCATGGGCAAACTGAAGCGCGCCGCACGTCTGTTCCATGATGCGCAGTACCCGAGACAGCGAGAATGCCTGGCCACCGTCCAGATGCGCCTGCAAACTCTTGCCTTCCACCAACTCCATCGTGATGTAATACAGGCCGTCTTCTTCGCCCGCGTCAAACACAACCACGATGTTCGGGTGTGTCAGCAAACCTGCTGCGCGAGCTTCCGTCTGGAAACGCGTCAGCAACTCCGGTCGCGACATCCCGGTACCTTCTTCGCTCAACTTGATCGTTTTTACGGCGACAGTGCGGCCGATGACGGGGTCTGTCGCCTTATAAACCACACCCATCGCGCCGCGGCCCAATTCGCCGCTAATTTCGTACCGTCCAGCCTTTAACACTGTTGTCATCGCGCCGTTCGACCTTCCATCCTTCACAACTATCGAGAGCCGTACACCAGCTCATGGTGCTGAACGAGTCGGTTAGGTACGAGCTGCTGCCCAAAAGTGACTAAGCGCCGCGTGGCAAGCCATTGGCGCGGGATAGGGGACGGCAAAATGATCCACCTACCGGCTTCTAAAACGCGGGAAACACGTCTGCTGACACCCAGGCGCCCTATCCTGCACAGTACTCATTAAAATTTAACTTGGTCAATCTAACCGGCGTACCAGTGTTTCGCACTCGACACGTGGGCGCCACGGCAGAAAAGGATCTTATCTGGTGGTTGTTTCTGAAAGCATCCGTAAATTGCTACATAGCCGAGACTTATGGTCTCGGCATCCCTTCGCCAGGTGCCATGCTCCGCTCCGGCATTGGCACGTTGGTCTCCCGGATTGGCCGGTCCACTTCGCCGGGACGCGCTGGTGCTTCTAGTCCGTCGGTGAGCAAATAGCCCTGCAGGGCTAAGCCATTTGTCCAGACGCCTTCCAGTGCCGCTATGTACTCGACCTGCAGTTCGAATAGTTTTCGCTGCGCCTCCAGCACGCGGGGATAGGACGCCAGCATCTGGCCGTATTTGTCGACTAGCAGACTGTATGCCTTCCGCGCTTGCGGAAGAATCCCATCTCGATACTCAACGGCCATTAATTTCGCATTCGAATACTCATCCACCACCGTGGCTGCGCGCGCTCGCAACGTAAGTGCCACGCGAGTCTGCTCCTGCTGAGCGCGGTCCGCGTCCGCTTGCGCCGAGCCGATGTTCCCTTGATTGCGGTTGAAAAGCGGGATCTCAACGCTTGCTTCCGCGATCCCTTCCCAACCTTTGGCCCTTGGCACGCTTCCCAAAGATTCGTGGTTGTACTCCATTCCAGCGCGGAGCTGTACGTCTGGAATGGGTTCGCTTTTCGCCCGCGCCAACACAGACTGTGCGCGGCCCGTCGCAACTTCCGCAATCTGCACCGCAGGGCTATGCTTCGCGATGGCTTCGACGGCTTCTTCCTCGTTCAGTGCCGGCCAACCTCGTTCCAAGTCGCCCGCCACCGCAGATATCGGCATGGCCGGCTGGCCGATCACTGCTGCCAGCGAGCGCCATTCCTCGCGCAAAGTGTTTTCTTGCATCCGCGCTGCCATGCGCATTCGTTGCGCCTCTACTTCCGCTTGTAGCACTTCTGATTCATCGGCCTGTCCGGTGTTCATCAATTCCCGCTGCGTTTGCGCCGCATTCTCCGCAATCTTCGCCAAATCGCGCCGTGCATCGAGCCACTCCTGTGCCGCCAACACTCGCAAAAACGCCATCTTCACCGCGGTTTCCACGCGGGTCCGTTGCTCTTGCGCCTCAATCTCCGCCAGTTTTGCCTCTGCGCCAAAGACCGCGCGGTTCTTCCCCAGCTTTCCGCCCATCACAATCGTTTGCTGAACAAAAAATCCCTGCTTACCTCCGCCCACCGAGCCGCCCCGAATCTCATCGCCGGTATAACCCACGGAAGGATTTGGGTAAAGACCCGCTTGCTGCTGACGAGCCTTCGACGCACGGATTTCCACTTCCGCTTGTCGCAACGTGGGATTCGTCTCGCGCGCCAACTTTTCCATCTGGTCCAGGGTGATAACCTGCGCGCCCGCGCGTTCCTGCGCCCGCCCCATCCGCGGATACTCGGGCTTCACCAGCGGAACGTCGCCATGCTGATGCTGCATCTGTTCGTTCATGGCCATTCCCGGCGCGGCCTGCGTGGTTTTTTCCGCGGGCTTCCCCTGCGCCCGCCCCACTGTACCTAGCGTTATCGCCCCAACCAGAAATCCCGCGACAAATTTCAGAGCTTTTCTCATTTCCTTCTTTCCCCGTTTTCCTCTTCTCGAAGTCCTCGTCGCCCGCGGTCTTGAAACAGTTTTCTCCCCCAAGTTACGACTCATGATGGTGTTCCTCTTTCACGCCCTGGGTTCCTGCCTTAATCCGCGCCATCATTTCCTCGTACTGCTTGTCCGGCAACACGCGCACCAGCGTCATCATTCCCATCATCTGTGCGCTCCAGTTCGCTGGGAGGCCGAAGGTCTCCGGCTTTGCGACGGCCTCATCCATGCCCATTTCCATGAACGCGTCCTGAGGGAAGCCCGGCACGCTGTTCGCATTCGCGGCGATAGGAGAGTGATGCATGTGTTCGAACGGGACGCTTTTTGCCAGCGTGGCCATCTGGCTCATTGCTTGCGCATCGGTCAAGGCTGCAGTCTCTATCGCCCGGCCGCCCAAGAGATCCATCATGTTGTTCATCATGTGGTGGGGCAGGTGACAATGCAGCATCCATGCTCCCGGATATTTCGCGTCGAACTCCACGACGCGCGCCTGCGCCACGCCAACAAGCACCGTGTTCATTGGATACCAAGTGGATTCCGGAGCCCGGCCGCCTTCCGTTCCGGTCATAACGAACTGATTCCCGTGCAGATGAATGGGGTGGTGGTCCATCCCCATATTAATGATGCGCAACCGAACGCGGCTGCCCAGCCGAGCGATCATCGGGGTAATCACCGGCGCGGAAACGCCGTTAAAGGTCAGCCAGTTGTATTCCATCGCCGCGGTGTTGGGCACGCGATTATTTGGAAGCACGGCCCACTCCTGCAGGATGACGCCAAAATCATGATCGGCGCGCGGCTTGTAGCTCGTTTCGGGATGGGAGACGAAAAAACCAATCATTCCCATCATTTCCTGCATGGCCCCGTGCGAGTGATAAAAAAACGTACCCTCCTGATGCACCGTGAATTCGTAGACGTATTTTTCTCCGGGAGCAACCGGCTTCTGACAGATCCACGGCACACCATCCTGGTCGATGGGCACTTCGAGGCCATGCCAATGAATCGAAGTAGCTTCCGGCAGCCGGTTTTCGAAGACGATGCGCACGCGCTCGCCCTGCTGCACTTGAATCGTCGGCCCCGGGAGACTCCCGTTGTAGCCCCATGCTTCGATGGTTTTGAACGGGGCGATTTTTCGCCTTACCGGCTCCGCGATCAGGTTGAAGACTTTCACGGCGCCGTCCATTTCGTGAGGCAAGTCCGCCACGTCCGGCGTGATCATCGACAGGTACGGATCCGGCCCGGTAGGCGCCGCCTCCTTCTTCTTATGGCTTCCGTACGGGCTATGGTGGCGTCCCTGCTCGATCTCTCGCGCTGTCTGCGCAGCGTTCGGCAGCACATTTCCCCGCATGGCCTCCGTCAGCCCAAGAAAACCGGCGCCGAAGAACGCCGCATTCTGAAAAAATCTTCTTCTCGTGCCGCTCATTCTTGCCTCCCCGAATTGCGTTTAAGATTGTAAGCGAATAGGACTAGCGAAGCGGACCGCTCGGCGCCGACGCCAAGACGATTCCTTCCGCACAAAAGAGTTGGAGCTGCGCCGCTTGGAGATGCGACTTTCTTGGCTGGATGGACCGGATGCCGAAAATCAGATGCGAAGAATCGCGGTCCGCTGGACGGATTCCGAAAATCTTAATGGAACTCGCTGAGCGTTCCTGCCCCCAGGACTTGGCTTCAAATCATCGATTTCATTGACTGTGGAATCGCCAAGAAGCGCGCGCGCTGAATCGCTACGCACTCCCTTTGCAAATTGAAACTGCTTGTTCGCATTGATGAGCACGGCGAAAAAGTCGGAAACTGCGCAGGCTTGTCTGGGCGCGGCAATATGTTCAACCGCGTTCGCTGCCATACCTGCCATGTCGTGACACCGTTCCTGGCGGGTGCTTGAAGAGCAGTTTTTCGCCGTGCAGAACGACGCACATATGGGGGCGACGAGCAAAGCCAGTGCGGTCAAGAGGGCAAGGGCGATTGCGCTCGCCGCACGGGATTGAATTGGAAACGCTCGGTCTGAATTCACTTCTTCACGGTACGCCGCCCAAATCTAGGCGTCAACTCTCGCCGCGCGGCTTATGTCTTTTTCTTCGAATCCGAAAATTACGGTTCGTCTAATATTCATGTCCGTTCGAACCGCTTTCTAGGTTAACTTTTCCAGCAAACGAACGGTACACGTAGGTGAAATAACCCGCAGCCAGAATCATTCCAATCGCCCACCAAATCACCCCGACTTTCAATCCATAAGCACCAGCCTTGGCGCCTGCGACTGTCAGCGAATATACCGGATTGCGCGCGGGCAGCACCATGGGATAGACGCCGAACACCACGCTTGTCAGCATCCCCAGGAGATACAAGCACGAAGCAAAAAATGCTTTCCGCTCCGCTCGCTGCCGCAGCTCGAAAACAACCCCTGCCAGCCCAGCCACAGCAAGCACCGGCAACACAAATCCCAGCGGCCACGTTACAAAATTCTCCTTCACTTGCGGCTGCACTTGAAATGTTAAGGCCGTGACGATCGCGGTCAACGTAACCACGCCCCACCAAACGTGTCCGGCAAGCTTTTTCGCGCGTTCGTTCACCGCGCCGTTTGTTTTCAATTGCACCCACAAGGCCCCGTGCATGACCAGCGCCAGCAACGCAAGCACGCCGACCAGAACCGTGTACCAATCCAGGACGCCCGTCTGATCCCCAAGCCGAAAATTTGTCCATAGCGGCTCGAAAAAGTACCCGCTGGCATCAAGCGGCACACCGCGAACGACATTCGCCAGAGCGGCGCCATAAAACACCGCCAACAGCAAGCTCGAAGCGCAAAACAAAAAATCCCAAAATGGGTCCCAAACCGCGCTCTTCACATGATTGCGAAACTCGATGGAGGCCCCCCGCAAAATCAGCAGCCAAAGAACCATCATCAGCGGAAGATAAAACCCGCTGAACCCGCTGGCATAGAGCGCGGGAAACGCAAAGTACAATGTTCCTCCAGCCGCCAGGAGCCAAACTTCATTGCCATCCCACACGGGCCCGATGCTGGCCAGGATTTGCCGCCGCTCTTTATCCGTTTTCGCAATCAGCAGATGAATCGCGCCAGCGCCAAGATCAAAACCGTCCAGCAGCACGTACATCGTGAGCATGATTGCCACGAGGCAGAACCAGACTGTTCCCATCTTGTCCTCCTCTCCTTCAATCCGCGGCAAGCGGAACTCGCGCTTCTTTCCGCGAATCTCCTTCGTCGGGCCCGGGCCCATCTTCAATCTCCCGGTAAATGAGGAAGAGCCACAACATCGCTAGTACGGTATACATGCCCATGAAGCCGAGCAAAGTGAACCAAGCATTGCCGGCTCCCACGCGCGGGGAGATTCCGTTCGATGTGCGCATCAATCCATAGATCAGCCACGGCTGCCGTCCCAGCTCGGCCGTCATCCATCCAGCCGTGTTGGCGATGTAGGGTAAGGGCACGCTGAGCATCAAAATCCAGAGCATCCATTTGGACGTAAACAAATTTCCGCGCCAGTACAAAAAGGCCGCTACGACCATCACGGCGATAAAGATCGTCCCGAGACCGACCATCACGTGATAGCTGTAATAGAGCAGCGCAATCTGATCGGGCCATTGCTCCCGCGGAAAAGCCGTTAGTCCGCGGACATTCGCGCTCCATTGCTGATATGTGAGGAAGCTCAGCATCTTTGGCAAAACCAGGGGATTGTCCAGCTTCCGGTGCTGCACATCAGGCTGACCAAGGATCGCTAGAGGCGCGCCTTCTTGCGTTTCGAAGAGCCCTTCCATCGCCGCAAGCGTGACCGGCTGATTAATGGCGATCATTTTTCCCTGAGAGTCGCCGGTTGGAAAAAGTTGCAGAACCGCGGCAATCACGCCAACCAGAACGCCACCCTTCACAAATGTCCGACCATACGCTTCATGCCGGTTCGTCAAAAGATAAAACGCTCCGACCGCAGCCATGACGAAGCAGCCCGTCTGCACAGCGCCGAGCATCGTGTGCGCGTATTGCCACAGCCCCCACTTGTTCAGCAGCAGCCCCCAGAAACTTGCCAGCTCGATCTCGCCGCTCGCGGCTAGCCGGTATCCCACGGGGTGCTGCATCCAGGCGTCGGTCGCCACAATCAAGAATCCCGACATCCAAGAGCCAAGCCAAACCAAAAACGCCGCCCACCAATGTCCCAAGCGTCCCAATTTGTTTTCACCAAACAAAAACAATCCCAAAAAGCTGGACTCGAGGAAAAATGAAAACACGCCTTCCATCGCCAGAGTCTGCCCAATGACGCCGCCCGCTGACTTGGAAAATGCGGCCCAGTTCGTGCCGAACTGAAACTCCATCGGAATGCCGGTCACCACGCCGAGAGCAAAGTTGATTCCAAAAATGCGCGCCCAGAAGCGCGCCGCCCGGTTGTAGTGCTCATCGCCTGTTCGCAGTGCTTTTGTCTTTAGATAGACGAGCAATAGCGCCAGCCCCATCGTGAGTTGCGGAAAAATGTAGTGGAACGTGATCGTAAAAGCGAAATGCAGCCTGTGGACGTTCAGCGCTTCATTCATTCCAACCTCTCGCTGCTTCTCATGTGCTCATCCATCAGGTGGGCTTCGAATCGGCGACTCGTGCAATTTTACAAACAGCATTCTCCCACTTTCGATGTGACACAGGACACAAATTTGACTTTTGGCGAACGAATTGTGTTTGATTGTTCCAGGGGCAAGAGAAAGTCTGGTGGGGCTGGGGAGATTCGAACTCCCGACAAACGGTTTAGGAAACCGTTGCTCTATCCATCTGAGCTACAGCCCCGCTCTTCCACATTGTAATACGTTCCGCACTCGACGCGTCCACGCCGTTTGCTGTAAGGTCTAGAAGTTCTGTCAAACGCCGACCGTTCTTGTTTGCAAAATTGCGGCTAATCACGGCTGCAGTCCGGGAGCGACTTTCGCGATTCGGAGTCTCTTGAAAATCGTTGGCCAGTATTCCTTCAGCAGGTTGTTCGCCGCGCCGAAACCGATTCGAAAGCCGTAGCGCTCGAAAGTTTTTCCAACAGTTCGCTCCGAATCCGGAAGATAAGTATTCGCCAAACCCTCCGCCGCCAGCGGTCCCAATGTTCCTGGCCAGTTAAACGTTTCGCCTCCCGCATCCGTTCGAATGACGACCGCACGCCGCAGCGCGTGTCCCGCCCTTGCCATAAACCCGCCATTCAGCCTCACGAAGTATCGCGGATCTTCACGCAGCAACGCCGGCAACAAGAACGTCCCAAAAAAATGGCTCGAAGAGCCGCTGGCCATCGACGAGCCAAATCGTTTTCCGAACCCTTCGCCGCCCTGCCCGTATCCTGCGAGTGTGCCTCGGGCTTCGCTGATCCCCGACGAGGCGGCCGAACTGAGAATCTGCGGAGGAGATATGCTCTTGGTCAGAAACAGCTCAAATTTCTGCAGCGAACTCAGCGATCCCGGAGTTGTCGCCAAATCAGGATAAAAGAACGACTTTCTAGCGACCAGGCCCATCGAATTCTGCCATACATTTTTCTGCTGTTTTTGCGACGGGTCCTGCTGATCCTGTTTCGGCGCCGGCGCGTCGGGCAATGTCGCCGGATCTGGCTTCTGCTGCGCTGTCGCTGCGTGGCTAGCAAAAATGGTCAACGCCGCCAGCAGTACCCTCGTACTTATCTTCATCGTTTCAATCTTAGCACGCAGTCTTTCTTGAGGGTTTTTCGCGGCGGTTTTGCGCAGGCCAGCACCTCGAAATCCACCCCACACTATCCGCTAACAAAGTGCTGCTTGCACGTCAGCCCGACAAGCCGCGAGTCGTCTCCCAATTCCGGGGAATCCAGAGACTTCACCGATAGATTCGAATCCGACTCCGACTCTGTGACCCCTGTCACACCCGACTGTGCTCGATTGTACATACGGCTGCTTGAACCCCGAGCTAGGGTAGGGACAGCTGTGGCAAAAAGGAGATGAAAGGTGCCGAACGCAAGAACTATGAGAGCAGCCGTCGTTGAAAAATTTGGCCAGCCGCTGGTCATACGAGAAGTTCCTATTCCAACGCCTGGGCCGGGGCAGGCACTGGTGGAGGTGTTTGCGACTGGAGTATGTCACACCGATCTGCACGCCGTGGACGGCGATTGGCCAATCAAGCCGATGATGCCGCTCATCCCGGGCCACGAAGGAGCAGGAATTGTCGCCGCTCTGGGCTCGGGGGTTACGCACCTGAAAGAAGGCGATCGCGTGGGAATCGCATGGCTGCACAGCGCGTGCGGGCATTGCGATTACTGCCTCGCCGGCTGGGAAACGCTCTGCCCCGAGCAACAAAACTCTGGATATTCGGTGAACGGAAGTTTCGCGCAGTACGCGTTGGGGCAGGCGGATTATCTGGGACGAATTCCCAAGAACATCTCGTTCGTAGATGCGGCCCCTATACTGTGCGCTGGGGTCACCACTTATAAAGGATTGAAAATGACGGAAGCGCGCCCCGGAGAATGGGTTGTCATCTCGGGAGTAGGCGGCCTGGGCCATATAGCGATCCAGTATGCGAAAGCCATGGGGCTGCACGTCGCGGCGGTTGACCTGGGACCAGAAAAGATGGCTCTGGCAAAGAAGCTCGGCGCGGAAATCACCATCGATGCGAAAACACAAGATCCCGCGAAAGAAGTCCAAAAACAGGTCGGCGGGGCGCATGGCGCGCTCGTGACGGCGGTTTCACCGATCGCCTTTAAACAAGCCGTCGGCATGCTTCGTCGCGGCGGGACTTGCGTGCTGAATGGCCTTCCGCCCGGAGAATTTCCCATTTCGATCTTCGACGTGGTTCTAAATGGCTACACGATTCGCGGCTCGATCGTGGGCACCCGCTTGGACCTCGAAGAGTCGCTTGCCTTTGCTGCGGACGGGAAAGTAAAGGCCACGATTGAGACATTGCCCCTGGATTCCATCAATGATGTTTTCAATCGCCTTAAGAAGGGACAAGTTAATGGCCGTGTTGTACTCGGCCTCAAGGAAGAATCGTTTGCGAAGGCGGCGACGGCGCGACTCGCGAGCTAATTCAGGCTGTAACGCCGTTCGTTTGCCGTTATTGCTTCGCTTCACTGTGGGGAAATGTCAGACGGAAGAACTGCTTTTCCCTGACGGGGGGATGCGTGGAAGGCCGCTTGATGTCGAACCCGAGCCGAGCGAACCTCGCGTGGGAAGGCCGTATCTGGTGCGTGTGTCCGTGCTGAGCACGGGTCACGAAGTGCGACTCTTACAGCGCCTCGTGCTATTATCATTTCCACTCCGATACCCAGCCCGCCGAATTGGAGATTGTCATGAAACGCACACTTCGCATCGTTGGTATCGTCGTCGCGGTATTGATCGTGCTTCTTGTCGCAGCGCCATTTCTGATTCCCGTCGACAAATTCCGTCCCACCATCGAAGAAAAAGCTTCTCAGGCGCTTGGACGCAAGGTGCAGTTTGGCAACCTTAGCCTCTCCCTGTTCAGCGGGTCGCTCTCCGCGGATACTCTTTCCGTTGGCGACGACCCCAAGTTCAGCAAATCGCCGTTCCTTACCGCCAAGTCGCTGAAAGTCGGCGTCGAGATTATGCCGCTCATCTTCAGCAAAACTCTTAACGTCACTGGCATCACCATCGAAAGTCCCGAGGTCACTCTCCTTCACAATCCGGCGGGCGATTGGAACTACTCCTCGCTCGGCGGCGCCTCCGCAAAATCTTCGAAGTCGGAAAACTCGTCTGCCGATTTGTCCGTCCAGAAATTCTCGCTCAAGGACGGCCGCATCATCGTGGGTTCCACGAGTTCTCAAAAGCGCAGCACCTACGACCATGTGAGCATCGTCGCTTCCAACTTTTCCATGACTTCCAAGTTTCCCGTAACCGTGACGGCCGACCTGCCTGCCGGCGGGAAACTTAAACTCGACGGAACGGCTGGTCCCATCGACCAGGAGGACGCTTCGCTCACTCCTCTCAATGCCAAGCTTGACATCACCTCGCTCGATCTCGCCTCCACCGGTTTCGTCGATTCCTCCGCTGGTCTCGGCGGCCTTCTCGATCTCACCGCGGATCTCTCCTCGCAAAATGGCGAAGCGGAAACCAAGGGTAACGTCAAAATCTCCAAGGCTCTCTTTATCGCGGGTGGCTCCCCCGCCGGCGTTCCCGTGACTGTCGATTTCAATACCAAATACAATCTGCGCAAGAACACCGGCGTTTTGAATCCCTCGACGCTCAAGATCGGCGGGGCGGCCGCGCATCTTAATGGCACCTACAACACGGCGGGAGAGTCCACGGTCGTCAACATCAAGCTCGACGCCAAGGACATGCCCGCAAAAGATCTGGAGGCTTTCCTCCCGGCGCTCGGCATCATTCTTCCGAAGGGAACTTCTCTTCAAGCGGGTTCGCTCAACACTGATCTCAGTCTAGCTGGTCCTTTGAACAAACTGATTACTACCGGGAACGTCGGTCTTTTCAACGGAAAGCTCGTGGGCTTCGATCTCGGCTCGAAGTTGACTGCGGTTGCGGCTCTTGCAGGCATCAAGACCGGCAAGGATCTGGACATCGAAAAACTCACCACCAATCTCCGCATGGCGCCTAATGGTCTCCAGGCGGAAAATTTCCTTGCTGTGGTTCCCTCGCTAGGCAATCTTACTGGCGCCGGTACGGTCGACTCCAAAAACAATTTGGATTTCAAAATGGTCGCCAGTCTCACGAGCGCAGCCAGCGGCGCGGCGACGCCCGTATCCAGTGTCGCCGGTCTCCTCGGCCAAGCAACGGGGGGTGGAAGCGGGGGCTGCAAGAACGGCATGACCGTGCCGTTCCAGATTCACGGCACGACCGCCGATCCGAAATTTATTCCCGATGTCGGCGGGCTGGCCGCCGGACTGCTCAAATCCCAACTCGGTTGTGCCGGCGGCCTCGGCACGACCGGTGCAAAAGACGCCGCACAAACACCCGCCAACGCCATAAACGCCATTGGGGGCCTCTTCAAGAAGAAAAAGCCGCCACAGTAGCTGAAGAGGAAGCCGCGCAACGCTGTATTGAAGAACGCAGTAAGAATAGTACGGAGCACTAACTTCAGCCCCACCAATAGCAGCACGCGCACTCTTAGCCCCAAACTTCAACTGCAGAGAAGAAAGTTCGATTTCGCGCTGAAGGATTCTCAGCGATTATTCGTACCGCAGCGCCACCATCGGATCCACGAGCATCGCGCGGCGTGCGGGGATGTAGGCGGCTGCCAGGGCCGCGAGAATAAGTACGCCCGTAAACCCGGCGAGCAGCAGCGGATTAACGCCAACGATACCGAACACAAGGCTGGCCATGGCGCGATTCACCGCGAATGCGAGGGGCGCTCCAAGCGCCAGGCCGATTCCCGTAAGTTTCAACGCCTGACGGATCACCAGCTTCATGACGTCGCGGGGCTTCGCGCCCAGCGCGAGGCGAATGCCAATTTCCGGCACGCGGCGGGCGACATTCTCCGCGAGCATTCCGTAGACTCCCAACGGCGCGAGGGCCAGTGCCACGATTCCGAACAGCGTCATCAGCGCGCTCATGATGCGAATGATGGCCACAGAATCCGTGATTTCTCGATCCAACGTATTGACGCCCGTTAACGCGACTCGATCATCAATTTGCCGCACCGCTGCCCGGACGCCCGGGACATAACTCTGCGGAATCGCGTCGCCGCGCAGCAGAAATATCATCGAGGGGCGCGGGACCTGGAGAAACGGCAGGTAAATACCTGGGCGGGCGGCCGGATTCCACCAGTTCTGGCGAACATCCTCAACGACGCCAATTACCGTCATCCACGGCTCGTTGGAATCTGACGCACCGATTTTGATGCGCTGACCAAGTTCACCACCGCCGGGCCAGAATAACTTGGCCAGCGTTCTGCTGATGACCGCGACGCGGGCGGAGTCCGCGTTGTCAGACTCGGAATAAACACGGCCGCCGATTAGGGGGATGTGCAGCTCTTGAAAATAATTGGGACTGGAGATTTGCAATTCAGCGGAAGGAGCATCACTAGGCTTCAAGACGGGACGGCCTTCGATCGTAAAAGGTGTTGTTCCGTTATCGACGTTGCTGGCCGGGCTGTTGGTGACGATCGCTGCGTCTGTGACCCCAGGCAACGCAGCCGTGGCGCGAAGCAGCCGCGTGTAGAAACTCAAAGTTTTGGCATTATCCCCATAGGTCTGTTTTGGCAAATTTATTTCGACTCTCAAGATATTGGCGGGCTGAAATCCCCGATAAACATTCGTGAGCCGAGCGAAAGCTTCTGTTATCAGTCCTGCACACACCAGTAGAACAAGCGCGAACATCACCTGCGCGACAACCAGTGTGCTTCGAAGTTTGCCTTGTACTCCAAGCATGGGTCCGCGGCCAGCTTCTTTAAGTGTGGCAAAGGGCTCGGCGCTTCTCGATTGCAGAACCGCGACAAGACCAAACAGGATCCCCACCATCCCCGCCAAAAGCACGGTGAACAGAAGCACGGTGCGGTCCACTTGAATGCGATCCCAGCCTGGAACCCACATGGTCCAACTCGCCGAAATGCTGGTGCGCAGCAAATTGAGGCTCCAGAAAGACGCCACAATCGCCGCAGCGCCTGCCAGGGAGGAAAGCAGGACGGTTTCGGTGATGAACAGTCGCGCGATCCGCAACCTATCTGCCCCTAACGCGACGCGTACGGCGATCTCCTTTTGCCGCCCAAGAACTCTGGCCAGCAGCAGATTTGCCAGGTTTGCGCAAGCAAGCAGAAGGACGAATACGGCCGCCGCTTGCAGCAGCAAGAAAAGCGGCAGAGTAAAAGAGTAAAGCTCCTTGCGAAGCAGCATCAGAGTGGTCCGCCTGTTCGCATTCGTTAGGGGAAACTCTTGCTGAAGTCGTCGCGACAAACCCACGAGCGCCGCTTGCGCCCGCGCAACGCTGACACCGTGCTTCAATCGTCCGAGCGCCTCCAGCGAGAGCTTCGAACGATCCTCCTTTTCGGCGGGGGTCAATGCGAGAGGCACCCATAATTCCATGGGTACGGGATAGTCAAACCCCAGCGGCATAATGCCCACGACGTTATATTTGCGGCCGCTTAGCTGGATCACGCTTCCCAGCAACCCGGGATCGCCGCCGAACCGGCGTTGCCAGAAGCCGTGGCTTACGACGGCGACTTGATCCGCACCCGGCTGCTCTTCCGCGGAATTGAAAGTCCGGCCCATCGCCGGGCCTACACCAAGAACTTCAAAAAAATTGGCGGAAACTTCGCACCCGCGCACCGGCTGCACATCTCCCGCGGACGCCAGATTGAATTCGCAACAACGATAGTCCGCCAACGATTCGAACACCTGCGTGCGGGCGCGCACCTCGTCCGCGTCGGGGGCGGAGATCCGTCTCGCGTCGATCCCTTCATCGACGCCGCGGTCCTCCCAAACTTTTGCAAGCTGGTCGAGCTCGCGAAAGTTATAAGGATGGAGAAGCAAGGCATTCACCATGCTGAAAATCGCCGTGTTAGCGCCGATGCCAAGCGCGAGAGTGAGAGCCGCAATGCAAGTGAAGCCGGGATTTTTGTGAAGCGCGCGCAGGGAGTATCGAAAGTCTTGAACGAGGGTTTCCAGCACTGGCAAGCCTCGACGCTCGCGGTAGGCTTCTTTTGTTTGCTCAATGCCGCCAAGCTTCATGAGCGCCTCCCGGCGAGCTTGCTTCTCGCTCATGCCCGCGCGCAGATTATCTTCCATGTGAAGTTGAAGATGGCTCTTCAACTCGGCAGCAAGTTCGCGGTCGCTGCGAGCTCCGGCGAATGCATTGGCAAGACGTTTCAATAAAGCAACTAGCAGCCTCATCACAACTCCCGCATTGCCAATTAAGATAAAGCTTCCCTCATGAATCTGCTATTTTCATTCATAACGCAAAGCCGAGATGGGATCGACGCGCGTGGCGCGCCGCGCGGGGATGTAACAGGCGGCCAAAGCAACCGTCAGGACGAGGGCGGCGACACCTGCGAACGTGAGCGGATCGCTCGCTCGGACGCCAAACAGCAATCCCTTCAGCACGCGCGAAAGAGCGAAGGAGGCCAGCAACCCAAGCGAGACGCCAAGAAAGGCCAGCGCTGCGCCCTGGCGGAGAATCATTCGCAGCACGGTCTTTCTCTGTGCGCCGAGCGCTACGCGGATGCCGATCTCATTGGTCCGTTGGCTGACCGAGTAAGCCATGACTCCGTAGATGCCAATCATCGCCAAGACCAGACCAAGCGCGGCAAAGCATCCGAACAAAATGGCCCGAAAACGCGAACTGGCGACAGAGTCGTAGAGCAACTGATCCATGGTGCGGACGTGGGCAAGCGGGAGTTGATTATCCAGCGCCCAGACCGCCTTCTGAAGTATCGGGGACGATAGTTCGCTCTTCTGAGTCCCACGGACAACTATATAGAGCGAACGAACGAACCACGGACACCAACCCGAATCGAAATAGGGAACGTACATGCCGGCCTCGTCTTTCTCGCCGAGACCTTCGTACTTCACGTTGCCGACTACGCCGACTATGGTGTACCAGTCCGCCTTGGGATTGAGTTCTCCCGTCTGCACTCTTTTGCCAATTGGATCCTGCCGCGGGAAATAACGCTGGGCCATCATTTGGTTGATGATTAAGACGTGTGTTCCCGTCGCGCGATCAGCGTCAGAGAAAAATCTCCCACGAAGGAGTGGAACGCCCAGCGTGCTGAAGTAGCCGTCGCTAATTGGAATTTCGGGAACGGCGGGCGCGGTCTCTCCCGGAGTCTCGGTCTGGCCTTCGATGTGAAATGGATTTGTGAGCTCGAGCAGATTAGGAGGCAAGCTGAGAGAAATGGCGGCGTTCTCGATTCCAGGAGAATGCCGAAGGCGGTTCAGCAGCTCGTCGTAAAATGTGACAACTTGCGAGGCCTTGCCATATCGTTCGTCTGGAAGCGATATGAGTGCAGTGAGTATGTGCCCGGATCGAAATCCCGGGCTAACAGCTTGCAGTTCGAAGAGCGTTCGAATGAGCAAGCCTGCGCCGGTCAGGACGATGAGAGCCAAAGCGAACTCGGCTATAACGAGCCCGTTATGTGTGCGGCGAGTGGCAAGGCTTGAGGAGACGCTACGGCTTCCACTTTTCAGGGAATCGCCAAGCGGCGATCGGGCAACGCGCACGGCAGGAACGAGACCAAAAAGAACGCCGGTGACAATTGCAACTGCGGCGGTGAACAACAGAACTCGGCCATCCAGACTAACTTCTTGCATGCGCGGGAGCACGTCAGGACTAAACGCCAGCATCGTACGGACTCCGTAATACGCCACGCCCAGACCCAGCGTGCTTCCCAAAATCGCAAGAATCAGGCTTTCGGTGAGAAGCTGAAGCATCAGCCGGGCGCGGCCCGCGCCGAGCGCCGTTCGAACCGCCATTTCACGCGCCCGCGAGCCGGCACGCGAGAGTTGCAGGTTCGCCACATTGACGACTGCGATCAGCAGAATGAAAGTGACCGCACCGAGAAGAATCAGCAGAGCGTTACTCACCTCACCGACGAAAAGCTCCTTCAAGGGCACGGCAATCGCCCCGTCAGCATCCGAGCGCGGGTACTGTTCGCGGACTTGTTTCGCGATGCGGGAGGCATCGGCCGAGGCTTGAGCGACGGAAACACCCGGTTTCAAGCGGCCGATAGAAACGAGCCAATAAGGTGGCCGTTCGTGCGGCGGTTGAAGTTGCAATACCGGCCACAAATCGCTGTGCGGCCCAAAATGAAAGTCGCGAGGCATGACGCCGACAACGGTGTAGCTCTTGCCGTCAAGCATCAGACTTCGTCCAACGGCGCCGGGATCTGCGTGCAGAAACTCCTCCCAGAAATGCTGACTTACGACCACCGCAAGAGGGCCTCCAGGTTTTCCTTCCTCCGGAAGAAAAACGCGGCCGAGAAATGGGCGAACGCCAAGCACTGAGAAAAAATCTGCAGTGGCGGATGTACCAGGAATCATTTGGGGAACGCCAAGTCCCGTAAGCGTGAATCCCATCGAGGAAGGAGAAAAGGCCGCCACGTGTTCGAAGGCTTGCTGGTGCTCAGCCAGAGCGAGAAAATCGGCGTTGCCCATCACGTCGCGATCCAGCCCTTTGCCGTGAAGAAAGATGCCAGCAAGGCGCGCCGAGTCGGCGTAAGGGAGAGGCTTCAGGAGAACTCCGTTCACGATCGAGAAGATGGCGGTATTTGCGCCGATACCGAGAGCGAGCGTCAGCACAACAACGCAGGTGAACCCCGGATTCTTGCGAAGCATCCGCAGCGAGTACCGGATATCCTGAACCAGGGTTTCCAGTACCGGCAAACCTCGTCGCTCGCGGTAGTGTTCTTTGGTTTGTTCGATCCCTCCGAGTTTCATAAGTGCCTCTTTTCTTGCCTGATCTGGAGTCCTGCCGGCGCGCAGGTTGTCTGCTATATGCAACTGGAGATGGCTTTCCATTTCGGCGGCGAGCTCGCGGTCACGCGGCACTCTGTGGAAGAGCCCGCCCAGGCGTAAGAACCAAGCGCGTAGCCTTCTCATCGATGCACCTTTGTTTCGGGCCAGAAAGCAGCCAACAAAAAGTTCAAACTCTCAACTTCTGACATCAGATCCTATTCATATCGCAGCGCCACCATCGGATCGACGCGCATCGCTCGCCGCGCCGGAATGTATCCAGCGAGAATCACGGCGAGAAATAGCGCGAGCGGTACGCCGACGAAAACCAAAGGATCAGCGGGGCTCGTTCCGTAAATCAGGCTTGCCAACAGGCGCGCGCAGACTATGGACGACGGAAAACCGACCGTGAAAGCCACGCTGGAAATAATCAAGCCTTTGCGGCCGGCAAGCCAGAGAATGTCACGCGGCCGTGCGCCGAGCGCCATACGTAAGCCAAACTCTTTCGTGCGCTCTCCCACGGAATAGGCCATCACACCGTAGATGCCGACGACGGCCACTGCGAGAGCAATGAGCCCGAGAATTCCCATCATGGCTCCCGTGTATCCGAGGCCCACCGTGGATTCGTGAATGGCGACGTCCAGCGGCTTCATGTCGAAGGCGGGCAAATCCGGATCGATTCCCGCGAGGCGACTCCGCACTGCCGCCTCGAGCGATGATGGGTCGGAAGAAGTGCGCAGGCCGATGAGTGAGGCTGCTTGTGGGGCCTGCGTCAGTGGCCGGTAGATCGTCGGTCCCGGGACATGAGTAGTCCAATCATAGAGTACGTTGGCGGCGACACCGATTACGGTAAGCCACGGGCCGGTTTCCTTAGGAGCGCCGATGCGAATGTGTTTTCCGAGTGGGCTCTCTTTGGGCCAGTAAGTATTGGCAAGCCGTTGATTCACGATCGCGACGAGCTGCATGTTTTCGCGGTCATCGTCGGTGAATCCCTTGCCCGCGACGAGCGGCACTTGCATCAATTTCGAAAAAGACGGAGAAATGCTCTGTATGTCCGCCCACGGAGAATGTCGTTCGTCGGACGCAACACGCCCTTCCACTTGAAAAAACGTCCACGAGGTCCCGTTGTTGCTCAAGGGGTAGCAACTGAACGCCGCGACGGATTGCACTCCGGGGAGCGTCGAAAGGCCGTCAAGCGCCTTGCGATAGAAACCAAGACGGTCAGCCGGTTGCGCGTACCGGGAAGCGGGAAGGTTCACGGCGAGCGTCAACATATGTTCGGGGGCGTAAGCTTCCGCCGAGCCGGTCATTCCGCGGAAGCCCTTGATGAGCAGGGCCGCGCCGACGACTAACACGAGGGCGACGGCCACTTGCGCCGTGACAAAAATGCTGCGCAGGCGCTGCACGCCCCGCCCAGCTGTTGCGCTGCGCCCTCCTTCTCGGAGGGCGTCGACCGCCTCCGACTTGGATGTCCCCAATGCGGGCAAAACGCCGGCAAGCACTCCGCAGACGAGCGCAGCTGCGAACGTAAAGGCAAAAGCCCAGCCATCCAGGTGAATCTTGTCGAAACCCGCCCACAAGCGCATGACGTAGGACGGCATTTTCGAAACGCAGAGCCACAGGCAAGTGCTGGCAAAAAGTAGGCTGGCTGCGCCTCCCAAAAGGGCGAGGAGCACGCTCTCCGTAAGCAACTGGCGAATAATCCGGAAGCGGCCTGCGCCCAGAGCAGTGCGAACAGCGATCTCCGATTTTCGCGAGGTTGCGCGGGCGAATTGGAGATTGGCGACGTTTGCGCACGCAACCAGAAGGACGATTCCAACAATAACGAGCAGCATGACGGTGTAAGCGCGCGTGATGCTGCCTTCAACGAATTCCACCAGAGGCATGACTTGCACCTGACGGTCCTTGTTTGTCGCGGGGTAGGCGTCAGACAAATTGCGGGCGAGAAGTACCATCTCCGCTTGAGCTTGGGAGAGGCTTGCACCGGGCTTGAGCTGTGCGACGACATGGAGCGAAGTGTCGCCCCGATCTATTTTTTCCTTTGGTGTCAACGCGAGGGGAATCCACAGATCTGTTGGAACGGGGAACTCCACATTCTTGTCCATCACCCCGATGACTGTGTGCGGTCTCCCGTCGATGCTGACAGTGTTGCCGAGAACAGCAGCATCTGCTCCGAACTGGCGTTGCCAAAGGCCGTGGCTCAGGACGACAACTTGATCGCGACCGCTCTCATCTTCGTTGGAGGAAAATGCGCGACCCATGGCGGGCTCAACACTTAGCGTCGCGAAAAAATCGGCGGTAACAGCGGCTCCATAAACTCGCTGGGGTGCGCCGGTACCCGTCAGATTCATGTCGCCGGATCGGTAGGCCGAAATGTGTTCGAACGAATGACTTTGCGACTTCCAGTCAAAATAATCGGCTGGAGCAACGGAGCGTTTCTGCCCATTGGTAACGGCCACCACTCGTTCGAGCGACGGCAGCGCAAGTGGATGGACGAGGAAAGCCTCGGCGATGCTGAAAATCGTCGTGTTGACCCCGATGCCGAGCGCCAGCGTGACCACGGCGGTAGCCGTGAAGCCCGGGTTCTTCCAAAGCACGCGCGCTCCGAACCGTACGTCCTGCAAAAAGACTTCCAATAGCGGCAGGCTACGGCGTTCGCGGTAGTTTTCTTTGGTTTGTTCGAGCCCGCCGAGTCTGAGGAGAGCTTGGCGGCGAGCTTCCGGCAGTCTCATGCCAGCGCGTAGATTGTCCGCGATGTGAAGCTGAACATGGCTTTCCAATTCTTGGGCAAGCTCTTGCTCGCTCCGCTTTCTGCGGAATCGATCGGCCAATCGCATCGACCATGCCCGAACCCGTCTCATAGCAACTCCTGTTCTCCCGACTGTCAACTCCCATCGTTGACTGCCACAAATTATTCGTACCGCAGCGCAACGATTGGGTCCACGGATGCAGCGCGGCGCGCCGGGATCACACTGGCGATGAGCGCGACCAGCGTCACTCCCAGCAGCGCCACTTCAAACGACAGAGGATCTCCGGGCACGACGCCGAAGAGCATTGAGCGCATAAGTTGCGCGCCCGCGATCGCCAATGGAACCCCGGCGGCAACACCGACGGCGCTAATGAGAAAGCTTTCCCTCAAGACCATCCAAAGCACTTCGGAGCGCTGCGCGCCGAGAGCCATGCGCACACCGATTTCCGAAGTGCGGCGGCTGACGCGATAGGCCAGGGTGCCGTAGAGCCCGGTGGCAACGAGAAGCGCAGCAATCAAACCGAAAAACATGGCAAGGCGGGCAAAGAGCCGAGCCTGCGAGAACGATTCATCGAATTGCGCGCGCTGGGTCATGGGCTTTTGCATCGGAAGATTGGGGTCGAGGTCGTGGAGCACGGCGCGAACGCTTGGGATGAGCGACTCGGGATTGCCAGTGGCATGCAACTCCACCTGCATGTCGGAAACGGATCGCTTCTGGCTGATAGGGATGAACGCCATAGCCCGTGGTTTTTCATCCACACTTGTGTACTTATTGTCTGCAGCGACGCCGACGATCGTGTACATCTGCTCAGGCTTAATACCACCTATCATGTGCCCGAGGGGATCACCCTTTGGCAGCAGACGCTTCACAAATGTTTCGTTGACGACGACGACTTTTGGCGCGGTGTGGCTATCGGAATCCAGAATGTCGCGTCCCTCCAGGATAGGAATTCCCAGTGTGCGGAAATAATCGGGGCCAACGTCGTTCGAGCGCACACCGATTTGGTCGAATGAGCCGGTTGGCAACACGCCATCAATCGCGAAGACATTGTTGTCGCTCCAGCCTGAGCCGAGGCGGTTCTCCATCAGGGTTGCGGACTCGACGCCGGGGACAACGCTCAGACGTTCGAGCAGATTCTGATAGAAGCGTGCCTTCTCTTCATCGGAATGGGTGTTGAGCGGACTGGTACCGAACACGATGAGTCCATCGGTTCGGAGGCCGAGTGGGAGAGTTTCGTAGTTGCGAAGAGAGCGCACCAGAAGTCCCGCGCCGACGAGCAAGATCAGGCACAACGCCATTTGGACGGCGACAACAACTTTGCCGGCCCATGTGGTTTTTTTGTTGCGCTGCGCGGCGGCGTTGGAAGTCTTCACGACCGCACCAGCGGGTAAGTTGACGGCGCCGCGCAATGGTGCCACGCCGAAAACAACGGCGCACCCGAACGAAATCCCCAGCGTGAACAGCAGCACGTTGGCGTCGAGCGAAAAAGGTACTTCTAAATCCGACCACGCCGCGAGAGCGCGGCTCGCCGAAATCGCAAAGAGCCAGCCCAGGGCGGCGCCAGATGTTACGAGCAAAAGACTTTCCGCGAGCAATTGGCGCAAGAGGCGTCCCGATCCGGCTCCGAGAGCCACGCGCATGGAAAATTCGCGCTGGCGCGCAGAGTTGCGCGCGACGAGGAGCATGGCGACGTTTGCGCACGCGATTACTAGAACCAAGCCGACCATCGCCATAAGAATTTTGATCGGCTGATCATATTGTTCGCGAAGGCCCTGAATTCCTTTCGCGGGTGCAAGCGCAAGAATGTTTTTTCGGCGTTTTGGATCGGGGGTGCCCAGTCCGATCAATGCAGCATGCTGAAAGCCGGGGTCCAGAGTTGCCAGCGCGTGCGCTGGCGTGACGTTCGGCGCAAGGCGGCCGATCAGCCGGAGGCACCACCAAGATGGACTGCCATAGAGAGTGTTTCCCGATGCTGGCGTTCCCCACGCGTTGAGTTCGGGGCGATTTTGCAGGGGAATCCAGAAGTCAGTCGAGGCGCCGGGCTCGACGCCGTAGAAACTTTGCGCCGTAACCCCGATGATTGTGAACGGCAGTCCTTTGACATAAATGGTCTGGCCGAGGACGGAAGAATTGCGGGCAAAGCGGCCAGTCCAGTAGGCGTAGCTTAGCACGGCGAGCGGAGCGTGCCCAGTTTCATCCTCGATCGTGAAACCGCGGCCTCGTGCGAAGGCCGTGCCGAGACCCGAGAAAAAATTGCCGCTCACCATATCCGCTTCGGCCTCTTCGGGATCTTCGCCGATACGGACAGCCACTTTGCCGATGGAGAGCGGCACGTAGGCCATCAAATCGGAAAAGGCAGCTCGTTCTTTGCGGAGTTGCTCGAAGACCGGTTCCGAGAAGGAGGTATCGCCATCGCCCGTGTTGCTTGCGCCGGAGGGTTGGTTGTTTGGCAAACGCAAATACATGAGCTGCTCGGGATGCGGCAGAGGAAGATTGCGGAGAAGGACGCTGTTCATGACGCTGAACACCGCGGTGTTGCCGCCGATGCCTAGAGCTAGCGTGAGGATGGCGGTGGCTGTGAAGCCGGGATTTTTCCAGAGCATGCGCAAGCCGTAGCGGAAGTCCTGCCACATCGTTTCGAGAATGGGAAGGCCGCGTCGCTCGCGGTAATTTTCTTTCGTTTGTTCGATGCCGCCGAGTTTCATTACGGCCTCCCGTCGTGCTCGCGCAGGCGACATGCCGGCGCGCAAATTGTCTTCGATGTGCAGTTGGAGGTGGCTTTCCATCTCGGCGGCGAGTTCGCGGTCGCGCCTTCCTTTTCCAAATAGTCCGCCCAGCCGAGAAAAGTAACTCTTTGGTCGCTTCATAGGCGCTCCCCTTTGATTGAGCGTTCCCTACCGCATTCGCGCGTGTCATTCATATCGCAGCGCCACCATAGGGTCGACGCGCATGGCGCGGCGCGCCGGGATGTAACAAGCGAGCAGCACTACCCCCGTCAGGAGAACCGCGACGCCACCAAACGTCAGCGGGTCAGCCGGCGTTACGCCAAAAAGCTGGCTACCGAGAAGGCGCATCAGAGGCAGCGCGGCGGCGACCCCGAGCACGACGCCAAGGAGATCGAGACTCACGCCATGCCCGAGAAGGAGGCGCAAAACGTCGCCACGCTGCGCGCCGAGTGCAATGCGTACGCCGATTTCATGGGTTCGCTGGCCTACGAGATTGGAGATCACCCCGTAGATGCCAACGCTCGCAAGCAGAAGAGCAAGGGCCGCGAAGACTCCCAGAAGGAGCATCGAGAAGCGACGAAAGGCGAGCGAGCCGTCGAGGAGTTGGTCCATCGTGCTCAGGCCGTAGAGCACCTGCTCATTGTCGACGGCACGAACCTGCTGGCGCACGGCGTCAAACAAATTCGTCTGTCGGCCGGAGGTGCGAACGACCACGAAGGAATCTTTGGCCAGAAGTGCGACGAGGCGATCGGGAGTCTGGCGAAAGGAGAGATAGAGCTGGAGCTGATTGTCAGCGTCAGGAGGTGCGTCGAGACCAAAATGCTTCACGGTTCCTGCGACACCGATGATTTGGACGCTTTCCTCAAAGAACTGCAGGTGAAGCGTCTTGCCGAGAGGGTCTTCGTTGGGAAATAGTTTGCGAGCCAGGCCGTCGTTTATCACGGCAACCAGAGGCGCGCCTTCAGCGTCCTGCGGACTAAAAAAGCGGCCGCGCTGTAGCGCAATGCGCATGGCGCGAAGATAGTCCGGTCCCACCTCGTACCAGAGCGCATCGGCCATGTCGGTATCCTTGTCCGGTTTCGGGCGATCTTCGCGATACAGAAAGATGTCGGAATCGCCGGTGAACGGAAGATTTCCAAAAACGACGGAGGCTGAGTCGGCACCCGGTAAGGATTTGAGGCCGTCTATCAGCTGAACGTACATTTCTCGGGTTTTCGCTGCGCTCCTCGCTTTGTCAGGAGAAAGCGCGATGCTAAACGTTAGCGTGTTGTGGGGATCAAATCCCGGACTTACGGCCCAGGCACGCTCGAGACTCCGAATCAACAAACCTGATCCGACGAGTAGAACCATCGCGAGAGCAACTTCAGAGACAACCAGGACGCCTTGGGCGCGATGATGAGCGCCGGAGCCGCCGCGCCCACCCTCTTTGAGGGTGGTCTGCACATCGAAGCGCGAGGCCTTCAAAGCAGGAATGAGGCCAAAGATCGCGCCAGTTAGCACGGAAAGAAGAAGTGTGAACAAGAGAACCCGGAGATCGATGGCCGCACCTTCCCCGGGGAGCATACCGGCGGGAGCAGCGACAACCATCGCGCGGGTTCCCCAAACGGCCAGACCGAGGCCGAGACCTCCGCCCAGGATGCTCAGCATCAGAGTTTCCGTAAGTAGTTGGCTCACGATGCGGGTGCGCGTTGCGCCAAGGGCAATGCGTGCTGCGAGTTCGCGTTGCCTGCTGGTGGAGCGCGCAAGGAGCAAATTGGCAACGTTCGCGCAGGCGATGAGGAGGACGAATCCGACGGCGCCGAAGAGTAAGAGTAGGACGCGCTGCAGATTCCCAAGATTGGCGTCGCGGAAGGGGAGTGCCGAAAACTTCAGCTCAGCGTCTTGCTTTGGGTAAGCTAAGGCGAGATTGCCCGCGATGCGCCTCAAATCAGCGCGCGCTTGTGGCAGGGTGACACCGGATTTCAGCCGCGCCAGGCCGACGCTTCCGAGGCCGCCGCCCCTCTCGCGGAATGATGGTTCGCTCCACTGGTCAATCGGGTAAAAGACGTCAGTTTGAGCGAAGAGCTTCGGCAGTCCCGGGACGATGCCAATGACCGCACATGCCTGTCCATCAACGATTATGCTGGTGCCAACAAGCTTTGCGTCGGCACCAAACTTTCGGCGCCACAAGCCTTCGCTAAGAAGAACGACCGGGGCAGCGCCCAAGTGGTCATCTTCTTTTCTGAAGGTGCGGCCCAGGAGCGGCTGCAATCCGACAATGGGAAAGAAATCTGGTGAGACCATTCGAACGACGACGCGTTCGGGTTCGCCCGCGCCCGTAAGGTTCACGCTGCCGCGACGATGCAGGGCCAGCAGTTCGAACGACTGGTTCTGTGCCTGCAGATCCAGGAATTCCGGATAAGGAAGTGAAGAGCCCTCGTAGCGGTGAATCACCATAACGCGGTTGGGTTCGGGCATGGGCAGTTGTTGCAAGAGGACGGTGTTTACGACCGAGAAGATTGCGGTGTTGGCGCCGATGCCGAGCGCGAGAGTGAGAACGGCGATGCAAGTAAAGCCGGGATTTTTGCGGAGCATGCGGCCGCCGAAGCGGATGTCTTGCACAAGCGTTTCGAGGACAGGCAGGCCGCGGCGCTCGCGGTAATTTTCTTTCGTTTGTTCGATGCCGCCGAGTTTCATGATGGCCTCCCGCCGTGCCTGTGCCGGCGACATTCCCATACGCAAATTGTCTTCGATGTGCAGCTGGAGATGGCTTTCCATTTCGGCGTCAAGCTCGCCCTCGCGTCTTCGTCGGCCGAACATCGCTCCCAACCGAGAGAACCACCCCCGCAACCGCCTCATGAACATCCTCCTCAAATCCTAGCTAAGACCGCTCCTCCCCCGGCGAAAGGAATCGCGCCAGAATCGCCGTGGTCTGCTCCCACTCCCGCTCTTCCTTATTCAATTGCTTCCGGCCCGCCCGCGTCAGCTTGTAATACTTCGCTTTGCGATTGTTGTCCGAGAAGCCCCACCCCGAGCTGATGTAGCCTTCCTGCTCGAGCTTCAGCAGCGCGGGGTACAATGTTCCATAATTCACGAGGAGAAGATCGCCGCTGGTCTGCTCAATGCGCCGCGCGATGCCGTAGCCATGCAGCGGGCCCATCGATTGCACCGTCTTCAGCACCATCAGCGCCAATGTTCCTTGCCACACGTCCTTCTTCTCGCCCGTCTTATCGCCCATCGCTCTCCTTCCCGTTCCTATGGGATACCCATACCGAAGATGCCATAGGTCCTATGGGAAGGCAATAGAAGAAACGAACCGGCCCCCCATTTTGTTTCCTCTTTTTTAGGAATTATTTCGGACCCTCTGGCAGCCGAGAACCTCTTTTCTCACCGCTCCTGATTCCTTGCTCTCCTTGACTCTGCCGCAACTTCTGATTAGCCTCATGCGTCTACAGAAAAGACGGTATGGGGATTGTGGTTCTGAAACATTCCCGAAAAGGAGCTTGCGTGCGTTCTGTCTTCGCGCGCCCGTGCCCGTTTGCACTCGCGTTTGCTGTAACTCTCCTCACTCTTCTTGTTGTTGCGCCGCATTTGGTTGCCCAGGGCGGCGAGCCGGAATACTTTGCGATTCGCGGTGCAAGAATCGTCCCGGTATCAGGGCCGCCGTTGGAAAACTCCACCGTGGTGATGGCGCACGGCGTGATCACGGCTATCGGCAAGGATGTCGCTATCCCTCCCGATGCTTGGGTCATCGAGGGCAAAGGCCTTACCGTCTATCCCGGGCTATTCGATGCCTTCACCGATGTGGGTATTCCCGCTGCGGTCCCCGCACCCGGCGCCGCCGGTGAAGGCGGACCTCGCCGGCCTCCAACCCTGCAAATTTCCCGCGGCCCCGAAGACCGCCCCGGCACAACCCCCTGGCGGAGCGCCGCCGATGAGGTGAACCTGAGCGACAAGCGTATCGATTCATGGCGCAACGCGGGCTTCACGACGGTCGTTTCCGCGCCCACGGGCGGAATGTTTCCCGGACAGGCCTCAGTACTCGATCTCGCAGGCGACCGCGCCAGCGCGATGGTCGTAAAAACGCCGGTGGCCATTCCTGTTTCCTTGGTCCCCAGCGGCGGATTCGGAAATTTCCCCGGTTCTCTGATGGGTGCTCTCGCCTATGTCCATCAGGTGTGGATTGACACGGATTGGAGCACCCGGGCGCAGGCCGCTTACGACAAGAATCCACGCGGAGTCGCACGGCCACGCTACGACCACACGGAATCCGTGCTTGCCGAGGCCCTGGAAGATCACGCTCTCGTGCTGATTCCCGCGAACAATTCGGTTCAGCTTCTACGCGCGCTTCAACTCGTGGACGTCTGGCGCGTCGACGGAGTCATCTACGGCGGGCAAATGGCCTATGAAGTCGCCGGCGAAATCGGGGCAAAAAAAATTCCGGTTCTCGTCGATCTGAAATGGCCGGAAACCGAAAAGGACGCCGACCCGGATGAGAAGCCCTCGCTCCGCACCCTGCGTTTCCGCGACAAAGCTCCTTCTTCCCCTGCGGCGCTCGCCAAAGCCGGCGTCAAGTTCGCGTTTTACTCCGGAGGAATTACGGCCCCCAAGGACATTCTCAAAGCCGCAAAGAAATCCATTGATGCGGGACTCGCTCCCGATGCCGCTTTGCGCGCGCTTACGATCGCGCCCGCGGAAATTTACGGAGTCTCTAACCGCCTCGGCTCCATCGATACCGGCAAGATCGCCAATTTAGTTGTGACCGACGGCGATCTCTTCAGCGAAAAGACAAAAATTAAAATGGTCTTTGTGGACGGAAAGCGATTCGATGTACGAGAGCCGGAAAAGCCGAAGGAACCTCCCAAAGGGAATATGACTGGGAAGTGGAAACTCTCCTACACGACGCCCGATGGGCCTGAGGAATCCACCGCAGACGTGGAAATGGCTAGCGATGGCTCGCTCTCCGGATCGCTTACAAGCCATCGAGGCACCGGCAACATCATCAGCGGCTACCTAAGCGCCGACAAATTCAGCTTCACCATTAATATCCCCATCGAGGGAAATCCAACGGACGTCGTTTTTAACGGCACCTTTGACGGCACCTCGCTCAAGGGCTCCATCGACGCCATGGGCTACACACTCGAATTCACGGGCGTCAAGCCCACGGCCCGCGCCGCCGCAATTGCGGATTCTGCGCATTACGCTCGAACAAGCAAGGATTCATCGCTCGCCGGGGGTGCAATGTGAGGATTCCATCTATACTACTCGACAAGCGATTCCGCACCACGATCGTTTGCCTATTGTGCTCGTTCGTTCTTCCACTCTTCGCCCGCGCCGCCAATCCCCCCGATGCTCCGCCGGTGATTCTGATTCAGAACGCCACCATTCTCACCGTTTCGCACGGCACCATCGAGCACGGCTCCATCCTTATTAAGGGCGGAAAAATCGCTGAAGTGGGAAGCTCAATCAAGGCCCCGAAGGATGCCCAGGTTTTCGACGCCGCGGGCCAGTTCGTCATCCCCGGCATCATTGACTGCCACTCGCACATCGCTGTCGACGGCAGCGTGAATGAAGGCAGCGTTTCCGTCTCTTCCATGGCGAATATCGCGGACGTCCTCAATCCCGACGACATCGATATCTTTCGCGACCTCGCTGGCGGTGTTACCGTAGCAAACGTTTTACACGGCTCCGCTAACTCTATCGGCGGCCAAACCGAGGTCATCAAGCTTCGCTGGGGCCAGCCTGCCTCGAAACTCCCTTTTGAGGGCGCGGTTCCGGGCATCAAATTCGCTCTGGGCGAAAACCCCAAGCGTTCGAACTTCAGCATCCCCGGCGCAACCCCGCGTTACCCCGCTACTCGCATGGGGGTCGAAGAAACGATTCGAACGGCGTTTGCGGAAGCTCGCGATTACAAAAAGACCTGGGATGACTACGACAAGAAGGTGGCAGCCGGCAACAAAAATGCGATTCCGCCGCGCCGCGATCTTCGCCTTGATCCGCTCGTTGAAGTGCTCGAAGGCAAGCGCTACGTCCATGCCCACTGCTATCGTGAAGACGAAATTTTGATGTTGCTTCGCGTTGCAAAGGAGTTCGGCTTCAAGGTTCGCACCTTCCAGCATGTGCTCGAAGGCTACAAGGTTGCCGATGAGATCGCCGCAGCTGGCACCGGGGCCTCCACCTTTTCCGATTGGTGGGCTTACAAAGTAGAAGCCTACGACGCCATTCCTTACAACGCGGCTCTGATGACACGCCGTGGCGTGCTCGTCTCCATCAATTCCGATGACGCGGAAGAAGCCACGCACCTCAATCAGGAAGCCGCCAAAACCATGAAGTATGGCGGCCTCTCGCACGACGAAGCGCTCAAGCTCGTAACCTTGAACCCCGCGATTCAACTCGGTATCGACAAGCGCGTCGGATCCATCGATGTCGGCAAGGACGCCGATCTGGTCATTTACAATCACGACCCGCTCAGCGCCTATGCCGTCGTCCAGAAAACCCTGATTGATGGCCGCGTTTACTTCGATCGCCAGCGCGATATCGCCGAACGCGACGCCCGCGAAAAGGAAAAGAAAGAGCTGATGGCAAAGGAAAAGAAGTCGGAAGAGAAAAAATCCGGCGAGAAAAAACCCGGCGAAAAAAAGCCTGGTGAAGAGAAGCCCCAGGACAAGCCAAAACCGCCGCAAGCAACAGCTGTTTCCGGAGGTGCTCTGTGAACGGCGCCAAGTTCGCTTTGCGGTTCGCCGCTGTCTTCGCGGCCGCGTTCTGCGTTTCGCTCGTTTCGTACGCCCAGTCGCAGCCTCCCTCCACCTACGCCATAACGCATGCAAAAATTTTCACGCTGGCGGGTTCGCCCATCGAAGACGGCACGCTCGTTATCCGCGACGGGAAAATTGCCGCCGTCGGCGCAAACGTGGAAGTTCCTGCCGGCGCCGAGGTCATCGACGCCAAGGGCTTGCAAGTCTATCCCGGCTTGTTTGATCCCATCACGCAGATGGGCCTCAGCGAAATCTCCGCCGTCAACGCCACCGTCGATTCCACCGAAACAGGCGCGTACAACCCGGATGTCGTCGCCGCCACTGCCGTATCGCCCTCCAGCGAACACATTCCCGTCACTCGTGCTTCGGGCATCACGGAAGTCCTCGCTGTGCCGGACAGCGGCGGATTCGACGGCGGCGGCTCTCGAGGCGTCCTCGGCGGCCAGGCCTCCGCGATTCATCTTGCCGGATGGACCATCAACGACATGCTCATCAAGAAGAGCGTCGCCATGGTCATCGCCTGGCCCACGATTCAGACGCGCACATTCGATTTCGCCACCTTCTCGCGAAAAGAGAAACCATTTGGCGAAGCCAAACAGGAGTACGAGAAAAAAGTCAACGAATTGGCGGACTATCTCGAGAGCGCACGCCACTACGCGCAGGCCATGGGCCACGGCGGTCCGTCGGACTTTCAGCGCGATCTCAAGCTTGAGGCGCTCGCTCCGGTCGTCCGCGGACAGTTGCCGGCGCTTGTATTCGCGGATCGCGCGCGCGACATCCGCAACGCTGTCGAATTTTGCGACAAGCAAAAGTTGAAGATGATTCTCGCGGGTGGCGAGGAAGCGTACAAAGTGAAGGACCTCCTGCGCTCCAAGGGAATTCCCGTGATCCTGCGGCCTACTCTGAGCCTGCCCTCCGAAGAGGATGATCCCTACGACCGGCTACTCTCGCAGCCCGCCGAACTTGCCTCCGCCGGCGTGAGGTTTGCATTCGGCAGCTTTGACAATTCTTTCGCGCGTCGCCTCGGCCAGCAGGCCGCGAATGCCGTTGCGTACGGCCTGCCCTATGACCAAGCCTTGAAGGCCGTCACCGTCTATCCGGCGGATATCTTTGGCCTCGCTGATCAGCTCGGGACGCTTGAGACAGGCAAAGTCGCTGACGTTATCGTCACGACCGGCGACCCCCTAGAACTAACGACCGAGGTAAAGTTCCTTTTCATCAAGGGACAACGCACTTCGCTGGACAACAAGCACCTCAGGCTTTACGAAAAGTATTTGCACCGTCCAAAAGCTGCCGATTAGTTCGGCAATCGATTCGGAGGTGCAGCCACACCGAAACGATCGTGCCCGGCATCCGTCAGAGCAGGTAGAGTTTCGGTGCCTCGGGGGAAATTCATGTTCGCACTGCTTCAGGATATTCGCTATGCCTTTCGGCTGCTGGCGAAGAGCCCCGGATTCACGGCAATTGCCATCCTCACCTTAGCGCTTGGCATCGGAGCGAATACCGCCATCTTCAGTGTCGTAAACGGTGTGCTCCTCCGCCCCCTCCCTTTTCGCGACCCCTCACGTCTTGTGCTCATCGCGGAAAAGAGCTCTTTCCCCGTCATCAGCACCTCCTATGAGAATTATCTGGATTGGCGCGACCAGAGCCATTCCTTCGAATCCGTGGAAGCGACACGCGGTGGAGCTATCACGCTGACCGGTGCAGGAGAGCCCGAACGCCTCAATGTTCGCATGGTCACGGCCGGCCTTTTTTCAATGTTGGGCGTCCAAGCCGTTCGTGGCCGCACTTTCCTACCGCAAGAAGATCGCGCCGGCGGCACTCCTGTGGCCTTGCTCAGCTACGGCCTCTGGCAGCGCCGCTTCGGTGGCTCTCAAGAAATCATCGGCAAGGCAATTAACCTTGACTCGCAGCCTTACACCGTCGTCGGCGTTCTGCCCAGCGGCTTCCAGATTCTCCAACCCGCCGACATCTTCTTGCCATTCATGCCCTGGGCGAAAACTCTTCCCGATGATCGCAATTGGCATCCCGGCATCTTCCCTCTTGCGCGGTTGAAGCCCGGAGTCTCCCGCGAACAAGCACGGGTCGAAATGATCGGCATCACCAAGCGCCTCGAACAGCAGTATCCCGATTACAACACCGGGACAAGCGCCGACGTTGTCGGCTTGCAAGACCAAATCGTGCAAAACTCCCGCCCGGCCCTTTTGCTTCTTCTTGGCGCGGTGAGTTTCGTCCTGCTCATCGCCTGCGTCAATGTCGCCAACCTCCTCCTCGCGCGCTCTGCCTCTCGCGGCAGGGAAGTAGCCATCCGCACGGCGCTGGGCGCGGGCCGTGCCCGCGTCATCCGCCAACTCTTGACCGAGAGCGTCCTTCTCTCCCTCGCCGGCGGCCTGCTTGGAGTGCTTATAGCCTGGTCCGCGCTCGAACCGCTTCTCAAGCTTGCGGCCGGCAGCGTCCCCCAGGGCGCGTTCATCGGCCTCGATCCTTGGGTCCTCGCTTTCACCGCCGGAGTTTCTCTACTCACCGGTTTGCTCTTTGGAATTGTCCCGGCCATGCGTACCGCGAAACTCGACTTGCGCGAAGCACTCAACGAAGGTTCGCGCGGCTCGACCGCCGGACCCGGCCAGCATCGTCTTCGCGGCGCGCTGGTTGCCATGGAAATCGCGCTTGCCATGCTTCTTCTGGTCGGTTCAGGGCTGCTCTTGCGCAGCTTTTCCCGCCTTCAGGAAGTTCCGCCAGGCTTTCAGCCCGATCATCTTCTTGTGGCCGATATTCCTCTTTCGCTAACCGCATACGCCAAACCACAAGATCGCTACCAATTCTTCGACCGCTTGGTCGAGCGTGCCCGCATGCTCCCCGGCGTTCGATCAGCCGCTGCGGCTTCGTTTCTTCCCGTCAGCGGTGGCGGCTCCATCATTCATTTCAATATCACCGGCCGTCCTCCGAAATCGCCCCACGAGTTTGTCGCCGCTGGTTATCGCACAATAACGCCAAATTACCTTGAAACACTGGGTGTGCCCCTCCTGCAAGGCAGGCTTTTTACCCACGCGGACAATGAAAAGTCGCCCCCGGTTGTGGTTATCAACGCCACCATGGTCCACACCTTTTTCCCCAACGAGAATCCGCTTGGCAAACGTATGCAACTCGGTGCGCTTCCCGACCAACAGGTACCGACCATGGAAATCGTCGGCGTCGTCGGCGACGTTCGTCCCGGTCTGGGCATCGACCCGCAGGCGGAAATGTATTTGCCCTATCGCCAGGCGGATTTGGTCCTTCCGGTTTTCCAGCTTTCCGTCGTGATGCGTACGGCAGGTGACCCCGCCCTCCAGACCTCGGCGCTGCGCAGCGCGCTCGCGGAAATCGATCCGAATCAGCCGCTCGTCCGGGTCCGCACTATGGAAGAAAACATGGCTACGACGGTGGCCCAGCCGCGTTTTCGCGCCTGGCTCATCGGCATTTTTGCCGCCCTCGCGCTGGTGCTCGCTGCTGTTGGCGTTTACGGCGTCATGTCGTACACAGTCACCCAGCGCACCAGTGAAATCGGTGTTCGCGTTACCATGGGCGCGCAGCCTCAGGACGTATTTCGCATCATCGTTGGCGAGGGCTTGCGCCTCGCCCTGGTTGGCGTGGGTGTCGGTCTTCTCGCGGCCCTCGCTCTCACTCGCCTTCTCCGTAGCTTTCTCTTCGGCATCAGCGCGTACGACCCCCTGACTTTTGTCGGCGTCTCGCTTCTGCTGTCGCTTGTCGCGGTGGCCGCCTCCTTCTTCCCGGCACGTCGCGCAACCCTTGTCGATCCCCTGGTTGCCCTGCGATACGAATAGCAGCCAGTTACATACTTCTCCATCCCGGACATGACAACCCCCAAAACTCCAAATCGGCGTTAATCTCTGCTGACTTGCGGCGTCTATGGAAGTAGGGTCTCCTTGTCGCGAGACGTTTGACCCTCACTCGCGTTAGAAGGGTAAGCCTCATGCGCCGTGCCACCTATTTCCTATTTCTGGCCCTAAGCAGTGCTGTGGCTTTCAGCCCCTTGCAGGCGCAGGAGCCTGCCAAGATCGCCGATCAATATGTGAAGGCCGCCGGTGGAAGCAAACTCCTCTCCAAAATTCAAACTATGACGCTGGAAGGGACATTCACTAACCCCGCCGGCGGAAAGTCCGGCACTTACACCTGGAATACGAAATTGCCAAACCGCTACTACTCGGAATTTGTACTTGGGGACAAAAACGTGATTGAGGCCTACAACGGCAAGTCCGCCTGGCACCAGACCGCAGCGGGCGAACTCGGCACGCTGCTGGGACAGGAAGGACTTCAACTCGAAGCCGCTTCGAGCTATTACAACTCACGTTTTCTGAATCTCAAGAAGAACAAACTGGCGCTGGCGTTTGTAGGGCACGCGCAGGTGCGCGGAAAGGATGCTTTGCAAGTCGAACTTACCGCGCCAACTGGCATGAAGCGCGAAACATTTTTTGACCCGCAAACCCACCTCATCGTCAAGGAGACAGGCGCGCTCGGCGGCGTGAACGAAGAGATTTTCTACGACGATTACCGCCTGGTCGATGGCGTGAAACTGCCCTTCAAGATCGAGTTGCATCGCGGAAGCGACGTCTACGCCATCGATATCACCCGCGCTGAAATCAACAAGACGGTCGGCGAGCGCGTTTTTGACTTCCCCATAAAATCGCAGGTCAAGTTACCGGACCTAAAAGCGCTCTTCAAGGAAATCGACGAAAATCAGAAAACTATCGACAAGCTGAAGGAGAATTACGCCGGCACGCGCGACGAGGAAGAAACGGAATTCGAAAAAGACGGCAAGGTCAAAAAGGCCGACCTGAAGGAATACACGTTTTTTTATCTGAACGGTGAAGAAGTCTCCACGCTGGTCAAAAAAGACGGCAAACCGTTGAGCGCCGAGGAGCAAAAGAAGGAAAACGAGAAAACTCAAAAAGAAATCGAAAATATCCAGAAGCGCGAAGCCAAGAAGGAAGCCAAAGACGAAAAATCCAAGGAGGAAGGGAAGAAGGATAAAGACGACGACCCCGGCATCGAAACCTTCTTGCGTGCATGCCAGTTCGTGAATCCCCGCCGCGAGCGTTTTCGTGGCCAGGATGTCCTGGTTTTCGATTTCGAGCCCAATCCGGAATACAAAGCGCGCAACCTGGTTGAGAAAATCGTCCAGAAGCTCGCTGGCGTGATCTGGATTGACGAAAAGGCCCACGATGTCGCGCGTCTCGAAGCCTATTTCGTGGGCGACTTCAGATTTGCCGGCGGCTTGCTTGCCAATCTCCAAAAAGGAACCAGCTTTATTTTTGAGCAAGCCTATCTCAATAACGAAGTTTGGCTCCCCACCTACGAAGAAGCGCACGTCGGCGTCCGCGTTTTGCTTCTAAAAGGGTTCAAGGTCAACGCTGTGACACGCTACTCTGACTACAAACGCTTCAACGTCCAGACTCTCTCCACCATTAACCGACCCAAGAGTGCAAACGATCCTGACTCCGAAAAACCCTACGAATAGAACTCCTTTAGTTCTTGACAGATTAAGAATATCTGTTACCATATTTTTTGGGGAAATCTAGGATTTAGTAGAGCGGCCGCTACCCTGCCGCTCTATTTTTTTGGCCCGAACGAGTTCTTAGCGCTCTCCTCGCCGATGATCCCCCTCTTCGTGCTCCGTGCGGACTTCGGCCTCAGAATATCTGGATGCAGTGCCCATAATTCCAACCACGGAGCCGGGATTGCCAAACGATGAAGCGGAATGGTTTGGAACTTTAATCTATCTTAAGTTCTTTACAATCAGTATTTGCAGGGCGCCCACAAGTGCTGATTCTAAAGAACTTCGAAACTGGCTAAGTTCTTTAGATGCAACATTTACAAAAAACTGGGGGGAGGGAGAGTGGTAAGGAGATAAGGTAAACACTTCGCGTTGCTTGGGCCGCTTGCCGCTCCGTACGAAACCACCCTTTCTGATGTTAGGATGGCTACCGCATTCACAGGACAACTCATGCGACACTCCATCTTCTCGACTCTCTTTCTGACGATTAGCCTAACGTCCTTCACCTCAACTCTCGCCTCGGCGCAAACACCCCAATCCAACGTCCCGCTTCGCGTCGGCATCGCCGGGTTGGTCCACGGACACGTCCGAGGGTTCCTCCAGCAGAATCTTCATCGGGAGGATCTGCAAATCGTGGGAGTAGCCGAGTCGGACGGCCAACTCTCCGCGTTCTACGAGTCGAAATTCAACCTCCCCCACAATATCTTTTATTCCCGCGTTGATGAAATGATCGAGAAAACCAAACCGCAAGCGGTGCTCATCTACACAAATACGTTTGATCATCGCAGCGTCGTGGAGGCCTGCGCCCGTCATGGCGTTCCCGTGATGATGGAGAAACCCCTGGCCGTCAGCATCGAGGACGCCCGCGCCATGCAAGCCGCCGCTCTCCGAGGCAAAATCCAAGTCTTGGTGAATTACGAAACGACTTGGTACCGCAGCAATCGCGCCGCGTACGACCTCGTTCACGATAACGCCATCGGCGATGTACGAAAGGTCGTCGTGCACGACGGCCATTCCGGTCCGAAAGAGATTGGCGTGGAACCGTGGTTCCTGGCTTGGCTTACAGATCCGAAACTAAACGGCGGAGGGGCGCTCTTTGATTTTGGATGTTACGGCGCGGACCTGACGACCTGGCTTATGGACAACCGCGCGCCGGACACGGTCACCGCGATCACCCAGCGAATCAAGCCCGACATCTATTCTCGCGTGGACGATGAGGCTACCATTGTCCTCACCTATCCCAAGGCTCAGGCCATTTTGCAAGCCTCCTGGAACTGGCCGTTCTCTCGAAAGGATATGGAAGTCTACGGCCAGACCGGCTACGCCATCACCGTGGAACGCGACGCAGTTCGCGTGCGGCTGGCCAAGCAACAAGAAAAACTGGAAAGCGCCAAGCCGTTGGATCTCCGCGAGAGCGATTCGGTGGATTATCTGAGAGCCGTGGTTCTGGACGGCATGCACCCGCAGGGATTGTCTTCGCTCGAAACCAACATGATTGTTACCCAGATTTTGGATGCTGCGCGGCAATCCGCCGCGACCGGGAAGACGATCCGCTTGTTGGATTCACGTTTCGCGAACCAGCCAGAGTGACGCGCTGGCCTGGAACGCCAACACAGTGCTCCGCCGGGCCTCCGCTAGTCACCAGTCACTTTGCAACTCCACTCCCTCAATTTCTAAATTCGGCCTTATTTTACTTGGACGGGACTGTCTAGGACGTCACGCACTTTTTGGACCTGCGCCCCCGGCGTAAACGGCTTTTGCAGAAAAGACAAGCCTGCCTCCAGCACGCCACCTTCCGCCAGAACATTGTCCGTATACCCGGACATAAACAGGATGCGCGTGCGCGGATGGCGGGCCGCAATTCGCTTCGCAAGTTCGCGCCCGCTCGTTCCAGGCATGACAATGTCCGTCAATACCAGGTGAATGTCTCCGGTGTGCTTCTCGGAAAACTGCTCCGCTTCTTTCGTGCTTCTTGCAGCCACGACCGCATAGCCCTTCGCTGAGAGAATCCTGCTCGCGAGGTCGCGAACTGCCTCTTCGTCCTCGACCAGGAGAATGGTTTCGCTTCCTCTGCCCGCACCGGGAATTTCCAGCACGCCCGGCTTCGATTCCACTTCGGCGACGACCCGAGGCAAATACACTTTAAACGTAGTTCCTTTGTCGGGTTCGCTGTACACCCAAATGTACCCGCCGCTTTGCTTCACAATGCCGTAAACGGTCGACAGGCCGAGCCCCGTTCCCTTGCCGCTCTCCTTGGTCGTGAAAAATGGCTCGAAAATGTGAGCCATCGTTTCCCGGCTTATACCCATGCCCGTATCGGAGACGGCCAGCATTACATACGACCCGGGCTTGACGGAAACGTGATCGCGGGCATACGTTGAGTCCAACTCCACGTTTACTGTTTCCACGGTCAGCCGTCCGCCCTTCGGCATCGCATCGCGGGCGTTCACCACCAGGTTCATGATGACCTGTTCCACTTGCGCCGGGTCGGCTTTTACGTTTCCAACATTCGCGCCGCAGCGCGTCACCATTTCGATGTGCTCACCCATTAGCCGTCCCAGCAGCTTGTCCAACCCCAGAACGATGGCGTTCAAGTCGATAATCTTCGGCTGAAGAACTTGTCTGCGGCTGAATGCCAGCAATTGGCGGATGAGCAGGGCCGCGCGTTCAGCTGCGTTCTCAATCTGCATGACATCGGCGCGCTGCTCCGGCTGAATTCCCGAGCGTTGTAGCGCCAGCTCTGCATAGCCCTTGATGATCGTCAACAAATTATTAAAGTCATGCGCAATCCCGCCCGCCAGCCTGCCGACCGCTTCCATTCTTCGCGATTGTTGCAACTGATTTTCGAGCAGCTTGCGCTCCGTTATGTCTACGATGATTCCTTCCATCACCGGATGGCTGTTGCCTCCCGAAACCACCACGGCGGTGTCGCTTACCCAAATGACCCCGCCGTCTTTGCGCACAATTCGGTATTCCGCTTGAAAACGCTCACCACGAACACTTGCCTCCTCGGCTTCTTCAATAACGGCATGATCCTCCAGCGGAATATGCCGCATCCAATTGCGAGAGTCGGCAATCCACTCATCCTGGGTGTAGCCCGTTATTGCCTCAATCTGCGGGCTGACGTAGCGCCATTCCCCGCGCAGGCCGAGTTCCGCGATATAGCTGATGGCCGCTACCTGCTCCACAAGCGTGCGATACTTGTTTTCGGCGTCTGCTCGTGCCTTCTCCGCCTCTTTCCGGGCGCTGATATCGTGGCCAACGCACGCGGTCACTCCGTTGGCCAGAGAAGTGATCGCCATTTCCACCGGAATGGCTGTTCCGTCGCGGCGCCGGATGTTTATTTGCCCCGACCACTTGCCTTCCGACTCCAGCGCCTTGCGGACCTGCTGCTGCAGTAGTTCGACATCCTGCGGGTCATAGATCTGCCGCCACGCCACACCCAACATGGACTCCGGACTTTCGTGTCCCATCATTCGCGCGAACGCCGCATTGACGTAGACGTGTTTTCCATCCTCGCCCAGAATTGAAATGCCGTCCGCCGCGGCATCCATGGCCAGTGCCTGTCTCCGTACTGTCTCCGCGGTTTTTGCCTCCCGGTATCCGCCGATTCCGATGCGGACCGCGAAACATAGAATCGAAACGCCAAGCAGGGAAAAGCGGAGAATACTCCAGCCGGAAGGAAACTGTGCCACCTGCACCAGCACGATCAGCGGTGCCAGCACAAAGACTGCGTTGGTCAGCACTACTCCGCTAATCGTTTTTCGGCCCGGTGGCCGCGCAGCTTGCGAGGTTGGTGGCTGTTGCCAGCGGGCGGCCCAGAAGGCACCCCAAAGAAACGGAAGCGTCCAGCAAAGGTCGAACAGCGTCCCGGTCGGAGTCTTCCGAACTGACTGCAGAAATGCAGACAGCGCCGAACTTGCGGTGAAAATGGATAAGTAAACGACAAAGCCAACGTATAAACTTCGAGTGTGAGGTGTGCGTGCCCGGACGAACTGAAAGCAGGCCAGCGCAATGATGATGATCTCTTCACCAAACTCCATCCAAAGCTGACGTTGGGCCGCGCTCTGCTGCTGGACCTCCGGCGATGGCACATAATAAAGTCCGAGAAACACGAAAAAGAAAACGATCGCTATCTGCGTGAAATCCAGCAGGAACTCGGGTTCAAAGCGAGCGGAATCTTTCTCCTGATCAAGGAATCCCACCATTGCAAAAAAAATCCCCGGCACGCTGAAGAAGAACCGCACTGCGGAATCCGCGGCCGGTTTGGTGTGCAGCGCCAACTCGTAGTACATCCACCCTAGGTTCGCCACACCCCATGCCGCCATCCCACAACTCACAAGCGCCCAGAACGGCCGCGCCATCCCTCGCGCTCGCCGCGCCGCGCCAAAACACATCGCCGCGGCAAGAACGCTGGCCGAAATCTCGAGCAGATTTGCGATCAAGGTGCCGGAAGGAGACACCCCGAGCGTAAGCGCCTCCACAAGATGAGCGCCGACAATCGTAGCCGCAAGAATGAGGAGCCTTCGGGGCATTCCTGCCTGTTATCTCAGCGTTGGAAACGGATGATCGCTAAGTTAGAAGCTTAACCGAATTACTAGACGCAGCGCGCTCCGATTATGGGTACTTGTCTTTGCAGCCAACGGGAGCGGACTTATCAACTGCCGGGCATGCGGGATTGGCTAGTAGCTCCTGGACAGAAACGAGTTGAGCGAACTCCTCCCCGCGCATCCTTTCGAAAGGTACAAAAAAATTGCCGCGAAATCGGACCTCAAGATTGAGGTATCCTGTAACACGCTCGTCTGCATCCAACAGTCATGCTCACCGCCAGTCCAAAACCAAGCATCACCCCGCGAGAAATATTGAGCGCGTGGGGAAAAATCCTAACCGGCAAAGCGCCCATGCTCTCGATCGAGATCACGCGCGAATGCCCGCTCAGCTGTCCCGGGTGTTACGCTTACGGCGATGCCCACCTTGGCGGTGGTAAACTCCTGACCGATCTTCATGATTTCCGCGGCGATGCCCTAGTCAAGGGTGTGTTGGACCTAGTACAGAAAAATCGGCCGATGCATGTCTCTTTGGTGGGCGGCGAGCCGCTCGTTCGCCACCGTGAGCTGAGTGCCATCCTGCCCGCGCTTAGCGCTATGGACATTTTTTCTCTAGTCGTCACCAGCGGGGTTATCTCGATTCCGGGCGAGTGGATGGAGTTGCTACGCGTTCGGGTTGCCATCTCCGTCGACGGCCTTCCGGAACACCACGACATCCGCCGCAAGCCCGCAACCTACGAACGCATTCTAAGAAATATCGAAGGCCGCAAAGTAAACGTTCACTGGGTAATCACACGTCCGATGCTCCAGCGTCCTGGCTACTTGGAAGAATACGTTTCATTCTGGAATGCCCGTCCGGAGGTTGACCGCATCTGGGTGAGTTTATATACGCCGCAGATCGGTGAAGAGAGTCCGGAAAAACTGAACTCAGTGGACCGCCAGGAAGTGGCGCGCGCTTTGCCGCCTCTAGCTCGCAAGTATCCCAAATTCTTAATGACCGATGGCATCGCTCGCGCACTCCTTCATCCTCCGCAGAACCCAAGCGAATGTCTTTTTGCGAAAATGTCCGCAAACTATTCCGCGGATTTGGAGACGCGCGTCGAGCCTTGCGTCTTCGGCGGATCCCCCAATTGCTCTGAATGCGGTTGTATGGCGAGCAGTGGCTTGCATTGGATTCGCACCGTCAAGGTAGCCGGTCCGCTTCATGTTGGACACTTCGTGGGCGGGTCGGTTCGCGTGGGTTCTCTCGTCAACCGCCTGCGGGGCAAAGGACCGCGGCCATCGCGATGGCGCACCAAAGGCCCGTCATCAGGAAAAAAGCCCGAGCTAGTTCAGATCGCGACCTAGGTTCAGGTTCGCGTGAAGGTTGCGCTCAATCCTTAATCTACCGGCTTTCAAACGGATAGCGATCCTGTGCTTGAACCGCCGCGGCAATCCGCCGTCGCAAGCCAATCGTGTCCACCGGTGCACGCTTGCCGAAGCGCTTCAACACCGCCATCTGCGTAGTAAGCATATCCCCTTCGTGTACCGCCGCAAGGGACCGCTTGGCTTCGTGTTCCACGCGCTCGGCGGCGTCAGCGATAAATACCCGCGCAGCGTCGATCATCGTCTGCGTCGCGGCCTCGCCCTTCGCCGCCGCGGCTTTTTGCGCGCGCAGGAGGCAAGACTCCATCGCGTACACTTCCATCACCATATTCGAAAGAGCCCCGATGAGTTCCTGTTCCTCAGCAAGATTCTCGCGGAATTTCTGGACCGCGCCCCCCGCCGCTTGGAGAAACATCTTCTTGGCATTGGCCACCACGCGGGCTTCCTCCGCAAGCACGCCCTCCGGCGCCTCCTCGAACGAAGGCCCAGCGAGGATTTCGTCCGCCAGCTTCATCGCCGCGGGGATCAGCGCAAGCTGCCCTCCCATGGCGCGCTTCATCAACATCTGAATGATCAACATGCGGTTGATTTCATTCGTGCCCTCAAAAATCCGGTTGACGCGCGAATCGCGATAAGCCCGGCATACCGGATAATCCTCGTGAAACCCATAGCCGCCGAATATTTGCACGCCTTCGTCAACGATAAAGTCCAGCATTTCGCTGCCATAAACCTTCGCGATGGAACTTTCGATCGCGTATTCCTCGAGAACTTTCATCGTGTTATGGGTCTTGTCTCCCGAGCCCGACGCCGCTACCATCGCGGCCTCAATGTTTCCAGCGGATCGATACACCATCGACTCCACGCCGAAAATCTGTATGGCCATTTCCGCCAGTTTTTCCTTCATCATTCCGAAATCGCCAATCTGCTTGCCGAACGCCTTTCTTTCCTTCGCATACTTGGAGGAATTCTGCAGCACATGCTTTGAACCGCCGACGCAGGACGCGCCCAGCGTAAACCGCCCCGCATTCAAAATGTTGAATGCCACGATATGGCCGCGCCCGATTTCATGCAGCACGTTTTCCTTCGGCACTTTGCAATTTTCAAGGAAGATCGGCGTCGTCGAACTTCCATGAATTCCCATTTTGTGCTCTTCGTTCCCCGGCTTGAATCCTGGGAATGTCCGCTCGACGATGAATGCCGTGAATTTTTCCCCGTTGACCTTTGCGAAAACGATGTACACGTCCGCAAATCCGCCGTTGGTAATCCACATCTTCTGGCCATTCAGGATGTAGTGTGTGCCTTGCGGATTTAATTCCGCGCGCGTCAGCGAGTTCTGCGAGTCCGATCCCGCCTGCGGCTCAGAAAGACAATATGCGCCGATCCATTCGCCGGTGGCCAGTTTCGGCAGATACTTTTTCTTCTGTTCTTCGTTTCCGAAATAGACGATGGGCAGCGTTCCGATGCCCGCATGTGCGCCGTGTGTAACAGCATAACCGCCATAAATCGATAGCTTCTCGGTCAGGACGGTCGTGGCGATTTTGTCGAGACCCGCCCCGCCATACTGCTCTGGAATTCCTCCGCTCAGCAAGCCCAGCTCGCCGGACTTTTTCAAGAGCTCCGGCATGAGTCCCGGTTTTTTGTTCTCGAGCTCCTTCACCAGCGGCAAAACTTCCTTAACGACAAACTCCTCCGCCGTCTGGCCGATCAGCTTCTGGTCATCCGTAAGATCGGCAGGCGTGAAAACTTCTTGGGGAAGGGGAGTCTCCAGGAGGAAACTGCCGCCTTTTGCGGCTGGCTTGGTAATGGTTGCGGTGGCCATGCTGGTCTCCTTATTGCGCGGCTTGGATTGGTAATGCCATCCTGAATCTTGGCTCGCGCCCTGCGGGTCGTCACAAATAAACGTGGTTGGAGCCCGATAACGGGCGGTGCTGCCTATTTTACTCCTGCGCAGGGCAGCAGGCAAACAGCGTTAACCGCCCCTGTTTGCTGGGCCGTGTTGGCTGTAGACGGCTCGCGTAGTTGCAATCTCCAATAGACGAATTACTAGGTCTTGACAAATCAAATGGTCTATTGGAGACTCTTCCAGCTTTTCCACGGAGGCCACTTTACGGCCATGCACATCACCCGCAGTGGCAATTGGAAAATTCCCAGCCCCTGCCCTTCGCAGGCCTCTACCGCCGCTGCTGGCTCTAGTCTCGACCTCCTGCGTGAGCCTGCCCAAGCCGCCGTTCTCTTTCACCATCCTCTTCGTCTGAAGATTCTCGCTGCTCTGCTTGAGCCCGATTCCGCCACGGGCGTCGCTCGCCGCATGAAGCTCCCCAGGCAAACGGTGAACTATCACGTCCGTGAACTCGCTCGCGCGCGTCTTCTGACGCGCGCTGGTCGCCGTCGCCGCCGCCATCTCTTCGAACAGTGCTATGTCGCGACGGCCCGCGGCTATGTCCTTTCTCCGGAGCTGCTGGGCAAAATGGCCGCCGACCCTGCCCAGGTCGCGGACACTCTTTCCGCGAAATATCTGCTCGGCCTCGCTTCCAAACTGCAATCCGAACTCGCACGTTCCGTCGATCTGGCAGCCGCGGCGGGTAAGCGCCTGGCGACTCTGTCGATCAACACCGAACTTCGCTTCACTTCGCCTGAGCAACAAGCTGCCTTCACCGCGGAATTGCAACGCGCCATCGTCGACGTGGCCGCCCGCCACACCTCGCCATTCACAAACTCGGATGGCTCCGCCGCGGAGGGCCGTCCGTTCCGCCTCGTGGTCGGTTGCTATCCCATTCCGCCGGCCAAGGACCAGGTTTCTTCAGAGCAGATTTCCAACACGCAAGGGAGCTTCCCATGACCGAACCGAAACAAGCGGAAGAAAAGAAGAGCGAACGCCGCCTCGAGAAAGAAGCCGTGATCGACGGTCCCGTCGAAGAGGTATGGAAGGCGCCGACGGATGCGAATGAGCTGGCCAGATGGTTTCCGCTCGAGGCCCGCGTCACTTCGGGAAGCGGCGTCCAAGCTCGGACCAGGTGAACAGTGCTCCTTGACTACGCCGGCGGGGGAACTCTATACGGGACGTGTCGAGTTTTGCGCGAGCCCCGTGGCTTCTGCCTCACCGTGCGCGAACTGAACGACGCGCTATTGTTGCTGACCATCGAAGGTCTGCCCGGCAACATCGAGATCCAGGCCTGGCTGTCCACTTTTTCCCTGCAACCTTCGCAAGTGGATGCTTACGCCAGTAAGTGAGCCCAACGCTTAAATGAAATCTTTCTCAACGAATAGAATTGCAAGCGTCCCTATTTCACGCTTAGCGCGCCTGAGTCCTTAAACGAGAGAAGCAAGAACTCTGATTTTGTCCCCAGAAAATCGCCCACCTTGCGTGCCGTCCCTGCGGGCAACCACAGCACGTCGCCTCCGTGCAAAAAGGCGACATGTTCACCGCCGAGCGAAACATCCAGGTTCGCATTGCTCATGGCAATCAGGAGCGCCGCCGTCTCTGGCGAGCCTTCCACAAAATCTTTTCCTCCCTCGACTTTCACGAGGTCCATCCGCAGTTCATTTGTTTCAAAGCAAGGAATCACCAGCTCAAAGGGAATCTGGTCGTCCTGTTTTGGCCCCGCGCCGCTTTGCGGACAGGATCCGAGCGGACGATCGTTCGCTTTATCTCCGAGATTGCGTGGTGATGTTTGAGCGTGCGCCAACTCTACCGTGATGTTGTGAAACAGAATGCCTGCATCCGTTCGCGCGATATGAGCAAAGCCGCCCGGCGAATACCGCGTGGCGCCATCATCCAGCGTCATGTGTAATTCACGCTGCCCCTGCACGGCGTTCACAATGTCGGTAGTTCCCAAAGTCAGATAGATGTACGGCAAATCGTGTTGATGCAGCAGCGTTGCATCGAGCGGTGGAACCGTGACGTTGAACGCATGAACGTAGTCATTTTGAAACACGAGAACGTGATGCGGCTCATTTCTTAGCGGAACGGCCCCGTCCGGCTTGACGGGATTTTGAATTTCGATCTGAATGTCTTTTTTTGTGTCAGAAGAAATCGGAGTCCGCGTCTGCGCGGCGGCTGCGGAACACAACAGAAGAGCAACAATTGGCAACGCGGCAGTATTCATCGCGACGCATCCTAGGATTGCTCAAAGCGTTCTGGCAAGTTAAACGCTTCCCAGGGCGGACACGTTACAGGCAGGACAAACTTTGTGTCAATTGGCGTCCTAGAGTCGCTCGAGAATCCCCGCCGCTCCCATGCCTCCGCCGATGCACATGGTCACCATTCCATAGCGCGCGTTGCGCCGCTGCAATTCGCGCAGGATTGTCGCCGTAAGTTTCGCCCCGGTGCAGCCGAGCGGATGTCCCAAAGCAATCGCTCCCCCATTGGGATTGACGCGCGAAGGATCGAGTCCGGCCTGTTGGATCACCGCGAGCGATTGAGCAGCAAACGCCTCATTCAATTCGAACACCGCAATGTCATTTAACGAGAGCCCCGCAATCTTCAGCGCTTTGGGAATCGCGGCCACGGGCCCGATCCCAAACTCTTCCGGCAGCACTCCTGCCGTGGCATACGCCACAAAACGCGCCAGCGGTTTCAATCCCAGAGCTTTCGCGTGTTCCTCGCTCATCACCACAGCCGCCGCGGCTCCATCGCTCATCTGCGAACTGTTGCCTGCCGTGACTGTCCCTTTCACGTGAAAAGCAGGCTTGAGCTTCGCCAGCGCATCCAGTGAAGTGTCCGCTCGCGGTCCTTCGTCCGTATCAAACGTGAACGTCTGAGTTGTCGCCTTCGGCGCGGTTTTTGCCTTGGAGTTGCCTGAAGAAGGCCCTGAAGAATTCCCGTTTCCGTTCGCCACCGCCGTAATCTTCACTTCCACCGGCACAGTTTCTTCCTTGAACTTGCCCGCCACAATCGCCGCCACCGCCTTCTTGTGCGACTCCACGGAAAACTGATCCGCCTGTTCTCTCGTAATTCCAAACTTTCGCGCGATATGTTCCGTCCCCAGTCCCATATTGATGTAGGTATCGGGGCTGTGGTCCACGAGCCACGGATTGGGAGAAACTTTGTTCCCGCCCATCGGCACCATGGTCATGGATTCCGTTCCGCCAGCAACGATTACCCGCGCGGAACCGCCGCGGATTCGCTCCGCCGCAATAGCGATCGCCTGCAAGCCCGAAGAGCAAAATCGGTTCACGGTCATCGCCGAAGTTTCGATCGGCAGCCCCGCGCGCAGAGCCGCGATCCGCGCTACGTTCATCCCTTGTTCGCCTTCCGGCATCGCGCAGCCGAGAATGACGTCGTCGATTTCTTTCGCGTCCAGTCCGGGGACGCGCGCCAGCGCCTCTTTAATAGCCAGCGCCGCCAAATCATCTGGCCGCGTCGCCCGCAACGATCCCTTAAACGCTTTCCCAACAGGTGTTCGAATAGAGGAAACTATCACAGCCTCAGGCATGGGGGCCTCGCAATTCTCCGCGTCTTCTTATTGTTGGGCGAGTAGCGTGGAAAAGCAAATCAACTCCTCATCAATGCGTGCTCAACAACCGCATCAATAATGTGGGACAAGCTTTAGCCTGTCTCTCTTCCACTGAGCCGCTGCTGTACTCCACATCACTTCTTGATGGCCGCTCCCTTCCGCGGAATGAAGAGCGTCCCCGGCGGCGCAATCTTGTGCAGTTGCGAAAAATTCCCCTGGTTCAGCGCCAACCCCATCCTCCCACGGGAATCGATGTACAGAAGCGGCTCTCCGACGCCCACATCCATAAATGTCCTCATGTACGGCAGCGTAAACGGCTTCTTATCCAGTTGTACGATGATCTTATCTCCGACTTCGTAGCCCAGTTTCTTAAACTCCTCACCCGGGATGTCCGTGATCAGCGATCCGTAGGGGTCGTCCAATCCAATAATGTTCCCCTCGATTCCATTCTCGGACGTCACGGACGTTTGCAGGGTCAGTTGGACAAGCTGCGGAACCACCGGCCCCGCCATTGTGAAGTCCCATCCCTCGGCAAGGTGCGCCGCCGCTGGCGAAAAGATATCCCGTCCATGAAACGTAGAAGAGACTTGTGGCTTAAGCATCCACGCCGTGTTCGTAATTTCCCGCGCGGAGGCCAACCCGTCACGCTCAATTACAGGCGTGATCAATCCATTGTCCGGCACCACGAAATACTGGCCCGTTTTCGTTTTCACTATCACAGCTTTCCGCGACGTTCCCACTCCTGGATCGACGACCGCTAGAAAAATCGTGCCGGAGGGATAGTAGGGAGTCACGCCCGCCAGAAATCGCGCTGCTTCTTCGATTTGGTAGGGAGACACCTGATGCGTAATATCCATGAGCCGCGCATCCGGCGCGATGCCCGCAATCACGGCTTTGCAGATCGCCACCGCGTCGTTTGCCGTGCCGAAGTCCGTCATGAAGACAACCGTCGGTCGCCCGCTCACCCCCGCTTGTCCAGTTGCCCCTTTCCCCGCCGGTGCTTTGCCGCATGCACTGCAAAAAATAGCGCCTGAGAAAACCAACAGTGCGAAAAGTCGGACGCGTGAAGGCATCGAGTCTCCTAACTTCAATGATTTTTCGTAAAGTCAGCGAGAGCCGGGCTAGTCTCACAGTACTGGAATTGGCAACGGATGCACTGGACTTATTACTCCGCCGGGTCACATCAGCGCAATTGCAACTCGTCCATCCCTTCGAACGGGAGGCAGTATATAGGAAGCCGGAAAGTTGTGTCTCCCAGTCTCGCAGTTGCGCCCCCCACGCTGGCATATCTTGAAGCCCAACCATCTCATTAGGATTCTGCCAGACCTCCAATCCAATCCTCAGGTTTCGTCGGGAAGCTAAGCAAGAGAAAAGCTTACCCCCCAGAGAAGGCCCAGTCGAATTGCATACGTGAACTCATAAGAAGGAGAAACGCTGTGCTTCGAGCTGTTCTTGTCTGCGAGTGGCCGCGCCCCTAGTCTTTGAGTCGACCTTCCGACCGGCTCCACGCTCGGGATCAGGCGACACTCGCATCGCCTAATTGCCTAGCCTCTCCGCCCGGCACTGGGGCTCGCAGACCTCCATGAGCCCGGTGTACCGCTATTCTTGATACAATTCGGCCCCCCACATCACCCCTTAAGGAGCCTCAAAACACCTGTCCGTAGGGCCAGGTTTCGAACAGGCAGTACAGGGATAAATAGGCGAAAACAGGAGCGAAACGTCAGACGCGTATAATGGGCTGATGACAAAGGACTTACTTCGTTTCAAAACGGGGCATAGGAGTACCGGGAGGCTGGTTTAGGCCTCAAAATGTGCCTTCCGTACCATCGCGTTTAGGACAGGTCTGGTGTCAAATGGGACAGGTGCAAGCGACTGGACCAAATGGCAGGTTTCGCGCATCCAAAGAACGGGCCAGCAAGCGAGAAGCAAGAGGCCAGCAAGTGGGGATGGAACACAGAGGAAAGATGAAGATCAAAGACAGCAATCGCAAATGGATGTGGTGGTTCTTGGGGATAGTGCTCGCGCTGCAACTGTATTTTGTTCGCGAGCTCCTGGCGGCTTTTGCAATATTCGCGCTGGGATTTGCAGCCATCGCTTTTGTGGTCGTCAGCCTGTACATGATGCAGAAGGTTTGGGAAACCGGAGTCCAGCGCGTAGCCGATAGCCAGCACCCGGTGGTGGATATGGCACGGCGCGGTGTTAACGCCGTGGAAGATCTGGCACGCCGTCCGCTACGTCGGCCGGGTTCAGCCGCGGCTCGATAAGCCGCCGGTCAGTTTTTGGCTTTTGCCAGAGCACAGGCAGAGCTGCTCAACCTGACTCCTTACAGGATTGACGCAGGCTCAGCCGAAAGTAGTAAGAGAAGAATGCCAGCCGTCCTGAGAGAGCGGCTGGCATTCCTCATTTGAACCTGCCGCTGGGCGTGGATGCACACTTCCCATCGCCGGCCATACGTGCCCAGTCATTCGCGAACTCCGGCCAGTAAGGCGAGCCAAGTCATTCGGCCCCGGGGTCCTGTTTTTCTGCCCATTTCTCTCGCACGGAGACAAGGAACCGCTCTTTGCCGGCTTGCATTTGCCGCACCAGCGCTTGGTTTTCGGTGACTTCATGCCTTGCCGCCCACAGAACCATTTCCGTCAGCACCGGCGCGAGGTCGATTCCTTTGGCGGTCAGCGAGTAAATCACTTTTCGGCCGTCGGAAGCGTCGCGTTCGGTGCCGATAATTCCGTAGGATTCCAGGCGGCGCAGGCGGTCCGCCAAAATATTGCTGGCAATTTTTTCGTCCGATTGAAGGAATTCGTTGAAGCTGCGGTAGCCGCGAATCATCATGTCCCGCAGAATCAAGAGAGACCAGCGATCGCCGAGCATCTCGACCGAAGCGTTCAGCGGGCAGCCTGAGCGCCGCTTGGGCGGCGGCTTCTTTCTTGGCATAAGGACAGGCTAGCATTTTTCACTTGCAATATGCAAGTAAGATTGGCATAGTTTCGGACGAAGTGAGCTCTCTTCGGGAGAGCACTGAAAGGAGCGGGTCATGCAATTGAATCCGTATCTATTTTTTGACGGCCGTTGCGAAGAAGCATTCAAATTCTACGAGAAAAGTCTCGGCGGCAAGATCACCATGATGGTTACATACGAGGGAACGCCTGCCGCGGGACAAGTGCCTGCGGATTTCGGCAAGAAGATCGTGCACGCTCGCTTGGCTGCAGGCGACCTGGTCTTAATGGGTTGTGACGCACCGGCGGAGGGCTTTTCGAAACCACAAGGCTTTTCCGTGTCCCTAATGGTGGACGCTCCTGCGGACGCGGAGCGCGTATTTCATGCGCTTGCGGAGGGTGGAAATGTGTCCATGCCAATTCAGAAAACCTTCTGGGCCGAGCGTTTTGCCATGTTCGTGGATCAGTTCGGCATCCCCTGGATGGTGAACTGCGAGCAAGCGGCCGCGCACGCCTAGCAAATTGAATCGAGAGACGCCTATAATCTGGCGTCCGAATATCAATGCCACATCCATCGCGCGACGAGGAAGAAAACCCATGGCAGCTTCTTCTCAAGGTTCCGAATTCGCTATATCGGCCTCTCCAAGTGTGCCTGTCTCGAAGAGAATGCTTTGGACGGGGCGGGTCATCAGTGCCATACCCGTGCTCTTATTGATCCTCAGCGCCGTAATGAAAATAATCAAAGCTGCGTCTGTCGTGCAGGGTTTCGCGCGATACGGATATCCCGAGAGCCAAATAGTCATGCTTGGAGTGCTCGAACTTCTCTCTTGTGTGGTGTATGCGATTCCGCGCACGGCGGTTCTAGGCGCGATTTTGATGACAGCCTATCTCGGCGGAGCCACGGCCAGCAACGTTCGCATTGGCGACCCGTCCTATGTGATGACGGTCCTTTTGGGAGTATTCGTGTGGGGCGGGCTTTACTTGCGCGATGCCCGCGTGCGTGCTCTTATCCCCCTGCGAAGCTAAGTTTTTCTGAAACACATTGATTTGCGAATGCGTTTAGTTAGGTTGACCAAGGAGACAGGGCGATGAATTTCAAGTTGGAGTTATTCGCGAATGATATGAAGATTGCCTTGCGTTCGCTAGTGCGTGCGAAGGGCCTGGCGATCACGGTGGTGCTCACGCTGGCGCTGGGCATCGGCGCCAACGCCGCCATTTTCAGCCTGGTGCGTGGCGTGCTGCTCCGCCCTCTCGTCAATACTGACGAAAACCACCTCATATACATTCGGCAGAGCGCGCCTGGACTCGGCGTTGAAAACGCCAACTTCTCGGTTCCGGAGCTTAGGGATATCGAGTCCGGCGTCCATAGCATCAGCGAATTTGGCGATTTCTCGGTGATCGGCTTCACCATGATCGGCCTCGGCGAGCCGCGCGAAGTCCGCGCCGGCGTTGTCGGCGGCTCTTATTTCCACGTGATGGGGCTGCATCCCGTCCTTGGCCGTCTTATCGGTCCGCAAGACGACGGTCCCAATGCCGCCGGCGTCGCGGTGCTGACCTATCGATTTTGGTCCACAACGCTAAAGAGTGATCCGACAGTCCTCGGCAAAAAACTCCGCCTTGGTAGCTTTGGAGAACGGACCGCCACCATTATCGGCGTGCTGGAACCTTCTGTGCCGTATCCTGCCGATACCGAAATCATCGCCAATATAGTTACAAGTCCTCACCACTTGTCCGCGACCATGGTCGAGGGCCGCGTCCATCGCATGACCGAGCTGTTCGGACGCCTCGCTCCCGGCGTGACGATTGAGCAGGCGCGCGCCGAGCTGCGCACGGTGTACTCCTCCATGGTCAGCCAGCATCCCGAAGCCTACTCGAAGACAGGTGACAACCAAATCAGCGCGAAGCTCCTCCGTGAGCAAATCACCTCACGTGCACGCACTGTCCTTCTCGTTTTGCTGGCAGCCTCTGGCCTTATTTTCATCATTGCGTGTTCGAACGTCGCCAATCTGATTCTGGCTCGATCCGTTCGCCGCGAAGGGGAACTCGCCATCCGCGCGGCACTCGGCGCCAGCCCGGGCGCGCTTCGCCGGACTCTACTTGCGGAGAGTCTCATTCTTTGCGTTGTTGGCGCGGCGCTGGGGGTAGTCACCGCACGGCCGCTTCTGGCGGTCCTTGCCCGGTACGCATCGCGCTTCTCTGTCCGCGCGCTTGATCTGACGGTAGACTCGAGCATGTTGTGGGTCGGTGCGCTCCTCGCCATCATCTCCGCGGTACTCCTGGCGTACGTGCCGCACCTTCCTAATGCCAATACCTCGCAAACGCCCGGTCTCACCAGCGGTGGTGTCCGCATTACCGGCAGCACCAGCCGGCGCCTGCGCGTCTTCGCTATTGTGCAAATCGCTGCCTCCTTCATGCTGCTCGCCGGCGCCAGCATGCTTCTGAAAACGCTCCTTGCCATGCAAGCCGCGCAGACCGGCCTGGACACGCGCCACGTCCTAGCTATCAATGTTCCCGCTATTTCTTACGGAAAAACGCCTGAGCAAATCGTTGATTTCTACAAGGAATCGATGCGGCGCATTGAGTCGTTACCCGGCGTGAACAAGACGGCCTTCGGGCTCGTAGTTCCCTGGCGCGATGCCGGCAACTTTGGCCCAGGGTTAGAGTTTTCCGCGGACGGCCACGTTAAAGGTCCCGGCGAGGACGATCCTCGCGCCCAGATGCGGACCATTTCTCCAGGATTCTTTGCCGCGCTTGGCGTTCCCATCATCGCCGGACGCGATTTCAACGAGCTGGACGGAAAGAAGGATAACGATCCGGTCGTCATCGTCAGCGAGACTCTCGCGAAGCGCATGTTTCCCAATCAGGATGCCATCAATCGGCATGTCTATTGGACGGATCCCGTGATTAAATTCGTCCCCGGGATTAACACCGCGCCGCACCGCATTATTGGCGTCACTGCCGATATTGACGATGAACACGTTGTTCCCGGACCCATCATGACCGTCTATAGCGCCATTGACGAGGGACCAATCTTTGGCGGCCGCCTTTTCATCCATACCAGCGCAAACCCGTACTCTCTCGTCACGCCGATCACCCGCATTATTCGTGACATGTCCGCCGAGCAACCCGTGGAACGCGCCGCTACGCTTGAGGACGTCCGCGCTGAAGTTCTAACCCCAGACCGTCTCAACACAGTTGTGTTCGGGGTGTTTGCAGCCGTCGCACTGGCCATTGCCTTAGTCGGTGTCGCCGGTGTGCTGGCGTTCTCGGTCAGCGCGCGCACGCGCGAGTTTGGGATCCGTCTCGCGATTGGCTCGCAGCCGCGGCAACTCTTGGCGGGCGTCATTGCAGAAGGAGTTGTAATGGCAGTCGCAGGCATTGTCGTAGGAGCCGCAGGTGGGTACGCGCTGGCCCGATTGGCAGGGGGCTATTTCCAAGACATGCAAATGCCCGGCGCTGTTGTGGCGGTCGTCTCAGCTCTTATCTTGCTGGCTGCTGCCGTGATTGCTTCCGCGCTTCCCGCAGCTCGCGCTGCCCGCGTGGACGTGATCCAAGCGCTTCGGGCCGAGTAACGGTGAGAGACTCAGTCAAAAAAACGCCGGTAGTGCAACTTAGCTACCGGCGCTGCAGCTCTTTTACACAGAATTCTTACCACTAGGAATAGAGCCTCAAACCCAGCTGCATGATTTGCGGATCATTTGCTGAGGTCACCTTGGCAAATGTCGAGTGCGCAATGTTGGTCCTCAGAGCCCCGAAATTTGCGTGGTGAAACACGTTGAAAGTCCACATGCGGAATTGCAGGTAAAGCTGCTCGCGGTGCGATTCATTGCGGCGCGAGTTTTTTTGCATACTCCGCCCGCTGCTTGGCCTGGATAGTGGCACAAATCTCGCGCTCCTTCTTGGCCTCATCATGGCGCCCCAAGAGCGCGAGGGCTGAGCCGAGCTGGTAATGGGCCTGAAAGTAAACTGGATCAAGCCGGATGGCCTTGCGGAGAGGGGCTAGCGCCTTGTCAGGATTGCCGAGCTTGATTTCGGCCTTTCCGAGCCCAAAGAGCGCCTCTTTGTAGCGAGAATTCGCCGCAAGAGCTGTGAGAAACAGGGATCGGGCTTCCTCTGCCCCGTCTCTGCCGATGACAATTTGACCGAGCAGGCAATTGGAAACCGCATCGGCAGGGAAGCGTTTCAGCTCTTCGCGAAATTCCGGTTCCGCGCTATCCAACTGGCCTCGTTTCAAATAAATCTGGCCAAGCCCCGAGTGGACTCCGGGGAAATTAGGGTCGGCTCGTTCAGCGGCCTGATATTCGTCGAGGGCCTTCGATTGCTGAAACGTCTTGTCATAGGCTGTTCCCATCATGACATGAGCCTCTGCCGAATTAGGGTCGATGGTCATAATCCGGCCGAATACATCGGTGACACCTTTGTAGTTGGCGGCACGTAGATACGCCTGTCCCAGCATATAGAGCGTTGGAAGATCGCTGGGCCTGAGGCGGCTTGCGCTCTCGAGGTATTTTGCAGCCTCCACGTAATGGTCAAGCCCGAAAAGGGACAGGCCCGCGAGGTCGAGCACCTGGAAATCTCCGGGTTGGCGGCTGTTGAGAGCTTGCAGCAACGGAAGAGCTTGATGAAAATTCTGCAGTTTAAAGTAGGCGAGAGCCAGGTTACGAGAGGTGGTCAAATCGCCGGGTTTGAGGACCAGCGCGCGCCGGTAATATGGGATGGCGTCGGTCAAGTGGCCTTCCTTGACAAGCGAGATGGCGAGATCATTGAGGATCTCAATGGACTTCGGCTCGAGAGTAAGAGCACGGCGAAAGGCTTTCTCTGCGGCTGTATCGTCACCGCGCTGGAGTGCGTCCGAACCCTCGGCCAAGAGTAATTGCAATTGGGGAGTGGCCGGGGCACCCTGGAGCAAAGCTGGCCCGGTTCCCGGAGTGCAGAGGGTTGGCGCCGAAAACGCCAAAATTAAGATAAGTGCCGTGGGATAGTTTGCTTTACGGGCTATCACGAAAAAATTCTACTCCTGGGGCGGCGGCGCGGTCTAGCACTGCATCCACACTTGACTTGGCGCTGTCTGGCGCAGATGAGATGAGGAAGAAGAGGGTGACACCTCGGAGATGAAAAGGGCGCCCGTACGGGGCGCCCTTTTCCACCGTTCCTTTATGGAAGATCAAATGTATTAAAAGTTAAGTTTCATTCCCAGTTGGATAATGCGCGGATCGTGGGTAGACGTAACTTGGCCAAAAAGGCTCGAGTTCACGTTCGTGCTCACGCCCAGGAAAGAGGTGTGGTTAAAGGCATTGAAGAATTCGGCCCGGAACTGCGTGCTGAAGCGTTCCGAGATTTTGGTGTTCTTGATGGCCGCGAGGTCCCAGTTGTTGAATCCGGGGCCGTACACAACGCCTCGTCCGGAATTTCCGAAATGCCCGCTGGCAACGGCCCAGGCGGCCTTGTTGAACCACTGCTGTGCGGTCTTTGGACCAGTCACGCTCTGTCCCGACACCACATCTGGGCGTGGAGAGACAACGCTCGGGTCGATCCCAATGCCGTCAGGAAAGAGGCCGGGACCTGCACCGAAATCGTTGGAATTGAAGGGGTCGTTAGACTGCGTGATGGTCAGAGGAACGCCGGACTCGAACACGGTTATGCCCGAAAGCTCCCACCCGCCAAGAACCCTGCCAGTAAAGCCCTGCTGGCCGCGGTAGAATGGCAAGTCGTAAACGTAGTTGGCTACAAAGATCTGGCCGCGGCTGAAACTTGCGGGACCGTAATCCAAGCGCAGGTTGTAGGTGTCGTAGGGGGCTGTGCTGCGGTCGGTTGGACTGTCGGTCAATGTCCGGGAGTATGTATAAGCAATTCCCAGGGTAAGGCCGGCAGAGACGCGGCGACTGGCGGAGACTTGGAGCGAATGATAGTTGGAGTCGAATCCATTGGTGATGGACGTGATGGGCCCGTATCCCAGAAATGGCCGGATGGCGTTGGCCCAAGTAGTGGCATTGGCAGGGGCAGTCCGCACTGCTAGTGGGACCTGATTCGAATCCATTTCTCCGAGCAAGTGTGTGCCCTTGGAGCCGACGTAGGCTACTTCCACGACGGTGTTGGGGATCACTTCCCGCTGCACCGAGAGGTTCCAGTTTTGCGTATAGGGAACCTGGAAGGCGGGTGAGCCGGTGGCATGCAGGCCAAGCGGGCCTAGCCGTGTGGTAGCGGTCACCGCCCCGGGATTGTCGAAGAGATTCGCGTTGGGGCTCGTGCTGCTTGCGGTATTCACGATGCTGACGCTCTGCACGATAGGGGGAAGCGCAAACGAATTCTGTTCCCAGATTCCGTTGAGCGTGCGATCGAAAAAGATTCCGTAACCACCCCGAACCGACGTCTTTCCCGTCTTGAAGGGGTCCCAGGCAAAGCCAATGCGAGGCGCGAAGTTCTTTTTGTAGTTTGGGTTCACCCTGTCGCCGAAGGGGGAACAGGTTGGTGAGAAAGGCGAGCTCGGAAATAGAGCCTGAGCGGCAGCACAACCGTTTTGACCCACGATGATTCCGTTGGCGTAATTCGCAGGTATGGCCGCTTGGCCGGCGACGAAGTTACCGGAAGCAGGGTTGATGGCCGGCGCGGCTGCGGAATTGAAGACAGTTGGATCGAAGTTGTCCAAAACCTTGTTGACGTCACGAGGCGTAGGCAAAAAGCTGTAGCGCACGCCGAGATTCAGGGTGAAATTGGAGCGAACTTTCCAATCGTCCTGGGCGTACCACTCAAAGTTGGCAAAGTGGAGATCCGGCACGATATCACGCGCAGATTGTGAGAAGGAGCTCGCCTCGCCGAGCAGGAAATTGGCGAAGCCCGGATTGCCGCCCAGAGTTTTGAAAGTAAAACTTCCGTTGGTGGGATTCACAGCGTTTTCGGTTTTGCGCATCCATTGGGCGCTGAAGCCGAATCGCAGGGAATGGCTACCCTTGATCCAGGAAACATTGTCGTAGACGTTTTTATCGATGTTGCGTTCGAAGTAGGGCGAAACAGGAATGGCGACGCCAGTGATAGTCGGATTCGAGATCGTGACCCCCGGAACGCGCTTGTAGGGGTCGCTGAAAGGAAAGTTATTGGTGAGCGCGCCGGCGAAGCCAGGGCTGTTAATGAGGCCCGTAATAGAGCTATTGATCGCCCCCCAGGAATAGTTATAAGCGACCTCATTGATAATGGTAGATGTGAGCTGCGCGGTCACATGGGCCACAACGTTGCGGCCCGGAGCGTTGGTGGAAGTCGAAGAAATCCCAGGAAGGGGAGAACCGGCAAACAGGCCGCCGGGTTCGGTGGTGGGAACGTTGTCTTGGATGTAGCGGCCAAAGGCCTGCACGCGGTTGGTGATTCTTTGGTCCAAGCGAATGAGCTCTTCGCGGGTGTTGTTAATGGGACTGAGAGGCGTTGTCAAGGCGCAGCCGGCTGCCGTTGCCGCGCAGCCAGGGTCCGGAGTGAACTTCGAATAGACATTGGCAATATAAGCCTTGGCGTTGGCACTGAAGCAAGTAGGGCTGATCTGGTTGCCAGTGATGCAGCCTGCGGGCGCAGACGCGGGGTTGAGGGTGGCAATGCCATTGAAGTTGCCTGTGAGCAACTGAGGATTGGGGATTGTTGCGACGGTCGCCGTGGGAGTTTTGGTGCGGCGCCATTCTTGCGACCAGAAGAAAAATGTTTTGCTCTTGTCCGTATTGTAGTGACCGGGAATAAAGATGGGGCCGCCAAAGGTGTAGCCGAAATCGTTATAACGAAAGGGGGGCTTTTTCAAACCGGCCTTGTTGTTGAGGAAGGAGTTAGCATTGAAAATGTCATTGCGAACAAATTCGTAAGCGTTACCATGAAATTCACTGGTACCGGATTTGGTGACGACATTGACCTGCCCGCCGCCACTGCGGCCATATTGAGCGTCGTACGTACTACGCTCTAGTTTGAACTCGGCCAAAGCGTCGACACTGGGAGTGTTGAGAAGCGTGAGATTGGACCCACTGTCATTGACATCGGCTCCATCCACGGTCCAGTTGTTGGCGGCAGTCCGATTTCCATTCACCGATACAGAAAGTGTGCTGCTAAGACCGAATCCTACCTGATCGGGTTCGGTGGACGAGACCCCGGGCTGTAACGCCACGAGTTGGAGAAAGTTCCGGTTATTCAGCTGTAATTCGCGAATCTGGGTCCCGGTAATGGTGGAGCTCTGCGCCGCGGAGGAGGTTTCCACCGGTGCTTCCGTCGTCGTCACTGTGACCGTTTCCGATACCTGGCCAACCTCTAGCGCCGCATCCAGCGTTCGGTGATCTCCCACATGCAGAACCACGTTATTGGCTAGGTAAACCTTGAAACTCGGCGCCTTGATCGTCACGGTGTAAGTGCCAAACGGCAAGTCAGGTATGGTATAAAGCCCGTTTTGATCCGAGTTCACAGTGCGCACGTCGGTATTGGTATTGTTGTTGTGCACGGTCACAGTCGCCCCCGCCACAGCCGCGCCGCTTGTGTCGGTGACAGCCCCCGTTAAGATTGCCGAAATGTTCTGACCGAAACACGCCCAGGTCAGACAAAATAAGAAAAAAAACGCCCCCAAACACTTCCTTGCAGTGCTTTTCATGAACACCCTCCTTGATTCCACACCCCTTGTTGACGCTAAAGAGTCCGAATATTTCTTTCGCGTCTCGGATACTACTAACCTTATGTCCACTGCACACCCCCTGAAGAATTGCCGTTGCTCTGCCGCCGCAAACGATTCGCAATCTTGTAGCGATCCCCGCGGAAGGTGGACTTGACGTACTCGACCGCTTGTCCGCTCTCGATGTAGGCAGTGCGCGTAAACTGAAAGACGGGACTCCCTTTAGAAATTCGCAAGAGGCGGGCCTCTTCGGAGCTTGCCAGGCCGGCCTCCACGACTTCGTCCGCCTGCACGATATGAATTTCGTAGACCTCGGCCAGTGTGCGATACAACGAAGTGCCTGGATCAAATTTTTGGAGCAGATCCGGGCACAGGCGGAGAGGCAGGCATGTGCATTCCACGCCCATGGGTAAGGAATCCGCCATTCGAACACGACGCAACTGAATCAACTTCTCGCCAGGGGAGACGCGGAGAGTCTCGGCTGCCGCCCCACCAGCAGAAACTACCTCGAAAGAAGTGACTTTCGAATGCGGACGTGTTCCGCGAGCCTCCATCTCTTCGCTGAAGGAAAGAACCTGGCGAAAGTTTTTTTCAAGTTTGGTTTCGGCGACGAAGGTGCCTTTACCGCGCTGGCTGTAAGCGACGCCCTGGCTGCAAAGCGATTTGAGAGCTTGCCGCGCGGTCATCCGGCTGACGCGCAGGCGCCTGGAAATGACCTCTTCGGAGGGAAGCGGTCTGCCCGGTTTGAAGCGGCCTAAACGGATGTGTTGGAGAAGCTGCTGCTGAATTTGGAAGTAGAGTGGGACAACACTTTGACGGTCCAGTTTGAGAGAGTCCACTTCGTTCCCCAGTTGTCTAGACAACTAGCCGTCTGTATATGTCTGGGAGGGGCTGGTGTCAAGATTTTTTTCTGCCCAGTGCGCACAAGGCCGCCTTGCCAAGTGGCGAGTGTGGGCGCTTGTGCTACTCTTTGCGCGCGTACCAGGCGAAAATGCATTTTAGAGGTACGAAATGAGGAGGCGGCCATGACTTCTCGAAAGAAATTAGCCGCGCTGATCGGCGTTGGAGCGGGATGGATGCTCTCCGTTTGCGCCGCAGCTCCAGCGCAGGAAAAGGACAAAGCTCCCGCCAAGAAAATCGCAATCCGCGCAGGACGATTGATTGACGGAAAGAGTGACACGCCGATTCTCAACGCGCTGATCGTCGTGGACGGAGACAAAATTGTTTCCGTAACTGCCGGAGGAACCCCGCCTGCCGGTGTCGAGCTGATTGATCTTTCGAAGGCTACCGTGCTGCCGGGGTTCGCTGATGTTCACACGCACGTACTGCTAAACGGCGACATCACCGCGGAAGATTACGATACGCAGCTTTTGAAGGAATCCACTCCCTACCGCGCTATTCTCGCTGCGCGCAACGCCCGCATCGCGCTGGATCATGGTTTCACCACCATTCGCGACGTCGAAACAGAAGGCGCGATGTACGCGGATGTGGACGTCAAGACGGCGATTGCAAAAGGCGAAGTCCCTGGGCCGCGCATGCAAGTGGCCACGCGTGCCATGACTCCGACGGGAATGTATCCGCTGCTCGGCTATTCGTGGGAGTTGAAAGTGCCGACCGGGGTGCAGTACGTCGATGGAGCCGACGGAGCGCGCAAAGCCGTGCGCGAGCAAGTGATGTACGGAGCCGACTGGATCAAATATTACTCCGACCGCCGCTATCACTTTGAAGACGACGGCGTCTTGCATAGCATGGTGAATTTTACGGACGAAGAAGCCAAAGCCATCGTCGACGAAACGCACCGCCTCGGCAAAAAAGTCGCAGCGCACTGCATCGGTTCCGATGGAATTACGGCTGCGTTGCGCGCAGGTGTGGACACCATCGAACACGGCGACGGGTTCACCGATGCTCTTCTGGACGAGGCCGCCAGAAAAGGCGTGTATTGGGTGCCCACGATTACTGTCGGCGCGTACGTTGCACCGGGCCGCGGCGGCAACTGGGTGAAAATGGTGGACCTGGAAAAAATCGCGCTCCAAAAAGCGCTGAAGAAAAACGTGAAGATTGCTCTGGGAACGGACGCCGGCGGCTTCGATTGGAAAGAACTGAACGAGGCGGAAGAGTTCGTGTACTACGTGAACTACGGCATGACGCCGATGCAAGCCATTCGTTCAGGCACGGTTGTTCCCGCGCAACTGCTTGGCTGGGGCGATAAAGCCGGCATCATCGAAAAAGACAAGTGGGCAGACATCGTTGCCGTCAGCGGCGACCCGCTCAAAGACATTACCGAGCTCAAGCGCGTGAAATTCGTCATGAAGGCCGGAACAGTCTATAAGAATGAGGCGCATTAGTTAGGAACGGGGTTCGCGATAGAACAACTTGGCCGCTCACCCAGCGCGGTGCGGGAAGTCTAACAATTTGCAGCTCTCATATTGTGGATGTGTGAGATGCCAACCCTCTGGCAAGATCTTAGATTCGCCGTCAGGATGCTGAGGAAAAATCCCGGCTTTGCCGCGGTGGCCATGCTTACGCTGGCGCTCGGAATAGGCGCGAACACGGCTATTTTCAGCGTCGTCAATGCGGTTCTGCTGCGACCGCTTCCTTACAGCGATTCCGATGAGCTGCTCGCTATCTCGCAGACAGATCGCGCGTCAGGCACAACCGGGGTGCCGGTTTCTTTCACGAAATTTACGGAGATCAGCGAGCAGAACAAGTCGTTGGCAAGCGTCGCGGCGTTCTATCCTTATACGCCGAGCCTGGTCTCCGAGCACGAACCAGAGCTCGTTAATGCCGCGCGTATTTCCGCTGATTTGTTTCGCGTTTTGGGAATCACGCCGCCGCTCGGCAGAAGTTTTCTGCCCGAGGAAGAGGCGCCCGGGGGCAATGACGCCGCCATCCTAAGCGACGGCTTCTGGCACAGCCACTTCGCGGCGGACCCGGGACTTCTTGGCAAGAGCCTTTCGCTGGACGGTAAGAGAGTCACAATCGTGGGCGTTCTGCCCGCGAGTTTTCATTTTCCCTTGCAGTTTCCCGAGCCCGACGTGTGGCTCCCGCGCGTTTCTGAACCAAACTTTCTGACGCCGCAACAGATTCACTCTGGCGCGGGCTATCTCAGCGTGATTGCGCGCCTGCGGCGCGGCGAAACTCTTTCGCGGGCACAAGCGGAGCTCTCCTCCATCGACGGACGATATCGCGAACAGTTTGGCAACTACGTTGACGCCACGAAGTATTCGCTCAGTGTCAGGTCGCTGGAGGAAAGTCTTGTCGGGCCGCTGCGCGCATCGTTACTGGTGCTACTGGCCGCGGTCGGATTCGTTCTGCTGATTGCGTGCGCGAACGTCGCCAATCTCTTACTGGCGAGAGCGACTTCGAGGGATCGAGAGATCGGGATTCGCAAAGCGCTCGGCGCCACGCGGTCGCGTCTCGTGCGGCAGTTGTTGAGCGAAAGTCTGTTGCTGGCGCTTGGCGGGGGAACACTGGGAATTTTTCTCGCAAGCATGTTGATGCCGGCGCTTCGCGCCCTTAGCCCCGGCACGGTGCCGCGTCTAGCGGAAGCGCGCATCGACGCGTCCGTGCTGCTCTTCTCGCTTTTGCTTTGCGCACTCACTGGCGTGCTCTTCGGCCTGATGCCTTCGCTTCAAGCGGCCGGAAAGGAACTTCAGGAGACCTTAAAGGAAGGATCGCGCGGGTCTTCAACAGGCGGGCATCGCGCCAGGTTTCGTGCCTTTCTTATTGTCGCGGAAATTGGCATGGCGCTTGTCCTTCTGACCTGCGCGGGGTTGCTCATCAAAAGTTTCGCGCGCCTCATGCACGTGAATCCCGGGCTATCACCCAACAATGTGATGACGTTTCCTCTGACCCTTCCGCCGGTGCGCTACCCACAGGCGCAGCAACAAGAAGCTTTTTACCGCCAACTGCTGGAGCGTGTGAAAACTATTCCCGGGGTTCAAGCCGCGGGCGCGACAAGTTACTTGCCGCTCTCAGGCAGCGCGCGGTTCGGTTTCTTTTGTCCGGAGGGGCACGCGTGCCTCGGAGTCGGCAAAGATCCGGTCATAGCGACGCGCCAAGTGAGTCTCGGCTATTTGGATACGGTGCGCACGCCGCTTCTGCGTGGCCGCGTGTTCACCGAAAAAGATATTGCCGGTGGACTGCCAGTTGTGATGGTCAACCAAACGACTGCGACACGCTATTGGCCCGAGCAAGACCCCATCGGGAAACATCTCGCCAATTCGCGAGACGGGGTGCAACGAGAAATTGTTGGCGTTGTTGCGGATGTAAAATTCGGCGGCCTGAACGCCGCAAATACAGAAGAGATGTATTTGCCCATGGCACAAGCCCCCTGGCCCACGATGACGCTCGTCGTGCGATCCAGCGCGAACGCGCAACCTCTCGTCACGGCGGTGCGCGGGAAAATCGCGGACAGCGATCCTGATTTGCCGGTCACCGGAATTCTCAGCATGAACGAAGTGGTTTCCACGTCCGTTGCGCAGCCTCGGATTATTATGCAATTCGTCGGCGTGTTTGCCGGATTCGCGCTATTGCTCGCGGCAATCGGGATTTATGGAGTGATGGCCTACACCGTGACCGCTCGCAAACAAGAGATGGGCATCCGTGTGGCGCTTGGCGCGCGTCCTGCCGATATCCTGCGGCTGGTGGTGGGGCAGGGAATGCGCATGACGTTGATCGGTGTCACTGTCGGAGTTGTCATTTCGCTCGCTCTCACGCGGTTGCTGGCCAGCTTGCTCTTCGGAGTGCAAGCAACCGACCCGCTGGTGTTCGGCGCTGCGACGCTTGTCTTGGCGGGAGCTGCGTTCGTGGCTTGCTACATTCCCGCTCGCCGCGCCACGCGCGTCGATCCCATTGTTGTCCTAAGGTACGAATAAATTGCGTTACGCAAGTTAGAGGGATGCTATTTTTGCGCCTGAGCGCCAGGGCGCAGCGGCAGAGTCAGAATCAGATAAATGGCGATGAGCAGACTCACGATGACGTAGAGAAATCCTGGAGTGAAGGAGTGTGTGCGGTCAAGAAAATAGCCGATCACCGATGGCGTCACTAGACTTCCGAGATTCCCGATGGAATTGATGAGGCCAATAGAGGCCGCTGCGGCCGATTCGCCCAGGAAAGCCGAGGGCACGGGCCAGAAGGACGGAAGAAAAGCGTTGGCGCTGGAAGCGACTATCAGGCAAACAAACGCGAACCAAAAATGGGAGCCGGAAAGAATCGTCAAAGCGAACGCGACGACCCCAAACATGAGTGGAATAGCGGTGTGCCAGCGGCGTTCGTTGGTGCGGTCGGAATGCCAGCCGTTGAAGAGCATGGCGAGCAGCACGGCGACGTAAGGAAGAATCGAAAGCATCGTCACGGCGAGATCGGACATGCCGGAAGCGCGTTTGAGAAAAGTGGGAAGCCAGATGGTGAGCGAGTAGATGCTGCTGACGGCGAAGAAATAGATGACGGTCAAGCGAATGACCGCGGGCTGGCGCAGAGCTTCCCAGACTGTGTAGGATCGCGTTGCCTTTTTTGCCAGCGCCTCTTGTTCTAGCTCGGCGGTGATCCAGTCGCGTTCTTGCGGCGGGAGCCAGCGCGCTTCGCGCGGCCAGTCGGTTAAATAAAAAACCGTGATAATGCCAAACACAACCGCGGGAATACCTTCAACGATAAAAAGCCAGCGCCATCCCTGCAAACCGAACCAGCGCACTCCGAGGAGCCAGCCGCCGAGCGGCGAACCGATGATGTTTGCCACCGGAATGGCAATCATAAACATCGCGCACGCTTTGGCGCGGTCTTCCGCGCGGAACCAGTGCGTGAGGTAGACGAGAATGCCGGGAAAGAAACCGGATTCGCAGACGCCGAGAAGGATTCGAACGAGGTAGAAATGCATGGGCGTTCGTATGAACGCCATGAGGACGGTGACGAGTCCCCAGGTAACCATGATGCGCGCGAACCATTTGCGCGCGCTCCAGCGCTCGACGATGAGGCAGCCGGGAATTTCAAAGAGCAAATAGCCGACGAAAAATATACCCGAGCCAAAGCCGAAGACGCGATTGCTGAAACTCAAATCGTGCATCATTTCGAGAGCGGCGTAGCTGACGTTGACGCGGTCGAGAAACGCGATGACGAAAAGCGTGAAAAGATAAGGCAAGAGGCGCCCCGCTATGTGGCGGCGCGCGGCCAGACCAACGCTCGTTGTGGAAACAGACGCATGCATTCCGCTTGCGCTTCTAACACACGGAAGCGGGGATTGCACGCGATCGAAGAAGTTTGTTGCAGAAACCGGAAGCTATTTTTCGTTTTCAGCGCCGGGCATTACGTTTTTGAGTGGTTGCTTGCGTTTGGGTTCGAGTTCGGGATGCGGAAGCGGTTTGCGCGGGAGCATCTGGTCGCGCATGGCCGCGTTGTAGACGAAAGTGGCCTCGACGAGGGCGGCTTGGGCAAGATCTTCGGGCTGCAGGCGCTCGTAGGTGTCCATGTTCGAATGATGGGTGCGCGAGCCGTAATCGAGCGGATCCTGGATGAATTGAAAACCGGGCAGGCCGACGGCATCGAAGGCTTCGTGATCCGTGCCGCCAGTGTCGCGCATCGAGAGCGTGGTGACGCCTAGATCCTTTAGAGGCTCAATCCACTGCGCGAAAATCGGAGCGATCGCCGCATTCCCTTGCAGATACACTCCGCGAATTTTTCCGCCACCGTTGTCCACGTTGAAATATGCGGCCAACTTTTGATGTTCGGGCTTAAGTTGGATGGGCCCGGCAGCGTCGCGATCGTATTCGGTGATCATGAGCTGGTCCGGCTCATTCGAACGCGGAACGAAGCCGAAATGCTGCTTGACGTAACCGTAGGAGCCGAACTCGCCCTGCTCTTCGCCGGTCCACAGGCCGACGCGGATGGCGCGGCGGGGCTTCACTTGCAGCGCGTTTAGAATGCGCATGACTTCCATGGCGACCACGGAGCCCGCGCCGTTGTCGGTCGCGCCGGTAGCGGAGGCCCAGGAATCGAGATGCCCGCCGACCATGACGACTTCGTCTTTCAGCTTAGGGTCGGTTCCGGGAATTTCCGCGATGGTATCGAACCCGTGCTCATGATCGCCGGTGAATTTTGTATCGATGTTGAGTTCGATGTTCACTGGAACGCCGGCTTTCAGGAGGCGGTAGACGCGGCCGTAATTTTCGATGGCCGTCACGGCGATGGGCAGTGGATCGGCGTGTTCTCGTTGATAGATCATCCAGCCAAACGC
>DATLVZ010000061.1:0-7535 GCA_035576885.1 Candidatus Acidiferrum sp. | reverse complement strand
GCTCGCATCCCGGCCTGTATCGCTCGGATCTGAAATCACGTTTCCCACAAGCCCACGGGCATCCACGGGGTAAATCGCCACTTGGGCATCCGAGAGCAAATTGGTCGTTGCACGGATCCGGTCGGCATAAGAGCGATAAACATCAAAATCCTCCGCGTCGATGACGGAGAGGTTAAGCGGAAAGGATGCGGAAAACCAGATCACAACTTTACGACCCGGGAACCCGGCGAGGTAACGGGCAATCGCGGCGAGAGCGTCCGCTGTCTGAGCGATGCGCATCTCCATCGTATTGGCGTTGCTCTCTTTCTCGAATCGGGCCAGCGCATAACCAATGTTCATGAGCGACCGCGAGGTATCCCCGGGTCTATCTCCTCCGGTTTGCCCCGCTGCTTGCGGCGGAAGATTGGCCCCATCAAATGTCGGCGGTTGCAACTGGACATCCGTGCCGCCAAGCCGTCCTGCGGCTGAGGCTTGCGAACGATACTTCTGCATGGCTGCGGTCAGCAGCGCCGGATCCGAAGTGAAATCCTGCAACACGCTGAGTTCATTGCCCAGGAGGAAAACCGCGATGCGCATGCGCGGGTCGAAATGGTCGGCGAGAAATTTTAGCATCTGCTGGCGGACAACTATCTGGTTTTCCACCGGCGTGTTAATACCGTCTATCAGCAGAACGATTGGCGGTCCGACAGCGCCCTGGTACTCCGGACGGTTGGTTGTAACGTGTGCAGGAAGCTGTGGAAGCCGCTGCTTCTCCTGTCCTGCCAACTGCTGAAATGAGAAAAAAGATATCTTTTGCGGTTTCCCGTCTTCCAGGATTGTGAAGTCCTTTTCGCTGAGGTGGTCCTTGGGCGGGTGCCCTGAAGAGTCAGTGACGACGACATCCACCTGCACCAGGCGCGACGTGGCGCGAATCACCGTCGGGGAGTCAGACGAACTTTGCATGGCTTGCGCTCGAGCGATCAGCGGGCTCGCAAGAGTGGCAAGAAAAAGTAAGCCGACCTTGATGACTTTCTCCATATGACAATCAGCCTGTTCAAGATACTATTCTGTATCAATAAGACGAGCAATGTGATTTGCATGCCAAGAATTCAGGGCGGCTGGGTGGAACCGAGTGCGTTACAAGAAACCTGATCCGTTTTCTGGATCGATGCTGGTCGCCGCAGTCCTGGCCCTTTCCCTCATTTTCCCCTGTGTGTCCGCGACGATTCAAACGAAAACTTCAACGACCGCCTCGGTTCCGCAATTCGAGGACCTCTCCCGGCGCGCGGGATTGACAGTCTCGCATATATCGACGCCCGAGCAACACTTCATCATTGAGTCGATGAGTGGAGGAATTGCTCTTTTCGACTGCGACGGGGACGGTAAATTGGATATTGCGATGGTCAACGGCTCCACTGTCGATCGCTATCGCGCGGGCGGCGATCCGCTGGTCACGCTATACCATCAGGATGCGGATCTGCAGTTCAGCAACATCACGCAATCGTCAGGGCTTACGCGCAAAGGCTGGGGAATGGGGATTGCCGTGGCCGACTTCGACAATGACGGGATCCTGGACATGTTTGTCACCGGGTTCGGTGGCAGCGCGCTCTATCGGGGTTTAGGTAATTGTAAATTCGAAGATGTCACCGAGAAGGCCGGAGTTCAAGGCAGCGGGTTCATGACCGGGGTGGCTTGGGCGGACTACGACCGCGATGGCCACGTCGACCTGTTCGTGGCGCGTTACGTTCACCTGGACATCAATAAGCTCCCGGAGTTTGGTAGCAACGAAAAATTCTGTCGTTACAAAGGCATCCTTGTGCAATGCGGCCCATGGGGCATGGAAGGCGAAAGTGACCTGCTCTATCACAACCGAGGCGACGGAACGTTTGAAGAGGTCTCGAAGAAAGCCGGCGTTGACGATCCCCGCCATCGGTACGGGCTCGGCGTCATCTGGAGCGACTACGATAATGATGGCTGGCCCGATCTGTACGTCGCCAACGACGCTGGTCCAAATTTTCTGTACCACAACAAGCACGATGGGACATTCGAAGAAGTTGGCCTCCTGACGGGAACGGCTCTCAGCGTTGACGGACAAGAACTAGGCTCGATGGGCGTGGACTTCGCCGATTACGACCATCAGGGACGCCTGAGTATTTACGTCACTAATTTTGCCGATCAACCGAACAACTTGTATCGCAACCTCGGCCCTCAAGGTTTCGCGGAAGTCGGCTGGGCGTCGAAGACGGGCCAGCCTAGCTTTCCGTACGTCAAGTGGGGAACCGGATTTGTAGACTTCGGCAATCAAGGCTGGCCGGATATTTTTGTCGCCAATGGGCACGTTTACCCACAGGTGGACGCAATCCCTGGCGGTTTAAAGTACCGTGAACCGATGCAACTTTTCCGGAACTTGCGTGATGGAACGTTTGAAGACATTACTACGGCGTCCGGGCTGGCGAAGATACCGCTCGCCTGTAGACGCGGCGCCGCGTTTGGCGATATCAATAATGATGGAAACATAGACATTGTAATTCTCAACGTAGGCGAACCGCCGACTCTGCTGATCAATCGGGCGGAAAACAATAATCACCGCGTGCTGTTCAAGTTGGTTGGCAGGAAGAGTAATCGCGCCGCCATCGGTGCGCGAGTCACAATTACCTCTGGAAGTCTGTCCTCCTTCGACGAAGTAAGGGCGGGTTCCAGCTATCTCTCCCAAAACGATTTGCGTCTTCACTTCGGCCTCGGGACTGCCAAGAAACTGGACAAAGTCGAGGTCCGCTGGCCAAACGGAACTGCCGAAACGCTGCACGACGTCGCCGCCGACGCGATCTATACCATCGTTGAGGGTGAGGGCATTAAGGAGACCAAACCGTTGCCGCCACTGAAAGACAAAAGCACCGAAAATACTGCGAAACAGAATTGAAACTTCCCATTCCGCGAAGGACTTACCGAAGTCACTGTGAGGAGTTGTCGCGGGTATCTGCCAGAGCCCTGCGTGCCTCCTCGTTGCCCGGGTCGTACTTCAGAACTTTTTTCAGTGTTTCCGCAGCGGACTGCCGATCTTGGGTGACGGCGTAGAGTTGTGCCAGTCCGAAGTAAGCCGGCGTGTAGTAGGGGTCCGCTTCAATAGCTTCCTTGTAAAGATGCAGGGCCGCCGCGGCGTTTCTCTCCTTGAGTCGAATTTTCGCCAGATGGGTTCGCACCTCGACAGACTTAGATCCCGAATCAATCGCTTTTTGTAGGGCCCTAGATGCGTCCTCCGTCGATTCGGGGTGGGCAAGCGTCATAACCAGTCCATAGGTCGCCTGAATCTCCGCATCGCCCGGAAGCTCTTGGGCCGCTTGTTCCAGGAGGGCGAAGCCTCGTTGCCGGAACGCCGGGTACAACTGGCTTACTTCGTAGTAGGCGAGAGCAAGCGCCCGTAAGTCCGGCTTTGCGTCCGGCTCTTGAAGAGATTTCGTCCAATAGATCAAATTATCGGAGTATTCCTGGATCCCCGAGCTCATCGGCGTGCTTTGCGTGGGGACTCGCAGAATGCGATGGTCCGTTAATGCCGAGTGGGCTATGTTGGCGACAGACTTCTTCGGCATGTGGCAGCCGGTGCAATTATCGGGCGGCGAAGTTGAGCGCCTGCGTAGGGCAGATGCGCGGCAGCTTTCCTCCGTATGGCAGGTCAGACATTTCCTGCGAAAGTATGCCGCTGCCTCAGTTCCTCGCAATTGCACGTGCGGGTCGTGGCACGTGATACAGCCGAGGCGGCCATTGCTCCCGTTCCAGCACCGGCTCATCTCAAGCTGCTCCCGATGACTGAGCGCTCTGACCACATTTATGTTTGAAGTGACGGGCGCGCTGAAAACGGAAACCACGTTTCCCAGAGGCGTTCCCGGCCGGAAATCCAGGTACGTCTTGCCAGGTCGCAAGACCCGTGCGTCTCCAGGAAAATGGCACTGATTGCACACGTCATCGCGAGCCTGCGGCGAAAGGCGCGCTGGATTGACTATCGAAAAATCTATGGGTCCCCTCAGCGGTGCGTTTTCGTGGCGTTCCCGGACGTGAATTTCTCCCGGACCATGACACCTCTCGCAGGCTACGGCCAGGAAACGGAAGGGCGGGTTATCATACCGGTTTCGCGTCCCAGCAATCGGCTGGGGCATTCCGGAATGACAGCTTACGCAGAGATTCCAGGCCGGCCGCGTGAAACTGCGAAACTGGCCCTCTTCATATCCCGGTGACAGATCCCATCCTCGAATCCGCGAATAATATGAAATTGGCGATACAAACAGCGCATCCCCCTTGGCCACCAGGTAACTTCGCCCCACGTCCCCTGACCCCACTGTAAAAGCGACTTCGTGTTTCTCGGAGTACACTTCCTTGCCGCTATCGTCTATCTTTGTTTCCGTGTGGTACATCTTTCCGCCGCTCACATTCACACTGTAGGTGCGGCCGATCTTTTCGTTCGTAAACTTCACCGGTTTTGTAAACTCCGGCCAATTCCCAGGGCCCGGGATGGAGAGCGATCTCCCCATTCCTGTCTTCTTGAATTCCTTGTACTGAGGTTCGTGGCACTCGCGGCAGGCTTCGTCGCCGACGTACGCAACGCCGGCTCGAGCATTCAAATATTCGCCGGAGGTGGATTCCTGCGCCGCGTCTCTCCGCGCGGTCGCCGACAATCCTCCAAGGAGCACCGCTAGGAGACATAAGAGAATCGATCCGGCTTTCTTCATAGTGGACTGTGCAGATGGACAAGGCTCGCGGTTCCACGGCATCGTTGAACTTCGTCAATTTCTCAGCAAGAACAGTTCGCCGCACCCGACCAAGGCGGGATTTTAGTCCAGTACATGTGAGAGAGTCTATAAAACTTGATCGGATCCGTCACGTAGACTGGCCAGCCATGACACAGTTTGGAAGCACCTCGAAACGCTCTCGTTCGGCTTCGCTTCCAATCGCAGCCCGCCGTTAACTTGCCGAGTCTTAGCGCGGACCTGAAGCGAGTCCCTCGCTAGCGATTTTGTGTACAAGTTGTGTACAAGGAGGCGGTTTCGAAGAGCCTGATAATGGACCTAAGCAACGAAGTATCAACAAACAGATTTCTTGAGCTACAGGCCCTCTCTACAACGCAGGCAAATAGTCCAGCGCGGCGCAGCGCTTGTACGAGACGCACACCTCTGTAGCGGCGTCGAGCCTTTGACCTTTCAGTTCTTTCCTCTGATTTCTATCATCTGAACTCTGCCTTACTGCACAAATCCGACGTTCGGCGGCTGCCCGCTGCCCTCCGGAGCTTCCTTGATTGGCCCGAACTGCGTCTCGTAGCGGGAGATATTTTCCCCCAGCGCCCGCCAGATGCGCTTTGCGTGCCCCGGACTGACGATCACGCTGGTCAGCAGCTTCCCCTGCGCGCCATTCGGGAAAATGTAAACAAAATTAAGCGTGAATTCCTCTAAATTGTGGTGCACCATCACCAAATTGCTGTACTGCCCCTGCAACTCTTTTTCGTCCGCTTTGATTTGCACCTGACCAGGCACAGGCCTCTGCTCTTCCATCGTCTTCTCCCCTTAATCTTCTGCCCGCTTCAGGGCTTGTCCGAAGGTATCACAGCTGTACTTCTTGCGCTCGCCCGCGGAGATGCAGCTCTCGGAGGCAAGATCCGTGTCGATGGAACTATCTGCCTCAGTCCTATTGACAAGCCTATCTATTAAGGGTAGTTTAGTATGGATATTTACCGTAGTTAACAAAAATTCAGTTACCAAGTATCAGTTAAAAAGGATCATGGCACCCACGTTCCCCCCTCAACTCGAACCCGAATCAGCAGCAGGCGCAGATTCACCGTCTGCGGCTTCCTCAGCTGCCGCGCGCCGCGCGACGAGCCTTCCTTCTCTGCCTGAGGCCCATCGCACCATCCCCATTTCTCACACCGCGTCTTGGATTCGCAAAGTCCTCGCGTTTGCTGGCCCCGGATACCTTGTCGCTGTCGGCTATATGGACCCCGGCAACTGGGCTACTGACATAGGCGGGGGATCAAGATTTGGCTACACGCTTCTCAGCGTTATTCTTATCAGCAACATCATGGCGATGTTTTTGCAGGCGCTTTCCGCCAAGCTGGGCATCGCCACGGGCCGCGACTTGGCGCAGGCTTGCCGCGAGCATTATTCCCGCCGGACTTCTATCGCGCTTTGGATCATCTGCGAAATTGCCATCGCTGCTTGCGATCTCGCCGAGGTTCTCGGCTCCGCGGTGGCTCTCAAACTCCTCTTTGGGTTGCCCCTTCTCGCCGGCGTGATTATCACCGGGCTCGACGTTCTGATCGTTCTGGCCCTTCAGGGCCGCGGTTTCCGCATCATCGAAGCTTTCGTCGTAACGCTGATCGCCACCATCGGTGGCTGCTTTGCGTACGAAATCTTTTTCGCCAGCCCGATTTGGCGCGAAGCAGCCGTCGGCCTCATCCCCACCGCCGAAATCCTTCGCAATCGCGAAATGCTTTACATCGCGATCGGCATCCTCGGCGCCACGGTCATGCCTCACAATCTTTATCTCCACTCCAGCATTGTGCAGACCCGCGCCTTTGGCGCCTCCGTTCGTGACCGCCGCGAAGCCATGCGTTACGCCATCTTCGACTCCACGGTCGCCCTCGGCTTCGCACTCTTCATCAACGCCGCCATCCTGATCTTGGGCGCGGCTGCCTTTCACACTCACGGCCTCCACAACGTCGCGGAAATCGCCGATGCCTACAAACTCCTCAGCCCCGTCCTTGGCGTGAGCCTGGCGAGCACTCTTTTTGCGTGTGCCCTCCTCGCTTCCGGCCAGAACTCCACCCTTACCGGCACTCTCGCCGGACAGATTGTCATGGAAGGTTTTCTGCAGATTCGTCTAAAGCCCTGGTTGCGCCGTCTCATCACCCGCTCCCTGGCCATCATTCCCGCCGTCCTGGTCATCGGCATCGCCGGCGAAGGCAAGGTCACCTCGCTGCTCATACTTAGTCAGGTCGTTCTGAGCTTTCAGTTACCCTTCGCCGTCATCCCGCTAATTCAGTTCACCGGCGACCGCAACAAAATGGGCGAGTTCACCAACTCCCGCTTCACCGCCGTCATTGCCTGGATCGTCGCCGCCGCCATCCTCTTCTTCAACGCCGAGCTTCTCTGGCTCATCTTCCGCGGCCGATAGTTTCGCCCTCGGTCGCCTTCTGTCCTCTGCTCTCAATGTCCCCTGTGCACTCCGCGTTAAAAGAAACATTTCTTTCTTCAGTCTTCCATCTCCGTATGCGAAAATTTTCCCTTGCCTATGACCACTCACGCGCAAAACACTCTCCGCCTGCGCAAACTCTTTTTCGCTTCTCTCCTCGCCCTGATTTGCATTTCTATCTCTATCGCGGTCTATCAAAACCGCCAATGGAAAATCCCCGACGAAGCCAAGCTTCGCAAGAATCCCATCCAATCTTCTCCCGCGGCCCTCGACGCCGCTCGTGCCATCTATCTCGATAAATGCGTCCAGTGCCACGGCGAAACTGGAAAGGGAGATGGTCCCGACGCGGCCATGTATTACCCCTCGCCCGCGAGCCTCATCGA
>DATLVZ010000060.1:0-46130 GCA_035576885.1 Candidatus Acidiferrum sp. | reverse complement strand
GCCCAAGGTATGACTCATGATTGGGGTGAAGTCGTAACAAGGTAGCCGTAGGAGAACCTGCGGCTGGATCACCTCCTTTCTAAAGTAGTCGTGGCTCAACCCGCTATGGTGTGCGGATCATGCCACGCAAATGTATCCCGCCTTTCTCACGAATTGCAGGGATACACGTTCGGTTTACAACCTGGTTTAATCCAGGATTCGGGCGGATTCTGTCAGATCGTATCGAGTCAAAGGCAAATCAAATTCATAAGTGCGTCTTAGGGCCGCGTGCTCACTCCGCGGCCCTTTTTCTTTGCAGAAGGCGCTCCTAATTACTGTCACAACGCCAGATCAAACGAGGTTCACACTACAGCGTACGTGAACTGGAATCTGTTATCTTGGAGTTCATCGAGGTGCACAACGAGCAGCCCAAACCCTTTGTCTGGACCAAGAGTGCCGATGCGATTCTCAGCAGCATTGGACGGTTCGCTTCCCGTACTCTGGCTGCACATGGCGCAAACAATATTTAAGAAATCAGTGGCTCAGAAGACTAGCATCGCAAGGGTGAGGAATTCGGTATAGTAGGCAAAAGATGGCAGGGAGGTATTTATGCCCCAAGTAAAACAGCGACTGGAACGAATGCCGCGCCCGCCGGTTTTTGCAACGCCCGCCGAGGAGCGGCGCCACCGCAAGGAACGGCTGGCAGGTGCGTTCCGTCTTTTTTCGAAGTGCGGATTCGACGAAGGCGTGACGGGACACATCACGGCGCGTGATCCCGAACGGCTGGACCATTTCTGGGTGAATCCTTTTGGAATGCATTTCAGCCAAATCCGGGCGTCGGATTTGATCCTGGTGAATCATCAAGGCGAAGTTGTGGAAGGCGAACGGGAAGTGAACCTGGCGGCGTTTGCGATTCATTCGCGGATTCACAAAGCGCGCCCCGACGTGATTGCCGCGGCGCATGCGCATTCGCTGAACGGGAAGACGTGGTCCTCGCTGGGGCGGCTGCTCGATCCGCTGACGCAGGATGCATGCGCGTTTTATGAAGATCATGTGGTGTTTGACGATTACACCGGCGTGGTCTACGAGACCGACGAAGGCGACCGCATCGCCAAGACGCTGGGGAACAAGAAAGCCGGCATCTTGTGCAATCACGGACTGCTGACCGTGGGGCAAACCGTGGACGAAGCGGCGTGGTGGTTCATCACCATGGACCGCTCCTGCCAGGCGCAGTTGCTGGCGGAAGCCGCGGGCGAGCCGCGCAAAATTCCACACGAAACGGCGAAGCTCACGTATTCGCAGGTCGGATCGCCGCTGGTGGGATGGTTCCAATTCCAGCCGCTCTGGGATCGCATCTCGCGGGAGCAGCCGGATTTGTTTGGGTGAGCGGCGGTGAGCTTTGACCCGTGATGAATATTCGGAACAGTTCCAAGTCTTGGGAACTGCGAACCAAAGATTTGGCTTGAAACATGTGAACGCCTCCCCCGCCTTTTTTCGTAAGTGCGGATTCTAAAGGACTTTAAGTGCCGTGTTTTGGAAGCGCGGATTCCAAAGGAGTTACAGGCTCGCTTTTTGTAGGTGCGGATTGTAAAGAGTTTAGTGAGAGATACAAAGCGAGGAAAAGGCCGCGAGGCTCCCGACCGTGTGGGGATAGCTTCCGCTCCACACGTACAACAGCGAGGCGAAGAACCGGGCGAAGGGGAGGGCGATTGGCTGGATTGCGACGAGAACATGGGGCAGGGTAGCACGATTTGTTATTACTGTAAAGGTATAGTACTATAGTTTTATCATTCGAATGAGACGCCGGGAAGTTGAGGAGATGGAGGGGGTTGGCGGGAATCTTGTAGTTTGGTGAGACGGGAACGGCCTGTGAGTAGTCGGTAGGGGATAGTGAGTGGATCTGCCTTCGGTAGAGATGAGAGCTGACAGTCAGGGGGCTAACAGCTGACAGTAGACAGCTCACAATTGAGGGAGGAACAGGATTCCCGCCGGCTTGAGTGGGGTGTTGTGTTTCGTAGGTGGAAAAGCGCGACGGACTCAAATAGGCGTCGCGCTTTTCATGGATCGAAAGGAGTGCATCTGATACTGGCGAATCCCCCTGGCGTCAGCTACAAGAGCGCGCCGAGAGGTTTCAGGGAGACAAGAAGCACGTGCAAGGATTCTCTCGTAGAGCTCATGTGGAGCGCTGTTCCATACAGCACAGAAACGCCCTGGCTAGCAGCGAATGGAGCGAAATTTCACGATAATTCGCGGCCAGGTGGTTCACCTGGGATGGGAGAGGAAGACTCACCCTTGCAAAACCCAAACCCGCAAGGATGGGCTACCCGCAAGTTCTTGCGAGAGTTGCCGCAATCTTGGACAAGCGGACGAAGCGACACGGATAGCCTCGGCCTGCTCTGCTGGGAATATCGTGATGGGGTGTCGGGGCGGCCTAGGCAGGGAACGACCAGGATGCAAAGGAGATTCGCGAGAATCGGCGCAAATTTGGGGCGTATCTTGCATTTGACGTGAGGGCGGAATATACTGTCGTTTCGCTCTGAAGCGGGTCGCACGGATGGGTGGGCGCAAGCCCACTTTTTTGTTGGGCCGGTTGGAGTGTAGTGGACACCGGCATTGCTTGGGGAGTCTCTGGTTGGATTTGGAAAAAATTCGTGCTGCCGCCGAGCGGGTTGCGCGGTCGGAAGGGCTGGAAATCTTTGACGTGGAGTGGAAAGTAGGGAAGCAGCGCTTCCTGAGGGTCACTATCGACAGGCTGCCGAAAGTTTCGGCGGGGATGAGCGATGCGGCGGGGCAAGTTTTGGCGCCCAGTGAATCGAGCGGAGCAGCCGGCGGCGAACCGGGGATCAGCCACGCCGACTGCCAGAGGGTGAGCCAGCAGTTGAGCGTGATTTTAGATGTTGAAGAGCTGATTCCGGGACCCGCGGGGTACGTCCTGGAGGTGAGTTCGCCGGGGATGGACCGGCCGCTGAGGAAGCCGGCAGAGTACGAGCGTTTTAGGGGACGGATGGCGAAGATTTCGACGACTGAGCCGGTCGGGGAAGTGAACTATTTCGAAGGGCGGCTGGCGGGAATTGCTGATGGGAAAGTGCGATTGGAGTTGAAGGGGAAAGCGGCCCGGACGGTGGAGTTGCCGCTCGAGAAGATACGGAAGGCCAATCTGATGGTGGAGTTTTGAGAGAAAGTGAGTAGTAGGTAGTGAGTGGTGAGTGGTGAGTGGAAGAGACCGCACAGACTGAAGTGAGCGGTGGGAAAGAAGCGAAAGAGCTTTAAGAGCGAGAGAGATTTCAGGAAGAAGACGATCGGGAACGAAACATGGCGAATCTGCTCTATCAACAAATTGAGATGTTGAGCCGCGAGAAGCACATCGAGACGACTGTCGTGGTGTCCGCGATTGAAGACGCGATGGTGGTGGCCGCGCGAAAGTATTACAAGACGGAAGAGGATTTGCGCGCGAAGTTCAATCCGGAAACCGGGCAAGTGGACGTGTACTCGGTGCATGTGGTCGTTGAGGAAGTGACGGACCCGAAGAAAGAGATCAGCCTGGCGGAGGCGAAGAAGAAGAATCCGTCGGCGGAGATTGGCACGGAAATTATCGCCGCGAAGCCTACGGACGTACTTGGGCGAATCGCTGCACAGACCGCGAAGCAGGTGATTCTGCAAAAAGTGCGCGAGGCGGAGCGCGACACGATTTACAACGAGTACCACACGCGCGTGGGCGAGCTGGTGACGGTGATTGTGAAGCGCGCCGAGGGCCCGGATCTGATCGTGGACATGGGGCGGACGGAAGCGCGGCTGCCAAAGCGCGAACAGTCAAAGCTGGAGACGTACAACATCGGAGAGCGGCTGCGCGTGGTGATCAAGATGGTGGACCGCGCAGCAAAGGGGCCGCAAGTGATCGTTTCGCGGGCGGACGCGAGCCTGGTGCAGCGTCTGTTTGAGATGGAAGTGCCGGAAATTTATGACGGCACCGTGCAGATTCGGTTTGCGGCGCGAGAAGCAGGCGAGCGGACGAAAGTGGCGGTGGCCAGCAGGGACAAGGATGTGGATCCCGTGGGCGCGTGCGTGGGGATGAAGGGAATGCGCGTGCAGTCGATCATTCGCGAACTGCGCGGCGAGAAAATTGACATCATACCGTACAGCGAAGAGACCGTGGCGTTCGCGCAAAAGGCGCTGAGCCCAGCGAAAGTGACGCGGGTGCAGATCACCGACCCGGAAAACAAGAAGCTCGAGGTGATTGTCGAGGATTCGCAGCTTTCGCTGGCGATTGGTAAAAAGGGACAGAACGTCCGGCTGGCGAGCAAGCTGATCGGCTGGGACATCGACATCAAGAGTGAAGAAGAGAAGCGGCAAGAGATTGAAGAGCAGATGACGGCGCTGACGGCGCCCGCAACGCCATTGACGGCGCTGGCAGGTGTGGGTCCCAAGACGATTGAAAAAATCGAAGCCGCCGGGATTGCCAACGTCGAGAAACTCGCGGGGATGACGCCGGAGCAGTTGATGGAGATTCCAGGAATCGGCGAGAAGATGGTGGACAAGATTTATCAGGCGGTGAACCGGTTCTATGAAGGCGGCGCGGAGGCTGCCGCCGCTGCGCCGGCCGGCGAAAACACGGACGACATGCCGGCGGAGGGCGAAGTGGCACCAGCAGAAGTTGAGGCGGGCGCGGAGAGTCCCGAAGGATCCGAGAGTTCCGCGGATGCAGGAGCAGCACCCGAGGAGGCTCTAGCGAACGCGGCTGCGGAAGGTGAGGCCTCAGCTGCTGCGGCAACGCCGGTGGAGACAGAAGAGCCGGCGGCGGAAAATTCCGAAGGCGGAGCAAAGGCCGAGGAAGAGCCACGACCATAATCAACAGTTGGCCTCGGCGAAGCTGGGGCAGATGGAAATTTTGACCGAAGAACGGTCGATAGGACGCATGAGCGACGCAAACCAAGTCCGAATCAACGAGTTGGCCCGCGAACTCGAGGTCAAGGCCAAGGCAATCATTGACCTGTTGCCCGGGTATGGCGTCACGGAGAAGAAGACGCACTCCAGTTCAATCCCCGTGGATGTCGCCGAGAAGGTTCGCAAGAACATTTTAGGACAGGCAGAAGTTGAAGCTGCAGCGGAAGCCGCCGCCAAGACGGAGAAGGAAGCGAAGGAAGCAGCTGCCAAAGCAGCGCGGATGCGGCCAGTGGCTGCTCCTGCCCCGGTGGCCACGCCTAGCGCAGCTAAACCAGCAGCGCCAAGTGCAACGCATGTAGCGCCACCTGTTGCGCCTGTCACGATGCCCGTCGCTCCCGCACCCACGCCCACACCGGCATCGGCCACTCCATCTGCAGCGCCTACCGTTTCAGTTCCGAAGCCGCCAGTTTCTGCGCCTGCAGGGGCGCCAGCCGCAGGATCGCCGGTGGCAAAGCCAGTTTCACCTGCTGCCCCGGCGACCAGAGCTCCTGCGCCTACACCCATCCGCCCGACATCCCCAGCAAATCAGCCGACCGCAGCGCCGGCTGGGTCACGGCCAGCTGCACCGTCCGGAGCTAAGCCGCCTGTGCGTCCTGCCGCTGCGGCACCTGGTGTGACTGGAGCACGTCCTACAACTACTTCACGTCCTTTGCCAACGGGCAATCGCGGACCAGTTCCAGGAACAACTCCGGGAGGCGGACAACGTACGGGTGGTCCGCGCCCCGGTCAGCCAATGCGGCCGATGCAGCCGGGGGGCCAAGGAAGGCAATACACGCCCCGGCCTGGTGGTCCTGGAGGCACGGGGAGTTCACCCTCGAATCGACCCTTTGAACAACGGCGCGGGCCGATGCCTACGGGCACGCGTCCGGGGCCACGGACGCCGGGACGCCCAGGGATGCTACCGGCGCTGCCACCGGACCGAGTGCCGCCAAAGGCAGAGCCCGGCAAGCCACTCTATACGCGTAAACCCACACAGCGGCAGCGGCCCGTTATGGACAAGCGGGAGCAGGAGGGCGAGCGGAAGCTGCACCCGACGCGCCAGCGTCCAGGCGCAGGTGACCGCCGCTCTGCTTCAGCCGTCATTGCGCCGCCGGAACCGCGCCCGCCGCGTGAAGTCACGATAACGGAAGGCATCACCATCCGGGAGCTGGCGGAAAAGCTGGATGTGCGAGCGAAGGAACTTTTGAAGACGCTGCTCGACCGAGGCGTTTTTGCCAGCATCAACCAGGCGCTGGATGTGCCTACTGCCACGACGCTTGCGGAAGCCTTCAGCGGAGTGGTCAGCGTTGTTTCGCTGGAAGAAGAGATGGTGCTGGAAGTTGCCAAGGAAGAGACCAAGGAAAGTTTGAAGCCGCGGCCTCCTGTCGTTACGGTCATGGGCCACGTGGACCACGGCAAGACGAGCTTGCTGGATGCGATACGGGAAGCGGACGTTGCGGGCGGCGAAGCGGGCGGCATCACGCAACACATCGGCGCTTATAAAGTAGTAGTGAACGACCGCAGCGTGGTTTTTGTGGATACGCCGGGCCACGAGGCGTTCACGAGAATGCGTGCGCGCGGCGCGAAAGTGACGGACATCGTGGTGCTCGTGGTGGCCGCTGATGACGGCGTCATGCCGCAAACGAAAGAAGCGATCGATCACGCGAAGGCCGCGAAGGTTCCAATCATCGTCGCCATCAACAAGATTGACAAGCCGGAAGCACAGCCAGAGCGCGTGAAGCGCCAGCTCTCCGACGTGAACTTGGTTCCCGCCGAATGGGGAGGCGACACGGAATTCGTGGAAGTGTCCGCGAAACAGAAAAAGGGTATTGATAAGTTGCTCGAGACTATCTTGTTGGTAGCCGATTTGCGGGAGTTGAAGGCCAATCCCGACGCGCCCGCAACCGGCACAGTGCTGGAGTCTCGCGTGGACAAAGGGCGCGGACCCGTGGCCACTGTGCTCGTCCAGAACGGAACACTCAACTCGGGCGACTTCTTCATTTGCGGCTCAGTATTTGGCAAAGTGCGCGCCATGTTTGATGATCGCGGGCGAACCATCAAGGACGCGCCGCCATCGACGCCCGTGGAAGTGCTCGGTTTGCAGGGCGTGCCCGAAGCTGGCGATCATTTCCAGGTCACCGAAGAAGCCAAAGCGCGCCACATCGTCGAATACCGCCAAGGCAAACAGCGCGACGCGCAAATGGCCCGAACCAGCGGAGCGCGCATTACGCTCGACCAGCTCCATGAACAACTCAAGGCTGGCGACGTCAAGGAACTTGGCATCGTCATCAAGGCGGACGTGCAGGGTTCCGTGGAAGTACTCAGCGAAATGCTGCCGAAGCTCTCGACCGACCAGGTGAAGCTGAAGATTATCGGCTCCGGCGTAGGTGCGGTGACGGAGAACGACGTGTTGCTGGCCTCGGCGTCCGGAGCAATCGTCATCGCGTTCGGCATCCGGCCGGACCGCAAAGCCATGGAACTCGCACAGCAGGAACATGTGGATATCCGTTCACACACGATTATTTACGAAGTGTCCGACGAAATTAAGAAAGCCATGGAAGGCTTGCTCGAGCCGGTCATCCAGGAAACGTATTTGGGCCGCGCGGAAGTGCGGAACACGTTCCGGGTGAAGGGCGCGGGAACCGTCGCGGGATGCTACGTCGTGGAAGGCGTGCTAAAGCGCGACGCGCAGATCCGTGTAGTGCGAGACGGCGCGGTCATCTACACGTCGAAACTCAGCTCGCTGAAGCGTTTCAAGGATGACGCGAGTGAGGTGCGCACCGGGTTCGAATGCGGCGCCGGCATTGCAAATTTCAACGATGTGAAGGTCGGCGACATTTTGGAATGCTTCAGCGTTCAAAAGATGAGCGCCGCGGAAGCGGCTGGCCAGAGCGTCGGGACCGCCGGCCGCAAATAAAAAATAGTCCCCCGGAGCGCTCATGCCGGTTGGTCTGCTTACCCTTGAGCTGCACATTCCAGACGCGCAATCGCTGAAGGACAAGCGGCAAGTTCTCCGTAGCTTGAAAGACAAGTTGCGCAGGCAGTTCAATGTGGCGGTGGCGGAGCTGGACCATCAGGACGTGTGGCAGCGATCGGTGGTCGGGGTCGTGACGCTTTCAAACGAGGAAAAACACGTCAACGAAGTGCTGCAAAAAGTCCTGGATGAGGCGGACCGCATCCTGGGTTCGATTCTGATCAACCAGGCGATCGAGATTATTTAGAAGGTTTCGCGGGGACGGAAATGAGTCCAGCCAATCACCGTCACGAACGTGTGGGCGAGGAGATCGCTCACGAAATCAACGCCATGCTTGCGGGGGAGCTGAAGGATCCACGCCTCGAAGGCATGGTAGTGGTCAGCGAAGTGCGCGTGCAGCCGGACATGAAGCACGCGCGCGTCTTCATCAACATGCAGGGCTCCGCAAGAGAACAGAACGACGCGATCAAAGCGCTGGAACATGCTGCCGGATTCATCCGCCGCGAACTGATCGAGCGGCTGCAGCTCCGCCGTCTGCCGGAGCTTCATTTCACCCTGGACCATTCGCAGGAATACACGGAACGAATCGACCAGCTCTTGAAAGAGATGAAGAAGGACAAGCCGGCCGCGTCCTAGACTCGTGAAATTTTCAGCCTATAGCGGACCAGTCACACTCATCCCATGCCACGCCAGCCTCAGCCTGCTCCGTTCGACGGGGCGCTCGTCATCGATAAGCCGCGGGGAAAAACCTCGCATGACGTCGTCGACGCTGTACGGCATCTCGCTGGATTCCGACAAATAGGGCACCTCGGCACGCTCGATCCGCTGGCGACAGGCGTTCTGGTACTTCTGCTCGGCCGCGCCACGAGGCTGGTTCAGTTTTACAACGGGCGAAGGAAACGCTACTCCGCGGCCTTTCGTTTTGGGTTTGCCACGGATACTTACGATTCGGACGGCGAAGCACAGGGACTGGACACCGCACCTCCGCTGGACGCGGCCGTTCTCGAAAAGCTCGCGGCGGAAAGAGTGTGCCGGTTCGAACAAATGCCGCCTGCCTTTTCCGCCAAAAAAGTGAAAGGCCGCCCAGCGTACGAACTGGCGCGCAAAAAGCAGCCTGTCGAGTTGAAACCGGTCGAAGTCGAGCTGTTCGAATACAGACTAACGGGCATTGAAGACAGCGCGGCGCGATTTGTCATCGAGTGCTCGTCCGGCACTTACATCCGCTCCCTGGCACATGACATGGGCCAAAAATTAGGCTGCGGCGCACACCTTGCGGAGATCACCAGGACCGCGGTCGGCGAATTCTCCCTGGAGCAGGCCATCAAGCTGGAGGAACTCGCGGAGGCTGCGCGAGCGGGGAAGTTTGCCGATTGCATGATCCGTCTGGAAAACCTGTTACCAAATTTTCCGCGGGTCAACGTGTTGCCGGTGATCGAGAAGCGCGTGCGGCACGGCACGAAATTCAATATTCAGATCGCGCAGATTCAGCCCGGCCGGCTGGAACTGCCTCCGGGCGCGACCACGCTGCTCGATGGGGGAGAGAGAAAGCCGCCACGTTTGCGCGTTTTCAGCCAGCAAGACAAGCTTGTCGCCATCGCGGAAGCGCTGGTGCCGCGCACCTATCAGCCCATCGTCGTTTTCGACCCATTGCCATAAAAAAGAGATCACCCAGATGGCCGGTATGGCACGGCCCCGCCATCCCTGTTAAGGCTGAGGTTGTGGCTGAGGCTGCGGAGGCGCCGCCAAGGGTGAGAAACCGCGACCAATATTTGTATCGCGCCCGGCGTAGATGGAACGCGAGACGCGGTCCTTGAGACGCAATTTGTGCGGGGTGATCAGAATCAGCATCTCGGTATCCTGAGATGTTGCGTTTCTCTGCCCGAAGAGATAGCCCACTCCGCCGGGAAGATTTGCGAATCCTGGCAGGCCAGTCAGAGTGCGCGTTTCTTGATTGTCTAGCAGCCCGGCGATTATAGTAGGCTCACCCTCTTTAATGCGCACGGTTTGGGAAATCGTGCGGTTGGTAAGGATCGGTATCCCGTTAATTGCCGATCCGGATAGAGCACGAATTTCGAATTCCAACTGCAGGGTCACTTCGTCGTTCGGATGAGTCGTAGGTGTGGCCTTCACCTTAACGCCCAGATCTTCATATTGCGCGCCGGGATAGGGTTGTTGGGCTATTCCTGCTCCTGCATTTGAAAAAAGGCTGGCGGGACTCAGGATGACGGTGACCTGGCCCGTCGCGCCGGACGGATTGTCGGTGATGGCTACGTCCGGAAGGGAGGCGCCATTGAGGCTGGCTGCCAGGATGGCAGTCGGATTCGAGCCCACCGGAAGCTCGAACGCGGGCGCGAATAATCCCTGTCCCAAGCCGAGGAAGACAGACACGCTGTCCGTCTGCGGATCGGTCACGGCGATGTCTGGATGGCCATCTGCGTTGAAGTCCGCGATGGCGGCTGCGGTCGGTGCCTGCCCTGTGGCAAGCGGGGAGTTTGCTGCGGCGGTGAACGTGCCGTCACCATTCCCCAGCAACACGCTAACGGAATTGTCCGTTTGGTTGACTACAGCCAAGTCAGTGTGTGAATCGTTGTTCAAGTCGCCCGTAGCGATGGCCACCGGCAATCGGCCGACGGCGACCGGAGACCCATTCGCCTGGGTGAACGTGCCATCCCCGTTCCCCAGAAGAATGGAAACATCGCTTGTTGTCTGATTCACGACCGCTAAATCCGGATTCCCATCTGAGTTGAAATCGCCCGCCGTCATCGCAATGGGGCCCGCGACCGCGCCAGGCAGTACAAAGGGCGAGCCGGTTGCTTGCCTAAACGTTCCATCGCCATTACCGAGAAACAGAGAAAATGTATTGTCTGCAAAATTCGCCACCACAAAATCCTGGGTACCATCCCCGTTGAAATCGCTGGTGACGATGGCGCTGGGCTGCTGGCCCACTGAGATGGGCGATCCTGCTGCTGCTTTGAACGTGTCGTCGCCGTTGCTGAGCAGCACCTGCACCGTGTTTGCGACCGGATCCGTGACGAGCAAGTCGTGAAAGCCGCTGGTGGTAAGGACCGCCGAGGCGATGGATGGAGCAACGGCGGGTGTGGCCGCTCGGCTAGCGCCCAGCGGGATGGGAGAGCCCGCCGCCTGGAGAAACGTTCCAGCGCCTTGATTCGCCAGAATCGTGAGCGTGTTGTCGATTTCGTTGACGACTGCGAGATCCTGCTGACCAATGTTCCGGAAGTCCGCCGCAGTAAGCGCGACCGGACCAATGCCTGCGTTATAGGAAGTGCTTGGCAAAATGCTGCTGGTCGTTCCCGGAATCGACGTGGCAGCAGTAGAAGCTCCGAGGCTGGCAGAAAGCAGCGAAAGTGTGATGGGATAGCGGTCGCCAACAAAAAAAGTGGCAGGTTTGCCGTCCTGGGCGCGCAAAAGGACTTGGCGCCCACTGTGTACGAGAGTCAACGCGTCGGAAAATTGCGACGCGATCGCGGGAAGCGTCAGGAGAAACGTCGTCTTCCCGCCTCCCACGACGGTCAGTGGAGGAATAAGCGAACTAAGATTCAGCGAGCTTCCTGTGCCGGCAGAGCTTGTTCCATTTCCGAAAATGCTGGCCAGCAGGGTAATCAGGGTGCTCAGGTCTTTGGCCTGCTGCAATTGAGTCAGAACGCTTGGGGTGAGTGAAATAAGCTTAGCCGAGGAAGGCGGTAGAAGCCCCAAGGTTCGCGCCTTGTTGCGGTCGACTTCGAGGATTTCGATCTCCAGCAGCACTTCACCGCGGGCTCTTTCTGCTTGACGTATGAGCTCTCCGGAGAGCGCCAGTCTTTCCGGCGTGTCGCGAATGGTTATCGAGCGGCTGTGCGCATTGAGCCCCACTCGTCTGGCTCCCGTCAGTTCGCGTAGTACGCGAACCATCTCCGTCATTTCGTCTGTCCCCACAGCGGCTGGCAAGACAAACGTTTGCTCCGCCTGTGCGGCATACTGGTTTTGCTTTTCCGGGGTGTCCGCCGCCACGAACAAAAGAGTGGAAGTCAAAGGCCGGAAGAAGGTGCCGGTTTCCACGCTGAGGACTTTCAAGGCCGTGTTGCAATCAACATCGTTCACACTTAGCCGGACGGCTCGGGGTGCTAAGTCCGGATCGAACGTAACCTTTATGCCAAACAACTGCCCCAATTGCTCATAAACCGTTCGAGTATCTCCGCGCAAGTTGAGGTTTTGCTTCCCTGCGCGCGGTTTCAGCTCCGGCAGACCCTCGATTTTTGACTCGGACCTAGCGGCAGGGCCATCATCCATCGCCCTCATCTGACTCATGCGTTCCGTGACAATCGTGTTCCCGGGATCGATAAGCAGAGCTTTGGCCAGTTCTTCCGTGGCCACGTCCGCGTGACCGGCGAGGGCGTCTCGTTCCGCGGCGTCGACGTGGTCGCGAACGAGCTTCGAGCGCATCGCGGCGACACGCTCAATGAGAGCTGCGTCCTGCGGCGCAAAGCGAGCGGCTTGCTGGTAGTAGTTGAGGGCTTCATCGAGGCGCCCATCCGCAAGTTCTTTGTCGGCTAACTCAGAAAATTTTTTCGCGAATTTTGGATTGGGACGCGGTGTCATTTGGAGCTGCGCTTCATTGGGAACAGTTTGGGGGGGTGGTGCCGGGGCTTGTGGGGAAGCCTGCGTGTAAGACTCAGCATAAGAAAAAAACATCGCCAGCAGCAGAGCGGTGGCTTGCCGGTTGTGGATGGGACTCTTCATGGAATGGGGCAGGCCATGTATATTACAGTATCTTCAAAGGAGAAATAGGACTGGATTGGTCCGGTTGACGGAACTTCATAGAAAAGGTAGACTTAGAACGTAGTTGCAAATCAATTACAACTGGAGAACGCTTGCTTCCCGCTTTTCTCATCGCACTCCGTGAAGGCGTCGAGGCTTCCCTCGTCGTCGGCATCATCCTCGTTTACCTCGCGCGCACTCGTCGCTCGCAACTGGCGCGTTTTGTTTGGTATGGCGTCGCTGCCGCTGCTGCGCTCAGCCTGGCCGTTGCGGTCCTTCTGGAGCGCTGGCGCATCAGCGAAGATGGGTTCGAAGGCGTCATGTACCTCGTCGCGGCCGCGTTCGTCATTACGATGATCCTATGGATGAATCGCGTTGCGCGCCACCTGAAAAAAGAAATCGAACAGAAAATTGAGACCTATGTAGGACGCGCGGGAGCCGCGGCAGGTTGGGGCATTTTCTTTTTTGTTTTCTTGATGGTTCTGCGTGAAGGGGCGGAGCTGGCGATCATTCTGCGCGCTGTGGAGCTTTCCACCGAAGGGTTGCAAATCTGGATTGGGACCTTTTTGGGAATTGGGGCTGCTGTGGCCGTGGGTGTGTTCTTTTTCAAAGGTACGTTGCGCGTCCCGTTGCACCGGTTTTTTGCCGTTACCAGCGTCATCTTGGTCCTCGTAGCCGCTCAGCTTGCGCTTACCGGCTTGCACGAGCTCAGCGAAGCGCGATGGCTGCCCTCCAGCAAGACGGAAATGGCGGTTATCGGGCCGGTTGTTCGGAATGAGCTGTTTTTCTTCGTGCTTATCTTCGGCGCCGCCACACTTCTTGTCTTGCGCGAATGGCAATCGGCCTCCCATGCGAAAGCGGCTAAAGAAACTTCTGGTGAGGCGGAGAAACGGCTGCTCGAAGCGCAGAATCGCCGCCAGCGCCGTTGGGTGATCGCCGCGGCCACGGCCTGCTTGTCGGTGATTCTGGTGCTGACGGCGGACTTTGTTTACACGCGCGCAAGCTCCGCTCCGCCGTCGGCGCAGGCCATAGCGGCAGTGGGCAACGAAGTGCGCATTCCCGTGAGCGAAGTGCAGGATGGCAAAATGCATTTGTTCACCATCACCGCCGGAGGGCAATCCGTACGTTTCATGATCATCAAAAAGCCCAATGGCTATGGCACCGCGCTGGACGCTTGCCGCATCTGCGGAGCCGAGGGTTATCGCCAGGATGGACAGAACGTCGTTTGCAGGCATTGCGCCTCGGCGATTTACATACCGACGATCGGGGAAGCGGGCGGGTGCAATCCGATTGGCGTGCCTTCGCATGTAGACGGCGCTGAACTTGTCCTGGACGTTTCTTCGCTTGTGCAAGCGACCAAGGAGATACCACAGTAGGGGCACGATAGTTCGTGCCTGCCTGGTGCGGTTTCGGAAACCATGTTCCTGCGACTCGTTGCCGATTCGTTTACACGCCGCCCGCGCCGCAAGGTGCTGACGGCCGCTGCCTTGTCGCTGGGCATGGCCGTGGTAACGGCGGCTCTGAGCGTTTCGCTCGACGTAGGCGACCGCCTCGCGAGCGAATTCCGCAGCCTCGGCGCGAATTTGCTGGTTACGCCGCAGGCCGATTCACTACCGCTGGAGATTGGTGGCGTGGACTACAGGCCCGTCAACGCCGGCGCGTATCTTCCCGAAGCGGACCTTCCCAAAATCAAGACAGTCTTCTGGCACAACAATATTGTCGCGTTTGCGCCTATCCTGCAGGCCACGGCCCAGACTGCGAAATGGAATCCCGGGAGTCGGGAGCTTGAGTATCGAGCTGAGACCACTGTGATGGGTACCTGGGTCGGTCATGGAGTGGCGTTACCCGACGGCGGCGTCTTCACAACGGGCATCGATCGAACGAACTCGTGGTGGAAGGTGGACGGCCGCTGGTTCGTGGAGGGACAAAAAGAATGTGTGGTTGGGGCGAGTGCCGCACGCCGCCTCCACCTCCGCACTGGGGATGAAATTAGCCTGAACGTGCCGGATCCGTCGAAAATGGTGCAACTCTATGCATCGCTCACCGTCACGGGAATCTTGAGCACGGGTGGGGATGAGGACAATGCAATTGTTACGTCACTGGACCAGGCACAGCAGATTTCGCGCCTGTCCGGCGTCTACCGTCACCTCTATGTCTCGGCTCTGACCAAGCCCGAAGACGAATTTGGACGCCGCGATCCCAGCACTATGAACGCAGCCGACCTGGAGCGCTGGTCGTGCACGCCCTATATTTCTTCGATTGCAGCTTCCATTAAAGAGGTGTTGCCGGGGACGGACGTGCGCGTGATTCGCCGCGTAGCCGAGGGCGAAGGCACCATCCTCACCCGGGTTCGCGCGCTCCTCTGGATGGTAACGCTCGCCGCGCTACTGGCTGCAGCGCTGGCCGTCGGCGCTTCTGCGGCCGCCTCGGTGATCGAACGGCGTACGGAAATCGGTTTGATGAAAGCTTTGGGAGCTGGCTCCGGCACGGTTGGTTTCCTCCTTGCCGCGGAACAGCTTGTACTCGCGTTCGTCGGCGGAGGCGTCGGCTATTCGTTCGGCACGATCCTCGCGCGTCTCGTTGGGCAGAGGATCTTCGGAGTTTCGCCCGCACCGTCATTGCTTGTTCTGGTTGCAGTTCTTGCCCTCGCCGCGGGAGTCACGCTCGTCGGCAGCGCCATTCCCCTGCGCCGCGCATCGCGCTACGAACCGGCGCCCGTCCTGCGAGGCGAATGATGCCGACTCATCGCTCGCGAAATAGACAAATGTTCTGGCGCATTATTCGCCGTCTACTCGCAGCTAATCGCGGCCGCCTGTTTGTGATTCTGCTCGCCCTCGGCGCGGGCGCCGCCGTCACAGCGGCTCTCCTCAATCTTCAGGTGGATGCCAAGCGCCGCCTCACCACCGAATTCCGCGCGTTCGGGCCAAACATTTCGATCCTTCCGAGGAGCTCGGAATCAGAAAATGAAGTAACCGGGATGCTGGATGAGTCGCTTTTGAACAAAGTGCCTGAATCAAACGAAGGAAACCAAGTCACTCGGACGGGTATGCTGGCTCTGATCGCAGACGCGTCTCCGCTTTCGCCAAACTCGGCCGAATCTCCGAAGCCTACGCGGGTGGTAGTAGTCGGTCATTCAGGAACCGTTCGAGTGATCGAAGGGGATGCAAGAGGCCTCCAACAAAACGCGGCAGAACGGGCCGCCACCCTGAATGTTTGCAACTTGGGAGTAAAAGTGGCTTCAGCTTTGCATGTGAGCGCGGGGGATCATCTGGTTTTGCGGAGTGGCCCAGCCAGAGAGGTTTGTCGCGTCGGGTCTGCGGTCTCCCTCGGTGGGCAGGAGGACGAGCAGGTCGGTGTGCCGATACAAGTCGCGCAGCGTCTGGCGCTCAGCCCAGGGCGGCTAAACTCCATCCAGGTCACTGCCACAGGGACGCCCGCGTCGGTGACCCGGTTCGCTGAGTTGCTAGCTCAAACCATTCCAGAGGCTAGCGTCCGTCCTATCCGGCAATTCACAGAAGGCGAAGCCAAGATTTACAGCCGCATTAGCGGCTTGTTGACGGCAACCGTCGCGGTGGTTTTGCTACTCACAAGCTTGTGCGTGATGGCGGCGATGACCAACGTCGCCATGGAGCGCAGGAACGATGTCGGCCTGATGAAAGCCATCGGCGGCGCAACTCGGCGTGTCTTGCATCTTTTCCTGATGGAAGCGGCGCTGCTCGGCGTTGCAGGCGGCGTGATTGGCGCGGCAGCGGGAATTTTTCTTTCGATCTGGCTGGGGAAACAAGTGTTTGGCGTAGCGGCGCAGCCGCGACTGATTGTGTATCCTATAGCCGTGGCACTGACCACCCTCGTTGCAATTCTCAGCGCGTATCCGCTCCGGCGGCTTGCGAGCGTTCGCCCCGCTTCGGTTTTTCGAGGTGAAGCGTGAGCCCCCCTGTCCAGATTCTACCGGAACAAGAGACCGCAACGCCGCAGGTCGCGATTGTGAATCTCGTTAAGAAATACGGGACGTTGCGCGCTCTCGATGACCTCAGTTTCAACGTGCACGCCGCCGAATGGGTGGCCTTAATGGGCCCCTCCGGTTCGGGCAAAACTACGCTGATCAACATTCTTGGCGGACTCGATGCGCTCAATTCCGGCCGCGTCATCGTCGACGGAATCGACCTTTCAAAGCTCCGCGAGAACGAGATGGTTCGCTACCGTGCCGAAAAAGTCGGCTTCGTCTTTCAACAATTTCATCTCGTCCCTTATCTCAATGCCCTCGAAAACGTGATGCTCGCGCAATATTTTCATAGCATGACGGATGAAAAGCAGGCGGAGGAAGCTTTGCGCCGCGTGGGCATGGGCGACCGCATGACGCACCTGCCTGCGCAACTCTCCGGCGGCGAACAGCAACGCGTGGCCATTGCGCGCGCGCTGATCAATCAGCCGAAGATTATTCTCGCCGATGAGCCCACGGGTAACCTCGATGAAGCAAACGAAGAAGTCGTCCTGAAAATCTTTCGCGAGCTGCACGAGTCCGGCCACACAATACTGATGGTCACGCACGACCCGGACATTGCGCGCCAAGCGGACCGTCGCATCGAACTCGCCCACGGCCGTCTCCACTTTGACACCGCACAGCACGGCCCCGGACATCCCCTCGAGTGCCCCCTCGCCAATACCGCCGATTGCTGCACCGCGGTTTCCGCTGACGACGAGATTCGCTTCGATCATCTCCTCGAGCAGATTTGGATCTGCGGCGAGGAGGGGAAGCCGGCGCAGGTGACCGCTCTGCATGCCAGCGGCCCTGCCGGAAGCCTTCCGGTTCTTCCCGAGGAGCCCGCCGCGAGAGTCCTCGGCCGCATGTCCGACCTAAGTTTGGTCGCGCTTCAGAATGGCGAAGCGCAGCTCACCGCCGTGGGAAGCCAGCGAGCGCGCGATGTCGTCCGTCGCCATCGCCTTGCAGAGCGTTTATTTAAGGACACATTTTCCATCGACGATTCCGAAGCGCACACACAAGCCTGCAAGTTCGAACACATCATCAGCCCCGAACTGGATCAGCGCATATGCACGTTCCTCGGCCATCCGAAGACTTGCCCGCACGGCAATCCCATTCCGCCCGGCGATTGCTGCGACGGAAAACCAAGAAGCTGACGCCCCCACCTCTCGCATGCCCATCCCAATTGATACCCGAAAGAAACCGTCCGACGTAAAGATCCACGTGAAAAGCGGCGCAGGAGTCGACATCACTTGGGCCGACGGACACGCAAGCCACTACGACTTTGCCTATCTGCGCGAAGAGTGCCCCTGCGCCACGTGCAACGACGAGCGCGGGAAAAAGCAAGCCTTTGCCGCTGCGCCGGGGGGAATCTCATTTCCATCGCTGCCGATGTTCAAGCCCAAGCCGCGCGCGCAAGCCGCCACTGTCGTCGGCAACTACGCCGTGCAAATCACCTTCTCCGATGGCCACTCCACAGGGATCTACAGCTACGACCACCTCCGCAGCATCTGCCCCTGCGCCGAGTGCGCCAAGGCTTTCCGCACCGCCGCCCCCTAAGTCGTTTCTGCCTCAGCAAAATCGTTTCAGCCACAACAAAAAGGAGCCTTCGGCTAGACTTCGCGGCGGAAAAGTGCGAGCATTTTAATCCGCTGATCGAGATCACCCGTACATGAGCAGCACTCCAAACAGCCCTGCTGCCGCAGGCAGCCGAGGCAACGGTATTCCGCGTGTCATCGTCGCCACGACGGCGCTCCTCACCTTCATCTCCTTTTGGCGGGCAGCGGCGATCGTTTTGAACGATCTGGCCTCCTCGGCCTATTACGCAGGCGGTGAAGCGGAAGGCTACATCGGCAAGACCGCGCCGTGGTTCATCCTGGCCATTATGCTGTTCTCGTACGCGGTCCGCGCCGTGTACGTCGAGAGCTGCAGCATGTTCGTGCGCGGCGGCGTGTATCGTGCGGTGAAACAGTCCCTCGGCGGAACCCTCGCAAAATTCAGCGTTTCCGCGCTGATGTTTGACTACATTCTGACGGGCCCTATCAGCGGCGTCGCTGCAGGCCAGTATCTCGCCGGCCTGATCAGCGAGCTTCTGCAGTACTCACACCTCGGCAATCCGCTTACGCCGAATGAGGTGAGTTTCATCGCAGCCGGTTTTGCGATTTTCGTCACGGTCTATTTCTGGTGGCAGAATACCAAGGGCATCCCGGAGTCCAGCGACAAAGCACTGATCATCATGAAGCTCGTGACGGTGATGGTGGTGCTCCTCATCGCCTGGTGTACGTACACGGCAATCCTGAGACACTCGGGCCTGCCGCCCTGGCCACAAGTGCGCAATCTCCGCTTGAGTGCCGGCGCGCTCGGCTGGCTTGCGGGTAGTCCTCTTCCACATATGTTTGGAATCATCGCAATCTTCATCGCGCTGGGACATTCAGTTCTGGCGATGAGCGGAGAGGAATCACTGGCGCAGGTTTACCGCGAGATTGAACACCCAAAACTGCCGAATCTGAAAAAAGCCGGACTCGTCATCTTCATCTACAGCCTGGTATTCACGTCCCTGGTTTCCTTCTTTGCTGTGATGATCATTCCGGACGGCGTGCGGCAGAACTACCTTGAAAACCTGATCGGCGGCCTGGCCATGAGCTTACACGGGCCGCTCATCGTGCGGCTGGTCTTTCACGCATTCGTTGTGGTCGTCGGCACACTGATTCTAGCCGGGGCCGTCAACACCGCCATCGTCGGCTCGAACGGCGTGTTAAACCGCGTGTCCGAGGACGGCGTTCTCAGTTCGTGGTTCCGGCAGCCGCATCCGAGATTCGGCACCAGCTACCGTATCATTAACATCGTCGTTGCTCTGCAGATCATCACCATTTTTATCAGCCGCGGCGACGTCACTTTTCTTGCAAACCTCTACGCTTTCGGCGTCATCTGGAGTTTCACGATGAACGGCCTGGCCGTGCTCGTCCTGCGTTACACCAGTCCCGGTCATCGTGACTTCCAGGTTCCTTTTAACTTTCATATTCGGGGCGTGCAGATTCCCGTCGGCCTCGGCCTGATTACGCTCACGCTCTTTCTCATCGCCGTCGTCAATCTTTTCACTAAGCCTGTCGCCACCATGGCGGGTGGCACCTTCTCCGTTCTGCTCTTCATTGTCTTCTCGATCTCTGAGCATCGCGCTCACAGAGGAGGTGCAGGTCATGTAGAGATGGACCAGTTCAACCTGGAGCTCGAGGCTGAACTGACTCCGGAATCCGTTGGCGCGAGGCCCGGCAATATCCTTGTGCCCATAAGCAACCACTTCAATCTCTATCACTTGGGGAATGTCCTCGACCGCATCAAGCCGGGGCGCCGCGATGTGGTTATCTTGCACGTTCGGCTGTTGCGCCGTTCAGCCTCCGGTGAGAACGAACTGGAAGCCGATCAGCTTTTTGGCAGCATCGAGCAGCATCTGTTTTCGCAAGCGCTTTCCATGTCGGAAAAGCGAGGGAAATCAATCCGGCTTGCTGTCGTTGCGTCCAATGACCTGTGGGAAGGCATCCTGCGCGCGGGCGCATCACTTCAATCCAGCACAATCGTCATTGGACGCTCGGCGAAGGACAACACCGAGGAGCAGGCCCGCCAAATTGGTGATGCTTGGGAAAAACTGGGCGACATAAAGCCTCAATTCAACCTTGAAATTCATTTGCCCAACGGCGACAAGATCTACAAGGTCCTTGGGCCACACGCGCCGAACCTGACCGCCAACGAAGTCAATCTGCTGCACCGCTTGTGGCTTCGATTTAGCGACATGTTGGCCCCACAGGAATTGCACCATCATGATGTCGTGCACTTCGCTCTCGAGGAGGTGCAGAAAGAGATCGAGGATGGGCAGGAAGATGCCGTCGTCAAGCGGCTGCGCGCTCACCTTGAAGCAAATCAAACAAAGAAGAAGCCACAGGCCTCTTGAACGGCCTTCCTTCCGCTGGGGTTTTCAATACACCGTCGAAATACGGATTTATGCCAGCTGCGCCGTACAGTGGCCGCAGCGCTTCGCCTGGATCGGAATGCTCATGGCGCACTGCGGACAATCCTTCGTCGTCGGCGCAGCGGGGGGCACAGGCTTTGTCGTCCAGCGATTCACCATGCGCACGAGAAGAAACACAGCGAAAGCGACAATCAGGAAGTTGATCACGTTGTTTATAAACACGCCGTAGTTCAGCGTCGCCACTCCAGCTTTTTTCGCCAGGTCAATTGTGTCGTAGTGTACGGCCGAGAGACTGATGAACCGGTTCGAGAAATCGACCGGTCCAACGAGCCTCCCGAGAGGGGGCATCATGACGTCATCGACGAAGGACGTGACGATTTTTCCGAATGCTGCGCCGATGATGATACCGACAGCCATGTCCAGCACGTTCCCGCGCATGGCGAATTCCTTGAATTCCTTCAGCATAGTGCGTCTCCTTTTTTCTTGCGGAGTGGGCCAAACGATCGCCCCTGCGCGATTGCAGAAGCAGAGAGGGCCGTTCGATGCGCAGATTATATCTAATGCGTGGAAAAAATAAGATGGGAAAACAACCGTAGAAAATCAGCGCGGTCGGAAAACAAGAACTGCCCCGATCACTCCGCGCAAGCTCATCAAGACCCCGGCGGCGGCCAGCAGCGGCTCGACCCACTCAAAAGGCACCCGCGAAATGGCTAGCATCACCGCGCCAAGAAGAGTCAGCGAAAGCCCGCGCGTCCAGTTCTCCCACCGCGCCCACCATTTGTTGGGCCCATAGAGCGCACGCAGGCCCCAAAGGATCAGCGCCCCGCTAAGGATCAACCAGGACAGCCTATGGCGTTCGACAAGAATCCGGCCCGTGAGTGCCAGCCAAACGACAAGCACGCCCAGCAGCACGAAGATTACTTCGATCATGAGCCGCAGAGCTCGCTGGGGTGTCAGCAGTGTCATACGGCTGGTCTAGGGAACGCGCTCGATCCGCACTTTCTGCATGACTACCAGTGTTTTTGGACGGTCATTCGAATCACGCGGCAGGTTCGAAATCTTATCCGCAACGTCTTGCCCCTCGACGACTTCCCCAAAGATAGTGTGCTTGTTATCGAGCCATGGAGTCGCCGCCACAGTGATAAAAAATTGGCTGCCGTTCGTGCCAGGCCCGGAGTTGGCCATGGACAGCTTGCCGGCTTTGGAATGATTCAAGGATGCGTGGAATTCGTCCGCAAACTTGTATCCCGGGCCGCCCCGGCCTGTGCCCTGCGGGCAGCCGCCTTGAATCATAAATTTCGGAATCACCCTGTGAAATACGAGCCCGTCGTAATAATTCTTCTTCTGTTTCTTGCCGGTGCTTTCGTCCGTAAATTCCTTGGTGCCCTCGGCCAGTCCTACAAAATTCTCGACGGTTTTCGGCGCTTCCACTTCGAGAAGTCTTGCCACGATGTTGCCCTGCGAAGTCTCGAAAATCGCGTATGTCCCTGATGGTCGGCTCATGCACTCTCCTCGTGAATCCATTCATCCTACACGAGCCGCCTCCGCCCGCGCCACCCGCCCTCCTACCAGCCTTTCTGTTTCCGCAGTTCGGTGATGTGGGCTGTGTGGTGCCTGCCATGCCATGCATAGAGAAAGACCAGCCAGTCCACCGTGCGTTCGCCGTGCTCGGGATGCACCAGGGTACGGGCAAACTGCTCCGGCTTCAGCGATCGCCACAAGCGGTCCCAGCGTGCATGCACGGAATCGAGAAGCGTCTGCGAACTCTCAATCGGCGCCGATTTCGAATCCGCGAGTTCGGCCCACGCCGCCTCGTTATACGGCTTAATTGTCGGTTTGTATTCCGTCAGCGCGAGTTTCAGCCTGACGAACGCATTCAAGTGGCTATCCGGAACGTGGTGGACCACCTGACGCACAGTCCATCCCCCCTCGCGATACGGCGTATCCAGCTGTGCATCATTCAAACCTTTCACCGCCCCGCGCAATTTCGCTGGCGCAGCGGCAATCTCTTCGATCGCCTCTTGCCGGCTTTCCGGCGTAACTTGAGCGGGCATTGCGAATTTTCCAATGGGATAGCGCGGATCCATATGATTCCCTCCTCTGGCAACCTCGAACTTCCGTTCGCCGTTTATCCTGACTATAGCGGCGGCCTCCATAATGGTCAACGCGGGGTGGAATAAATGCCTCTCCAAATTGGATGCTTCACAGTCAGATTCGCAAGCGCGGGGATGCTACAATACCGAATTTCGCGGCTGGTCCGGCACTTGTATCGCGGAGGCATGCTGCCGAATCTAATACCCGGAGACAATAAGAATGCATAACGTCGTCATCATTGGCAGTGGCTGCGCCGGCCTCACCGCGGCGATCTACGCGGCACGTGCTAATTTGAAGCCCTTAGTGATTGACGGCCACGAACAGGGCGGCCAGCTCTCTCTGACCACTCATGTCGAAAACTACCCCGGTTTTCCGGATGGCATCATGGGGCCGGAACTCATCGAAAATATGCGCAAGCAGGCCCAGCGATTCGGCGCGGAATTCAAAGCCGGCGCCGTGAACGAGGTGGACCTCTCGTACCGGCCGTTCAAGATCACCGCTGGCAAAGACACATACGAGACTAAGACTCTAATCGTCGCCGCCGGAGCCTCGGCACGTTTGCTCGGCCTGCCGGGCGAGCGTGAACTTATCGGTCACGGCGTCTCGACCTGCGCAACCTGCGACGGATATTTCTTCCGCGGCAAAGCGATTGCCGTCGTTGGCGGCGGAGATTCCGCTATGGAAGAGGCTAACTTTCTCACACGCTACGCAAGTAAGGTCTACCTCATCCACCGCCGCAACGAATTTCGCGCCTCCAAAATCATGATTGATCGCGCTAAGGCCAATGAGAAAGTGGAATTCGTCACGCCGTTTGCGGTCGAGGAGATTCTCGCCCCCAAGGGCCACGTCGAAGGCGCGCGCGTGCGCAACCTGCAGTCGAAAGCGGTCCGCGAACTTGCCGTCGACGGCGTCTTTGTCGCCATCGGCCACGACCCAAACTCCACCGTCTTCAAGGGCAAGCTGGAGATGGACAGCGATGGCTATCTCCTCGCCAAGCACGGCAGCCTGACCTCCGTTCCAGGCGTCTTTATCGCTGGTGATGTGCAAGACCATCGCTACCGTCAGGCCGTCACTGCTGCGGGCTCCGGATGCATGGCCGCACTCGATGCGGAAAAGTTCCTGGAAGAACACAAGGACTAGTCGCTGAGGATTTACACGGGCATAATCATACTCCATGCTTCGTGCGACGCTTCTCAAGCTATCCGAGAGTCCCCGCTTCGCCAAATGGGTCACCACCAACGGCACCACGCGCCGAATGGCGCGCCGCTTCGTCGCCGGCGAAACCCTTGATGAAGCCATCGAAGCCGCCCGCTCCTGCAACAATGCGGGCATGATGGTCAGTCTTGATTATCTTGGGGAAAATTGCGCCACGACGGCGGATGCGCAGCGTGCCCGTGACGCCTACTTGGAAATTTTCGAGCGCATCCACCAGGAAAACCTCCATGCCAACGTCTCCTGCAAGCTGACGCAGCTCGGCCTGGACATAAATACCGATTTCTGCCAGGGCCTTGTGGTTTCCATCGTGGAGCTAGCTGCGCGGTATGACAATTTTCTCCGCGTTGATATGGAGGGCTCGAAATACACGCAGCGAACCATCGACATTGTGAAGCGCGTGCGCGCCCGGAATCCCGCCGTCGGCACGGTCATCCAGGCTTACCTTTTTCGCAGCGAAACGGACGTACAGGATTTGCTCTCCTGCGGCTGCCGAATCCGGCTTTGCAAGGGGGCATATCAGGAGCCGCCGGAGATTGCCTACCCAGGCAAGCGGGACGTCGACTTCAATTACGTTCGCCTCATGAAAATTCTATTACCCAGCGGCTTCTACCACGGAATTGCCACCCATGATCCGCGAATGATTGCAGAGACGATTCGCTGGGCCGCTGCCAAGCAAATTTCCAAGGATGATTTCGAGTTTCAGATGCTTTACGGCGTGCGCACTGACTTGCAGCGCCGCCTCGTAAAGGATGGCTACCGTCTGCGCGTTTACATCCCCTACGGCAGCGACTGGTTTCCCTATTTCATGCGCCGTCTCGCCGAGCGCCCCGCCAACCTCGGCTTCCTCATCCGTAATTTCTTCCGTTCCTAGCTTTTCGATGGCTCTACTGCTTTCGGCAGACCGTTACTCCATCACGAAGCGGGATCATCACGGGATACACTTCCTTGGAAGCATATACAAGCCGGTTGAACTCCTGCACGCCGAGTGTCGCGGCGTCGTCCGGAGCCGCAGGCCTCGCCGCCTTGCCCGACCACAGCGTATTGTCCGTAATGAACAGTCCGCCTTTTTTCAGCTTTGGCAGTGCCACCTTCAATGCGTCCGGGTATTGATGCTTGTCCACATCGTTGAAAATCAAATCAAACTTTCCTGGTGTTTTCTTAAGCAGTTCGAGCGCGTCTCCCACCTCCACATTAATCCGTTTCGCCACTCCCGCCTTTCGGAAGTACTCTCCTGCGCGCTGTGCATTTACGGGATCTCCGTCAGTGTAGTGCACTTTCCCCTTCGGCCCCGCCGCTCGCGCTAGCCATATTGTCGAATAGCCGATGGCTGAGCCCATTTCGAAGATGCGTTTCGCTCCGGAAACTTGCGCGAGCAGCGCCAGCAGGCGCGCCACCGCCGGCCCGATGATTGGCACGCGATGCTCGTCGGCGTACTTCTCCATCTCGCCCAGCACGGCGTCCCGCTCCGGCAGTAATTCGTAAAGATACTGCTCGACATCATCTTGGATGTAGCCGCTACGCAAGTTCTCGCTGCGGATCACAGGCTTTCTCCCGGTTTGAGCGCATGAATCTGCAGCCCCCCAATGTCCCGCGTTTCGTGCCTCAATCCTTCCACGGTGCCGGTCAAAAACGGAAACGTCGCATAGTGCATGGGAAGAACATGCTTCACTCCGAGCAGCCGGATCGCGTACGCCGCTTCCCGTGGACCCATCGTGAAGCGGTCGCCAATCGGTAGCAGCGCCAGGTCCGGCTTGTAAAGCTCGCCAATCAATTTCATATCTCCGAACAGTGCAGTATCTCCTGCGTGATAGATCGTGAATCCTCCAGGCATTCGAATCACATAGCCCGCCGGTTCACCGCCATAACGCACCACGCCCTCGTCATCTATGGAGTTTGAATGGAACGCGTGAGTCATCGTTACTTCAAACTCTCCGACCTTCTGCGATCCTCCCTTGCCCATCGGGCAGGTCTCATTCTCAAGTCCTTTGCTCCCGAGCCAAAGGTACGTTTCGAAGATCGCCACGATCTTCGGTTTGTGCTGTTTCGCCAGCACAAGCAGATCGCCCAAATGGTCTCCGTGCGCATGCGAAAGAAAAACCACATCCAGTCGTGGCACGCTTTTAAGCGAATCCGGACACACCGGATTCGTCATCACCCACGGGTCAATCAGCGCAACCTGTCCCGACGGCGTTGTCAATGAGAAGGTGCTGTGTCCAAAATACGTGATGTGATTGCCCTTCGTATCGAGCATCTTCAACTCCCCCGCTCTTCGCGTAGTCTTGATCCAAACGGTTATTAGTTCGGTGAGGATGCACCGGCGGCGCCTGCGAGCAGTCCCCGGATCTCTTCTTCATACTTCTCCCGGCTCTGCTCTCCATAGAAATGGCCAACCTGCCGGCCATCCTTCGCGTAAAAGATCGACACCGGCATCGACCCCGTCCATCCCGGAAGCACGGATTCTCTAAACGCGGCCTCTGCCCCCGCCGTCTTGCGGTAATTCGGAAAAATCGGCTTATATCGTGCCAGAAACCTCCGCATGAGAATCAAGTCGCCGTCATCATCCATGCTTACTCCAACCACATGCAGTCCTTTGGGTGCGTACTGTTTCGCCAGCTCGTTCAGCATCGGATATTCATCGCGGCACGGCTCGCACCAAGTCGCCCAGAAATTCACCACCAATGGTTTTCCGCGGTTTTCTTGCAGGATTTTTTGAAAACCCTGCGCATCAATCAGTTTGGGGTCGCCCGGAGCCTTAGTTTGCGGTGCGGCAAGCTCGACAATCGTCGTCCCGGCGACAAGCATAATCAGTGTGGCCACAGCAGTCCCTATTTTCATGGTGTACCATCCCAAACCATTCTAGCCGCAACTCCCAAAGTTGAGAATCCTCTCCCCATCCTCTACAATCATTCCAGTTGCTTGTTGGCTCCGGTACAGGCGTGATATAAGAAAATTCCGCTTGGCGCTTCCCTTCGCTGGAAGCGCTTTCGCCCTGCTGTTTGAGCAAAGGAGAGTTGAATGGCTTACGTAATCGCTGAGCCCTGCATCGGCACAAAAGACACCGCGTGCGTGGACGTCTGTCCCGTCGATTGCATTCATCCCCGCAAGGATGAGCCGGAACATGAAAAGGTCACGCAACTCTATATCAATCCGACGGAATGCATTGACTGCGGCGCCTGCGTCCCGGTCTGCCCGGTAACCGCCATCTTCGCTTTGGAAGACCTTCCCGAAAAGTGGCAGAGCTACACGCCAGTGAATGCGGAGTTTTACACCGCGAAGTAATTCGAGTTCCTTCCTTTGATCGGAAGTTTTGCCTTACCCGGCACGCTTCGGCAGGCCGTGATGTTTGCTTCAGCTTTCGAGACGTGCTGTTTCAGTGGGCCTGGTCCCGCCGCTCAGCGTTCTTCGGCGCACCTCTCCAAATGTCGTAGCAAACAGAATTTTCTCCACGGCACCCTGAACATCCTTCCAAATCTGCTTCAGCCCGCAGCTTTCGCCCTCCACGCACACTCCTCCCAGCATTTCGTTGTGCACGCAACTGGATTCCGCGAAAGCTCCATCCACCACTCGCAGCACCGCCCCCACCGAAATCTCCTCCGGCGCCCGCGCCAGTGTGTAGCCACCGCGCACGCCCCGCCGGCTCTCCAATATCCCGCCACGCTTCAATTCCAGCAGGATTTGTTCCAGATATTTCAGCGGTATGTGGTGCCTCTGCGCAATCTCATGGATAGTCACCACTTCGGGATACTGCAGGCTCAGGTGCAGCACCGCCTGCGTCGCATATTCGCCTTTGGCTGTCACTCGCATCGTGTACTCTATTCCTTGGTTAGCCTTTCACACGCGCGAACGAGTGTCAATCTCCTGCACCCTGCGCGCCGTCTAGGCCAGCCTCTGGCGACAAGAGTTAGACGCAAAGTGCGCCTGTCGCCCGCCATTTTCATCTCATGAATCCGAAATGTTGCCTCGCACGGTATGATGTTTGAGAGAAAAATTGTCCCGATGCCCGATCGCTTTCAACTCGTCCTTCTGATCCATGCGCATCAGCCTTGCGGCAACTTCGGCCACGTGCTCGAAAAGGCCTACCAAGACTCGTACCTGCCGTTCATCGAACTCCTCGAGAAACACCCAGTCGTCCATGCCGGCTTGCATTATTCCGGTCCGCTGCTGACCTGGATCGAAGAAAATCGTCCCGAATATTTCAACCGTCTGAAAGCCCTCGTCAGCGCGGGACAAGTCGAGTTGATCGGCGGCGGCTTTTACGAACCGATTCTTGTCTCCATCCCGCCCGCCGATCAGCTCGCGCAATCCACCCGCCTCGCCGCCTATCTCGAAGAACACTTCGGCCACCGCCCGACCGGCGCCTGGATCGCCGAGCGCGTATGGGAGCCTCAGCTTCCCTCGGCGTTAGCCGCGGCGGGCGTAAGCTACACGCTCGTCGACGATATCCATTTTCTCGCTGCCGGATTTGAGCCCGAGGAACTCTTTGGCACTTACATTGCCGAAGACCGGGGCCAGAGCATCTGGCTCTTCCCGGGTCAGAAGTCGCTCCGTTATCTCATTCCGTTTGGTAAGGTCGAAGACGTGATTACCCACCTGCGCGAAGCTGCTGCTCTGCATCCGCGTGGCATGGCGGCAATGGGCGATGATTTGGAGAAATTCGGTGTCTGGCCTGGAACCAACGCCCACTGTTACAAGGACGGCTGGCTTGAAAAGTTCTTCACCGCCCTCGAGGAAAATTCTTCCTGGCTTCGCGTCTCGACCCCCGGCGAATACCTTGTCGATCACTCGCCGTTGGGCCGTGCCGATCTTCCCACCGCTTCCTACAGCGAAATGATGGAGTGGGTTCTGCCCACCCGTGTCCGCCTGCGCTACCACGCCGTCCAAAAAGAGTTCAATGCCCGCCCCGAGGTGCTTTCGTTCCTTCGTGGCGGCTCCTGGCGCGGCTTTTTCCGCAAATACTCCGAATCAAATTTGCTCCACAAGAAAATGCTGCGCGTCTCCGCTCGCGTCGCGGCTGTTCCCACGCGGCACACCAGAACGAAGGCCTCCGACGAGCTTGCGCAGGCCCACGACCTCCTCTTACGCGCGCAGTGCAATGACGCTTACTGGCACGGCATCTTCGGCGGCCTTTATGCTCCCCATCTCCGCACCGAACTTTGGCGCAACCTGATTCGTGCCGAACTCATTGCCGACCGCCTGACCGCCGGCGCGCTCACGCCGCGCGTCGAATTGCTCGACTACGACGCGGACGGTGCGCACGAACACCTTTTCACCGCCCCCGAATATCAAGCTTTGCTCAAACCCGCGGACGGCGGAACACTTGCCGCTTTCGATTTTCGGCCCGCTGCCGCGACCCTCATCAATTCCATCCAACGGCGGCCAGAGGCCTACCACGCTCGTCTGCGCGAAGCCGGCAATCCGACCGTGCCGGGCAGCGTCGCATCTATTCACGAACAAACTCTCGTCAAGGAGCCTGGTCTCGAGCGTTTTCTCCGCTACGACCGCTGGCCTCGTCACGCGTTTCGCGTTTTGCTATTTGATCCCGTCCGCACGCAGGCGGAATATGAGATTTTGGAATTACAGGAGGATCTCGGTTTCGCTGGCGGCTCCTTTCACGTCAAAACTTCATCCGCCAATGATGTTCAGCTAATTCGTGAAGACGATCTAGCGCCCGCTGCGAAAGGCGACGGCTCTGCGTCAAGGCTCTCCCTGGCGAAACGCTTTACCTTCGGTCCCTCCCCCAGTGGCTGCGAAATCGGCTGCGAAATCGGCCTGAAACTTAAACACTCTCTCCCGAGGCCCATTTCAGTCGGAATCGAATCCATAATCAATTTTCTGGCTCCCGCCGAGCCTGACCGTTTTTTTGAAACCCCGAAGGGGCAGCAAAATCTACGCTTTAGCGGCGTTTCGCCCGGCCCCCTGCTTCGCTTGGAAGACGGCTGGCAGCGCATCCGCATCGCCATTCACGCGCCCGGCGCAAAGGAATTTTGGATTGCTCCGATTGAGACGGTTTCTGAATCCGAGGAAGGTTTCGAACGTGTGTACCAAGGTTCTCAAATACTCGCTGTCTGGAATCCGCCCCTGGTGGCGGAGGAACCCTGGTTCGCTCGCCTCGTTTGGCGGATCGAATCCTTTTAGTCCGTTCCCCAGATAAAGCCCTTCGCTGTTTGAATTCCGCTTTATTTCACGATGAGCAAATTTTGCGCAAACGGCCACTCTTCGTCCACCCACTGGCCCTCGCACCGGAACCCCGTTCTCTCCCCCATTTCGGCTGCTTCCCCGATTCGGTATTTGTGTGAGCTCTCCGTCCAGATCGTTTCATCTTCATCCAGCGATACGCGAAGCCCCGCCGCGGGAATCTCAATGCGCTGCCGGCAGGTCGACCTCAGGTGCATCTCGATGCGCCGCTCCATCGCATTCCATCGCGCTTCGTGGCGAAAGCAACCCAGATCAAAGTCGCTCCGAAGTTCCCGATTAATCCTCGCCAGCAGGTTCAAATTGAATGCGGCCGTCACTCCCGCCGGATCGTCGTAGGCGAGCAATTGATCCCCGATGCTTTTCTCCAGGTCCGTCCCTAGCAGCAGTGCATCGCCTTCACGCAAGATGCTGCGCACGCCACTCAGAAACTCTTCTCCCGCCTCGCGATCGAAATTGCCAATTGTGCTTCCCAGAAACAGCACCAGCAGATGATCCCCGTCGGCTCGTCCATCCGCAACCGCCCGCAGCCCTTCCATATATGGCTGTTCGTACCCCACTATGCTTACCAGATCGATCTGCCCCAGCTCCTTCTCGCAGGCCGCCAGCGCCGATGGCGAAATCTCGATGGGAAAGTAATAGATCTTCTGCCGCCGCGAAAGTGCTTCCAGAATCCAGCGCGTCTTTTTTCCGCTTCCGCTGCCTAGTTCCGCGACGTGCACCGGCGACGGCAGCCGTCCGACGATCTCCCGTGCGTGTTTCTCCAGCAGGCGCGCATCCGCGCGCGTCAGCCCGTATTCCGGCAGGACGCAAATCGTCTCAAATAGCGCTGAGCCGACTTCGTCATACAAATATTTTGAGGGCAGTTCTCTCTGTCCGCTTTTCGTCAAGCCTGCGCGCACATCGGCCGCGAACTCGGACACATGTCTCAACGGAAGGGTTTGCATCAGCATGTCGGCTCCCAGGTACCGGACTTCTCGTGCTAGTGCTAATCCTCTACGCAGCGGAATGTTGCGTAGACGTACGGATAATGAGGCTGGAACCAGTTCCGGAAAGATCGCCGCAACATGCACGCAGCCGTTCGCGGAGACCCTCCCTTCATCACGTAGTGCTTCCCATCAAAAAAATTTGCGGAATAGCCGGGATAGAATGGCATCGGTGCAAATCCAGGGAAAGGCGCGAACTGCGTCCGCGTCCATTCCCAGCCGTTGCCTACCAGGTCGCGAACCCCGAAGGCGCTTGCCCCTTCTGGGTATGACCCCGTCGGTGAAGGATCCCATTGTCGAAAATTAAAATTGCCGTGCCGCACGCCAGGATCTTCCTCTCCCCACGGATAGCTCCGCTCGCTCCGGCCCTCGTGCGTTCCATACGCGGCTCGGTGAAATTGCTCTTCGCTCGGCAGTGCTCGCCCCAGCCACTTGGCGTAGGCTGTCGCTTCTGCGTGGCTCACATAGACGGGCCACTCCTGCGGCAGGCGAATCTCGCCGAACATACCTCGGTAGAGCCACAGATTCCCGTCGCGCCTCCAAAATGCCGGATGCTGCACCCCTTCCTTTTCCTTCCACGCCCACGCCTCTTTACTCCATAGCCTGGGATTTTCGTAGCCGCGGGCCTGAATAAATCCCAGAAAGTCTTGATTCGTTACATTGCCGCTCTCGATCGCAAACCCCGCAACCTCAACTGTATGCGCGTCCAGTTCGTTGTCCCAGCCGAATTCCTCTCCTGTCTTCTGGCAAAGTCCCAACGTGGCCTGCCCTGCGGGAATATCAACTAGGTGAGACTTGTAGCCTTGCGAACGGGACTTCATCCCAATCGGCCCTTGAATTTTTCTCTCCGTGGGTAGCCGGTGCAACATGTATGCCAGCGTCTCCGCGTGCATCAAGCGGTGTTCGATGGCCACTTCCAACATAGAAACAAGGTGCGGATGCCCCTCTTTCGGCCGCGCCAGAGCATGCTCAATTGCCAGATCCAGTTCGCTTCTCAGCCGCTGGTTATAGCGCTCCACTTCCTCGCGCTTCGGCCAATCGCTTGGCAGGTCGGTCGGCAATCCACCTCCCACGGGGTCAATTCCGAATGCAAATAGCTCATCAAAGGTTTGCTGCACGGACCTGAGGCCAAACGCCCGTTGCGCGAGCAGGTTCCTATCGAACGCCTCCACATGTCCCAGGTAGAAAATTATCCGATGCCGCTCCGGAATGGGCCGGTCGTAAATCGCTTCGTCGCGTACGATGCGAAATAACTCATCGGTTTGTGCGCGCGCTTCTAACAGGCGAGTGTGCAGGTCGTGCCGGATGCGGACAGCTGGTGCCGTGGCTCCCATGGCTTCTTCCCCTTTGTTTGGATGCGGCTTCCGCGAGAAGGATGCGCCATAATTCGGCGCCGGGGAGGCTGAGTGGGGTACGATGTTCCCTCTGTGGCGTGAGGCTGTCAATCGAAATGAATGCGAAAACTGCATCCCCTTCTGACTTTTCGATCGAACTTCGCGACGTGAACTACCACATAAACGATATTCCTGGACGCTCCATCGTTTCTAATTTCTCACTAACCATCTCGCGCGGCGAGACCCTGGTTCTCCTCGGCCGCAGCGGCAGCGGTAAGACCACCCTTCTGAAACTCATCAATCGCTTGCTTGTTCCCTCGCTAGGCCAAGTTCTTGTCCAGGGCCGCGCCACTACCGACTACGACCCCATCCGCCTCCGTCGCTCCATCGGATATGTTATCCAGGAGGCTGGCCTCTTTCCGCATTTCACAGTGGCTGAAAACGTGAGCCTCGTCCCCACACTTGAAAAATGGGATACCTCCCGCATCGCTGTTCGCGTCGAAGAGATGCTCCGCCTGGTAGGTCTCGCTCCTGCCGAATTTGCAACCCGCCGTCCACGTGAACTCTCCGGCGGCCAGCGCCAGCGCGTCGGTGTTGCACGTGCTCTTGCTTCCGACCCCCCGATTCTACTTATGGACGAGCCCTTCGGCGCCCTTGATCCCGTCACCCGTACCGAACTTCAGCGCGAATTCAGCGCTCTCGCCCGTCGTCTCAACAAAACCATCGTCTTTGTCACCCACGACGTTCGCGAAGCCATTCTTCTCGCCTCGCGCATCGCCCTTCTTGAAGCAGGACGCCTCGTGGCCCTTGCGCCCCCTCAGGAATTTCTGCGTCTCGATCATCCCGAAGTCCATGCCTTCACAGCATCCCTCGCCGTATCCAATGGTGTCTCTCCATGAGTCCCTGGAACTTCTTCCTCGACCATCGCTCCGAAATCCTCAGCGCCACCCTCGACCACCTGACTCTCGTCCTCATCGCCATGGCTTTCGCCATCGCTATAGCTGTCCCGCTCGGCATGCTTATTGTTCAGCATCGCCACCTCCGCGCTCTCGCTTTAGGCGCCGCCAGCATTTTTCAAACCATTCCCAGCCTTGCGCTTTTCGGTTTCTTGATACCCATCCCTTTCATCGGTGGCATTGGCCGCCGCACCGCCATTGTCGCTCTGGTTCTCTACGCCCTTCTCCCCATTCTTCGCAACACCTACGTCGGCCTCACCGGCATCGACCCAGCTATCCTCGAAGCCGCCGAAGCCATGGGCATGACAAGCACACAAATCCTTCTCCGCGTCCGCCTGCCGCTCGCCCTAAGCGTCATCCTTGCGGGCATTCGCACTGCCACGGTCATCACCATCGGCGTCGCCACAATCGCCGCCGCCATCGGCGCCGGCGGACTTGGCACTTTCATTTTCCGCGGCGTCGCCATGGTCAACGACTCCGTGATTCTCGCTGGCGCCATTCCCGCCGCCCTCCTCGCCATCTTCGCCGACCTTCTCCTCGGCCTCCTAGAACGCCGCCTCAAGGTGGCCTAGCGATGCGCCGCGTTCTTTTTCGACTCCTTTACCTCCTTTACTTCCTTAACCTCCTCTACTTCTCCTCCGCCTGCCGCAAGCCTTCGCAACCCCGCCTAACCATCGGCTCAAAATTTTTCACCGAGCAAGTCATTCTCGCCGAACTCCTCGCCCAGCACATCGAAGCTCGCACCGGCGTCCCTGTCATTCGCAAGACCAATCTCGGCGGCACTCTCCTTGTCCACAAGGCCCTCCTCGCCGGCGATCTCGATCTCTACGTCGAGTACACCGGCACCGCTCTCACCGCCGTCCTCAACGAATCCCCTTCGCCCAACGATACCTCCGCCTCCATCTACGCTCGCGTCAAAGATCAATACGCTCAGCGCTTCAACCTCGTTCTCACCGAGCCTCTCGGCTTTGAAAACACTTTCGCCATGGTCATCCGTGGCGACGACGCGCAGCGCCTCCACCTCCTCACCATGTCTGACCTCGCCCCCATCGCCCCAAAGTGGCGCGCCGGTGTCGGCTACGAATTCCTCGAGCGCCCCGACGGTTTCCGCGGTTGGAGCACTCGTTACGCTCTCCACTTCGCCGCGCAACCCAACGTCATGGACCTCGGCCTCCTCTATCGCGCTCTCATCGATCATCAAGTCGATATCGTCGCCGGCAATTCCACCGACGGCCTCATCGACTCGCTTCACCTCGTCGCTCTCGAAGACAATCTCCACTACTTCCCGCCTTACGACGCTGTTCCCATCGTTCGCCGCGACGCGCTCGAGAAATTTCCGCAACTCCGCGCCGCCCTCTCCGATCTCGCCGGAAAACTCTCTGCCGCCGAAATGCGCCATCTCAACGCCGAAGTCGACGCCAATCAACGCGACGTCGCCGCCGTCGTCCGCACCTTCCGCGCCTCAAAAAATCTCTGATCCTGAGGCCGCGGAGTCACCACTGCGCGCACGCGTTTCAGCGAGGCAGCCTGTTGTCTTCAGTTTATTTTTTCAGGTAGGGAACTGTTCATTTAGATGCGACGTAACCAGACGCCCATCGCATCGGAGAATTTCGGCAACCCGCACCAGCCGCCGCCAACTACTGCTTGCTTTGCAGCATCTCGCAATTCTCCACGCACTTCACCGCCTGCATCTCAATCTCTGCTTTCTTGTGATGCGGCACGCTCACTCCCGGCTCCGGCACCACCACCAGCGATTGCGGTCCGTCCGCTAGATTGAAAGTGCATTCAAATTGTTGCGTCTGCACCCCGCGTTGCTGGCAGTTGTTTTTCTCCAGCGCCGCTTCGAGTGCATCTGGCCTCGAATACAGCTTGTTCGCTACCTCGGAAGGCAGCATCGCCACCGCCATCGGCACGGGCGACTTGATCCTGATACTCACTTGTTCCCCGTCGTGATCCGGTGCAAAGCCGCCATAAACCTTCAGAAACGAAGTCAGTTGGTACTTCTCGTTCACCTGCTGAGTCCAGTGAAACTCCGGCTGCACGCAATTCTGCACGCAATCCCAGCGGTAATACTGGATGTGCACGTCGTTGGGATCCTTGAACCGGCGCGGCGTCGCGTCCCGGGCTGCCAGGACTGCCGCGATGCCCGTACCAACTGCCGGATTCATCTTATCCGCGTTCGCACTCAGCACCACCCCAACTCCCGCAAAGATCGCGGCGTTCTGGCCCCCTGGGCCTTTTCGATCATCCTGAATGATCAACGTCATCGGCTCCACCGGCATCTCGCAAACGAACGTCGTCTCCACCACGTGCTCTTTCAGGCACGCTTGCCGCAGCTGGCTGATCATCGACGGATGTTGCATCGCCTGATTCCAATCCGCCTCCGGCGTCATAAAGATCGTGACAGGCTTCTCCGCCTTGATATCCACATGATTGTTTTGTCCGGGCGCGTTCGGATGGTACGTCCGCGCCGTATAATAATTCGCGGGGTCCAGCCGCACGCTCTCGTCATTCGCCGGCAGCCAATTGAACACGCGGTCCTGCGCCGACGCCCCCGCGCATGAAAACACTCCCACCACTAGAAACGCGAAAATGAGCTGGATTTTTGTGTATCTCATAGTACTTCTATTGAATCGTCGCTCATCCCCGCTGACAAGTCCCCACCACGAACCTGTCGCGTTCCAGTATCCTGTCCAAAAGTACAGTCGTCTTCGCCTCCTCCTTTGCGCAGTCAAGCGGCCCGCCCGCCACCGTCCAGGAAAAAATTGTCATCCCGAACGGAGTGAGGGATCCGCTTTTTCTTCCGCCCCACAAGCAAGCCTTTTTAGCGGCCGGGCTTTAGCCCGGCTCCTTCGCTTCCGTCGCCTTCTCGATTACCAGGCTCAGCTTTCCAATCCGCACAGCCGATTTCACCTGCGGCCGCGTCGCCTTCCCATCCACCACGATTCCCAGCGGCACAAACGTAATCTGCAACCTCTTCGCACCTGTCTCTAGAGTCGTCTGCAATGCGCGGTTTAGCGGATACACGAAATGCGCTGGCTTGAACTCGTGGTGCTTTTCGCCGCGAACTCCCGAGCCGAAGAGCGACAGCGCTCCGACATACGCGGGGCTCTTCACGTCCTCCTCCACCGCTCCCGGCGGCCCCACATACACCGCCCACGCGACTCCCGGCTGCTCCGCCGCTTCAACTCCATCGAGGTCCAGCAGCAGAATATCCGTCTTGCCCTCCATCGCCGATCTCAGTTTCCCCATGAATTCATTCAGTTCAATCGGCACGCTCACCGTCTCGCCCTTCAACTCCACTGGCGGCCCCGGCACCTGGAACAGCACCACTCTCTCGAATTGCCACCATGGAAACGGCGGCCGCCTCCGGCAATACTCCAGCACCTGCGGCGGCTCACCTTCATACACGTAATTCAGCTGTTGCGCCGCGCGCAGAATTTCGCACGCCGACATCTTCACCGCGTTCCCGTTTTCGTCAAAGAACGTGTACGTCTTGCCCGTCCACGTCGCGTCCAGCACCGGATCGCTTCGTCCTCCGCCTTGCGCCAGCCACAAGTCCCATAGCCGGTCCACATTCGAGTGATGCACGTAAAACACAGGATCCTGCGCTGCCGTTGCGGGATCATGCATCCACCCGCCCGTTTCTATGTGCACGCTTCCGTGCGGCCCTTGAATATTGATGTTCGTCGCGAAAAAATCCGTCAGGCTGAACGAGCCCGTCGTCGAGTTGCCAACGCTCACGGCCCCCGGATTCAGCGCGCCCGTCCCGTTGTTCATGTTCGTGTTCCGGTTCACCGTGTACAGCTCGCTCGCCGGGTCGCGGAACGGCGCCGGCAATTGAAAGTCGCTACCCGGCGCCCAATTCCAATAGGGCAACGCCCAGCACGGGTCCTCGCACATCTTCCTTATGATCCGTTCGAACCAGTACAAATACATCCGGTGCCACGACCAAAAAAACTCCGTCCCGTGTTCGCACGTGTTCCAGGCGGTTAACACGGGCGTGATCGTTGTCCCATGGATCGCCGCCTGGTACGTCCAGCTCAGCGGGTTGCTTTGCCCCAGCAGTTGCATCGCCTTGATCGCTTTCCGGTAGGACAGCAGTACCGGATCGCTCGCGTCCATCCCTGCCAGGTTTCTCCGCACGAACGTTGTCGCTCCAAACGCCAAATCAGCGTCCAGCAGCATCGATCCCAGCACTGTTGCGGAGACGGCCTTCCCCGAGGCCGCTAAGAACCTCCGGCGGGTAGTCCTCTTCATCTTGCACCTCCGTGCCAGCCGCTCAGGCGGTTCCCCCTGGTCGGTCCTTCCAATTCCTGCTCCCGATCCTCACTGCCGACCAGCACTCCCGTCCCTACTCCCTTTCGCTACTTCCGAGGGCATCCGCCCACCGCGTCTTAACGGGATAGTGCCCCCACCCCTCCGTTCGTTTCAGTAGCACAGCCAATCCTGGCTGTGTTCCTCTCCTAGCTTCTGAGCCTGTGGCACAGCCAATCCTGGCTGTGCTCTTCTCTCTGTCCTCTGCTAGATAACTCAAGCTATATATTATGGTATAGTTTTCTATGAATCTTATCCTCCCTACGGATGCCACTGCCCATGGCCTATTACCACCGCAATCTCCCCCATTGGCACCCAGAAGGTGTCCCTCTATTCCTGACCTGGAGATTATTTGGCTCTCTCCCAGCTTCACAGAGAAGCACAGCCAGGATTGGCTGTGCCACAACTCCCTCATCTGATGCCTATTCAGGAAAAAAATTCAAGGAAATGGATTCTATTTTGGACAAGGCCACATCCGGACCTTCTTGGCTGAATGATCCCTCCGTCGCCCGCTCCGTGACGAATGCCGTACATTTCGGCGAAGAGAAGCTGAACTTCTATTCTCTCCACGCTTTCGTTGTCATGCCCAACCATGTCCACTTGCTAGTCACGCCCAAATTCTCCCTGTCTCGCATCACAAATGGTCTGAAGGGCGTAACCGCCCGCGACGCTAACTCCATCCTTCACCGCACCGGCCAACACTTTTGGCAAGACGAAACTTTCGACCACTGGGTCCGCAACCCCGCCCAATTCGACCGCATCCGCACCTACATCGAGTCCAACCCTGTCTCCGCCGGCCTAGCCACAAGTCCTGAAACCTGGCCCTGGTCCAGCGCCACCCAAATCAATTCCACCTAGCCAAGTGGCACAGCCAATCTTGGCTGTGCTGTTCTCTTGCTTCAGAGTTAGTGGCACAGCCAATCTTGGCTGTGCTGTTCTCCTGCTTCACAGTCAGTGGCACAGCCAATCTTGGCTGTGCTGTTCTCCTGCTCCACAGTCACTGGCACAGCCAATCCTGGCTGCGCTTTTTTTCTTGTTCCTACCTACTTGATCGATAACCTCCTCCGACTGGTCCTCACGATAGCAGTTGCCGCCGGCAGCTACGCGGCCTTCGCCTTTCTGGTGGCCGCCAAAGGCCTAATCCGTTCAGAAGATCTTCGCGACCGCGACTTCGCCGAATACTTCCTCATCGGCTCCCTGACCAGCGTCCTCGTAGCCCTATGTGCCGGCCTGGTCATGCGTTTCGCCCTCTGGCCCCAGCTCTTCTTCCTACACTTCCAGTGAGCGCGATCCCTATCTCCTTGCCTCTTTCTTGCTCTACATTCGGATAGTGCCTCAGTTTCCGATTTATCAGCAGTTGAACGGAATTTGTGGAAGTGCGTGCTAGTATTCTTTCACATGGGCCGCAACAACATAATTCACGTTTCAGTTTATGCGCTGCTTGCCATGCTCCTGTCCGTCACACTTGGCCGTGCCCTAAACGCTTCCGAGGACGAATGTGAACGAACCGCCCAGATGCGGGTTTACTCGAATGCGTCGTTCATCAAAGAAGCGGGTGATGTAGTTGGATATGAATTGGCTGTCCAGCTGCGTGAAGGCACTTCGATTAACGCTTTACTGTATTTTTATGAAGGCGTGCCAAATAAAGACGGTGTTTCTGTGTCAGGCCACATTGCTGGCGGAAAACTGGCGATGGAAGGCGACTGGGTAGAGCACCTCACCGAACAGCCTTCAAACAAGGAAATCGTCGAAACGCATCACGTCACAGTGAATGGAACACTTGATTCGGCTTGGTTTCGAGGGACCATGAAAATCACGGGTCTTGCTACACCCATCAAGGTGAAGTTGAAGCGCGTGAGCCACATCTGGATGTGTGGAGGATAAACGCCATTCTCACTAATTAACGCGGTAATCGGAAGCTTGTGGTCCTGGTACAGGTCCGGTAACGCCGGGTGCCGCTCTCTTGCCGCCTTTGCAAGGGTTCGGGTTTTTTCTTTCTTCTAACTTCAAATATCCAACCTCCAACCTCCAGAACCCCTTTTCCACAGATTTCCACAGCCGTATCAAACCACTAACCTCCCCGCCAACTCCTTTTTATCCCGCAACTTCCGCAAGTCGCATTCGAACCAGCCCTCCCCATTCGAATGACCATGCAGTACACGTAAAATATGTATTGACAAATAGTAACTATCCCTGCTACCATGCCTCGTGAATTCGACGCGCTGCCCTTTTCCGGCGATCCCATCGGCTCAGCGCCACTTCTGTGCACTCAGCTCCACTCCGTTATTCTTACCTTTTCTTCCAGCTGTCGGCTATGAGCTGTCGGCTGTCAGCCGCCCTTCCCCAACTCCTTCCCCTGCCACTCTTACGCGCCGCCCGCAAACCACTGAAAAACCAGCAACTTTAAGTCTCGTATTTGCCACTCTTACGGCCACTTCACCCGTAACTCCTTTGTTTGCCGCTCTTACACAAAACACCGGGGGTGGCATTATCCGCCGCTTCCCAATTCACGAAAGATGAGGAATGAAGATGAACCTTCTATCCGCTAACACCATCTCCGCCGACGACTTCGCTCGTTGCCAGCACCATACTCCCTCCGGCCGCCGTTGCAAGAGCACCGTCACGGCGCCGAACGCTTCGCTCTGTTACACCCATGCCCAATCTCAGCAGAAGGCAAAGGAAGTTGGCGACCTGTCCAGCGTCCTGCTGCAAAATTATCAGAATTTTCAAACCGCCCAGGGCGTCAACTTCGCCCTCGCCAATATCTACCGCCTGCTTGCCGCCAACCGCATCTCCGCTCGCCGCGCTTCCGTGCTGGCTTACATCAACAGCTTGCTCCTCAGGACTCTTCCCGCCATTGACGCCGACTTTGAGAACGGCATCACCGATCCCACCGCTCCCAAGAAGCACGAAACCGAATCAGCCTCGCCCCTCACGAACGATGAAGCTGCCGGCACGACCACCGCTTCTCCATCGCATCCATGTACGAACGCCACGCAGGTTTGGGACGCCCCTAACGAACCCGACCCCACAAAAAAACCCTCATGACCCCCGCCCTCCGCCCAAGTTGCATCGGTCGTAGGGGCACGATAAATCGTGCACCTCTTCGCTGTGGTGTCCTGGGTTGTTCTCGGATCCTCTATCTCTCCACGGAACGCGGGTCACGGATCACAGGCCACGAATCACCATTCGCAAGTCTCCCTCCTTTGACTCCGCGCCATCGCCAACATAGAATCGCACCGCGATTTAGATCGAAAGCGGAGCAAAAATTCATTCAGGGGGAGATTCCGTGAAGAAGATCTTGAGTCTTTTGGTATTCGCTGGATTCTTATCATTAGGACATGTAGCGCGTGTAGCCGCGCAAGCGCCCGAGCGCGGCGAAGGCCACGCGCCGGAAGCCAAAGCGCCGGACAAGTGCGACCCCGCAACCACCAAGGAGGATTCTTCCGTAACCGATCACACCATCAAGCTCGGCGGCCAATCTATTCCCTACAAAGCCACCGCTGGCTTCACGCTCCTCAAGAATGACAAGGGCGATTCCACAGGACTCATGTATTCCGTTGCCTATACGCGCACCGACGTCAAGGACCTCACCGCTCGCCCCATCTCTTTCCTCTATAACGGCGGTCCCGGCTCCGCCACCATGTGGCTGCACATGGGCGCTTTCGGCCCGCGCCGCGCCTGGACCGTCGACGGCACATTCACTCCGCCCGCCCCCTACAAGCTCGTCGACAATTCCGAAAGCCTTCTCGACAAATCCGATCTTGTCTTCATTGACGCCATGGGTACCGGTTACAGCCATGCCGTCTGCAAAGCGCAGGACAAGGATTTTTACGGCATCGACGAAGACGTCGACGCCTTCGGACAATTCATCGACACCTACCTCAGCCGCAACGACCGCTGGAATTCTCCCAAGTTTCTGATTGGCGAAAGCTACGGCACCTTCCGTTCCGCCGCGCTCGGAAATTATTTGCAGAACCACTACACCATTCATCTGAACGGCATCGTCCTGATCTCCTCCGTCCTCGATCTTTCAACAATCACGTTTCCTTCCGGCGATGACCGCTCCTACATTTACTATCTCCCCAGCTACGCCGCCGTCGCGTGGTATCACAAAGTCTTGAAAGAGCGCCCCGCAGATTTGCCCGGCTTCGTCGAAGAAGTTCGCAAGTACGCGCAGGGCGAATACGCCGCCGCGCTTTTCAAGGGTGCCGAACTCGGCGCAGCTGAGAAGGCCGCGGTGGCAAAAAAACTTTCTTCGTATACCGGCTTGAGCGAAGACTATTTGATGAAAGCGGATCTCCGCGTCAACCTCAACCAATTTCGCGCCGAGCTTCAGCGCAGCGCCGGACAGACGGTCGGACGCATTGACGCCCGCTTTACCGGCTACACGGCCAATCTGCTTGAGGAAAATGCGCAAGGCGATCCCGAAGGGCCCGCCGTCGGCGGCGCTTACACGGCGCTGATCAACGCCTACAATCATGACGAGCTGAAATTTGGAAAAGACAAGGTCTATCACAACACCAGCGGGGGCGGTGGCAGCTGGAATTGGACCCGTCAATCCCGGGGGCCGCGCGGATTTTTCCCTAGCGGGCCGAATGTCCAGGGCGATCTCGCGCAAGCCATGATCACCAACCCCAAATTGCTCGTCCAGGTTGAAAACGGCTATTTCGATATGGCCACGCCCTTTTTCGCCACCGAATTCACCATGGAGCACCTCGGCTTGCCCGCCGCGCTCCAGAAAAACGTCACCCTGGATTACTACGACGCCGGCCACATGATGTACCTCCACGACGCGGACCGCGTCAGCCTGCACAACCACATCGCCAGCTTGATCGATCGCGCCACCAAGCAGTAGCGCAGACTTCAGTCTGTGCTCTTTTGAATTTCATTTGATGGAACGAAATGACGAAAGGAAATCACGCCGCGCGGAAAACGCTGAAGTGTCTCAGCCTTCCGTTCGGCGCGAAAGAAAGGAAGTAAAAAGCAGACGAGTTAACGGCGCTTTTGAGTGGCCGCGCTAACAAGAGCTTGATTCTTCTGCTCGGTATAAACGACGAATTCCTCGTACGGGCCCTTGAAGTCTTCGATCTTGCCCTCGTGGAAATGCCAGATGCGCGTGGCCACTTCGTCAATCACGTCGTGGTCGTGCGTCACCAGCAAAACGGTTCCGTCGTAGCGCTGCAACGCGATGTTCAGTGCGTTGATGGATTCCAGATCGAGGTGGTTGGTCGGCTCGTCGAGCACCAGGAAATTTGGCTTCTGCAGCATCAGCCGGCAGAAAATCAACCGCGCCGATTCGCCGCCGGAAAGCGCGCGCGTGGGCTTCAGCGCATCTTCGCCGCTGAAAAGCATTTGTCCCATCAGCCCGCGCAGTTCCTGCTGATTGGCGCTCGGATCGAACTGCCAAAGCCAGTCGATGGCCGTCATTCCCTTGGTGATGGATTCGCCGTGGTCCTGCGCGAAGTAGCCGACGGCTACTTCGTGTCCCCATTTCGTTTCGCCGCTGTTGATTTTGAAATGGCGGTCGTCGTCTTCGATGAAGCCGGGAGCGTTGAGCACCAGCGATTTCAGCAGCGTGGTTTTTCCGGCGCCGTTGCGGCCCATCAGCGCGATTTTTTCGCCGCGGACCACCGATGCGGAAAAGCGCGGAATCACTTTCAGGTCGCCGTACGATTTTTCGACGCTGCGGATTTCGAGCGGATGCTTCCCGGAATTCCGCTTCATGTCGAATTTAATGTACGGCCGCTGGATGTTGGAGCGCGCCAGTTCCGTCGTTTGCAGCCGCTCGACTTCTTTTTTGCGAGACGTGGCTTGGGCGGAACGCGTGCCCGCGGAAAATCGCGCGATGAATTCATTTAGCTGCGCGATCTTCTTTTCGCGGTTAGCGTTCTCTGCTTCGATGCGCGCGCGAATATGCGTTTTCGCCACAACCATGTCGTCGTAGCCGCCCACGTACATGATGATCGTTTCATAGTCGATGTCCGCGGTGTGCGTGCAGACGCTGTTCAGAAAATGGCGGTCGTGCGAAATCACGATGAGCACGCCTTCGTAATCGCACAAATATTTCTGCAGCCAGTGAACGGAATCGAGGTCCAGGTTGTTGGTGGGCTCGTCCAGCAACAGCGCGGTGGGATTTCCGAAAAGTGCTTGCGCGAGCAGCACGCGAACTTTTTGTCCGCCTTGCAATTCGCCCATCTTGCGCTCGTGCAGCGAACTCTCGATGCCCAGGCCATCGAGAAGCGTTCCGGCGTCGGATTCCGAGGTGTAGCCGCCTTCTTCGCCGACGATTCCTTCGAGTTCTCCGAGGCGCATGCCGTCCGCGTCGGTTAGTTCTTCGTGCGGCTTGGCGTAAAGCGCGTCGCGCTCCTCGAGCGCTTTCCATAGCGACGAATTTCCCATGATGACGGTATCGATCACGCGAAACTGATCGAAGGCAAACTGGTCCTGACGCAGGACGCCCATTTTTTTAGGGCGCGAGATCGAACCTTTGGTAGGTTCGAGTTCACCAGTGAGGATCTTCATGAACGTGGATTTGCCGGCGCCATTCGGGCCGGTGACGGCGTAGCGGCGCCCGGCCATAAAGGTGCAGGTCACGTCTTCGAACAAGACGCGGGGGCCGAAGCGCATAGAGATGTTATTGACCGTGAGCATAACCCTCCTATTGTAGCGTGAAAGTGTTGCGCGCGCTTGCCACAGTTTGCCGCACTCAGTAGATTGTTCACGGAATGAAACGACCGATTCGAACAGCGGTTCGAACGGCGGAGAAAAGGCGTTTCGAACGGAAGGGCAAAGACCGCGAGAAAAAATCTGGTCGATACGAGATGAATACAGCGATTCGAACGGCATGAAACAGGCGATTCGAAAGGCGGCGACGTCGCTCGCACTGATTGTGATTCTGGCGATGGGGGCGCGGATTGCGTTTGCTTGGGACCAGGCGCGGAAGATTTCGCCTGGAGTGCTGGGGATTGTTCCGTTTCAGCAAGAGATGGGGAACATTTCGTATTCGTTGGCCCAGGGCAAGGGATTCAGCGACGTGTTTCGAACGGATACCGGCCCTACGGCGTGGCTTGCGCCAGTGTATCCACTGCTGGCAGCGGCGACGTTCAAATTGTTTGGAATTTTCACGGCGCGTGCGTTTTTTGCATGCGTTGCGCTGAACATACTGTTTTCTTCGGCGGCTTGCGTGCCGATTTTTTATGCGGGAAAGCGAATTTGGGGGCTGGGCGCGGCGAGCGGGGCGGCGTGGCTGTGGGCGTTTTTTCCGAATGGCGTGATGATGCCGTTCGAATGGATTTGGGATACATCGTTGTCGGCGCTGCTGGCTGCGATGCTCTTGTGGGCGACGCTGGCGATTGCGGGATCGGAACGGCTTCGGGACTGGTGTGGTTATGGACTGTTGTGGGGCTTCGCCTTGATGACGAATCCCGCGCTGGGCGCGCTGCTGCCGTTCCTGCTCGGATGGGCGGGATGGCAAGCGTGCCGCGACTGCGAAGGACGCCGGTTTGCGTGGAAGCGAGTCGCTCTGGCAGCGGGCATCGCAGCCTTTTGTTGCGTGCCATGGACGGTTCGAAACTACACTGCTTTTCATCGTTTTGTTCCGTTGCGATCGAATTTGCCGTTTGAACTGTGGCTGGGAAACAACGACATTTTTGATGAGCACGCGCGGAACGGTCGGCAAGCGATCACGAGGAGGGAGGAGGTTAGAAGATACACGAAGCTCGGCGAGACGGCTTACATGCAGGAGAAATGGCAGCTCGCGACTGCTTTCATGCGGTCGCATACGGGTTTGGAATTGCGATTAACAGGAAGACGGTTCGTGGAGTTTTGGATGGGGACGGAATCGCCGCTCAAGAATTTCCGTGCGACGGATTCGAGCTTGATACGCGGAATTCTGTTGTCGAGCTTATTGACTGCGATTGGCGCATTGTTTGGGATCGCAGCCTTGCGCCAAAGGCAGGCTGCAAAAGCCTTGCCGTTCGCTGTGTTTCCCGTCATTTTTCCGTGTTTGTATTATGTGACACACGCTGACTTGCGTTATCGTCATCCCATAGATCCCGTCATTTGTTTATTGGCCGCGCTGGCTGTGGCCGCAATACTTGATTTTGCGAGCGCGCGAGGGAAGCCTACGAATCGTTAGCCCAAAGTTTTCATCCGCGGCCGGGCGAGATTCCTGTGAGAAATGCGGTCCGACAGCGACCCCGATGACAGCCGGTCAAGACGCGAGAAAACTCGCCGGCACAGGTTATCGTGTCCGCGGAAGTTCGTGCTTCTCAACTTTCTCTTGCGCGGCCATCACGCGGATGATCTCCCGTTCAATGGCTTGGGAGCTGACGGGTTTGGCGATATAGCCATCCATACCGGCGTGCTGGCAACGCTGGCGGTCTTCTTCGAACGCATTCGCGGTCATGGCCACGATGGGCAGGTGCCTGCCGGTTGTTTTCTCACTGGCGCGAATCTTTTCG
>DATLVZ010000059.1:0-6486 GCA_035576885.1 Candidatus Acidiferrum sp. | reverse complement strand
GTTAGAAACTGCCCGAGTTCCTCCATCTCTCGATTCACCGCTATCCGCAGCGCCAGAAACGTTTTTGTTGCGGGATGCAGTCTCTGCCTTCCCCAGTGCTTACGGGCCCCTGCCACAACCGTTGCCAGGTGCGCGGTATCCCTGATCGGCCGCGCTCGTACGATCGCCCTGGCGATCCTTCTGGAATCGTGCTCATCCGCCTCGCGGTAGAGCAAATCGGCCATCTCTCTCTCCAGCCATCGATTCACAATATCCTCTGCCGTTACTTCTTCCCCGGCATCCATCCGCATGTCCAGCGGTCCGGCCTCACGAAAAGAAAAACCTCTCGCGGCCTGGTCCAGCTGCATGCTAGAAACTCCCAAGTCGGCCAAGACCCCGTCCACCTTCGGAATCCCCAACTCGTGTACGGCCTCGGCTATCCTCGAGAACGGCGAGTGCACCAACGTCACCTTCGCCCCAAAGATCTTCAGCCGCTCCCGCGCCAGCTCTAACGCCTGTGCGTCCCGGTCCAGACTGATCAGCCTGCCAGAGGTCAGCTTCTCGGCGATTGCTGCCGAATGCCCTCCGGCTCCCAGCGTGGCGTCTACGTATGTTCCCTCCGCCCTGATGCCCAGCCATTCCAGCACCTCTTCCAACATCACCGGCGTATGCGCCGCGCTCAATCTATTAAGCCCTTCGCCCTACCGCCCCGCCGAATTCCGAGTTTCGCTTCTTCGTCAAATCCCCAGCGCCGTATCATCCGCGGCCGTGTACGGTTCACTCTTCAGCTTGTCCAGCATTCGTGAGTGATTCATCACTTCCAAGTAATTCAGCGCCCCGTAAACATCCACTTCCCCCATCGTTTGAGCGGCATCGCGCAACACCGCAGGTAGAAGCACTCTGCCCTGCCCATCCAATTCCGCCTGCTGCCCGAAATAGCTTGTCCTTAACAGAAACTTCTGTTTCGCCACATGCGTGCTCGGCAATTGCGCCAGCTTGTCCTCGATTTCCGACCAAACTTTCATCGGATAAATTCTTGCGGTTTCGCCGGTCGTACTCGTGATATAAAACTGGTTGCCGAACTCCTTGAGTTCGTCCAGAAACACGGAGGGTATTTTGAGACGCCCCTTCTCGTCGACTTTCGCCGGACAGTTTCCCCGCAGCTTCATGGTTCCTGCTAAATGGCTGGTTTTGGATGCCCAGATTGCCCACGTTCAGGATTGCCCTCGAGAACGCCTCAACAGCCCCGGACAAGCTCTACTTGACTCTACTAACAACCACTCTTTCCCACTTCTCGCCACATCATAGGTCGCTTTCAGCCTTTGTCAAGAGAAAACATGCGCTCTGTTGAAAAATTTGTGTTCTCTTACCATCCCAAAATTGTGAATTTTCGACTACCACAGGTTGTGGTTTTCTCCGCGTCGCATCTCCACCCTTCGTAGGTCGGCTCTGGCTCAGCCGTTGCCTCCGTTTTTCCGGCATGCACTTCCTTTCATTTGGGGTCTGTGCTATATTTCGATTGTTGTGAATTTTGATTATCGACTCTGATCAGGAGCCCTTCGCCATGGAATGGACCACCCCTCAACACGAAGAGATTGATCTGAACTGCGAAATTAGCTCGTACGCCAACGCTGAGCTGTAATCCGGTGACCGCGCCCCGCGGTCATCTGCTGACGTGCTGGGATGCGCGTTAAAGTCCTCGGCTCCGCAGCCGGGGGCGGCTTCCCCCAATGGAATTGCGCATGCACTCAGTGTCTTGGTGTGCGTTCTGGGACCATGAAAGCCCATGCTCGCACACAGACTCAAGCAGCCATTTCACCGGACGGCTCCCACTGGTTTCTCCTGAACGCTTCCCCCGATCTTCGGCAGCAAATCCTCTCCTCGGCTGATTTTGCCCCTCCTGCCGGTTCGCGAAACTCTCCAATCAACAGTGTTTTGCTAACTAGTGCTGATGTCGATGCGGTAATGGGCCTTCTCCACTTGCGGGAGTTCCAGCCGCTGCAGATTTTCTCGACAGTTGCCGTTCGGCGCATCCTCACTGAAGAAAACAGTGTGTTTCGCGTGCTGGGACGCTCGAACCCTCCGGTCCGTTGGGAAACGCTACTTCTCGATCGGCTTGTGCCGCTCATTCCAGCTTCACCCGGGGATAAGAAAAGTGGCCTCTTCTGTAAGGCCGTACCGCTCGGCGGAAATCTCCCCGATTATGTTAGCGACTCCTTACGACCCAGCCTTGCTACGGAAGAGTCCGTTATCGGCTTGACTCTGGTTTCCAATGAAAAAAGACTTTTCTACGCTCCTAACCTGCCTGGAAGGGGAGATCGTTGGCTACGAAGTGTTGAAGAAAGCGATCTGGCGATACTCGACGGGACTTTTTGGAAAGACGACGAACTGAACTCCATCCAAAAAGGAAGCAAATCCGCCCGGCAAATGGGGCATCTGCCGCTATGGGGCGACCGCGGTCTGCTCCGGCAGCCTTTTCGGGCGTCGAAGACCCGGCGCGTCCTCGTTCATATTAACAACACCAATCCAATCTTGAATGAAGATAGCCCTGAATCCCGGATCGTCCGTGATGCCGGTTGGGAAATCGCCTATGATGGAATGGAATTGGCGATATGAGCAAAGCCCAATCCATCGACTCCCCGCTGCTCTCGGAAGCCGACTTCATCGCGGGTTTTCATGCCATCGGTGAAAAGTGCTATCACCACAAACATCCATTCCATGGCTTGATGCACGAAGGAAAACTTACGCGAGGCCAGCTCCAGGCCTGGGCCCTGAACCGCTACTACTACCAAAGCCGTATACCCATCAAGGACGCGGCCATTCTTGCTCGCAGTGAAGACCCCGCCTTCCGCCTTACTTGGCGCAAGCGCATCCTCGATCACGACGGCGACGGCGTGAAACCCGGCGGCATCGAGAAGTGGCTGCGGCTTGTCGAAGCCACTGGCCTCTCCCGCGATCACGCGCTTCGCGAGGAAGGAATTCTTCCTGCTACGCGCTATGCGGTCCAGGCTTACGTCGAGTTTGTTTCGAGGCGCTCGCATCTCGAAGCCGTGGCTTCTTCCCTCACTGAACTTTTCTCAAAGAAACTGATCACCCTGCGCATGGATCGTCTCCGCCAACACTACCCGTGGCTCTCGAGCGGCCTTGATTATTTTACCGGCCGCCTCACGCAAGCTCCCGAAGACGCCGACTTCGCCTTAGCCTGGGTAGTGAAACACGCCACAACGCGCGAACAACAAGAGCAGGCGTATGCCGCCCTCCGCGCCAAGTGCGACATCCTCTGGGCTCAGCTCGACGCCTTATATTTCTCCTATGTTCAACCTGGCTGGCCCCCTCCAGGTGCCTTTCGCCCTGGGGCAGAGGCGAGCTCCGCGTGAGCGTTGAACTCGATCGCCGGCCGCTCCTCGCTCCAGGGTGCCGCATGAACGAAAAGACTCAGCAGCCACGTACACTGCTCATGCCCGAACGCGCTTTGCGCCTGAATGGTCCAAGCCTGGAAATCGTCGAGCGCTGCGACGGCAAACACACCGTCCAGCAAATCATAAGCGAATTGCAGCAGCTCTACTCGAAGGCCGAACCTGCCAAAGTCGAGCAAGATATTCTTGGCTATCTGGCTCTATTGCAAAAAGAGCGTGCGCTCGACTTCGAAGACGAAGGCAACAGCTAGAGCAAATGCAAATGCAGTTTGCAACCATTCGAGCTATCGTCAAGATCGTGGCAGTCTGTTGGTGCTCGTATTCCTTCTTTCGGATCGCCACCAAGCGGAGCGGCAGTTTGCGCTGGTACAAACGCACGATATATTTTCTCGGGGCTATTTTAATGGCTGCTCTCGCGGTTGGCGGATTACTCTTGGTAACGGGAAAAATAAGTCCAAAATAAAATTGAGCCAATTCTTCCATGACCTTGAACGCTTCAACCCCTCTCGCCATCATCGCTGAACTAACCCACCGGTGCCCGCTGCACTGCGTTTACTGCTCGAACCCTCTCGAACTCGAAGCCCGCAATTTGGAACTCTATACCGAAGACTGGACCCGCGTCTTCCGCGAAGCCGCCGCTCTAGGAGTTCTTCAAGCGGATTTCACTGGCGGTGAACCCCTCAGTCGCCCGGACATCCTCGATCTCATCCGTGCCGCGCGCGCCGCAGGCCTCTACGTAAATCTCATCACTTCCGGTTTGCCTCTCGACGAATTGCGCCTCGAAGCTCTTGTGCAGGCCGGCCTCGATCACTTTCAATTGAGCTTTCAAGGCGCCCGCGAAGAAACCGCCAACGAAATCTCCGGCACCAAAGCCCATGCGCACAAGCTCTGTGTCCTTGCATGGCTCAAGCACCATCGCGTCGCGGTCACACTCAACTTCGTTATTCACCGGCGTAACATCGATCAACTCTCTGAAATGCTCTCTCTCGCCGAATCTTCCTCCGCCACACGCGTCGAGTTCGCCCACGTCCAGTATTACGGCTGGGCTTTCGCCAATCGCGATTCCCTGCTTCCCACCCGCGAGCAACTCACGCAATCCATTGAGTTCTTGAAGGCGGCGCAGGAACGCCTGTCGGGAAGAATCAAGATTGAATTTGTCGTTCCGGATTACTACGCGAAATACCCCAAGCCCTGCATGGGCGGCTGGGGACGCAAGCTAATGCTAATCACTCCCAACGGCGACGCGCTTCCCTGCCACGCGGCGCGTGTGATTCCTGGAATGTCTTTCGAAAACGTGAAGTCTCGCAGCCTGCGCGAAATCTGGGAGGCATCCGATGCGTTTCAAAAATTCCGCGGCGAAACCTGGATGCAAGAACCCTGCAAAACGTGCGACCGCCGCTCTCAGGATTTCGGCGGCTGCCGCTGCCAGGCTTTTCTACTCGCTGGCGACCCAGCCGCCACCGACGCCGTCTGCTCGCTGGCACCGCAACGCCCTAGAGTTGACGCAATCCTTGCTACTCTAAATGACGCCAACTCTGTCGGCGCAGAGGTTGTTTACTCCGGAGCGGCCCGGCCCTTTGATGTCCTCATCACTAAACCCGCCTGGCTTTACCGCCCTAATCCCGCCTAGGCGGTTGCCGGCGCCTCTGGCTGGCCCTGCAATGGTATGACTACGCGAATAATAAAAATGATGCTCCCTAGAAAACAGAGCGTTCCAAACACCGCAAGCGTATAGGGCGCGCCGATGTGCTTCGCCACTCCTCCGGCAATAAGTGACCCGATCGGCTGCACGCCCATGAACATTGTTGCGTAGACCGCCATGATTCTCCCGCGCAGTTGATCCGGCACGCGGTTTTGCAATGTCGTATTCGTCGCCGCCATCTGCACGGTAGCGCAAAATCCCACCACTAACAGCACCGCCATCGACAGCCAGAACAGTTTCGACTGCGAAAAAATCACCAACCCTATCGCGCAAGTCGTCGACGTCGCGGCAATCCATCTCGCCAGCCCTTTGTAACTCGTTCGCGCCGCAAAATGCAGCGCCCCAATGACCGCGCCCACGCCCGCCGCGCTCATCAACAAACCGAATCCTTTTGCGCCACGATGTAATACGTCGGTCGCGAATATGGGCAGGAAGACGGAGTACTGCAGTCCCAGCAGGCTCAGCATGCTCAACAGCAGCAGGGTCGACCGGATCGGTAAATCGCTCATCGCAAAACGAAATCCCTGGATCAAGCTTTGGAATGGCGAGCCCGCTTCCTTCTTCGATTCCCGTTTCACCAGGCGCATCGCCAGCAGCGCGCCGATCACCGCCAGGAAGCTCACTCCATTCAGGAAAAAACACCACGCCGGCCCTTTCCACGCCAGCGCAAACCCCGCAATCGCCGGGCCCACAACGCGCGCTCCGTTGAAAATCGAAGAATTCAACGCAATCGCGTTCGGCAGATCCTCTTTCACCACCATCTCGACAAGAAATGCCTGCCGGATGGGCACATCAAACGCATTCACAACTCCCACGAGGAAGGCCACGAAAATCAGCTCCCACACCTGGATGATGTTTGCAAAAGTCAGCGCCGCAAGAAGGAACGCCAGCACCATCGAAACCGTCTGCGTCCAAATCACGCCAACATGACGATTGTAGCGATCTCCGATGTAACCGCCGAGTGCAGCTAGAAATAGTATTGGAACTTGGTTCGCAAAACCAAAAACGCCAAGGAGTGCCGCGGATTTCGTCCGCTTGTAGACAAGCCATAGTAGCGCCGTGGTCTGCATCCACGTGCCGATGAGCGAAACCAGCTGGCCTGCAATGAATAATTGAAAATTTCGGTGCTGCAGTGCGCGAAAGCGCGTCGGCAAGACGGGAATGGCTTCCTCCTCTCCATTCGATGCGCGCGGCGTGAACTAGTCACGATGCCGCGCCGCTCCTCTACTTGTCAATGCCGCCGCTGATTTGGAAGAGCCTACTCACATCGTATCCCCCTGGCGGGTTTGAAGTGTTTGAGTGAGAAGCGGCGTTTGGAGTTGGTGGTTTGCTTGGAGCGCAGGACGTGAGCGGGGCTTGTTGTTGTGGCTGTGGGAAAGTGGGAATCCC
>DATLVZ010000058.1:0-13377 GCA_035576885.1 Candidatus Acidiferrum sp. | reverse complement strand
GCGGCAATCGCCAGGGGAATGGCCATTTCCTCGAAGGTTTTGAGTGGCGTGAAGCGGGCGAGAAATTTTTCCATTCGCTGATTTGTGGCCAGGCCCAGCCAGGACGGTGTCCAGCGGCCGAAGTCGGTGAAGGTAGTGGTTGCGCCGATGCGCTCCATTTCCTCGAGGGGTGTTCCCGCGCAAAAGGCTGAGCCTATCAGTGCGCCAACGCTTGTCCCCGCGACCACATCGATGGGTATACCGGCCTCGCGCAGGACGCGCAGGACGCCGATATGTGCGATACCGCGCGCAAACCCGCCCGCAAGCGCCAGGCCAATACGCCGGCGTTCCTTCGATTTAGTTTCTTCGGGCAGCGCCAGGGAGCGCAGCTTTTCTCTGGCGGCTTGCAGCCAACCGATATCTTCTTTCACTTTGCGAGGACTCATCCTTACATTACTGTAACGCGGCCTTTACGCCGGGGCTATAGTCCGTTTGACCAGGGGATAGCGGTTTTGTAACCTGTCCCATCGTCTTAATTTCGGGAAAAGGCAAGCCATGAAACGTCGAATCGAGAAGGCGGCAGTGTTGGGCGCGGGAACCATGGGTTCGCGTATCGCAGCGCATCTGGCTAACGCCGGGCTGCCATGCATTTTGTTGGATATCGTTCCGCCAGATCTGAAGGCCGAAGCGCCAGCCGCGGAACGCAACAAGATTGTGCGAGCGGGGCTCGAGGCGGCAAAAAAATCCAAGCCGGCGGCGTTTTTCACGCCGGCGCTAGCGGAACGAGTGTCAATCGGAAATTTTGAGGATGACCTGGCGCGTTGCGCGGAAGCCGACTGGATTATCGAAGTTGTGGCGGAAAACCTGGAGATCAAACGCAAATTGCTTTCGCGCGTGACGCAATTCCGCAAGCCTGGCGCGATTGTCACGACCAATACTTCCGGATTGCCCGTTCACTTGATCGCGGAAGCGATGAGCGAAGAGTTCCAGCAGCACTGGGCCGGGACTCATTTTTTCAATCCACCGCGCTATATGAAGCTGGTGGAGGTGATTCCCGGGCCGAAGACTTCGCCTGACGTGATCGAGACGCTCGGCGAATTCTGCGATAGACGGCTCGGCAAAGGGGTAGTTGTCGCGAAGGACACGCCGAACTTCATCGCCAATCGCATCGGGACATTTTCGATGCTGAACGCAATGCGGCTGATGGCGAAGCTAGGCATGACCATCGAGGAAGTGGATGCGTGCACCGGGCTGGCGGTGGGCTGGCCGAAGTCGGCGACGTTCCGGACGGCTGACCTAGTGGGTCTGGACGTGCTCGTCCATGTGGTGAAGAACATCTACGAAACGGCCCCAAACGATGAATCGCACGAAATGTACAAGGTGCCCGCGCTGGTCGAAGAGATGGCACGGCGAGGATGGCTGGGAGACAAAACCGGCCAGGGCTTTTACAAAAAAGTGAAGGGCGAGGGCGAAAAGGAAATTCTGACACTGGACGTCAACACAATGGAGTACCGGCCACGCCAGAAGGCGAAATTTGCTTCTCTCGAAATGGGAAAAGCGATTGAGGATACGCGTGAGCGGCTGCGCGTGCTGGTAGGGCCGGTGCTCGAAGGACAAAAAGGAGATAAAGCGCAGCAGTTCATCTGGGGCGGGCTATCGGAAATGTGTTTGTACGCCGCGCGGCGGGTGCCGGAGATTTCGGACAGCGTCGTGGACGTGGATCACGCGATGCAGTGGGGCTTCGCCTGGGAGATGGGGCCTTTTGAAATGATGGACGCGATCGGGGTGAAAGCCTTCGCCGCGCAAGTCCAAAAAGAAGGGCGCGCGATTCCGGTTGCAATTGAAAAAGTCCTGACGAACGGCAGGAAGGGCTTTTATGAATCCGAAAAAGGCAAGACGACGGTCTTCGATGTGAGCACCGGAGCGGTAAAGCCGCTCGAAACGCAACCGGGCATCATTATTCTGAAATCGCGTAAAGAAGCGGGCCGCGAAATTGAGCGCAACTCAGGCGCCAGCTTGATCGATCTGGGCGATGGCGTCGTGTGCTGTGAATTCCACGCCAAGATGAATGCTATTGGCGCGGACCTTATCGCGATGCTTCACAAAGGATTGAAGCGCCTGGACGCGGATTTTGATTCCATGGTGATCGCCAACCAGGCCGTGAATTTTTCCGTTGGCGCGAACCTGATGCTCATGCTGGTGGCGGCGCAGGAACAGGAATGGGACGAGCTGCACATGGGAGTAAAGCAATTTCAGAACGTGAATCTGGCGCTGAAGTATGCGGCGAAACCGGTAGTTGCAGCGCCGCAGGGAATGGCGCTCGGCGGAGGATGCGAAATCGGCTTGCATGCAGCGAAGATACAAGCCGCGGCGGAAGCCTACATCGGACTGGTGGAGACCGGCGTGGGTTTAATTCCGGGCGGCGGGGGAACAAAAGAGATGCTCATCCGCGCGAATGAACATGCGGCGGGCGGCGAGGATTTGGATTTGTTTCACGCGTTGAAGCCTGTGTTCGAAACGATTGCCATGGCAAAAGTGGGAACGAGCGCGGAAGAGAGCCGGGCGCTTGGGTTCCTGCGGCGAGAAGACGGCGTCTCGATGAATCGTGACCGCCTTGTGGGCGATGCGAAAGAAGCGGCGCTGGCGTTGGTGCGCGGCGGGTACAAGCCGCCCGCGGCAAGCTGGCAGGAAGGCGCGCAGACCACGCAAATCAAAGTGCTCGGCGAACAATTCTTGGCTGGCGCAAAGCTCGTGATTCACATGATGCAGCGCGGCGGATACATCACGGACTACGACGCGCACGTAGGGCGCAAGCTCGCCAATATCCTGGCAGGGGGGCCACTCACTTCGCCGCAACTTGTCAGCGAGCAGTACGTGCTCGACCTCGAGCGTGAAGCCTTCGTTTCCCTTTGCGGCGAAAAGAAAACGCAGGAACGCATCGCGTTTACGCTGAAGACCGGCAAACCGTTGAGAAATTAGCCGCGACAACTCCGTAGGCATGGCATTCGCGACAGAACAGTGGCTTTCCGTGCTGTAGTAAGCCTCCAGCGCCTTTGCTGTTGTTTCGGACGCGAGCCCGCGATACTCCAACCTTCCGTCCGGCGGCCTTGTTGAAGCGATAAAAAACGGCTGGCAAAACTCGGCAAAAAATAGATAGAACCGCCTCGAATCATACTATAATGGCGGTTTCAAGTAATACGAATCGGAATGCGCTGGTGGAGGAGACCTTGATGCACCGAGCCGCGCTTTTACCGCCGCGGGAAGCGGCGAGAATTCTGGGAATCAGCTACCCCACGCTGAAACAGTGGATCTATCGCGGGAAAATCAAAACGATAAAGACGCCAGGTGGACATCATCGCGTGCCGGAGAGCGAAATCGACCGTATGATTCCAAGAAGACTGGAACGCGGAGATATTTCTCTGCGCCGGGGCAACTTCCGGAAAATCAGCGGCCGCAACCAACTAATCGGCCGAGTAGTGTCGCTCAAGTTTAGCGGCTTGCTGGCGCAGGTGACCTTGGCCATCGGCGAGCAGCACATCACGGCCATCATCACGGCCGACGCGGCGAAAGAGATGCGGCTAAAACCAGGTGAGCGGGCGGCCGCCCTGATAAAGTCCACAGAAGTGATGATATTGCGAGTGTGAGTAAAGAGGTGACTCGTGGTGGGTGACTCGTGGCTGGTGACTCATGACTTGTGGAAAAGCACATTGGATTGAGGCGTTTCTCGTTGTGCCATCCCTGCTCGCAATTCTTCCCGTGCGGCAGGTGGCTCGCGGCCAGGGTCAAGAAATTCGCGTGGCAGCGGCTGCGGATTTACAATTCGCGATGCAGGATCTTGCCGCTCAATTCGAACAGCGGACACGAACGAAAGTGGACGTATCCTACGGTTCGAGTGGAAATTTTTTCTCGCAACTGCAGAATGGAGCCCCATTCGATCTTTTTTTTTCCGCGGATATCGAATATCCGAGAAAACTAAAATCCGTAGGCATCGCCGAACCCGGAACGCTTTATGAATATGCGATAGGTCGCATCGCGATCTGGATGCCGGGGAATACTCAGGTGGACCTTGCTCGCCAGGGATGGAAGGCATTGCTGGACGCCAGCGTGCAAAAAATTGCGATCGCCAATCCGGAGCACGCTCCCTACGGCCGCGCGGCTGTTGCGGCAATACAAAAGGCCGGCGTCTACGAGCAAGTCGAAGCAAAACTCGTCTATGGAGAAAACATCTCGCAGGCGGGCCAGTTCGTTCAATCGGGAAACGCCCAGGCGGGGATTGTGGCGATGTCGCTGGCCGTTTCGCCCGGAATGAAAGCAGGCAAGAGCTGGGAGATTCCGGCGGAAATGCATCCGCCAATCGAGCAAGGCGCCGTCGTTTTAAAGAACGCAAAAAACAAGAGTGGGGCCCTGACATTTTTGCAATTTGTGAAGAGCGAAGCCGGCCGCGCAATGCTTGCGAAGTATGGATTCACACTTCCAGCCACCGTAGTCATTGCATCTCCGGCTGGCTCACAGAATAAATAATTATGGACGCGCTGCTTCTTTCCCTTCGACTCGCTCTGTGCGTTTCCGCCATTCTTTTGGCGGGCGGACTGCCGCTCGCCTATTGGCTGGCATATTCGAATTGGCGGGGCAAGTTTTTGCTGGAAGCCGTCGTGGCCCTGCCTCTGGTGTTGCCGCCGACGGTTCTCGGATTTTACGTGCTCCTCGCCATGGGCTCGCGCGGCCCGCTTGGAAAATTGTGGCAGACATTCTTCGGGCATGGCCTGGCGTTTACGTTCGAAGGGCTGGTCTTCGCGTCCGTGCTCTACAGTTTGCCCTTTGCCGTCCAGCCCCTGATCGTCTCCTTCGAATCCGTGGACCGCAAACTTCTCGACGCTGCCGCAGTTCTCGGCGCCGGGCGCCGCAAAACTTTTTGGCGCGTCATCCTGCCGCTCTCGATTCCTGGCGTCGTAACGGCGCTAGTCCTGAGCTTTGCCCACACCATGGGCGAATTTGGTGTCGTGCTTATGGTCGGCGGCAATTTGGCGGGCGTCACGCGCACCGTCTCGATCGATATCTATGACCGCGTGCAGTCGCTCGAATACGCCGACGCAAATCGCATGGCGCTGGTGCTGCTCGCAATCTCCTTCAGCGTTCTGTCCGTCGTTTATGGCGTCAATCGGCAAGTGGGTCGCCAAATCAACCGCCGTTTGTGGACACCGTGGGCGGCGAAGTAAACTTGGCCACGCTGACGGAGCGCGTGAAGTTGGAGCGTTCCCGCGCGGGCTCTCCTCCTTTCGTGCTGGACATTTCGATCCAAGTTCCCATCGGTATCACAATTCTATTCGGACCTTCCGGTGCCGGAAAATCGACGGTCCTCGATTGCATCGCCGGGTTGGTGCGTCCTGACTCCGGGCGCATCACCGTCGGTGAAAAAGTGCTGTTCGATTCTGAAAGCGGCGTAAATTGTCCGACCCAGGCGCGGCGTATCGCCTACGTTTTTCAAACACTGGCTCTTTTTCCCCACATGACCGCAGAAGAAAATGTCGCCTTCGGACTCGACGCGCTGCCGCGCGAACAGCGCTCTACGCGCGCCGAAGAAATTCTTAAGGCTTTTCGCGTGGACAAATTGCGCGGCCGCAAGCCAGCCGAGATCTCCGGCGGAGAGCGTCAAAGGATAGCTCTGGCGAGGTCTCTTGTGACGCAGCCACGCGTTTTGCTGCTCGATGAACCTCTGACCGGTCTGGACGCGCATCTGAAGGCGACAATCGTCGATGATCTCCGCGCGTGGAACGCGACGCAGCGTATCCCGATCTTGTATGTGACGCACTCCCGCGAAGAAGTGAACGCGCTGGGCGAGCGCATGATCGCCATGGATCACGGCCGCGTGGTCGGCGAGGGAACGCCTATGGAAATTCTCGAAGCTCCCCGTCGCACGCGGCTGGCGCAGGCGGCGGGTTTTGAAAATTTGCTTACTGGCATCGTCGTGGATTTACGCGAAGCAGACGGCGTAATGCGTATGCGGTTCAGCGACAGTGTTTGTGAAATGGAAGTGCCTCTGGGTTACGCGGCGCCGGGAGACCGTGTGCGCGTAGCCATTCGCGCAGGCGACATATTGCTGGCAACTTCGCAACCCCATGGCCTGAGCGCGCGAAACGTCATCGAAGGCCGCATCGTAGCATTGGAAACGCGCGGCACGCTGATTCGGGCTCGCGTGGACTGCGGCGTGGAATTTATCGTCCACCTGACACCGGGAGCTGCTCGGACGCTGGAGCTCGCGGCGGGAGTGCGAGTGTGGCTGGTGCTGAAAACGCACTCGTGCCATTTCGTGGAGGAATGAATCTTGTCCTTGCCCGGATAGTTCCTCAGCCTTTTGGTTTGCTCGTCGCCGCAGCTATAGGCGCGGAGAATCTTACTTCCGCAGCCTCGAGCGTGTCGCCTTTAGCCGTGGCGTGGATCACGACGCGATCACCTACGGCCAAATCGGAGAGTTTTGCGGGCTTGTCCGCCTTGCCGCTTCGCAATAGAAACGTCGTCGCGGCAACGAGTTTCACTTCGACAGACTTGCCATCGGCGGTCTTCACCGTGACGGAATCCGCGGTGGTTTTTTCTACGGTGCCAACGACGTGTTTCTTTTCGCCATGCGCCAAAGAGGAGCCGGCAAGAAGGCCAATCGAAAGTAGGAGCGCAAGCGAGCGAAATTTCATATTCATCTCCAGACGGAGTGGCCTCGGCGGGGCCAGCCTTAACGCTATTCCACAAACCAGACGGTAGCAAGTTCCATAGAAGGCCCTGGTAGCGTCGAATTGGAATCTTCTTAGTGCTGATGATGGGATTCCGGCTTCGGCGCTGGAGTTGCTCCGTTCAGAAAATCATTTTCCTGTTGTTCTTCCTGTCGATCACCCGGCCCCTTTGGGTTGTACTGTTCCATCTCCATGCGCTCCTGCGGCGTCAACTGCGGAAGGTGGCGAAGGAAGAGCACGAGCTTCCAACTGTCGTTGGCAAAGCCTGGACTTGAGAAAGCTGGCATGCCCGTAAATCGCACGCCATTTTCGATCACCCAGAAAAGTTCGCCGTCGGAGAGTTTCTGCGTTTCGGGCAAACGCAAGTCGGGCGGTTTCGGATACAGCCCATGGCCGATCATCGTATCGCCGCTGCCGTCGTTTCCATGACATGTGGCGCAGTGGTCAGCAAAGTGAATCCGGGCGTCGCGAAGATTTTCTTCCGATGCCGCAACGGGATTCTGCTGGGCCCGGGCCGCTGCCGGCATCGAGAGATGTCGTGCTTCGCGCGCCATCATTGCTTCCATTCGCGTCGGTGTGGCTCGAGCGCTCATGCCATGGTGCAAAATCGAGACCGCTAGAAAAACAAGCAAGCCCGAGCCAACTACGAGGACAAGCAAAATTAGGGTTCCGCGTCTCATTGCACTTCAACCATGTTAGACGACGTGGACCAGGCCAAGCTAGCTTACACTTATGATACTGGGGGTCGTCCTCGCACACTCCCGCCTGCATACTCGCACTGCCTCTGGTAGGATACGCCGAGCCATGCGACACAAAATCTTCTCAAGCCTCGATGCCGCCGTGGCCGATATACGAGACGGCGCTCGAATCATGTTTGGCGGGTTCGGAGGGGCGGGGTTTCCGAACAACTTAATCCAGGCGCTGGCTTTGAAGGGCACGAAAGACATCACCGCGATCAGCAATAATTGTGGAACGCATGATGGTGAGCTTGGATTGCTGTTCAAGAACGCCCAGATCGCCCACGTGATCGCATCGTTTCCAGGTCCGCATTCCACGTATTTTCAAGAACAGCTTGCCGCAAAAAAAGTAACCCTCGAGCTGGTGCCGCAAGGAATTCTCTGCGAACGAATGCGCGCCGCTGCCGCCGGGTTGCAGGGGTTCTACACCACGGTCGGCGTCGGAACCGAAATCGCAGTTGGGAAGGAAGAGCGAGTCATTGAAGGTAAACGCTGCATTTTGGAGATGCCCATCCACGCGGATTACGCCCTTATCAAGGGAGAGAGAGCGGATGAACTGGGAAACCTGACTTACCGGCTCGCGGCGCGGAATTTCAACCCGATTATGGCTATGGCTGCGACGACAACCATCGTCGAGGTCGACGAAATCGTGCCGGTCGGCTCGATCAAGCCGGAGCATGTCGTAACGCCCGCAATTTTTGTGCACCGCGTCGTGCAAGCAAAAGGGATGCGCTATGCCGGATAAGATGCGGCTTACCCGCGAACAGATCGCCCAGCGCGCCGCGCTGGAATTGCCCGATAGCGCTTACGTGAATCTTGGCTGGGGCATCCCGAATCTCATCGCGGACCATTTGCCGAAAAACGTCGAGGTTTACTTTCATAGCGAGAACGGCATCCTTGGCATGGGTCCCCGCGCAAAACCCGGCGAAGAAGATTACGACTTGGTGGATGCGATGAAGATGCCGGTAACCTTGATACCGGGAGCTTCGTTCTTTCACCAGGCGGATGCGCATCTCATGACGCGCGGTGGTCACATCGACGTGGCCGTGCTTGGCGGATTTCAAGTTTCGGAAAAAGGCGACCTCGCGAATTGGAAAATTCCCGGGGCAAAAGGCTCCGGCGGCATTGGCGGCGCGATGGACATTGCCGCGGGCGCGAAGAAGCTGATCGTTTGCATGGAACACATCACCAGGGAAGGCGCGCCAAAAATCGTGCGGCAATGCACTTACCCCCTGACGGGTCTGGCCTGCGTCGATATCATCGTTACCGACCTCGCCGTAATCGACGTGAAGCCAGAAGGCCTGATGCTTCGCGAAGTTGCGCCGGGATGGAGCATCGAAGAACTGCAAAAGCTTACCGGTGCACCGCTAATGTCGCTCGGTCGTGCCCCGGAGATGAAATTTCCTTAAATGCCTTCGAAAGACTCCCATCTCGTGAGCGTGCCTCAAGACTGCCCATTGCAGATGACGCGTGGTAAAGTTGATGTTTGGCGGCAGTGACCAGAATCTCTAGGAGACTGTTATGGCAGAAAATATTCCGGAGAAATACGCGGACCTGTTGGAGAAGCCGGCGTTCGGCAATCTTGGGACCATTATGAAAGACGGCAGCCCGTAAGTGACACCCATTTGGGTGGACTACGACGGGAAATACGTGCGATTCAATTCCGCGCTGGGGCGCGTAAAAGACAAGAATGTCCGCCGCGACCCGCGTTTCCGTTTCCCTGCAAGATCCCGCGAACCCTTATCGCTATCTCGAAATTCGCGGCCGCGTGGTCGAGATCACGCAGAACGGCGCGGACGACCACATCAATAAGCTCTCACAAAAATATTTGGGCAAGCCCGTCTATCCTTTCCGGCAGTCCGGCGAAGTCCGCGTCCTGTACAAAATTGAGCCGGAAAAAGTCAGCGCGATGGGATGAAGCAGTCACCCACGGGCTCGATTGCAGCGCATCGCGGGCGTGGCACTTTTTCGCTTGCCCGCAAGGAAGCACTAGCAGTGTAATGGAGTACAGTTTGCAGTCCCGGCGCGCCCGTAGCTCAGCTGGATAGAGCATCTGGCTTCGAACCAGAGGGTCGGGAGTTCGAGTCTCTCCGGGCGCGCCACTTATTCTCGGTCCGGCCCGGAGACATGGGTGACACAACGTACCTAAGACATAGGTAACACTTTTGGGCCGAAGGGATTTTCGAGCGGTTCGAGCATCCGAGTCTCCAGATCGAAGTATCCCAGATCATAATCCATAAAGCTCACCAGCCAAATGTCGTCGTGGACTTCTTTGATGCCCACGGCTTGGCCGGCGAAGACCGTACTATCGCTTATCGCGATTGCAGGATGCGGTGGAGGCACCAGCATTCCGAAAGATCCAGGCACGCCGAGAGGCGCCCACAACCTCGTCGTCTCCGGCACCTCCAACGGCCTGAGCCGCACCGTCACTTTGACACTAAATGTGAATTAACGCGGTGCTTGGGTGATTCATCAGCCAGAGTGGCCCCGCATCTCAGAGATGTTGGCATGCAAGCGGACATGCAAAGGGAAGCTAAAGACTTTTCGCATCAATCCAAGGTACACAACCGATGTGGACTCCGGAAAAGTCTCAGCATTCTCCGGGTAGGAAAGACTCCGGCTTCGATAGTTCCATCTTGAAGCACGCCCAGGCGGAGTACGCAAGACTACAATCGTTGATTGTGGATTTTCCTTTGCAATTGCGCTGGTGCCCGATTAAGGGCAAGTTCACTCAGTCCCTAAGGTCATCCTAGATTCCAATCCACTGAGAAGCTCTAAGTGTGGCAGAATTGGCACGAATTCTGAGAGAAAAGTTCTAAAATCGTCCCCCTTGGGCGCGCCACAATGTCTTCATGAAAAGGCGATTTCGCATCGACCAGCGACGGGCGTTCTCGATTGCGCTGTGCGCGTTGCTCGTTGCCGCGCTGCCGGCTGGTCAGTTGGTCGACGACCGTGCCATCACGATCAAATCGCCGCAGGATATTGTGGCCAGGCGTCAAGCGCTCATCGAATTTCTGTGGGGTCCGCAAGGATTTCCCAACGCAAAGTTTCCTTCTTCGGTTGCTAAGAACATCGCAAGTCCTGTGTCCGGCCTGAAGAATCTTGAGCGAGTTGACGAAATGCATATCACCATGGACGAAGGCAAGCAAGGTTTGGCATATCACTTCGTAGCCAAGCGGAGTAACGGACGGCTCGTGGTCGTGCATCAGGGACACGGATGCACGTTGGACGACAGCGCAACTCCAGTGGGCAAGATTTACGGGATGCAGCGCGCCATCAACGAACTGCTGACTTCGGATTTCTCGGTGCTTGCCGTTTACATGCCACATGAAATTCCCGGCGATTGCCTTGGAACCGCTCGCCACAACAGCATGCTGGCCGGGACATCCACGGCCGGCAGCCCCATGAGATTTTTTCTTGAGCCCGTCGCAGTCTGTCTGAACTATTTGCAGGCCAGGTCGCGCGCAGATCGCTTCCCGAAATACCGCGAGTTCGATATCGTCGGTTTTTCTGGAGGCGGTTGGACCGCCACAGTCTATGCCGCGATCGATCCTAGAATTACCATGAGCTTTCCGGTCGCCGGATCGCTCCCGCTCTATCTGCGTACCGGCGCCTCAATCGGTGACGGCGAGCAAACTCTTTCGAGCTTTTACAAAATCGCAGGATACCCGGACCTCTACGTGATGGGCGCGTACGGCGCGGGCCGCAAGCAAGTGCAGATTCTCAATCGCCGCGACAGTTGTTGCTTTGGCGAGAAACAGCACGACGCCGCGCAAATGGGAATTGCCTGGGACGATGCTGTCCGCGGCTACGAAGCGCGCGTGCAGAATGCGTTGGAGCATCTCGGCAGAAAAGGTTCGTTTCGCGTGGAGATCGACGAAGAATCGACAGGTCATATGATTTCGCGTCATGCCATTGTCGATGTGATTCTGCCCAGTCTGTCGGCGCCGCGCTGATGCATGATGGTATGCTCTCCTTCGCAATCACCGGCTAAAACAACCGAGGTGGCAAATGAATTTCCGGGAACCGCTTTCCCGTTCGAGAGTATTGGCGAAACGCATGTTCCTCATTGCGACCTCCCTTGCAATATGCGCTTTTGTCTCCGCAGCCCCGGCACGAGCCGCGCACGAAGAGAACGGCCAAACGTTCGACGGCCCCGGCGGCAAGCTCTATTACGAGGTGACTGGCAGCGGTTCCGGCACGCCGCTCATCGTCGTGAATGGCGGCCCCGGCTTCGATCACACCTATCTGCATATCTCGACCGCTTGGGACACCCTTGGCAAAAATCGCCGTATCATTTTCTACGACCAGCGCGGAAACGGGCGTTCGTCGCCATTGAAACAAGGGCAATCCTGCAATCTCGCCGATCAGATCGCCGACCTGGAAGCCTTGCGCGCGCACATCGGTTTCGAAAAGTGGGACTTGCTCGGCCATTCCTGGGGCGGCTACCTGTCCATGGCTTATTCGGCGCGCCATCCCGAGCGCATCGCTCACTTGATGATTGTGGACTCCGCCGCGCCCAAATGGAGCGACACGCTCTTTCTCTTCAGCCAGATTTTCCCGGAACTCACCGAGCGCCGCGCGGGCTACGTATTCGCTGACGAAATGGGGGATAAAGCCGCGTCCGACGCTTCGATCCACGACTATCTGACCATGCTTTTTTATTCGGCGGAAAAGCGCGACGCGTTCGTCGCGCAGATGGGCGCGGGCGCGTATCACAAGGAAGTCTTCCAGGCGGTGATCAGCGACCTGCCGCGCTTCGACCTGAATCCAGAAATTGCCAAATTCAAATTTCCGGTGATCGTGATGAGCGGGCGCTACGACATCAACGTCGCGCCGCTCGTCGCGTACAGAATCCACCAAGCCATTCCGGGATCGCGCTTCGTGGTCTTTGAACGCAGCGGCCACATTCCTTTCTACGAAGAGCCCGACGCTTTCGTTCGCGCTGCCGAAGAATTTCTAAACGCAAAATAGCACTCGCAAAACACTACAAGCGGGCGGCGACGCGAGCCACGATATGTCCATCGATCGCGCGAAATATTAGTACGAGACTGTCGGTGAGCGGAACTCCTTCGCTGGGAATGCCGAGTTCGTAGGACCACAGATAACGCTTCGGCAATTCCGCCGCAAGATCCTTTGCGTAAGGCTCAAGGGGATCGACGGAAAAGTGCACCACGGTTATTTTTCCCGCCGGGCGCATTTCCACGCCGTGTTTCCAGTACAACGAAAACTTCAGTGAACTCATCGCTTCTTGCGTCAGGTAGGCTCCGGTGCCAACAGGCTGCAGGCCCGTGGAACATGGCTGATCGTGGATGAGCAGGGAGAGCAGGATTTTGTCGGGGAACTGGGTGACTTCATTGGTGCCGAGGCGAAAGACGGTTCCGTCATCGGTGGCGTAGGACTTAAGCTGGTTGAAGAATCCCGCGGAGGTGACGCGGCCATTGATGCGAAAGCACGGGCCGTTGGGAATTCCTCCATCGCCTACGAGAAAGACGCCGCCGTAATAATTCTCAACCTGGACTTTCTCCTTTTTGTGATGCTTGGATTTCTTTTGTGAAGGACATGCGGAAGCGAGGAACACAAAAAATCCAGCGAGGGCCAGGCAAGTAATTCGTGAGAGGGTTGCGCCCATGGGCGTTATCCAACACCGTCATTTTACTCCCGCGGGCTGGGCGCGGAGAAGAAAGGTGATGCCCTTCGTCGTGTAGGAGGTTTTGCCGCCTTCAAGAGGTTTCCCCTCGATTTTTCCCGCGCGGGCATCTTCAATGGCGGTGACCAATTTCGGGAGGATGCTCGGGTCGGCGACGGGAACATTGTGCGCGCCGAGGACGAGTTTGATTTGCGGCGCGAGGGCAGCGAGTTTCTTGACCGATGCGACGTAAGCGTCGAGATCGGTTTCCGGGCGGAAGAGCCAGATGGGGCCGGGATAGAACGTGTCG
>DATLVZ010000057.1:0-70269 GCA_035576885.1 Candidatus Acidiferrum sp. | reverse complement strand
TCGCGAAACGGCATTGAATTTTCGGACCCGATCAAAGTCACTAGTTTGGTATTCGCGCGGACTTCTCCAGGTTGGGTCCGGGACTGGCACCAAGAAACATATCGTCAGTACCTCATCACGTTGAGTGGGCAGGGAGAATTCGAGATCTCCGGCGGTCACAAAGTTTCGTTGGCGCCGGGAAGCATCGTTCTGGTTGAAGACTCAACCGGGAAGGGTCATATCTCTCGTACATTCGGAACCGAAGACCGCATTGCGCTGAACATCCGGCTGGCGGATCGCTAATCGGGTTTTCTATGGGCCGTTTCGCAACCGGTAAGTTTCGGGACTAAATCAGAAGGCTCTAAATTCAAGGCCTCTAGAGTCTCAAAGCTCTGTCCCGAAAAGCCCGGCAACAGCGTACCAATTGCCCTCCGGGATCGCGCTCGAGGCCAGTCCCAAAACCCTGTCTCAGAATTGGAGTTCATTTCTGCCGCTTACGTCTAGCGCACTAATACCCATAAGTCGGCCAGCGGATACCAATTTCTCCGCCTGCTCCTCACGAGGGCGCGTCCGGCTCTAGGCCGATGTGATCGTTAACCGCATCGTGAAAACGCTGCTTGCACCCGAGGTATCGCTCGGTCGTTTGAATCGAAACGTGACCGAGCAAGAACTGAATCTGATCTAGTTCACCTCCTGCTTGGTGGCACAGTCGCGCACAGGTCCTTCTCAAATCGTGCGGTGCCACCGATGGCAGACCACAGCTTTTCGCGTTAGCTTTCACGATTGCCCAGATGACCTTGGGTGTAAAGACGTGTCCCCAAATTCTGCCTGCTTTGTTGATAGACCGCAGCAACGGACCCGCATTGATGCCGGCACCAACGGCCCAACTGTCGATCGCCTCCTTTACCCACTGCGGAACGGGGGTCGTTCGGATGTGGCCACCTTTTCCTCTCAGGTCAGCGATGACCCAATGGCCTTCCCGAAGCTGGAGATCTTCCAACCGTAAGGTTGTAACCTCGGCCCTCCGAAGGCCGCACCCGATGAGGAGCGAGAGCAAAGCACGATTTCGCCGACTGCGGAGGGTGTCACCGTTTTCAGCGCCGAGCAACTTCTTGCCCTCCTCCGCCGTCAGCCAATTTCCGACGCGCACTCCCAGTCGGCGGACGCCCTTCACACGCCGAATGCCTGCCGCGAGATCCGGGCTAAGAAGTCCGCAATCCGACGCTTCATAAGCGAGCCGGCGTATCGCCGCCAATCTCAGGTTTATTGTCGACGGGGCGTACGGGTGCTGTTCCAGTGCGATTCGATAGCGTGCGACCACAGTTCTGTTGAAGGCTAGTCTGGGCTCCGAACAGTACCAGTCGATGAATTCACGAATGGCATGTTCGTACGAGCGCTTTGAACTCGTCGACGTTAGGCTGTTCAAGACCGCAGATTTCGAATGTTCTAGATCGGGTAGTTTGAGGACTGTCTTCGGGGTGCGTTTACGTCTGCTTTTCGCCATGGCACGCGGCCTCCATTCCGCGGCGAAAAGCTTGATCCTGTCCCCGATCTCCTAACCAGTAGCGCGTCTATCTGGTGGGACTTCCCACAAGCGGACTTCTGGCCCGATTAACTTCCGGTTAGCTCGTCACCCGGCCAGGACACTCAACTACCAGCGGACTTGTCGATGAACACCGCTCACCCCTGAGCGGTGGAGTGTGAAAGAGAGTCTTATTCGGCGCGCAGCGCTTCGGACGGAGATATCCGGCTTGCCCGCAGAGCGGGAATTAGTGCGGCGACCAGCGTTGAAAAGCTGAGCGTCACGATAGCGAGGAAAGTCGTCGCGGGATCATACGGACTCAATCCGTACAGTTGGCTGCCCAGGAATTTGCCCACTGCCAAAGCCAGCGGAAATCCAACAGCCAGACCGACAGCTACCAGGGCAAACCCTCTTCGGGCCACAAGGGCCGCCACCTGCGCGGGAGTAGCGCCGAGCGCCAAGCACACCCCAATCTCAGCTGTGCGTTGTCCCACGTTATAGGAAGTAACTCCATAGAGCCCGATGGAAGCTAGGACAAGCGAAAGCATTCCAAAGAAGGATGACAATTTTGCTATCAGGCGCTGTTGCCGGAACTGATTGGATACTTGCTCACCCAGCGTTCCAATCGACTCGATCGGAAGACGAGGATCTACCGAGATTATCGCCTGGCGAATTTCAGCAGCTGATACAGTGGCGCCAGGCCGTACCACAAGGATGATGTCGTGCAGGTGATGTGAGCCGGGATTGCTATCTGCCCCAGTCTTTGCCACCACATCGTGCTGCGCTTCGGCCAGAAAAAAGAATGGAACAATCGGCTTGTCGAAATCGAAGTCCAGGTAGCGTGCGTTTTGCACTACACCCACGATTTTGTAGTTCCGCGATGATCCCAGTTCCGGGCGTCCGAAGTATTGTCCAATGGAGTTTTCATTGTTGAAATACTTCTTAGCGAACGCCTCATTGATCACCGCAACGTGCTGCGAAGTCGCAGTATCTTCCTCAGAGATGCCACGTCCTACGATGATTTGAGTTCCGATAGCGCTGAAGTATCCTGGCGTCACTCGATCCCAATAAACCATGTTTTCAACTTTACCCGCGTCAGGCCCGGGAGCCGGGCGCCCGTCCAGCCACACGCTGCTAGCCCAATTATTTCCGCTCAACGGGGAGTACTGGCAGATCGCCGCGGCGGCCACGCCGGGAATGGTGGATAAGGAGGCTCGAATGCGATCGTATAGGATGGTGAATTGGTTTGGTTGGTAGTCGACCAGACCTGGATCAATCCTGACGATCGTGCGTTGCTCCTGGAGGAAGCCAAAGCGTTGATTTTCGAGGCGGTGCACAGCAGTAGTCAGTAATCCGGATGCTGCCAATAAAACCAAGGAAAGAGCTGCCTGGAACACCACCATCATCTTGCGAGGAAGCGCACCTGCGCGAGCAGTGGAACGGCTCATTCCCCGAAGGGCTTCAATCGGATCCACCCGCGTAGTCATCCATGCGGGAGCGACGCCGAAGGCCACAGCCGCGACCAACGAAACAAAGAAAGCAAACAACAACACCGGCATGGAAGGGGACGCATGGATCGGTAAACCCGCCACACCTCGGGCCGATGGAAATGCAAAAAACAGAATAAGATGCGTACCCGCAAATGCGACCAGCAGACCTGTCACGCCGCCCGCAAGTGAGAGCAGAATGCTCTCCGTAAGAGCCTGCCTCACAAGGCGCGACGTATGCGCGCCCAGTGCTACGCTCAAAGATGTCTCCCGTCGCCGCTGCATGCCGCGAACGAACATGAGATTGGCCACATTTGCGCAGACAATGAGCAACACAAACGCCGACACCATCATCAAGATCTGAAGCCAGTGTTCGTATTCCGCTCGCATGCTGGTGATGCCCGAGCCCCCGGGTCGCAGGAACAGGGTTTGCTCTGGTAACTTCGCGCGATCATTTGCGCTCATCTCGCTCTGGTGAGAAAGCAGCCACTGCTTCAGTTCCACACGCATTTGAGCCTCTATTGCTGCGGACTCAGTGCCGGGTCTGATGCGTCCGATCAAATCCAACCAATACTGGTCAGCTTGATTAAGATCGCCAGCATCCGCTTGGGGCATCAATGTTTCTGAGTTGAGCGGCAGAAAGAAATCGGGTGGATCGCTGCGAAGCGTATCACCGAAGAAGCTAGGTGGAGTGACTCCCACGATTATGAATGGCGTGTTATCTATGTGGAAGACGCTACCAACGATAGATGGATCCGATCCGTATTGCTGCCATAGTCGATAGCTCATCACAGCTACCGCCGGAGCGCCGGGTTGATCGTCGGTGGAAGTCAGCAGCCGTCCGGCATACGCGCTTATGCCGAACATGGCGAAGTAATTGCCCGAAACGAACTCACCAGGATAGCTTTGTGCTGACTCTGTGCCGCCGGAACGCTGCACACCAAATAACGGATCGGAGGCCTGGAACGCCGCCAATTCCGCAAAACCCTGGGTGTGGCCCCGAAAACGTTTGTAGAGATCGTAGGAGACAAGGGAATACTCATTCTCTTGGCTGTATCCGCCCCAGTAGCAGCAACGCGCCTCTTTGCCTAGGCGGTACAATTCGCCCGGATTAGCCACTGTCAGCGATTTCAGCAGAACTTCGTAGAACAGAGTAAAAATAGAAGTTGTTGCGCCAATGCCCAGCGCCAGCGTCAGAACGACGGTGATGGTGAATGACGGTGACTTTCGCAATCGACGCAGCGCATACCGCGTGTCGTACAGCAGGCTCTCGAACCATTCCCAGCCCCACGCCATGTGACTCTTCTCCCTGAGCGCAGTAACATTGCCAAACCGGCGCCGGGCGGCGGCCCGAGCAGAGTCTGCGGTCATGCCCGACTCGATGTGTTCCTGCTGTCGCAACTCCAAATGTAGCTGCATCTCTTCTTCGAGGTCCGCATCGAATTGCCGCCGGTGCACGAGCATCCGGAGTCGTCTTGCGATTTCGCGCAGCCAGTACATGACGGGACTCCTTTCAGACCGCTTCAATCACACGCGTGATCGCGCCAATGACGCGTTCGAACTGCGACATCTCGACGGCCAATTGTTTGCGGCCTGCTGCAGTCAGCTGGTAGTAACGAGCGCGGCGGTTGCCAGCCGTCGTGCCCCACTTCGCGGTGACCCATCCCTTGATGAGCATTCGCTGCAACGCGGGGTACAACGAGCCTTCCTCGACTTGGAGAACGTCATCCGATATCCGCTGAATAGAATTGGCGATCTCATATCCATGCAACTCGCCGGAGCGCGCCAAAGTTTTCAAGATCAGCAGATAAAGTGTTCCTGGAGGAATCTCGTCTCGGTGCAAATGATCACCCCCCAACGTGACATAGTTAGACTATGCGAGTGTCGGATGGTTAGCAGCCGCTGTCAAGGGATCAAGTGCCCCGGCTCCCATCCCTTCAAAAGGCGTTAGGAAGCAAAACGTGAGATTCTGGGTGGGTTGTCGGCTACCCGGAAGTTATCCAGAAAGGGGGTTCTAGGAAATGAATGTGAGAGGCTGTTTCGGAATCCACACACTTTTTCCAACCCACAACCCAACCCACAAAGATCTACGTCTTATATGAATTCCGCGTAGTTTGGCAGTCCCCGCGGTCTTGTAAGTTGCTGTAAAACCTAACCACGCGACGCTGATAAGGGCGAGGTCGGTGGTTCAAGTTCACCCAGGCCCACCATTCAGCAGGCTACCGACCGTCGTCCCACAAATTCCAAAGCACAACTGCGCCCGCGCTTCATTGCACCATCAGCGTAGGCGCTCCCAGCGCCTTAAGATATCCCATCCTGTGCCGCCCGCGTTTCAAGGGCAGCGCAGGCAGTTTCCTATTTCGCGTCGATCCAAGTGTCGGACCCCATCAGTTTGTAGGCCACATTCAGGAAGGCAAGGTGAAACGGTTTGCCGTCCGCCGTGCCCCGATGTTCCGTTGAGACCAGGAGAGGGCCAGCCATTTTATAGCCGGCCCAGGTTGATGTGACGTTACTCGGCTTCATGGTGCCGCCCCGGTGGTAGATGAACTGCACAATTCGTCCATCCTTCCCCACATAAAGGTCCCATGTATCGCCTGGCGTATAGCCGCCAATTTCCGCAGGATAGTTCACCGAAACAAGTTTCGCCGTGCCGTTTCCAATCGGCAATTTTTGGTTTTCTTTAACGGTCACATTGGCGCTGGTGTCCCAGTTCGCATGGAAAGGGAAGATAAACCAATAGTTATCGTTGACGAATCCCGGCTCAATTTGATCCTTCACATCGGCAGGTGCACTGCTGAGCTGAGAACGGTTATAAGAAACCTTGACCGGCTTGCCGTCCTTGTCGGTTGTTTCGTAGGTGACGTTGCCAGTCTTGGGCTCCCAGGTCCAAGTGCGGGAGAGCTTCACATTTAAAGCGGCAAGGTCCAAGTTGAACGTATAGCGGACTGCGTCAATTTTCCCCCACGAATCAAGGCCGTAGGTCTTGGCAAGCTGTTCGACATCGGGTGGGCGCGTCTGCGCCCGGGAAGTGCTGGCTAAGACCAGCACCCCTGAAAACAGGAAATAGACCGTCAAGGAATGGCACAACTTTTTCATGGATCCTCCTGAGTGAAATGACGTCGTGTTGGATGGTATGCAATGGGGCCTTAGATGCAATAAATCGCATGTGGTGCAGTTGCGTTCGCTCTACCGGTACGCTCAGCGTTGGAGCGTGGCCGGCCGGGTGAACCTGCGCAAGGCGATAATGGCACCGGCAATTACCACAGTTCCGAATTCCAGAATCATAATCCAGACAGGAACGACCCACGGCCGCCCGACGGTGCGCAGGTGCCAGACATAATAGGTAGGAATAATGCTCAAAGTCCAGACCAGGATCGGCAACGTTGAGGTCGACCTTAGGAACGGCAGCATCCACAGCAGGTACCACGGATAGACAACCGGCGCGCAGAAGAGTGACGCCGCCATTGGCCAGGCGAACGCTTCCGAGGACCCTTCGGCGGATTTTCTTCTCATCCAAATCGCGGTAAGAAAACCGACGAGCACTGCCATCCCGGCTACAACCGGCGGAGCGGCCAATCGCTGGAGCGTTGCAAAAACCGGATCATTAAATCGGAACCTCTGCACGTAGGAGCCGAGAGAGCCCATTGGAATCCGCCCGCGGTCGAGAAAAGGCAAGTAGAGAAGTCCGACTGCGATTGCGGCGAGCGTGGCGTCGCGCATCCGGACGCGCTTCCAGTAGAGTGGCGCTAGCACGATTGGCAGGAATTTCACCGCAATAGCAAGCCCAAATGATACGGCAGCAACGGCGCGCCAGCGCCTCAGGAGCGAGGCTGCCGAAACCAAGAGCAATAGCACTCCGACAATATCGACGTGTCCGCTGCCCGCTACTTCAATCGCCAGCAGTGGGTGCCACGCATAAGCCAAAACCCAGTGCTCCCCCTGCCCGCTTCGACGCAAGAAATCGAGCAACAAAAGCGCGATTGCGAAATCGCAAACTACGAATGCTACTTTCAGCGCGAGGGTAGACTCATGAATCGATGTTACGGCGCGAAAAAATAGCTGCGCCCCCGCCGGATAGGGGCTCGGCACCTCCGGATTATTCAGTGTACGCGTTTCGGCTGTGTGCAAGTTGGCGAGTGCGGGATCGCTCGGAACCACGATGTAGGGGTTATAGCCGAGCCGCTGCATGCGGCCGTCCCAAACATAGCGATGAATGTCATCGTCTAAACCCGGTGGCATTCGCAGAAATTGAAAATGCCACAGAGCAGACAGAGCGAGACCGAAGAAGATGACGCGCCTCGGAAATTCCAGGTTGGAGAAGAGCTCGCGGATGGCCAAGAAGTACGCGACGCCGGCAACAGCCAAAGGAATGAAGAACGACGCTTCACCCGTGCGGTTGAAGTTTCGTGCGCAGATCGTCAGCGCCACAAGCAGGATGGCACCGAGTCCATACAGCCTGTGCGAAGGTGTGAGTTTCACAGGCCTTCCATTCACGGGCGAAGTTGCGAAACGGCATGCTGCCATTCTCCGAACCAACTTGCAGTCCTTGGAGCCTTCTCAGGAGCGAGCTCCAATTCGCGAGCCAGCAGAACCAGGTCATTGGCGATATCGATGTCATAGAAGGGTTCCGTGAAACCCGTCGAGAGTTCAAGGGCCTTCGCGCGAGTCAGCAATCTGTAGAGCGCACTCCCGGTTCCCATACCGTCGCTTTCGAAGAGCGCTGTGTGAGCGGCCTTTGCACCAACCAGATAGTAGCCTCCATCGTGGGTTGGCCCGACAACTACGTCATGTGTGGCAAGAATTTGGAACGCGCTGTCCAGAATCAATGACGGGAGATGTGGACTGTCACTGTTGAATGCGATGACCTCCTGTCTGCCAGAGGCAGTGAAATGTCGGAAAACTGAGGTGAGTCCTGCTGCGAGACCTTCGCCTCTTTGTGCCACCACCTGCACTGTATTGCCCAATAGTTCCGCCAATTCGTTCTGATCCGCCTCAGGGCACATCACCGCGACCTCCACGCTCGTCAATGACGTGGCCAACGCGAGGGTGTCTTCTAAAAGGCAGCGATACAGTGCGGTCACTGCCGGAAGAGGAAGACTCTCCATAAGACGGGTCTTGACCATGCCGGGCCTTGGGGCTTTCGCCATAATAACTAACGTGCGGTTTAAGCGCGAAAAACGCACCGGGGTCTGGTTCGAGGATTCCATGAGAGGTTGGTCCATCAAGCTCACGCCGGCCGCGGCGTTCCCGCTCTTCGACGTCGAAAAGAATAGAGCGCGATCCGGCTCAGGATGAACCACGCTGCACCTATCGTGCCCTTCAATGTACCGCTGATTTTCGACTTCCCAATGCGCGGGTGGTAGCTTACGGGAACTTCCACAATGCGAAATCCCGCGATGGCCCCTTTCACGATCATTTCCACCGCCCAGCCGTAGGTAGTCTCTTCAAGGGCCAGTGTGCGCAGTGCTTCTGCGCGCCCGGCGCGAAACGGACCGAGGTCGCTGACCTTCACAGGGTACAAAAGCGTGATCAGGCCGGCCGCCAGGCGATTCCCGTATGCCTGGTGCCAGGGCAGCGCGCCGGGGATGCTGTTGCTGCCGAGGCGCGAACCTAGTGTAATGTCCGCGCGCCCCTCGATGATCGGAGCCAGGAGAATCGGTAACTCCGAAGGACGGTCGCTGTAGTCGCCGTCGAGAAAAACGACCACATCAGGATTTTGCGCATTCGCAATCCCTGTCAAACAAGCGCGCCCATACCCTCGGCGAGGCTCCTGGACGACGAGTGCCCCCATCTTTCGGGCGAGATCGGGCGTTCCGTCCGTCGAATTGCTGTCGACAACGATGACCTCCGTCACAAGATCGGAAGGCAGATCCGCAAGCACACGGCCAATGGCCTGCGCTTCGTTATGGGTAGGAATGATGACCGATACTCGCACTCGGTTTCTCTTATCACCACCACGGGGACTCGGGGCGTCGCCGTGCCAACAATGCGTCGATGCCCCAGGCGCGACCTCCGCGTCCCACCGCGACTCCCAGCGATGCGAACACGGTAACCAGGAGTTCCCAAATCCAGGACGTACCCAATTCCGTGACCCACAGGCTGCCAAGGAACAGAAAAGCTACAAGGGCAACCGGGCGCGTGAGCAGGCCAATCACGAGCAGTATTCCCACGGTGATCTCCATCGCCGCTTGCCCTGGCGCGATCATGGCCGCATGACTCGACATATACTCGAGAACCAACTTCCATGCGCCAGGTGCGTGACTGTTCTTGATGTAATAATTGATCACTCCGGCGTAACCCGCCGGCGTGTAGGCGCCCTTCCCCAGATTCTCGAAGAACACCCACACGAACATGACACCGACGGTCACGCGAACCAATGCTAAGCCCTTTGCCGCATCGGACTGGCCGGCGAAGCTGGCTGTCGCATTTTGTGCTTGAGTTACGTTTGTCGTCATGATGTAGCTCCCAGTCTTCGATGCTAAATTCTCTTAATGGGGGCATCCTCATCCATACAAACTCATGCCCGCCAGCATCTCAGCCCTCTCCATCACGAGCAATCACGATGGTGGTACATGCGCTTTCGCCTTTGGGGAGTTCGCGAGCCGAAGCCATGCGGATCTCCAGCTTTTGCAACTCTCCGCGGACAATGGGGCAGTAGCAGTCCGGCTGATCGAGAGCATTTTGGATGCGGCGCCGTCCGGCACACCCGCCATAACATGACTCCAGGTAAACGCAGGAGCGGCAAGCCTCTGGCGTGGTGCGCGCCTCCAGAAAGGCGGGAGTCTCCACAAGTCTTGAGCCGAGCGAAAGTAGGAGTGACAGTGGTTCCCCAGCTCCCGGCCAATATACACAGGGCTGACTAGTGGCTCGCGGCGTAACTCGCACGGTGCTCACTCCGCATCCGCCAGTCCTCGCAGGCAAACCCGCCATAGCGCGGACTAGCGGTTCCCCGATGCCGATCACATCCGTTTCCGCAAACAACGCCCGAAAGCCCTGCCAGTACTCTTCGTAACTCAAGGCGTAGAGGTCGGAGCGCACCGCTTGATAAACGTTGATGCGCAGCGGCGCCTGATAACGCTTGACCACTCGCGCCACTTCCCCAAGCCGCAGATAGTTGGACTTCATCATTACAGCAATAAAGGTAACGGGAACCCCTAATCCGACGGATCGCGCTGCCTGTTCATGGATAAGAGCCCAATTGCCGCGGCCGCGTTGGGCATCTTGCTCGCGTTCGGTTGGATAATCCAGGGAGAACTCGATGTCGTGGAAGGCCCGCAACTCGTCATCCGTGAGCACAGCCGCGCTGTGACCGTTTGAGGTGATGGTGAGCTTCACCGGTTGCGTTCGCAGGTAGGCTAAGATCTCCCGGAATTCCGGGTGCATTCCATTTTCACCCGTGCCCAAATTGACGGACCGCACCGGCAGGCCTTCCAACACAGCTCGCACCTGGTCTAGGCTAAGCCGGTCGGTCCGCGCAGGATCGCGGTAGCAAAAGGAACAAGCCAGGTTGCACTCGTTGGTAAGCCCCAGTCCGAGTGCAAAGCCGTCGGAGGCAGCAGCCCGGATCAACGCCGAGCGTGAAGCAGACTGGGTGTCGGCCTGTGTCATGATCCCGCTTCCTTGCTCGATATCGCGCAGGAATGGCGAGCGATTATCTGTATGTAGCGCGCGACCGCAGAAAACTCAGGTCGACTACCGAGCTTGCGCTCCAGTTCAAAAATCCGGCTGTACTCCTCGTGGCGGGAGATCTGCGGCGCCAAGTAATCCGAAATGACGCGCACACCACGTTCAGCGGCTACGGCGAGCGACGCACCTTTCGTCATGGCTTGTAGGCTGTCCAGCGTAAAGAGTCGCACACGACCGCCAAAGAGAGATTCATTTCCCCACGCAGCCGTAAGGTTGCGTTCCGCCGCCTCCAAATCACCTTCCGCGATGCCAGCCTTGAACACCTCACCGGCCCGGTTGCGCACCAGGATAGATAGAATCCCAGTCCTGCTCGAATCACTTCGCATCACCCACGCAGCGGCGGAGAGGACAGCATTTGGATCGTCGACGTATTCGAGTATGTTGTGGCAAAGAACGATGTCGAACGATCCCGCGGGAAACAGGTTCGCCACTTGCGCCGCGTCGCCCAGTTTTAGTGTGATCTTCTCGTCAAGCCCAGCTTCCCCTGACGCGCACTTCGCGATCTCCAGCATCGTTGGAGAAGAATCCAATAGCGTCACGTTTATGCCAAGGCGAGCCAGGCGCACCGCAGCTGCTCCCGTGCCGCCCCCGATATCCAGTCCGAGTAGCGGCCGTCTGGTCTGCGGCAAAGGTAGAAAATCCTGCAGATAGGCGAAAGTCAAGTCGCTTCGCAAACGCCCCTCGGATGTCTCGAGGTAGGCGGCGTACTTGTCCGCGCCGCTTTGGAAGTGTTCGCTCCCGGCTTTGGCGATCTTTTGCATGCAAAACTCAGTCGAAGTCCGTCCCCGGTGCGGGTATTGTACACGGACAGTGTCAGGTGTACGTTACCAGTCATCAGAAAGGTCAAAGGAATTCTTGTCGTGAGGTATTGGCCATGAATCGTCGCGATTTTCTCCAATCCGGGACCATTGTGTCAGTAAGCCTCGCCTTCGCGAAGGCTGAGCGCTTGTTTTCACAGGTCACTCCGCCCGATCGTTGGCGCACTTTTCAAGTAACAACGCGCGTCGAAGTTCTCAAGCCCTCCGGGACGACGCGCATATGGGTGCCTGCGGCTCTCATTAGTGAAACGCCCTTTCAGAGGACGCTCGCGAATACCTTCACCTGCGAGAGCGGTACCGCGAAGATGGTCGAGAGCAAGAGCGACGCGCTCGGAATCATCGCCGCCGAATTTCCTGCCGGAGTAAAGCCGATCCTCTCAGTGACGAGCCAGGTGGCCACGAAGGATTGTGCGATCGACACCACCGCCCCAGGTACGGGGCCGAAAGAGAGCGGCGCTGAGCTGGAGCATTTCTTGCGGCCAACCAGGCTCCTTCCGACCGACGGTATTGTGAAAGCAACGGCCCTCGAAATCACAAAGGGCGCGAAGACGGATGTTGAGAAGGCGCGGGCGATCTACGACTGGATCGTTGACAACACATTTCGCAATCCGAAGACCCGCGGTTGCGGCACCGGCGACATTCGCTTTATGCTGGAGTCCAAAGATCTGGGCGGCAAATGCGCGGATCTCAATGCGCTGTACGTTGGCCTCGCACGTGCCGCCGGCCTGCCAGCGCGTGACGTGTACGGCATCCGCATCGCCAAATCCGAAATGGGGTACAAGAGTCTCGGTGCCTCCTCAGAAAACGTGACGAAGTCGCAGCATTGCCGCTCTGAGGTTTACCTTGGTGCTTACGGCTGGGTACCCGTTGATCCCGCGGACGTGCGAAAGGTCGTGCTCGAGGAACCACCTGGAAATCGTACCCTGGACGACGACATGGTGAAGAATGCCCGCGCGCGGCTATTCGGATCTTGGGAGATGAACTGGATGGCCTACAACTTTGCGCACGACGTACCTCTGCCTGGGTCCAATGGCGCGCCAGTCGGCTTCCTCATGTATCCACAGGCAGAAACCAACGACGGGCGGCTCGACAGTCTCGATCCGGCCAACTTCAAGTATGAGATTACTTCGACCGAGACCACCTCTACGCACGGCTGACGAAGCCCGGCATGCAAGTGCCGTTCTCAACCAGCAGATTCTGGCGCATCGTCGGCCCTCCGGAACCTATCCGAAAAGCGGAGTTGTGGGAACCGAGAGGATGTTCTGGGCGTATTGTCGGCTACAAGGAAGTTATCCAGAAACGGGTTTATGGGAAGTTTGGGCGGATCGGTAATGGGAAGTCGGCTTGTAGGAAGGGATAGCGATTGCTCTCCCAGTTGACGGGCAATCCAGAAGTAATCCACTTCGCCGAAAAACGCGCTTTGGTTAGAAGTGCCTAAGAGGTGCTGTACCGGGCTGGACCCGACCAATGTTGGCGGGAGAGACGGCACCCGAACCCGCGACGTCCTGCGGGACAGGCAGGCGGTCAGCGAGCAGACAGAATTCGTGCTCACGCCGAAAGAATGCGCCCGAACTACGTGTGATAAAAGACGCATCTGGTGCACTAGAGCTTTTATCCCAATTTATCCCAATAGGCTGCCAACCGTGCCCAAACCGCCCAGAGCTGGCCGAATGTGGTCTATACTTATCAATGGTTTAGGCGCGAGCCGAGGCGGAACCACCCGCCTTGAAAACCGTTAGGCTCGAAAGGGCCTCGGGGGTTCGAATCCCTCCTCCTCCGCCATGCTCAGAAGGCATCAGCAGGCCCTGCGGCAAAGCTGCAACTCGCTTCGTTTATCCTTAGGTATTCCGCGCTGAATCTGCTGCCACCATCTCGCCTCAGCCTTCTACAATAGATTTTCTTGGCCTTATGTCTTCTTCCAGAGTTATCGTCCGCATACTGGGTCTCGGGCTCTTCTTTATGGCTGTCTACGCCAGCCTTTCTCTACTTCTCCCAAGAGGTAGTTATGCTCTCTCCACTTTTGGAAACTTAGCTCAGTGCATCGTTCCGCTCCTCGCTAATACTGGTCTGCTCCTCAATGCCGGTACTCCGCACTGGCGCAGAAATCTTTTCTGGATGCTGATCGCCATGGGTTGCACTTTGTGGATGATCGGGCAATTCGATTGGACGTATTACGAAGTCTATCTGCACCGTCCTTTGCCGGACAATGACCCTGCGGACATCGCATTCTTCCTGCGCGGCATTCCCATGATGGCTGCGCTCACGCTTCGCCCGCATCTGAAGCGCGGCGAGCTACACCTCCGATTCGGCTACCTGGACTTTGCATTGCTTCTTAGCTGGTGGATATTTCTTTATATTTTCATTGTTGTCCCGTGGATGTACGCCGCCCCCTCTCTTGCAGAGTACAACTACAATTACATCCTTCTTCACAATGTTCAGAACATGATCATCGTCGGCGGCTTCGGCTACCTGTGGTTGAGGTCGGCCGGGGCATGGCGGATTGTCTACGCCCATCTTTTCGGGGCCTCGGCGATGTACATGCTCTCCTCGCTCACCATCAACGTCGCTCTCCAATTCAATCTCTATTACACGGGGAGTCTTTACGACATCCCTTTGGTTTCCTCTTTTCTTTGGTTCGCTCTGGCGGGAGTCGTCGCGTACCAAAAGCGGGATGCTTTTGAAGCGCCGTCAGAAAATGCATCCGACTCCGAGGCGGATGACTCTCATGGGGAGGGTGTGGTTCCAGCGCGGTTGGCGATGGCTGCGGTTATCTCCTTGCCGTTTTTTGCGATCTATACTCTGCGCTTCACTCACGAGAGCCCCGCAGTGCTCGATTTCCGACTGATGACAGTACTCGTCGCCTCCATCCCGCTTGCTCTCCTTGTCTTCCTGAAGACGCACCTGGCCGATGCCGACCGCAGCCGATTGCTCGCCCAATCCGAGCGTTCGATAGAGAATCTGCATAGACTCCAGGCGCAAATCGTGCAGTCCGAAAAACTTGTTTCGCTAGGTCAGTTGGCCGCCGGCGCCGCGCATGAAATCAACAACCCGTTGACGGCCATTCTCGGCTTCTCCGATCTCTTGGCTGGAGACCCGGCTCTCCCCGAAAAGGCCCGTTCCATCGCATCGAAGATTCGCGACCAGGCCCGCCGCACGAAAACACTCGTCGGAAATCTTCTCAGCTTCGCAAGGCAGGTCCCCACGGAACGCACGCTCCTGGACATCAATACCGTGGTCACCAATGCCGTGCAACTTCGCGCCCTCGACCTTCGTTCCGGGGGCGTCCGCATCGAGCTCCAGCTCGAATCCGTACTCCCAGGGGTTCGCGGCGATGGAAACCAATTGATGCAGGTCTTCTTTAATATGATCAACAATGCGGTCGACGCCATGGAAGCGATGGAAGGCGGGGTCCTCACCATCAAAACCATACGCGATCGCGCCTATGTCGTTGTGCTTTTCTCGGATACCGGGCCTGGCCTCAAGGAACCTTCCCGGGTCTTCGATCCTTTCTACACCACTAAGCCGGTCGGGAAAGGCACCGGCCTGGGACTCAGTATTTGTTTCGGCATCGTGCAGGAGCACAGCGGCAGGATTCTTTGCTACAACCGGCAGGAAGGCGGGGCCGTCTTCCGCGTGGAGTTGCCGGCTGTCCTCGCGGCCCTGCCTGCAAAAGAATTGCAACCGGCCGTCACGCCTACGCATCCGCAAAAGTCCTTCTGATTTATTCTCTGGAAGGGCCGCAAGGACTCTAGGGAGGGTTCCTTGTTGCACGTGGAAGTCATGTTAAAGTCTTCCTTCGAAAAACATCCGGCATACAGGAGACGCGATGACGGACGCAGCTATCGTCACCGAAAAACTCACGCGCCGCTTCGGCAATTTGACCGCCGTGGACGGAGTGAATCTCAAAGTTGCCGCGGGACAATTTTTCGGATTTCTCGGGCCCAACGGTGCGGGCAAATCCACAACCATCAAGATGCTCACTGGACTCTTAGCGCCAAGTTCCGGACGCGCTGAGCTACTCGGATTGGACTTCGCTGCGCACCCTGTCGAAGTGAAGCGGCAAATCGGCGTCGTCCCCGAAGGCATGGGCCTGTTCGAACGATTGACGGGTGTTGAGTATCTTCGTTTCGTCGGCCGCATGTATGGGCTGGATCGGCCCACAACGCAGCGCCGTTCCGAAGAGCTGCTCGATTTCATGCAGCTTTCCGACCGGCCGAAGACTTTGATCGCGGACTATTCACACGGCATGCAGAAAAAGCTCGCGCTCGCTGCTGCTGTGATTCACGGCCCCAGGATTCTTTTTCTCGACGAGCCATTTGAAGGCGTGGATGCCCTTGCTGCAGGAGCGCTCAAAGCGCTCCTGAGCCGCATGACCGAACGCGGCGTGACTATTTTTCTAACCTCGCATGTTCTCGAGATTGTCGAGCGTCTTTGCAGCCATGTAGCCATCATCCATAAGGGCCGGCTCGTCGCGCAAGGCTCCCTTGAAGAACTGCGCGCAGGGATCGCCGTTGAGGAGGGCAGCAAGACCACCCTCGAGCAAATTTTCCTTTCGATCGTGGGCCAGGACGGCTCGCAACAGCCCCAAGTCTTGGAGCTCTCTTGGCTGATGTAACCGCAATTCCCGGGGTTTGGGAACAGGTCCGCCTGGTCGCAGGGCTCCGTTGGCGGATCCTGCGCAACAATCTCCGCAAGAAGAATAATCAATGGGACTTGATAGGAATGATTCTTGCCGGCGTTTTCGGCGGGCTTGCTATCCTCGGCATTTCTGTGGGTTTCTTTTTCGGCGCCTACTCATTCTTGTCAAGCGGACACGAAGCCTGGATCGCCTTACTTTTCTGGGGAATTTTTCTTTTCTGGCAGCTTTTCCCTATTTTCTCGGCGGGCTTCGGCTCAGGATTTGAATTTCGCACCTTGCTGCGGTTTCCGCTCAGCCTTCGCGCGTTCTATATTATCGGCCTCGCTTATGGCCTCTCGGATTTTGCCGCCATTGCCTCCGTTTGCTGGCTAATCGCCATGACCATCGGCGCCAGCGCGGCCAAGCCTGCTGCCCTTCCCGCAATCCTGGCCATCTCCGTCGTCTTCCTCTTGATGAATATCACTCTCGAGCGGCTGATTGGTTCGTGGCTCGAACGCATCCTCGCTCGACGGCGCGCCCGGGAAATGTTTCTCGCGTTGTTCATATTTTTTGCCGTCTCCGTCCAATTTATTTCACCGTTGTTGCAGAGATACGGCCATTCAGCGCAGCCCTGGGCCCGGCAAGTGCTTCCTTACCTGGCAGTTTTTCCGCCGTCGCTAGCGGGCCGGGCTATTGCGAGTGCGGCTCAAGATCAGTATGCAAATACGCTCCTCGGCGTCGCTGGCATTTCAGCCTACGCGATACTTTTCAGCGTGTTCTTATGGATGAGGTTCGCAACACAATACCGCGGCGAGGAACTGAGCGAAACAGCTGCCCCTGCTCGCGCAATCGCTCGTCCTGTTTCCCGGTCCGCGGAACAGTCCGACGCGCTCCGCTTGCTGACGCCGCAAGTTGCCGCCGTCCTTCGCAAGGAGTACCGCTATCTCACACGCAACAGCTTTGCCTTTTTTCTGCTGATCATGCCTCCTGTGTTTGTTTTGCTCTTCACCACCCAGTTCGCGGTCCGGCATCCCACGGCCATCAAGAATCCGGTTTCCACCGAAATGTTTTTTCCGGGGATGATGGCTTATCTCCTCCTCATTCTGATGGCGCCCGCTTACAACAGTTTTGCGCACGACGGCAGGGGCATTCAAACGTACTTCACTTCCCCAGTCAGCTTTCGCGAAGTATTTCTTGGAAAAAATCTCCTGCAAGTCGGGATGCTATCGTTCGAATTGACGCTGTGCGTGGTTGCTTTCTCCTACCTTGTTGGGACTCCATCGTTGCCGGTTCTTGCGGCCACGGCCGCCGCGATAGTGTTCAACATCTCCGGGCAACTGACCATCGCCAACTGGTCCTCGCTTTCCTTCCCTCGCAAACTCAATTTCGGGCAAATGCGCGGACAACGCCAATCGGGGATGGCTGTGCTTGTCGGGTTTAGCACGCAAATCCTTTTGGGTGCCATTAGCGCGCCCATTCTCTTTATGAGCCGTTGGACCGGCGATCGGTGGCTTCCCGCGGAAGTCTTTGTATTTCTCGCTGCTGCGGCGATTGCAGGTTACAGTTCCTCGCTCGCTCCGCTGGCCGCCCTCGCCGAAAAAAAGAAAGAAACCTTGATCGACGCGTTGTCGCGGTGAAACATCTTCCGCGGGCGGATTGAACGGGAAATCAGGCAGCCCTGCGTCATTCGGGCAAAGCAAGAAGGTGGTTCGTGCCGCAGGCTCGGCAGGCGTAGCCAAGCTGCGAAAACCGTTCGAGAAGGACGCGGTGGTTATTCTCGCTGTGCATTTCGCAGATGATTCCCGGACGCTTTTCCTTCAGGAGCTTCTGCGCCCCGCGAAACACGTCAACCTCCGCGCCTTCCACGTCACACTTGAGAAAGTCTGGCGGTGGCTGCGTCCTGGTGTAGTCATCGAGCGAGACCGCGCTCACTCGAACGGTGTCTCCCGCACCCTCAGGGACGACGTGCCCGAGCCCCCGATCCGGCGAGGTCGCCGGATCAGTTCTCGCGAAAAAAACCATGCTCGATTCCGACCACACGGCTTTTTCCTCTGCTACGATCCAGCCAAACTCATTCCGCGAAACATGCTCGCGCAATCTCCTCGCAATCTCCGGATCGGCTTCGAATGCGACGACCCTGCCCTCTTTCCCCACAAGCCGCGCGCCAAGCAAAGTAAAAAAACCGATGTTTGCGCCGACATCGTAAAAAATCATCCCAGGCCGGAGATGCTGCTGCAAAGCCTCTTGCACTTCCGGCTCGCCGCCGCCTTCGAAATAGCTCTTTCCAGTTCGCGGATTTAAATGTAGCCACATACCCTGCCCTGGTCCGTTCTGCACTTGCACCCAGGTAAGGGAGTCGCGCGGCACCAACTTTGCTCCCGCCCAGCTCACGCACCGGCCTAGCAACGGCACTCGCCGCAACCCTCCCAGCGGTGAAGCGTATCGCAGAACAAATTGGGCGAGCCGGCCTTGCGAAATGCCCACGTCATTTCTCCACAAGGTAGCTGCCGATGACCAACGCATCCATCCCCGAACTGAAAAAAGTTCGAATCGCATCCGTCGGTGAATGCACAATCGCCTCGCCGCGGAGATTGAACGAAGTGTTCATGATCACTGGCACGCCTGTGCGTTTGCCAAATTCATCAATCAGCCGCCAGTAAAGTGGATTGATTTCTTTGTCCACGGTCTGCGGTCGTGCGCTGCCGTCCACATGCGTGACCGAAGGGATCACCGCGCGCTTCTCCGGCCGCACCTGCGCCGTAAGTATCATGAATGGCGAGTCGTTCGCGCTCTCCAGATATTCACCCGCCGCTTCTTTCTTCATCGAAGGCGCGAACGGCCGCCACCACTCCCGGAATTTCACCGCGTTGTTGACCTTGGCATTCATCTCCGGGTCGCGCGGGTCCGCCAAAATCGACCTGCTGCCCAACGCTCGCGGGCCAAATTCCATGCGCCCCTGAAACCATCCAAGAATCTTTCCGTTCGAAAGCAGCTCCGCCCCGGTCGCAGCCGCATCGATTACCCGCGTGTACTTCAATTTATAAGTCCGTAGCGCGTTCTCGATCGCCTCGTCGTCGAACGCCGGCCCCAAATAGGCGTGCCGCATCGGCTTCATCGGCAGGCGCCCGCCATTGTCGAGATAGCGCGCGAGCGCCGCGCCAAGCGCAACACCATCATCCGAAGCCGCGGGCTGCACAAAAAACTTATCCACCAGCCCGGAGGCCACAATCTTCCCGTTCGCCTTCGAATTCAGCGCCACTCCTCCCGCCAAGCAAACATTCCGGCTTGTAGTTTTTTTAATGGCCAGCTTCACGACGCTCATCATTGCGCGTTCGCACATGTCCTGCACTGCATATGCAACGTCTTTATGCCGTTCGTCGATGTCGCTTTCAGGAACCCGCCGCGGCCCGAACGACCGCACCATTTCAGAAAAAGGCGCGGCTCCATTCGCAACCAGCTTCCTCGCGTGCACCTTGTACGGCGCGGCTTCCGGCTCAATAAACGCGCGCAAATCCACGCCCGCCTTGCCGTAGGGCGCAAGCCCCATCACCTTCCACTCATCGCTGTTGCGCTGAAACCCCAGATACTCTGTGAATTCGCTGTAGAAATATCCAACTGACTCCGGAAACGGAATCGTCAACACTTGTTCGATCCGTCCGTCTCGTCCGTGCCAAATCGAGGTAGCCTCCCACGCCCCGCGCCCGTCCATCACGACCACGGCCGCTTCGTCAAAGCCAGAGAAAGAATATGCGCTCAAAGCATGCGCCAGATGGTGCTCCACAAATCGCATCCTCGTTTTAGTCTCCCCAAAAATCTGCGTGAAGCGCTTCGCCCCTCCTCCTTGATGCCACATGCTCAAGAAATGCAGAGTCGAGTTCAGCCCATTCATGTAAGTCGCCGGCATTTTCCCAGTCGCGTAGCACTTCAAATCGTGCCGAAACGCCGCCCCGGGAACTTGCCAACCGAAACACACCTCGTCGAGTTGCTCTGGTTTAATCCGCGCAAACTCCAAGCACGCTCGAATCGCATTCTGCGGAAACCGCGCATCATGCTTCGCCCGGCTGATCCGTTCTTCCGCCACCGCAAACACCAGCTCCCCGTCGCGCACCAGGCACGCCGACGAGTCATGCATCTGTGAATAATTCATCCCCAGTGTCAACATTCCTGATTAGCCCCCGATTTTCCCGGTCGAGTCCTGCCCATCAGCGCTTTCTTGTCGATCATCCGAAGACCCTGGCTTCCGCTCAAGTGCCCGCAGGATGCGCGGAAATCAAACCCGTTCTTCCGCGAGGAACTAACCATACAGAATAATTCGTATTCCCTAGCTGCTTCCAACCGTCGCGCAAGATGGAAGCGGGGAGATCTTTCGCAATGATTGCTTTTGCGCCGGTCCCGCTAAGTGCACTCAAGGTCTGGGCCCTGAGATCCGTTCCCGATGCTAAGAAGCTGGGGAGCCCTTCGGCAGGCACCTCAGCCACGATCGTGACTCCCGCGAGATGCGCCCAGTAGTGGTCCCCCGGGCTGTCTCCAATGCAAGCGACTCTATCGCCTGGCCGAATCCCCTCTCGAGCCATGCTCTGCGCAATTTCCAAAGATGGGAACTCACGTCTGGAAAGCAAGCGAAGGAAATCATGGCCTGCTGCCCAGACGATCTGAGAACCCAGAAGAATAATCATCACCGCAACTGCCGGCCGCAAAATGGACTTGGCAGAACCTGAGCACGGAACCCAAAGCGCGGAAAACAGCGCTGCCCAAAGGAGTACGACAAAGGCGCTCACAAATCTTGGCTCAACATGGACCAGCGAATACAAACCCATCGCCGCCAAGGAAGGAATCCATAAGAAATAGCGGCGCAGCAGATTCCGAATGAAGGTACCGGATGGGGCAACAGAATGCAGCATCATTAACGCCGCGAATAGGCCGCCAAGCTGTATTGAAAGTTCGAAATACGCGTCGAGGGCATGCCGCAGTACATTCAGTTGGCCCCTGAACTCGACATGTGCCCGCACGCCTTCATACCAGTACGATTGGTCCGTACTTGGAGGGTAACTCCCTCCGAGTGGTGTTGCAAATTCGTAAACCGGCGGCGTCTCTAGAATCTTCCTGGTCGGATGAACTGGCGTCCCCGCGCCTGCCGGTCCGCCTTGCCAATGAATATAAAATGGCACACCGTTCACGAATTCAGCGTAATTGATTTTTCCTGCATCGCCGAACGTGAAGTGCCCTTTGCTCTTGGAAAGAGCAAACATAAATGGCCCGGACACCAGGAGAAAGCAAGCCAGTGCCAAAAGAATGCGCGGCACTGCTCGGCGAATATTCCCCGCGGCAGGCAGCCCTGCGCACAGGAATACGAAGGAGACCGGGAACATCGCCGCCTTGGCAAGATAACTCAGCCCCAAAGTAGCCCCAAAGCTGGCAAACAAAAGCCACTGCGACTTACCCGCTGCAATTCGCACGAGAAATCCAGATGCGAGAAGGACCAGCAGAAATACCAGCGAATCAGGATTTTCAAGGCTTGGTGGGGTCGCGTACAGCGTTGCCCAAAAAAAGAGAACGTATCCCGTCGATCGCATCACCCACTCGGGCGGAGGGCCAAATTCTTCCCCGTCGCTTGAAGCCGACTGCGGCAGGTAAGCGAGTAACCCGCTCATGAAAAGCTCGAAACTAACCAGGGCCCCGACAAGAATCAGGCAATTTAAACAATGGACTCCGATCAATTCCCTGGCAGCGGCTGGCCTGAAGATCGAGAGCATCACGCTCAGCAGGAAAGAATACGCGGGACTCCAATAGCCATTGATCAGCGCGCCCCAATCTCCCTTCGAACAGGCCGAAGCAATGTCCAAATAGTTGACACCATCGGCGAGAATCGTATGACGCCGAGAGAACCCTTCGATCAGCCAGCAAGCAACCATGACCGCCCACAAGAAATAGCGATATTTATGCCGCCACGTCAGAGTCTCCATTTGATTCTCAAGCAGGCTTCAACTCCTTTCTAGAATGCCTTACGACGGAAGTCACTACCGCGCATCCTAATCATTGTTTATTTCAGAAAAGCGCATGAGATCTCAGGTGATCTCCACGCCGGGAATCATCACTCCAGTCGTTAGGTGTTTCGAGTATATCTTTTGTGGCACAACATCGGAGAGAGAATGTATTCTATGGCGGAGTTTTGACAAAACTGATGGTTGAGTCTCCCGAAAATTCCGGCAATGAGAACAGTAGCGGCGGCGAGGAGCAGTCTTCTTTCCGTCTTGTCCTCTGGCCGCGCATTGTCGAACTTTGGATCACCGGCGTGCTTATCGTTTTCTTTGTGGTCCGTGTCCTCGGGTCGCAGACCGCACGAGTCATTCTGAGCCGGTTTGGATTCCACCCTGTTCCATGACCGCGCTCGCAGCCGTCATCGCCAATTTGATTTTGCTTGTCGCGGCATTTGGTTTTGGCAGCCTTCTTGGCAGCTTAATCCCGCAGAGCTTCAGCCTTTTGGATCGTTTCGCAATTAAACTGTTGGGCGGGCTGGGCTTCCTCGGAACGATTCTGTTCTGTATCGGTCAAGTCTGGTTCTCTCGATTCGCCATTATTCTCGTTCTCCTTCTGGGCGTTCTCCTGGCGCTTGCGTCTTCCGCGAAGGCGGCCCGCGAACTTCGGGCTGCCCCAATCAAATCTAATCTTCGTGCCCTGCCTGCACTGATCGTAACCATCGTGCTTCTTATAACCGCCGTCGGTGGCCTCGCCGAGCCGGTCGGCGACATCAAGATGGACGAGATCGCCTATCACCTATTGGGTCCCAAGGTTTGGCTGCGAAACGCAATCATTCGGCCCGTCGTCGACGAAGCGTATACAGCCTTCCCGGCCGTCGTCGAGGTTCAATACGCCGCTCTCATGTCGCTTGGTGGCCAGCGCGCACCCGGATTTTTCGCGGTCATTGGACTCTTCTCCATTCTCCTCATTGCCGCCAGTTTGGCTCTTCGTTCCGGCCTTAGTTCGCCCGGCGCCTGGTGGACAGCCGCACTGATCATCACCATGCCGGTTCTCTACCGCGGAACCTTCGGCGGTTTTGTCGATGTGATTTACTCCGCCTTTGTTCTCGCAGCCTTGCGCGTGGCATTTGACGCCAGGCGTCCGGCCCACTTTGTCTTGTTCGGTTTGTTCGCGGGTTTCGCTATGGACACAAAATATACGGGTCTCATCGCCGCCGTGTTGCTCGTTATATGCTTATTCCTGCTTGCCGCCTTCGCGCAGGATCTGGAAAAGAAAATCCCTCTGAAACACTTGAGAATCGCCAGCGCCGCCGCCATCGCTGTTGCTGCGCCCTGGTACCTTCGCAATTGGCTCCTGCTAGGATGTCCGATCTACCCTCCGCCACCGATACTTTGGCGCTTTTTTCCTGTCAAATATCTTTCGCCTGAAGCAATCCTCCACTTTCATGCTTCCGTTCTGAAAGCCGGCGCGGGCATGGGCCGCGATCCGTGGAGCCTACTTATGCTCCCCTTCCACTTTACATTTCATCCGGCCAATTTCCTCAATGGTGCCGGCGGCATCGGTCTTGTCCCACTCGCTCTCGGACCATTCGGGCTCTTTTCACGCCGCCGAGACGCGTTTGCGCCGGGGCTTTGGTTTTTCGCGCTGCTCCAGACGGTGGCCTGGTTCTTCACCGAACAAGAAGCTCGGTTTTTGATTCACGTTTACGTGCTTGCGGCGATCTTCGGAGTCTGGGGCTGGACGTACGTCGTAAAGACTGCTCCAAAGTTGGGGCCAGCGCTCTCGGCCCTGGCCGTAGCCTGCTCGATCCTTTACGGTCTCTTCATGATCGGTTCCGCAAGGCTGGACGATTTGCACGCGGTTGTCTCGTCGGCCTTCGAGGAAAAGCGCATGCAGCAAGAGATTCCCTTTCTCGCCAGTTTTAGCTACCTGAATAAGGAATCCTCGGTGAGCAAAGTCCTGGTTTTGGAACCCCGGCTGCCCACTTATTACCTCGACAAATCCTATCTCAAACCGATCGGAAGGTGGGGAGAGCATTCCCTCCCTGAAGCAAATAATCTCGACCAGATACTGTCCGAGCTGCCTCGCTTACAAATTTCTCATATTATGGATGTCCGCGAGGAAGGTGGCTCGTTCCGTCTTCCCCAACACTCCGCTAATCTTATGCTCGTGTTCCAATCGAACAACCAGAGGGTCTTCGCGGTGGACTAGGTCGGCTGTGAATCAGTTCTCCTCTCGCTCCTCATTCGCCAACACCTCAAGAAGGAGGCTTTCGAAATGCCCTCCAGCTCGCTCCCACGTGTACCGCTTCATAGTCTCCCGCGCATTCCCGCCCAGCTTCTGCCGCAACTCCGCCGATTTCGCGAGCTGTTCAATTGCTCCCTCGATCGCCGCTGCATTCCCGGGCGGAATCAGGAACCCGTTGAATTCGTTTTCCACCACATCCGGCATGCCGCAGGTCTCCGTCGTGATCACCGGCATCCCCGTAGCCATTGCTTCTAGCAGCACCGCGGGCAAACCTTCCATCAGCGATGGAAACAGTAGAACATCGTGTTCGGCGTACAGTTCCTGCATATGCTCCGCCGCAACCACTGGTCGGACCACTACCCGTCCCCTGAGCTCTTCTCCAAAAAAGTGCTCAATCGTTTCCGCCGGAGCGCCGCAGCCCGCGAAAGTCATCGTCAAACCCGGAAACTTCGCCATAATCTTCCTAAGCGCCTCTCGAATATAAAAAATCCCGCGTTGATCCAGCCACGTTCCTGCGTATAGCAGCCGCAGCGAAACAGTCTCCCGGTATTCCCGCGGAATAAAAAACCTCGCCTCGACACCATTGGGAATATAAGCCACGCGGTCCGAATCCAAATCGTACTTCAGCTGCAGCATCGTCCAGACGTCCCGGCTATACGCGTGCGCCCCATCTGCTGTCTTTATGCACCATCGGAATCTTCGCTGGTGATACAAGCGGTGCCACACTCTGTTCTTCCACGAATAGTTCCAGGCCCGGCCCTTTTTTACTTCCCGGCTCATCACGTGCACGCGCCGCTCTTCCAATCCGTGCAGAGTCATCACATAAGGGGGGTATTCGCTCGCGCCATGCCATCTACGCCTCATGCCGTAAGGAAAGCCGACCGGCGCATGCAGATTTACAATCGAAAATTTCTCCCGATTCGCCATGATGTAGCGTGCTAGCCGAAAAGAAAACACTAGCTCAGTAAAACGCCCCGAGACCTCTCCAGGAACCATCAAATCTTCCTGAAAAACATAGGTGACGTGATGACCCCTACGCTCCAGCTCGCGTCCCAAGTTGTAGATGATGGCAGCGACCCCGCCCTCGCGGCGTTTTGGAACACCTGAGGACATCAAAATTTGAAGCGGACGTTTCGGCAAGCTCGTCGGCTCCATCCTTCAGGGCCTCGTCGTCCGATGGCGGTCTACGTGCGCGGGCTCCGGGGAGGGCAACCATCTCTTCCTCGCCCTTTTGTAGAGGCCCGATCCCGAAACTCTGTTTCTCAAGGAATAGTAAATCTGCGAAGGCAAAATACACGCAGGAATCAACGTCAGACACTTGAATGCCCAACGAGGAGCGGAAGCGTGCTCGTGTACGATGCCATAGTTCCGAAGCTCTGCGCGCAACGTTTCCAGTGGCCACCCGTTCTCCATCGTGAGCCGGATCAAATCCGATTCGGTCTGCACCGAATCGACCACAATGCCGATGGTGCGCTTCGGAAGTTTCATCTCCATGAGCTTATTCCTTAGCGATTCGGCCAATGTTGCAAGCACGCCATGCTTGCGACGCAACGCTTCCATGTTCCCATTCGTAACCTGAAACGCGTTCGATTCGTGCAGCCGATAAAAGGTCAGCGCCTCTCGCAGGATGAGAACGTCGGCAAGTACGGCTCCAAGCGTGAACAAATACTCGTCCGCTTCGATCCGCAGCGCTTCCGGAACCGGCCCAATCCGCCGCAAAACTTTGGTTCGAAAAGTCATCCGGCTCGTTCCCAGAAAACTCTTCCGCAAGCGAAATGCAAGCGCTCCAGTTTCAGAGTCGATACGAAACCGCGGAGTTTCCCGGAGCAACTCCGTGTGCTCGCGGCCATCCGTGTAAACCTCGGTTATGCCGTGACCCACCAATCCTATTTCTTGGTCCTCAGCAAGAGCGCGGCACACTTGTTCCAATTTTCCCGGCGCCCACCAGTCATCCCCATCCAAAAACGCGACAATCTCTCCCTTGCACTCAGGGATCCCGGCGTTGAACGCCGATGCCTGCCCGCCATTCTCTTTCCACAGTACTCGCACTTGCGGCTCAAACGTGCGGACAATCTCCGGGGTTTGATCGCTCGATCCATCGTCCACGACGATAATTTCTCGATCCGCAGCGGGAAAATCCTGCTCCAGCACGCTCACAATCGCCTCTTCGATGAAGCGTTCGTGGTTGTACGTATCGATCAGTACGCTGACAAAAGGTTTTGCCATGAGCAAGTAAACGTCGGCTGGCCCAGCCGCTTGCTTCTCCCCAAAAGAAGCTCGTGCCAGTACGCGGATGTCCCCCGGTTAAGTCTACGACATCTTCGCCATCGCGGTCTTTCCACTTAAAAGAACTAAATTGTCCATCGTTCTTCGCAATCTCGCTCCCTTCTTCAACGGGGGCATCGGCAATCAGGCAATTTAGTCGCCCCCTCACGACCCTTTGGTAGAACCAAAATCATTCGTCGGCGGAATCGAGGATCCCACGGAACGCAAGCCGACGTCATCACCACCGGTATTAGGGGAGCCGCGCCGCACTGAAAAGAATGGCACGGCCTGCCCTATCTCTCAGTGAGCCCGAAGGAGTGAGCGCCTGAGCCGGCCGTGTGCCGGGCGGTCAGATAAGCGATAGACTCAAAGAGCGAACTGCAGCATACGAAATGATTTGTTGACCAGGCGAAACGTTACGAGAGGATACGTGGCTGAGCCAAAGACCGAATATACCGCGCGGTTGAAAAAATACTTGAAAGCGATTGCCGCGACGGATCGCGCGCATTTGCGTGTGGGTTACGCGAAGTTGGCGGTGATTGGAGCCGGTTTGCTGTTGGTGTGGTTCGTCTTGGGCAAGCACCTGCTATCGGCTTACTGGTTGATCGCCCCCGGGGCGGCTTATTTGTTGCTGACGATTTTGCATGGGCGCGTTTTGCGGGCCAAGGGACGAGCGGAGACGGCGGCGGAGTTTTATCGCAAAGGCATTGCGCGGATCGAGGACCGCTGGGCCGGAGGTGGGCAAACGGGAGAACGGTTTCGCGATGCGAAACACGTGTACGCCGACGACTTGGATCTGTTTGGGCGCGGATGCCTCTTTGAATTGCTTTCAACCGCCCGATTGCCGATGGGGGAAAGCCGGCTGGCAAATTGGCTGAGTCTGGGATCGGAAATTGCGGCGATTCTCGAGCGGCAAAAATTGGTTGAGGAGCTGCGGGAGAAGCTCGACTTACGCGAAGACTTGGCAGTAACTGGAGAAGACTTACGGGCGCGGCTGAATCCGGAGACGTTGATCGAATGGGCGGAGGGGAAATCGATTCTGCCGAGCGGCGCGTGGCGAGGTGTGATGGCTTTGCTGGCGGTTGGTGCCGCGGCGGGGATTGTCTATTACATGGAGACTGCCGCGCTCTGGCCGCTCTTGTGTGTGTTCGTGGGGGAGACAGCTGTCCTGGCGTGGCTGCGGCGCAGAGCGCACACGGTGATGGAGGGCGTGGATTGCAACGCCGAAGGCTTGCTGCTTTTCTCTGAGATTTTGGAACGACTGGAAAGGGAGCCTTTCGTTTCGAACCGATTGCGGGATTTGGCGGCGGAATTGAAGCAAGAGAACGAGCCCGCTTCGCGGGCGATTCGACAGTTTGCACGCATCGTCAATTGGATAGACGCCAGCGATAGCGTGCTTGCCAAGATGTTCGAGCTGCCGTTTCTCTATAGCGTGCAAGTTGGAATGGCGGCGGAGGCGTGGCGACGGCGCTACGGCGTGAAAATGCGCCGGTGGACGGAATTGACAGGAGAAATGGAGGCGCTGCTTTCCCTGGCGACGTATTCGTACGAGCATCCCGCGGATCCGTTCCCGGATTTCGCGAGTGCGGAAGAAGGGCTGGGATTTTTTGACGGCGAAGAATTGGGACATCCGCTGATAGCGGCGGAGAAATGCGTGCGAAACAGCGTGCGGCTCGATGCCAAGACGCGCGTGTTGCTGGTGAGCGGTTCGAATATGTCCGGCAAGAGCACGCTCTTGCGCGTGGTTGGGATCAACACGGTGCTGGCGATGGCCGGAGCGCCGATTCGGGGTGTTCGGCTGCGACTGACGCCGCTAAGAATTGGAACAAGGATTCGAAGCACGGACTCGTTGCAAGAGGGGCGGTCGAGTTTTTTCACGGAAATTCTGCACATACGGAAAGTGTTTGACGGCGCGAACGACGCGGTGCCGCTGGTTTTTCTGTTCGACGAATTGCTGGAAGGGACGAATTCGAAGGACCGCCGAATCGGGGCGCAAGGGTTGATTCAGGCGCTGCTGAAGCGGCGGGCGATCGGAATTGTGACGACACATGATTTGGCGTTAACCGAAATTGCGACTGTGTTAGGAAATGTTTTGCAGAACAAGCATTTTGAGGACCAGGTGTCTGACGGGAAGATGCGATTTGATTACCGCTTGCGCGACGGAGTGGTGGAAAAAAGCAACGCCCTGGAATTAATGCGGCTGATTGGACTGGAGATGTAGAGCGCGCGCTTTGCAGAGATTAGAGATTATTGAGCTGATCGCAGCACTCAGAAAATCAGGCGGCGGCGATGCGGCGAATCAGGTCTTCCTGTTCGGCTTTGCTTTCCGCGCCGATAGTGAAAGCATCGAGGAGATTGAGGCCAAGAGCAAAATTAAGAGCTTCGTCCTGGCGATTCCGTAAATCGCCTTGGCCGAGTATTTTCATTCCGATAATGCCTTTGCCTGCGGCACGCATTTCTTTGATCACGCTGACGACCGTGCCAGGATCGGAATCCATAAACGAACCAATAGGATTGATTCGAACAAGATGGACTTCGACCCACGAAGATTTGGTGGCGGTGCGCAGAGCCTCGATGGAGTGACACGAGCAACCGTGGGCTCGGATGATTCCCTTTTCCTTGGCTTCGGAAAGCACGTCCATCACGCCCTTGTACCGATCCGTCCAGTCCCCCTCGGTGAGGCAGTGCATGAGGCAGATGTCGATGTGATCGGTTCCCAGTTCACGGCGGAAACGTTCGAGGTCCGCGCGGGCGGAGGCGGCGTCGCGAGCCCACGTCTTGGTGAGTACGGTGACTTTGTCGCGCGGGACGTGTTTCAGCGCCTCCGCGACGTGAGGGTGGCTGCCGTAGCTGTCCGCCGAATCGAAAAAGCGGAGACCATGGTCGTAGCCGTTGAGGAGAAGGTCGGAGAGTCCCTTTATTCCGAGTGCGGTCTGATGAGAATGATGGCCGACACCGACCGTGCCTGTGCCCATGGCAAGACGGCTGGTTTGGATGCCGGTTTTGCCGAGGGTCACAGTATCGGACGCGCTAAATTTGCGAGAGAGAGGTTTGAGGGTTAAGGCGCGGGCCCAACGGGGGAACGCAGCATTGAGCCAGGCTGCTCCCGAAGTGCAAGCAGCGCGAAGGAGAAATTCGCGGCGTTTCATTGTGCCTCCTCAGAAACGTCCTTCGAGAGGATGGTACACCCATTAGTGACGTATTGGCGCGAGGACGGTTATCAAAAGTGATGCGAGTCAATTGAGGGGCGAAGCGGGAGAATTGGTTTCAGCGGGCGACGGGAGCTGCGCTTCCAGGGATAGATTCGAACGAATGAGGGTTTCGACCTGCTTCCAGACAGCGGGATCGCATTCGATTTGGATGTGCGGCTTCATGAAAACGCGATCCCACCAAGGATACGAACCGCACGTAAGAGGCTTCGACTTGTAATCGGAGCGGAAGTTGCCAAGGATGCGGGTGCGCGCGGGATCGGCGGCGCGAATCTGGGACAGCCCGTGGAGCATGCCGTCCAGCTGATAAAAATTGATGGCTTGAGCGACGTTGGCGGGAATGACCGCATCGTCTTCACCCCTCTTGGAGACGCTATCGACCTGGATGGTAAGCAACACGGGGACGCCGTCTTTTTGAAGCTCGCGCGCTAGCTCGACCGTTTCTGAAGCGCCCCAACTGTGGCCAAAGATGATGATGCGGGCGTTCCGTTTTTCTTCGGGAGAAATAATTCCATCGCGGTTGGCATCCAAAAGGTGGAGAACAGCTTTGCGAGCGTCTTTGCCGCGATGATTTTCGAACGTCTGTACGAAAATTCCGGAGGCGTATTCCTCGCGAAGGTGCTCGGCGAGTTGCACCTCTGTATGAACGCGGTCATCGTGGTGAACGAAGCCGCCGACAAATCCGATGACGATGACCGGTGGATTGGACAGAACGGCTGCAGCTTTAGCGGGAGGCTTCGAACTCGCCTTGCCAGAGACGAGGAGCAATGGGAAAAGCAAGCACAAGACCCGGATCGAGAGGAGCATTTGCCGCACCGTGACCGGAAGCTACATCAGCACAGATGAAGCTGACAAGACTAAAGTTGCGCAAAAGCGAAAGGATTAAAATGGTACGGGGAGAGGGACGGGAATAGCCGAAATGCTTCAGTACTCACAGGACTCGCGTGAAGGGCCGACGAATGGGGAGATTATTGGTCCTGGCCGGGGGAAATGGCCGCAGCACGCGTGGTGGGCGAAGTTGCAGGGCCGCTCCCTACGGTGTAAGTCGAGCTATTGATCCGAGCTGCCTGAACGCGGGCCCAATCGTCTTTGAAATCCGGCATGATTTCGCGGCTGTGTTTTGGGCTCTTGAGGTAGTGGCCGGCGCGCGCGAGGGCTATGGCATAGGCCCACTGGGAATCGGTGCCCGAAGCGAAGAGGTTACTGGCGCTAAGACCAAGCTTTGAAGGATTACCCCCCTGCGGGATTTCCAGCCAGAGGGCTCCATTGGCGTCGATGGTAAGAGTGCCGTCGCGATCCAGGTACTTGAAAAGACGGCCGAGGAAATCAGAACTTGGAATGATTTCGCGGCTAACGGCTTCGTTGGCGAGAGAACCAAACTCCTCGCGATACTGCTTCCATTCCTTAGCTGTGCCCAGGAGTTGAGCGCTCTCCCGATTGACTGCTGCGTCGAGCTCCGCTTCGCGAGACGTGTTCTTTTGCGATTTGGCCTGGCGGATTTCCTGCTCGATGTCCGCGGCTTCGGCATTCGGATGCTCCTCTAGTTCATGTTCGGGATTGAAGCGTCCGGTGAGCGCGTAGGCGGCCGCCACGAAGGGCAGTTCGTGGTTGGCAAAAAGGATCATGGGAATCAGAAGTTTCTTGGAGTGGTACAACTGCTCGGTTCCACTGCGGGCTTCGCTGCTTCGCTTGATTGTCCCGGGCAGTTGGGCGAAATGCAGAACACGAAGACGCGTTTCCGGATGATGTTCGCCATAGTGAGTGAAAGAGCGGGCGATAGCCTTGGGAGTGATCAAGCCGAAGTCGTTGAGATAATCGGCCCTCGCGGCGTGGGGGAAGTAGGTGTTAAGGATTCGTCGGCTGAACTCGGCACAATTGCGGGTGACACCGTTGAAATGATTTTGGTTGGGCAGAGCGTTGAATTCCGCGATAAGGGCGCGGTCCTGTTCGATGGAAGTCTGGACAACAAAAATGTAGATACTGCGAGAAAGTGTGGCTCCCACCATTTCCCGCCATTCTGCTTTATTGCTGGTTCGGCACGTCGGGCTGTCGCAATAACCCGCAAGAAAATTTTCGCGATAGCGTTCCTCGAGGGCATGTTTGATTTTTTGCGAGCCAAACAGCGGGCGGTTCTGCGGGTCCTCAACACCGTATAAGTAGATGGAGAGCGGGACAACATTCCACTCGAAAGGCTTGTCCTCGCCAAGCGTTGTGTAATTGCTCATGACCGAACCTTGTTCGTCAGGGCGGCAGAGGCGGAGCTTTATGGGCGATTCCGGACAGATGCGCGATAAATATATGGCGCTGTGGCCGGAGCCTGAAATTCTGGCGAAGCTCGTATCCAGGGATTCGTTGAGAAGGACGCCGACGTCCGCAAAAGCAGGGGCGGCAGTGGCACACACGAGGAGGAGTACCAGGACTATCCACCGATAAAGGCTAAGTCCCACCCTCCCGGGCGGGGTTCTCCCCGGTATGGTCGGCAAGCTTTCTGGAGGCAACTTTGGCACCCGGATCAACTCCTCGCTATCTAAGGCTTCAGGTACAATTCTAGCGTTCCAGGGAGAATCAAGCGAACGTTGTAGGGGCAGGGCTAATAGTGCTTTGGGCAATTTCAAGCCAGCACCAAAGGACAGGTGCAGCTTCCGTAAACTATTGAAACGGAATGATCTATCACTATCTTGGATGCCCGAGAGTGAAGCAAGGTTGCGCCAGACCCAGGCGGGATTAGCTCAACCTTTCGAGGCATCTACCAGATGCAAAAGGATGAGAGGTTACCCTGTAACCGTGGTTATAAACCCGGACTGGGCGCGGAAGTTGTGGGTCCGAAGACCGCGCTGCGACCCGGACGAGGAAACTCATGGGATTCGCCAGGACCACACGGAACGGTGTCCGTCGAGATGGACCTTTAGCGGCCGTTGCGCTCCAAGCGCACAGATGCCGCCATAAGAATTCAAGAGTTTGGAAGCACTCTCACGTCGCACGGGCTTCGAAGGACAGCGCACACTCGCAAGATTCGAAGTTGACAACTTCGCACGCGGCTCATGTAATGAATCGATTCCATCCTATGCGCAAGCCAGTCCCCAATCTCTTGTGACAAACCCTGGAACTGCGGATGACACCCGTGGCGGATCGAAGCGCCACGCCGTTCTAGTTGCGGCGGGAATATTGCTAAGCCGGATGGCCGGACTTGTACGTGAGCGCGTGTTCGCGCACTATTTCGGAAACTCCGACGCAGCGGATGCTTTTAAGGCCGCGTTCCGCATTCCTAATTTCCTGCAAAATTTGTTCGGCGAAGGAGTGCTTTCCGCATCATTTATTCCAGTTTACGCGAGACTCCTGGCGCACAAAGACGACGAAGAGGCGCGGCGTACCGCGGGCGCAGTCGCGGCGCTGCTTGCGCTCACCACTTCGTTGATCGTGCTGCTAGGCGTGCTGACCACGCCGTATCTGATCGATGCGATCGCCGGAGGATTTTCAGGCGAAAAGCGCGAATTGACAATTCGCCTGGTGCGTATTCTCTTCCCGAGCGCGGGCCTGCTGGTGTTTTCGGCCTGGTGTCTGGGAGTCCTCAATAGCCACCGCCGTTTCTTCCTGTCGTACGCGGCGCCCGCCGTGTGGAACGCGGCGATGATCGCCACGATGTGGGGATGGGGAGGCCGCTACGCGCAATTTCCGCTGGCGCAATTAGTGGCGTGGGGATCGGTGGCAGGCAGCGCGCTGCAAGTAGCCGTTCAGCTGCCTGTCGTATTGCGACTCCTGCAAGGCCTTCACCTTTCGCTGAATTATCGGGCGGAAAACGTGAAAACGGTGGTGCACAATTTCATTCCTGTTTTCGTGGGCCGCGGCGTCGTCCAAATCAGCGCTTATGTGGATACGCTGCTGGCAAGTTGGCTGCCCATGGGCGCTGTGTCCGCGCTTTCTTATGCACAGATTCTCTATCTGCTCCCGGTGAGTCTTTTCGGCATGTCCGTTTCGGCGTCGGAACTCCCACAGATGTCGAGCGCACTCGGGAGCGAAGTGGAAGTAGCCGCCGCCTTGCGCCGGCGGCTCAACTCCGGCCTGGGCCAGATCGCCATGTTTGTGGTCCCGTCGATCGCCGCTTTCTTGATTCTCGGCGACGTCATCGTCGCGGCGATTTATCGCACCGGGCAGTTCAAGCAGGCGGACGTAATCTATGTCTGGGGAATTCTGGCGGGAGCCACCGTTGGGCTGCTCGCCTCGACACTTGGGCGCCTGTATTCCTCCACCTACTATGCGCTGCGGGATACGCGCACGCCGCTGCGCTACGCTGTCGTTCGCGTTATTTTGACGACGATCCTCGGCGTCTTTTGCGCATTTTCGCTGCCGCATCTGCTGGGCGTCGAGGCCCGCTGGGGAGCGGCCGGGCTCACCATTTCCGCGGGAATATCCTCTTGGGTTGAATTCGCGCTGCTCAGGCGAACGTTAAACCGCCGTATCGGTCAAACAGGTGTTCCCTTGGGTTCTCTGGTAAGGCTTTGGGGAGCTGCCTTTGTGGCGGCGGCGGCGGGATGGGCGATCCGCCATTTCCTGGGCCACCATTCCCCCATTCTGGTGGCGGTGGCAGTCTTGGTGCCATATGGGATCATCTATTTCGCGACAATCCTGGCTCTCGGACTTGACGAGGCTCGTGGATTCTTGCGGAGCGTCACGGGAAGATTTGCGAATCGTTAGCCGGTGAACCCTACCCCCACCCCCGGTATCTTCATAAGTGTTGCTTCTAAAGGATTTAGGCTTTGGATAACTTGTTTAGAATCAATGACTGCGGACGACCTTGTAGGTGTTGATTCTAAAGAGCTTGTTTGCTCCAAGTGGATGCAGCACGCGGTTTGCCCCGTAAGTGTTGCAAAGAGGAGATTTAGAACGAAAAGAGCTGGTGAAAGCAAAAAAGCCAGCAAGGACGCTGGCGTTACAAAATAAGACGGACTGTTAGCTAAGATTGCTTATACGCTTGGAGTAACCTTTTGTCAAGTAAAAAGGGGCGATTCATGACACCTGGCGCTCGATTCCGTATGCTGTGCCACCAATGGATTTCAAATCAGGGCAGCACCGAATTGCAGATACTTGTAGAGTTTGGCGAGGTATTCGTTGATCCGTTCTGCAGTGTCGACAGTTCGCAAAAGCTCAGTTCACGGATCGAGTGTCGTTAGCTTTGACTTTTCCATACCTTCTCAACCGCGCTAGACTCCTCCCCCGAGTCCCCCAGAGGAATACCTGATCGGCTTGCTGCTCTCTCTCGCCGTCGGCGGCGTCGCCGCCCTCATCGGCTGGGGCCGGGACCGCTCCTTCTATTCCACCGTCCTCATCGTCATCGCGTCCTACGATATCTTGATTGCCGTGATGGGGCTTCGCAGGGCACCCTCTGGATCGAAATCGCTTTCGTCTTCGGATTCTTCCTGTTCGCCATTCTCGGCTTCAAACGAAATCGGTGGTTCGTGGTTGCCGCCCGGGTGGCCTACGGCTTTTTGACTTCGTCCATCACCTCTTCATTGCAAACCCGGGCGTCCCCTCTTGGTAGCCCGACTTCTGTATTGCATTCGACGCAGTTCTCGGCACGTTCCTGGCTCTGCGTTTGATGACACGCCCTGACGTGCTCCCTAACGCGAACGCGCCAAGCTAGGGAAGCTCTTGATAAACCACTTGTACGGTAACGCGACTACACAGGCATGTGAAAGTGTTCATGCCCACCGCAGCTCCCCCCAGAGCGGATTTCGGGCTTGTCCTTCCTATGTGCGAATGGGGTTTCACAAATGACGGAAGGCGATGAAAGCGCTACTTGTGAGATTGGATTTCAAAGCTGTATAAGGGTCATCATGAGATTGATTTCAATGCTCGGCATATCGGTCTTTCTGCTCATACGCATGTGCGGACTTTGCACCGAGAAAGTCAGGGCCGATAACGACAATAGAGTCGAAGCGGAGAAACTATTGAGACAGGCCGAAGAGCTCACGGACATTCGCTCGCCTGGGAGTCATGCATTTCGCCTGACCGCAAGCGTAAAGGTGTTTGGCGAAAAGGGCCAGACATCGGAAGGAACCTACGACCTTATTTGGAAAGCACCGACCACTTGGCAAGACAAGCTTCAGATCAGAGATTTTTCGCAAGAACGGACTGCCGTCGTCGATCGACTCTTTGTCAAGCGGAGTGCACCAAGCCTAACGCTTGAGGTTTACCAGCTGCTTAAACTATTGGAATTTCCAGCCCTCTTACATTACGACTCGGAAGCCAAAGCACAAAAGTTGAAAGAAAGGACCAGAGACGGGGCACACGAGAGGGTTATCGAGGTCGGATACCAAAACCAGTCAACACGTGACGTAATAACTTTGGATGGGGCAGTCCCAGTCCCTGTTCTCGTGGGACACCAAGGACAGCCCAGTGGTGACCAATTTGAAAATTACGTGGCATTCGATGGCCATCAGTTTCCCCGCACCTTGGCCAGACTCGAATCGAACAGGCCGCTGATTCAAGTTCAGGTGCAGGAACTTAAAGACGTGACCATCGCTGATACTCCGCTTGTTCCGGCTCCGGATGCCCGCTGGTATGCGTGGTGTCCTCATCCGGAACACATCAAAGCGCTAGACCAACCGGAACTCTACCCCATTCCTTGGCCAGGCGCGTTAGATCGTCCCGTCGCCATCTACGGGGTCGTCGGCGTAGACGGCAAATGGCACAACCTCGCCGTCGTGAAATCTGGCGGCAGAGAAGCAGATGAATACTGGATGACCGTAGCGCATCACGAACGCTTTTCCCCAGCCAGATGCGGAGAAGTCCCCGTCTTACAGGAATTCGTGATGGAAAATAAACGTTGAGCGCTCGCATTGTGATCTCCGAAGAATGACGTTGCTGGGCCAGACCAATGCCCAATCGTCTTCGCGGCGCTGCGAGGATATCCTTTGTCGTCCAAATCGGCTTCGGGGAGGCCACACAACACGCTTCGGGGCACATGGACGATTAACGCGGTTACCTCCCATGTGGGTACTGGAACGAACATGTCCGGTTTTCCGTTACCGGTAAAGTGGAATTAAGTATCGGTTATGACATTAAGTAAAGCTATGCCCGGTGTCATCGATCCGGTCGATGTGTCGATCGACAACCCTACGGGCTAGGAAGAAGCCCGCTGTACCGAATATCAGAAAGAATGCTGGAATTGAAAATCCCACGATGTCCTCCCCCAGCGTCGGTCCACCGATGGCTTGTGGAAAGACAAGAGGGCCGAATACTATCGGCACAAAGCTCGCTACAACGCCAAATGTACCTCCAGCCAAGAGCGAGACGAGTGTTCCCGTTCGCGGTGTCATCAGATCTCGGTTGCCAATGCTACACCAACCACTGCTCTAAGTGCCTGGTAAACGCCGTTACCGGAGAAATAAGACCTAGCTGACTCCCCGGAAGTCCCGTTGAGGGAAGTCATATGCTCCCTGTGGGCTTTGCCTCCGATTGTGGCTAGACCGCGGTACTCGGAAACAGCCCCATGCGAGTTTGAGGCTTTTTTAGCTGAGTGGCCCAGAATCCAATCAGGACAGCACTGCGCAAAAAGGCAGGCTTTGACGGGGGTGGGGCGTCTGCTAGAATGGGAAGCTCAGTATTGCGACTTCAACAGAGCAAAATTTCCGGCTGGACAAGACGGCCTGAGTAGGAAGAACAATGGCACTGAAGTGTGAGCTTTGCGGCAAAGGGCCGCATTTTGGCAACGTAATCAGTCACGCAAATAATACGAGGCGGAGACGGTGGAATCCGAACCTGAAGCGCGTTCGCGCGGTGGTGGACGGCGCGAGAAAGCATGTTCGTGTTTGCACGGCCTGCATCCGTCTGGGCCGTGTGAAGAAAGCTGCCTGAGCACCTCATCTTGAATCCGCCGCATGCGAAAAAGAGTGTGGCTGCGCGCCCGCTCGGCCCGATGAAGGGCATGGCGCGCGTGGCATTGCTGTTGCCTGCAGCCGCCATGTCGCTTGCGATGGGCGCAGGGTGCAAACAAAAGACGCAGCCTTCGCCGGACGTGTGGGCAGTGGTAAACGGTCAGGAGATTAAACGCGACGATGTGGATAAATACTACCGGACGAGGGTGAATCCGGAGGGGCAGGCGCCATCGCAGGAAGAAGCGCTTTCGCTGAAGCTGAACGTTCTGGACGAGCTCATCAATAACGAGATTCTGCTGGAGCGCGCCAAGAAGCTGAACCTGGAAGCGAGCGACGGCGAGGTGGAAGACAAATTCACGGAGCTGAAGAGCCCCTACACAGAAGACGAATTCCAAAGACAGCTGAAAGAACGCGGCGTTTCCGTGGACGACTTGAAGAGCGACCTGCGGAGGCAACTTTCCATCACGAAGCTTTTGAACCACGAAGTGGTGGCGAAAATAACGATCACCGACCAGGACATCACTGACTCTTATAACGCGAACAAAGCGCAATTCAATGTCATGGAGCCGCGCTACCGGATATCCGAGATTGTCGTGACACCGCGCAAGGAACCACAAATCCGCAACCTCAAGAATGACGATGCGACCAACGAGGTGGAGGCGCAGCGCAAGGTAAAGATGCTGGAGGACAAGCTGAACAGCGGAGCGGACTTCGCCCAGCTGGCGATGGACTATTCCGAGGATATGAACTCCGCGGCAATGGGCGGGGACCTGGGATACGTGCCGGAATCGGCCCTAAATCAGTCGGATCCGATGCTGAAGAAGTTTGTGCTGGGAATGAAGGCGGGTCAAGTGAGCCAGCCTGTGGCGATTCAATCGAAGGACGGGCCGCGCATCGTGATTTTGAAACTCATCTCGAGAGAATCGCCTGGACAGCGGAATATTTCCGATCCTCAAGTCCAGCAAACGATTCGCGACACGCTGCGCAACCACAAGGAACAACTGTTGCGGGCGGCGTACTTGACGATCGCGCGGGATGACTCACGCGTGACAAATTATCTGGCGCAGCAAATTATCGAGGCGGCGGGCAAATTGCCAGGTGCGGCAAAGACAGATTTTCCAGCCAAACCATCCGGGCACTGAACCACTTTTTTACCGTTCAACTCTGCCATTATTCCACCCAAGCAAGAACTTCGCCGGCGTTGACGGGCTGGCCTTCCTTGACTTGGAGGCGCTCCACGATGCCGTTCTTCGGCGAGCGAATTTCGTTTTGCATTTTCATAGCTTCCACGACGAGAAGGCCCTGTCCGGCTTCGACTTTTTCTCCGGCCTGCACGAGTAGACGGATCACCTTGCCTGGCATGGGGGCGACGACTTGTTGCCGGCCTTCCGTTTCGAGGGCGCCATGCTGCCGGCCGCGCCAGGCACGAGGATCGTCAACCTCGGCAGTGAACTCTTGTAAATCAGCTTGGATGTTGAGCACTCCTTCCGGCGACTGCGCAAAGCGAACATCGTAGGATTCGCCCTCGAGTAGAACGGAGAGTGTGTTTCGATCAATTTCGACGACGTCGGCATCGACAACCCGGCCATCCAGGGAGATTTTCCAGCGGTCAGCGTCGCGCACTAATTCAACGATGCGGAGCTTTTTCCCGGAAGCGCTAACGAGCCGGACTTCAAACTTCATGGCAGGCGGTCCAGTTGTTGGCGACGGCCTTCTTGCTTCCACCGGGAAGGTTGAAGAGAATCCTGGACGGAAGAGGACGGATCGGAATGATTCTCCGACTGTCTTGCTTGCTGAAACGCAGAGGCGATGGCGGCGGCATCCTCCGCGCGGCCTTGCTGCGCGGGATCGCCCGAGGTCGGAAGTGCAGTAGGCGAACGGCGAAGCAAATCATCGAGCCATTTCGTGTGTATTTCGCCACAAAGAAATTCCGGCTCGGCGAGAATACGGCGGAAGAGTCCAGCGTTGGTCTTGATGCCGGTGACGGTGTACTCCTCGAGGGCGCGACGCAGACGAGCGATAGTTTCTTCACGGCTGTTACCCCAGGCGATCAGCTTGCTCAACAGAGGATCGTAATCCATCGGCACGGTCCAGCCTTCGTAGACGCCTTCATCAAGGCGGATGCCAGGGCCGCTGGGCGCATGGCGCGAAAGAATTTTTCCGGGCGAAGGGAAGAAACTGTTCTCAGGATCTTCGGCGTAGAGGCGGACTTCCATGGCGTGGCCGCGCGGAGTGATAGTCTCCCAGGCGAAGGGAAGCCGATGGCCGGCGGCGATGGCGATTTGCAGTTTAACTAGATCGAGTCCGGTGACTTGCTCCGTGACGGGATGCTCGACCTGAAGGCGCGTATTAACTTCCAGAAAATAAAAGTTGAGATGAGTGTCCACCAGAAATTCCACGGTTCCGGCGTTGACGTATCCTCCGGCGCGCGCAAGGCGGACAGCAGCGTCTCCCATTTTCTTGCGCAGCTCCGGCGTCACAACGAGCGACGGAGCCTCTTCGATTACTTTTTGGTGGCGGCGCTGCACCGAGCATTCGCGTTCGCCGAGAGAAACGACACGGCCATGGGCGTCGGCAAGGATTTGTATCTCGATGTGGCGCGGCTTTTCCAGATATTTTTCGAGATAGAGGCGGGAATCGCCGAAAGCGTTTAGAGCTTCCGAGGACGCATCCCGCCAGGCGGGAGCAAATTCGGTATCGCGAGTGACAACGCGCATGCCTTTGCCGCCGCCGCCGGCGACGGCTTTGAGCAGCACGGGATAGCCCATGTTTTGAGCGAGGGCCTGCGCATCATCGGGATTTTCGATGGGGTCATCGGCGCCGGGAACGGTCGGGACATCGGAACGTCGCGCGAGCTGGCGGCCGGCAGTTTTCGAGCCGAGGGCTTCCATGGCTTCGGCGCTGGGGCCGATGAAGGTGAGGCCTGCATCCGTACAGGCTCGCGGGAGTGCCGCGTTTTCGGCAAGAAAACCGTATCCCGGATGGACAGCGTCACACCCGGAGCGGCGCGCAACGTCTATTATTTTGTCAATGCGAAGGTAGCTTTCGCGCGAAGAGGCAGGTCCGATGGGATAAGCCTCATCGGCGAGGCGAACGTGGAGAGAGGTGCGGTCGACCTGGCTGAAAACTGCGGCCGAGCGAATGCCCAGCTCGCGGCAGGCGCGCAAGATGCGCACGGCGATTTCCCCGCGATTGGCAATCAGAATTTTTTTGAACATAGAAAAGTCAGATGGCGAGAGAGTTTAACACGGGGAAATCGCCGTTGCGCTTCCCGCAAGAAGCTGCGTGTTTCGGCGGGCAACAGCGGGACAACCAGGAGTTTCCAAAAGCCTGCTATTGCAGGAGTTTTCCCAAATCCCTCCATTGAATGAGAATAACGTGATTTTCCGTGAGTAATTTCTTGAAAGCGGGGCTACTGACGAAATCAAGGTCGCGCTGGCGCCAGGCCGATCCATAGTCAGGGTGATCGACGGTGACGGCCTGCAGTTCGGCATCGTCATGACCAAGGTGAACAATCATTTCAGTGAGACCAGGCTTCAGGTTTCTGATAGCGGAGGCGTAGAACTGTTCCCATGAGCCGGGAGTGATGGAGGGGTCCGCCATGACGAGCGAATCTAGAACAACGTCTTTTTCGGAAAGAAGAGAGAGAAGCTTGCTGCGCTCGTCGGTCACTTTAACGGCTAGAAATGGCAATTTATATTCGTGAGCAACTTTGACAAGAACGGAAAAGAGCTGCGGCGTTGCGAAGAGCGTCCCCATGTGGCTATCGAGATGAGTGGGCCGAATTCCGAGGGCAATCGCTCGTTGAATCTGCGCGCGAATCTCGCGTTCGGCCTCTTCGGCCTTGATGTTTTGCGCCGCGGGTTGGGTTTCGGGCCACAGATATCCATCCGGAGCAAGCAGAGATGGAACTTTATCTGTCGACTCAACCGGGCCCCAACGATAAGTTTTCCACTCGCTTGTAAGAGTGAGATGAAGGCCGAGATCGGCGTTTGGGTGAGCTCTTGCATAGGCAGCGACTTCGGTCAGCCAGGCACACGGAATCATGATGCTGGCCGAGGTCACGGCGTTCGTATCGAGCGCGGCGAAGCTGGCGGCATTTACGGAATGAGCCACCGCGAGGTCATCGGCATGAACGATGAGGAGCTTCGCATCGGCCGGATAGCCTAGACGCTCTGCGACGGACTTGGATTGAGCTCGCCCATTCAGGGCGCAAAAGACAGAAAGAAGAAGAATGACGGCCAGCGCGCGCGGAGACATGAAACGCTCCAGAAATAGATTTGCCCCGACCAAATGTACCACAGTCGCTGGGAGCACAGATTCAAAGAGGAATGTTGCCGTGTTTCTTGCGAGGGTTGGTGTCGCGCTTGTTTTCGAGAGCGCGAAGGGCCGTGATGATGCGGGAACGAGTTTCGGAAGGCTCGATGATGGCGTCGATATAGCCCTTTTCAGCGGCGACAAAGGGATTGGCGAAGCGGTCGCGAAATTCTTCGATTTTTTCCTGGCGAAGTCTTTCGCGCTCAGATTCGGGGACTTTGTCCAGTTCACGCTTGTAAACGATATTCACCGCGCCTTCGGGACCCATCACAGCGATTTCCGCGGAAGGCCATGCGAAGTTGGCGTCGGTGCGGATGTGTTTGCTGGCCATGACGCAATAGGCTCCGCCGTAGGCCTTGCGTGTGATGACCGTGATTTTGGGAACGGTGGCTTCTGCAAACGCAAAAAGCAGTTTCGCGCCATGCTTGATGATGCCCCCAAATTCCTGCTGCGTGCCGGGCAGAAAACCGGGAACGTCTTCGAAGGTAATGAGCGGAATGTTGAAGGCGTCGCAGAAACGGACGAAGCGTGCGGCTTTGAGGGAGGCGTTGATATCGAGCACACCAGCGAGAAACGCCGGTTGGTTGGCGACGACGCCAACGGGACGTCCGTCCAGGCGCGCAAAACCAACAACGATATTTTTCGCGAAGTGCTCGTGGACTTCGAAGAAGTAGCCGTCATCGATAATGGCGTGGATGGCGTCCTTGATGTCGTAAGGCTTCTGGGGATCGGCAGGAACCAGCGAGTTCAAGGATTCTTCGCGGCGGTCCGGCGAATCGGAGGACTGGCGGCGAGGAGGATCATCGATATTGTTCGAAGGGAGGAAGCTCAAGAGCTCGCGAATCATGGCCAGGCAATCGGCATCGTCCGCAGAGACGAAGTGCGCCACACCGCTTTTTTCGTTGTGGGTCATCGCGCCGCCGAGTTCTTGCTTGGAGACTTCCTCGTGAGTGACGGTCTTGATGACGTCGGGGCCGGTGACGAACATGTAAGAAGTCTCGCGCGTCATGAAAATGAAATCAGTGATCGCGGGGGAATACACCGCGCCACCGGCGCACGGGCCCATGACGGCGCTGATCTGCGGGATTACACCGCTGGCGAGCGTGTTGCGCAGAAAAATATCGGCGTAACCGGCGAGCGAGGCAACGCCTTCCTGGATGCGGGCGCCGCCTGAGTCGTTGAGGCCGATGAGGGGAGCGCCTGCACACATGGCGAGATCCATGATCTTGCAGATTTTCCGAGCGTTGGCTTCGGAAAGCGAGCCGCCAAACACAGTAAAATCTTGCGCAAAAACATAGACGAGCCGGCCATCGATTCGGCCAAAACCTGTGACGAAGCCATCGCCGGCGGGGCGCTGATCCTGCATTCCAAAATCGACGCAACCGTGGCGGACAAATTTGTCGAGTTCTTCGAAGGAGCCCTCATCGAGGAGCAGATGAATGCGTTCGCGAGCGGAGAGCTTGCCGGCTTTATGTTCACGCTCGCGGCGCTCGGGCCCGCCCCCGGCTTCGGCTTCCGCGGAATGGCGTCGGAGTTCCTCCATGCGGTCGTGATGCTTTTCTTTGGCACTCGCGGCGGCGTTTTTCTCAGGCAAGCATTCCTCCCGTAGAAGAAGGCTCATTTTTCGCAAAGATGCGAACAGCAAGATGCGTAGCGAGCCAGACGGTGCCAAGCAGCAAGACCACTCCAAGAAGAAGTTCCGCACACATGGCCGCGGCGCGTTGAATAGGAGACTCGAGAGAGGTTACGTAATCCGTGGCTCGCACGAGCATGAACATCGCGCCCAGAGTCATCGCAACGACGAGAATGGTGGTGAAGACGGAGGCGAGGACCATTTTCATAAGAGTGGCACGGCGCATCGAAGCCGCAGGGAGAAGGATAGCGCAACTGGGCGGAAATCAGAATGCGGCCGCGAGGCCGGAACCGGAGCTTCGAAGCTCAGTGTATACACTTCAAGGCTCAGCGCAAGCCGGACCAATCGTCGGCGACGAGGATCGAATCGCTCGGATTTGCGGGATCGTACTTCACGCTGGCAGGCTGGCCAGCGACGAGGCGTTCGAAACGGATCTGCCCCTCGAGGCCGGTGATGTCCTGCGCCGTGTGATAGGTGACGCCGGAAATCGCGTAGCTGTAGGTGACGAGGTGTCTCGGCCTGGTATCTACGAGCGGGCGGGCACGCGAACCCAACAGTTTTTTTCTGCCTTCGAACGGCTCGGCAGGGTGTTCTGCTAATTCGACGACCTGGCCTTCCGCGATGCGACCAATCTGATTCAAGTGGAGACGCCGTCTGCGTTCTACGTCCTGGGGTTCTTCCGCCGGGCGAAAGAAGGCGTAGGCAATCATGGCGATGGCGACGATGGCAGCTCCCGCCATGGCGAGAACAAGCTTCCAGTCTGCGAAAAGGGATTTCAACTAGCTAGCTCCCATGTGGCAAGTGAGTTGTGGAGCGGCGCAGGCGCGTAGATCAGCAGGTGCACGGCACATCAGAAAAGGTCTTCCTACGAGAGGCGCCCCCACATCCTGTATTTTACAGAAACTGTGGCGGGGAGGTGAATCTACGTGTACGGGGGTTGCACTGGATTGCGCAACACGCCAACCCCGGTGACGCTGACTTCTACAACGTCTCCAGCGACCAGCGGGCCAACGCCAGCAGGTGTGCCGGTGGCAATCACATCGCCAGGGTTGAGAGTCATCACACGAGAGATCCAGCGGACAAGAAACGCCGGGGGATAAACCATAAGCGAGGTACGTCCGGATTGCCGGAGGGCGCCGTTGACATGCGTTTCCACCAAAACATCTGATGGATCGAGTTGTGTCTCAATGTGCGGGCCAGTGGGACAAAAGGTATCAAAGCCCTTGGCGCGCGTGAACTGTACGTCGCTCTTTTGGAGGTCGCGCGCAGTTACGTCATTGAGACAACTGTATCCGAGCAGATACGCCAGCGCATCGTCGGAATCCTTGAGGCGCGAACAACGCCGGCCGACCACCATCGCAAGCTCGCCTTCGTGTTCCACGCGTTGCGATTGCGGCGTGAGAACAATTGGCTCGCCCGGCCCAATCACGGCGGATGGAGGCTTAAGAAAGATTAGAGGCTCCTTGGGCACTTCGTTGCCGAATTCGGCGGCATGTGCCACGTAGTTGCGCCCAACGCAGACTATTTTTCCGGGATCGATGGGAGCTAATAAGCGGACGTCAGAAACCAGCCACGTATGCGAGCCGTGCGTCCAGGGACCCCACGGAGGACTGGAGATGTCGCGGACTTGATCGCCTTCGAGCAGGCCATAAAGCGGCGAGACAGTCTGCGAAGCGGAAGGACCAGGTGGAAGAAAGCGGCAGAATTTCATTCGGGATCAGCTCGGGTGGTGATTGGGATGAGAAACGTTTGAAGCGCGAGCGCGTTGAATAATAGTTCCAATCCAAGAAACCGTGACCACAAGCATGTACAGCACCGCACCCAGCATGAAAACTTGAACGGCGCTGTACCGCTCGGCAAGGCCTTCGAAATTCATGCAAAGGATGCGATACGTCAGGCTGAAAAGAAACCATCCGACGAGACTGGAAGCCAGTAAGTTGCCGGGCATGCGCCAAAACCGGAGAACGGGAATCAAGGCGAGGAGGCCAAGAACGGCGACCGCGGCTAAATTTCGAACGAGGGCAAAGCGATCGAGAAAGTGAACTCGATTGGCCACGATCACCCATGCGCTAAATGCAGCGGAAAGAAAAATTCCTGCATAGACACCTGTACGGACCGATGCGTTCCGGAATGCATGGAACCACCTGTATGCGGGCAAGTGTGCACGAACGGACGTCAAGCGGCGTTCTCCCAAGCTATTTGCTAAAAATGACCCGGGCTACGAAGGCGGATTCGCGACATCAACGGCGACGGCTGGGCAGGGATCACTTTCATTGCCAGCGCGATCGACGGCGGTCACGGAATACCAGTAGCGGTGGCCGGGCTCCACAGACGTATCACGATACGCCGGTGCAAGCAACAGTCCGGGGGTGATCACCGAACCCCGCGTGTCCTGTTGCTCACTTCGATAGACGCGGTAGCCGGCTAGATCGGTTTCAAGATTAATGGACCAGGAAAGATCCACAAGCACGGAGCCAGCAGAGGCTCCTGAGAGAACAGCGGCAACCAGGTTCTGCGGCGCGCCCGGCGGAAAAGTGTCGCGTGCGGCAACGATCACGGGAAAAGAATCCGAGGATTCCAAGGCATTGCCCTCTACAAGCACGACGCTTCTAACGCAGTAGGCGTACGTTTTACCAAAGTCAAAAAGAGTATCGCGGTACGAGGTGTCGTCGGAGGGCGCAAGCAAAGCGAGTGGCGATCTCCATTTCACTTTCGAGAAATCGGTGGAAGCAGCCTCTATTGAGGAAGGATCCAGCTCGCCGCGATAAATGCGATAACCCGTTAGGGTACTCAGTGGATCGCCCCCCGACGTGCGAGTTGGAGCAAGCCAGCTCAAGTCAATCGCGGACTCCGTGAGGTGAGCCTCGAGGTGAGCGATCGGTTCCGGAACGGGAAACAGGCGGACGGCAACGGAGTTGGATTCCGCCGAAGTGCGCTTTTTGGAAGCACGCGTTCGAACGAGATAGAAAAGGGAGATTCCGGGATGTGCGCGAGTTTCCGCCGGCGCTATGGGATCGATGAATTTCAGATGGCCACTAGAGACGTAGTTATCCACGAGCGCACCTGGGATGGTGTACACCACGCGAAAGGATTTCCGGTCCGGCGAGCCATCTGGCTTAGAAGCGCCACGAACAAATTCGACAGCAGGGGGCGCCATGAGCCGGTCGCCGGTGACCGTGTTCACGGGCAGGGTGAACATGAGCTGCACGCCGTCGCCGGCCTGATGGGCGGATAGATCGGTGACCGCCACAGGAGTTGGGGGAGAAGGCGGAGTAGGCTCGCCAGGTGCGCCGCAACCGGCCACCAATAGAAGTGCGAGGTTTAAGCCACTAAAAAGGAAACCTGCGAGGCGGGCAGGCTCCCTGTCGCAGAGGGTGGCGGTCCGCGAATTTCGGATTCCCATTTTCAAGATTCGGAGTTTACAGGATATAGCGGCTCAAGTCCTGATTCTTGACGATATCGGCGAGTTGCTTGCTCACGTAGGCGGCATCGACCTTGACATTCTTCTTCTTCAGATCGGGCGCTTCAAAGGAAAGCTCATCGAGAACTTTTTCCAGGATGGTGTGCAGGCGCCGCGCTCCGATGTTTTCGGTCTGCTCGTTAACGGTAGTGGCGAAGTGTGCGATGGATGCAACAGCGTCCTCGGTGAAATTGAGTTTGACGCCTTCCGTCTCAAGAAGCGCAACGTATTGCTTGATGAGAGCATTTTTGGGTTCGGTGAGAATGCGGATGAAATCCTCCTCTTTGAGCGATTGCAATTCCACGCGAATGGGCAAGCGGCCTTGCAACTCGGGAATGAGATCCGACGGCTTCGTAATGTGGAAGGCGCCCGCGGCGATGAACAGAATGTGATCTGTTCGAATCATGCCGTAGCGTGTATTTACGGTTGTGCCTTCGATGATCGGCAGGATGTCCCTTTGAACGCCTTCGCGGGAGACGTCGGGACCGTGGCCAGACTCGCGTCCGGCGACTTTGTCGATTTCGTCGATAAAGATGATGCCCATTTGCTCGGCGCGTTCAACGGCCACGCGCGTGACCTGATCCATATCGAGCAGCCGGTTTTCTTCCTCTTGAATCAGGTATTCGAAAGCGTCGGCGACGGACATCTTGCGCTTCTTTTTCTGCTGCCCAAACATGCCGGAAAGCATGTCCTTGATATTGACGTCCATCTCCTCGACGCCCTGATTGGAGATAATTTCAAAGGAAGGCATGGAGCGTTCGCGGACTTCGATGTCGACCATGCGCTGGTCGAGCTTGCCCTCGCGAAGCTGAGCACGAAGCTTTTCTCGTGTGCGCTGCGTTTGCTCGCGCTGCGCCGCGGCATCGGCTTCAGTGGTGCCGGGAGCGGGCGGAGGAGACGGGGGAAGCAAGAGGTCCAGAACGCGCTCTTCGGCGGCTTGCTCGGCGCGGTCGGCGACTTCGTCGAGTTTTTCTTCACGAACCATGTCGATGGAAGTCTCGACCAGATCGCGCACCATCGATTCCACGTCACGGCCCACGTAGCCGACTTCGGTGTATTTCGATGCTTCGACCTTGACGAAGGGACATCCTGCCAAACGCGCGAGGCGCCGGGCGATTTCGGTTTTGCCGACACCCGTCGGGCCAATCATCAAAATGTTCTTGGGGAGAACGTCTTCCGCAATCTCCGGCGGAAGTTTTTGGCGGCGAACGCGATTGCGCAAAGCAACGGCGACGGCACGCTTGGCGGCATTCTGCCCGACGATGTATTTATCGAGCTCCGCGACGATTTCGCGCGGAGTCATGTCGTCGAGCGCGGGAAGAAGTTCCTGCTCTTCGGCGGGAGCGGCGCCATTGCCGCCGGGCGCCAGTACTATTTCCTTATCGGTCTTGCTGGCCATGAAGTGTCCAATCCCTTTTTGCGCAATCCCGCAGTAGCTAAGCCATTTGATGCGCAGAAATCATCCGGCGTGCTGTCACTCATCCCCTAGAGCTCTTCGACTGTAAAGTTGGCGTTGGTGAAAATGCAAATCTCGCTGGCAATACGCATCGCTTCCATCGCCAGATCTTTCGCGCCAAGCTTCGAATGCTTGATCAAGGCACGCGCCGCGGCAAGCGCAAAGCTGCCACCCGAACCGATGGCGCACAAGCCATCATCCGGCTCGATGACGTCGCCGTTGCCGGAAAGAAGGAACGTGGATTTCGCGTCCGCGACAATGAGCAGCGCCTCGAGATGCCGCAGCGCGCGATCCTTTCGCCACTCCTTGGCAAGCTCGACAGCGCCCTTTTGAAGATTGCCCGAATGCTCCTGCAGTTTGCCTTCAAAACGCTCGAAAAGTGAAATGGCGTCGGCGGTGGATCCCGCAAAACCCGCGATAACTTTATCGTTGTAAAGGCGCCGGGTCTTGCGCGCGGTGTGCTTCATTACATGATCGCCCATGGTCACCTGCCCATCGGCGATCAATACGACCTTATTGTCTTTGCGCACGCACAACACCGTGGTACCGTGCATCCGCACGCTCTCCTGACCTTTACGCATTCGAACATTATACAGAGTAGACTTGTCGCAGGCACGCAAGACCTAACAGGGATAGCAGTTTGGGAAAGCCGCCTGCTGCCGAAGCCTTGATGGCTGAATATGCAGTCAGTTTAAGAAGGCGGCGGAGCGGCGGGAGAAGCAGTCGGTTCGTTGAGTGGCGCCTTGGCTAAAGCGTCGAGATGGTCATGCAACATCTTCAGCTCGTTTCGGACTACCGGTAAGTCACTTGCGACTCGATCAATTTCTTTCTCCATGGCGGCTTTCTTGTCTTCAGGGGTATTGGGGAGATCCTTGATCAACCGTTCCAGGGCAGTTTGTTCATCCTCGATCTGACTTTCTTTGAGCTGAATCAGCTTCTGAGTGTCCTCCGCCGTCGCCGGCAGCGCGATCGTAGGACCGGGCTCATTACCCTTCTTCGCCTCGGCCTCGGCGGCAGCCTGAGCTGCAGCAGCCTCTTGCGATTCTTTCTCGACCTGGTAGATATCGGCGGGGGTCCGGAGGGACACAATATTGTCGTTGGTCCAGACCTTCTTGGTCTTCGGATCGGGCCCTGGAGGTTGCGCATTCGTCTGCGCCTGAGCCCCGGGTTGCGCCGGAAGGGATTGCTGAGCTTGGGAGCCCTGCTGTTGGGCCGACACCTGCCCTGCCAAAGCGGGGCGAGCCGCTGAAGCGGGCAGATTCAGGAGTCCAGCCACAAAAGCTGAAGTGCCGAGCCATCGCAAGATAATGCCGGTAGCCATGCGAAATCCTGTCATGGTTGCGGAACCTCGTGAAAAGCAAGAATCTTGTATGACAGTGGCGTCTGGACGTACTTTACCCAGCAACTGCTGTAGCGCAGTCCCTCGCTGCCAGATCCCGCTGTGAAATCAAAGGTGGAGGAACCCGGGGCGGATGAGGACGGGAGGGGGTTATTTGCAGCGTCGAGAGTCCTGGCCAAAAACACGGCACCATTAAGTTGGCCTATGCCCCCCATACTTGAATACATAATGCCCTTTCCGATGACCAAGACGATTCCATTCCAATACGCGTCCGGGTCATAGGTGAATTGGCCGGTTACTAGAAGTACCCCGTAGCCTGTGCCGTGCCAACTGGTAACATTCAAATCGCCATTGACGACGATGGTAGCGGGGTTTGTGGCAGACATCCAAGCTGGCAGTTGACTCTGCGTTACAGCCGTCACGGTTCCGTCCAGGACGGCGTCCGCATGTTGCGAAAGCGTCTGCACAATAAGATTGAGTCCGCCTACAGTTTGCAGGTTCGCCGCAAGCAGGGGCCCCACATAGTTTACGTTGGGGGTTGTGCCGCCAATCCCCTTATATTTTGAAGGATTGCCCGGCGCTGGCGTGGCTATTGCAGCCATGATATTCGACTGGCTGGTGTCACCTGGGGCGTTCGTCGAATAGCCTATCGCCGAAACTGCGGTTGGTCCTGGCGTGCATCCATCCGGGGTAGCCACTGGCGAACTGTCGTTGCCATCTATTTCGAATGACGGAGAAGTCGGCACACTCAATGCGCTTGCGCCTCCTGGCGGAGGCGTCAAGCTCGGTGGTTGGTAACCCCCGATGTTGGTTCCACTAAACGTCAACGCCGCGGGAAAACCTAGGTTCAGCTTGGTCGATGCAACAACGTACTGCAAATATTTCTCGCTGCCGTTGGGCAGAGCGGCGAGAGCAGTAATTTCCAATACCTGCTGGGCAGTAGCCGTGGGACCCTCGATCATGCTGGGCCAAGGGTTCCCATTGTAATCGACGTGCGCCGGATCGAAATATACCGCGGTGCTGGGATGATAGCCGGTGGAGTAGTTAATCTCGGTATGGAGAGCTGCGTCGGACACGGCGTTGATTCGGACCCACTTGAAAAGTGGCCCAGGTATGCCTTGCACATTGTTGTCCCAGACGGAGTTGACGGACTGGTAGGCCGCGCTCGACGCCTGCGTGCCAAACTCAGTGTAGTATTCCTTATCGTAATAATTATTGCTTGGATCCCAGGGAGCGATGACTTCACCCGACAAACGATTTAAAACGTAGACCGTCTGGCCCAGGGGGAAGGGAGTGGGAATGACGGCGGCGCCAAAGTAGTTTGGATTCTTCGGCAGCATGCGTCCGCGGGCTTCTTCGAGGCCAGCGAGTGCGGCGTAGTACACGGTCGAGGAGGCCCGATAATTTGCCCCTAGGGCAGTTTCCGTACCGGAAGAGACAAGCAAAGCGATCGCCACGACACTGATCAATAACAACACGAAAATCGCTATCAGCAAGGCGATACCTTCTTCGGTGCGGCGGCGCGTTTTGCGGTCTTTCTTCATCCCTGCTCTTTGGCCTTACTGAATCGACCCTTACTGAATCGGATTCAGGCTATGGCCTCGTCCATGCAATTCTATCAGCCTTGGCAGCCCGTTCTGGGCATCTCTCGTGGGCGCCATGACAATCAGTGTGATCTCCACGTCCGTTACGTTTTCGGGGGAATTGGAAGATCCCGCCAAAGGGCACGGCTGCGAGCCGGTCGGCGTGTAACAGGTGTAGCTGAAAACTGGTACGGGATTCCCCCCGGGAAACATATTCGGATAGGAGGCCCGGAATTGGGCGATTTGTGCCGCCGAGGTGTTGTTCATCACATTTTGAACGTACGGAACAAACGCAGGTGAGGTAGTCCCATCCGGATCCCCTCCCACTACCTTGTAGGTTTGTGCGCGAGACAAAACGTTCCCGGCCAACTGGTAGCGGGTCCACTCGACGCCATCATGGCGCCAGGGATCGACGTCCCTCTCAATGATCAAATCAAAATCTCCGGGTGTGGTACAGGTTCCCCCTCCCGCCGTGCCGATTTGGCAAGGCGCGTTGCTTTGATAGCCCGGAGCCCAGGCGACCGGCGTGCTCGCATAATCATTTGCGGGCGGCGGCGTGGTCGAAAACGAGAAAGAGTTCATCGGAGGATAACCCGAGCCGTTCACGTCTCGAACTACTTCGTCCAAGCCGAAGCGTGCTTCTTGAAAAGAATTCAGAACCTGCGATTCCGTCTGATACCGCTGCTGCGCCACCGAAAGAAGCGCGAAGGCGGCGCCGCAAAGCAAAATGAAGATCACGGTCGCGATCATCATTTCGATCAGCGAGAAGCCTCGTTGGTCCCGGTTGTGATAAGCGCGTTTCATTTCGAGAGTATCGTATCGAGCGTTACAGGCCTGAAAACGCCGTTTCCACCTTTTCTTCTCGCTCCCAGGATGAATCGCTTGGAAGCTACCATGCCGTTGTTCGTCCTTGTGATCACCGCCCACCGGACGTCATAGAACACTCCGGCGGGGTCATTCGGATCCTGATAATTGAAGTTGTAGCCTGCCACTGGCGCAGAAGCAAAATTGATGACCAGTTGGCTATAAAGCACAACAACGGGGCTGCCAACGACCACGTTGGGCTGAGCCGGATCTCCGAGGTTACAACTGAATCCCTGCGCGTCGATAAATGCAGGCGGACTAATCGACATGTTCAGCGGTTGACTCAGGAACTGATCTAACTCCCGTTGTGCGAACACCAGGGCAGAAGAATCGTTGCGATTCGTCGAGTTGGAGCTGATCGAAGCAGGGACCAGTTGCGCGACGGCAACAATGCCGACGAGCAATACCACGATGGCCATGAGGACTTCGATCAGCGTGAACCCGCTCCGTCGATTCCTTCTCTTGGCGCTCCTGTTGGCATCAGGTCGATTCTTCATCACTCTTCCCTAAGCGCAAAATCAACTGACTCGCCACCAAATCCCGCTGCTTGATGAGGCCCACACCTGCACGGCACCGGAAGGCAGCGTTATGATGGCGCGGTAACCAGAACTTGGATCGCTGGGATTCCCAAGATAGAGGGCGTAAATGGTCGCTGCTCCAACGTAGCTCACCACCCCGCGCTGGTCGTATGTGATGCTGGTGTTAGACCCTGAGAGGACCATCCAAGGTAAGCCGGAAGCGCCTGGACCCAGAGTGGCGATAATAGGATTCGGACTAGGCACCGAAGCTGACGGAAGTAGGGTAGTAGTGCCCGTGATCACCATCTCCGGCTCGGCTCCATCCCGCACGAGGTTGCCATTTGAATCGACCCACACTAACCAGTTTCCGCCGCTCTGCGCGATCTGACAGCTCACTGTTGTGTTTTGCCGGATCGCATCAAATTTCGTGAACTTGAGCATTCCCGCCAATTGCGCGGCACTGGAATTAAGCTGGTAGGACTGCAAGGAGCGCACAATTACAGGGATGGCAAGACTTGTGATTACCAGGAGCACAGCCAGGGAGAGCACAAGCTCCACTAAACTAAAGCCATTTCGTGGGCTTCGCTGGCAGGACACGAAGTTGGGACTAAGTTTCATTCTGGAACGACACCCGTCAGGAGCGCTCTGGAGACACTCTCCCAGGTCGCCTAACTTACGTAGATTATTACATTTTATCAGCAAAATCCCATAGCTAAGGGGTACCTAAATCTATGCAACCATAGCACTAGTCAACGGCAGTACCGTTCGGGGGTCCAAAATCACCGGTAGTGGCTGAACGCAAAATTCTCGTTTGCCACCAACAGAATTCAAGATCAAGAAAATTTGAATCTCTCGTCACTGCCGCTAACCAACTGTAAAAAAGGAACTTATATCCCGCCAAGCCCCGTCAGCGCCAGGGCGTTGCGGTGAGCGATGGCTTCGATCGAAATCATGGGATTAACTCCGGATGCGCTCGGGAACGACGACCCGTCCATTACAAATAAATTTCGGGCTTCCCAGATTTCCCCATCGGGATTGGTGGCCGAGTTCTTCGGCGATCCGCCAAGCCGAGCGCTGCCCATGATGTGAAAGGAAAAGAGCGCGAGGCGGCCAGAGTCCCAACCTGCGGCGTCCATCGCTTGCGCAAAAGAGTCCAGCGAACCGTTGCGACCTGGCTCATATGAACACCATCTTGCATGAGGCGAAAAAATGAGGCGCGCACCGGCTGCCTCCAGAATGCGAGCGGCACCCAGGAAGCCCCGACGCAAGTGTGCGCGATCGAATTCCGACAACGCATAATGCGTGACGGGATTGCCTTCGCTATCGAGCGTGACTCGCCCGCCGTCGCGGTCACGCAGCAAAACTCCGATCGCCGTTGTACTGGATAATTTGCCAAGCATGGAACGATAGTGTTCCGGTTCACGCCAAGGCAGAACGGCCACGGCGATGACCGGTTGCAACGCCGTGGTTTCATACTTCACTCCGTAGTTTCCCGTAAGAAAGCGGTGCTCATCGGAATAGATGGCCTGCATCGTGCCTTCCCACGGTCGAATCTCTTCTTCAAAGACTCCGCAAACATTTGAAACTGGATGCAGATGCAGATGGCGCCCGATATTTTCGTTGCGCAAGCCGGAACGAAGCAACAAGGCGGGCGTGTGGATCGCTCCGCAGGCGGCGACCACCGCCTTGCACCTAATACTGACGTGGCAACCGTTCCGCGAGCGAGCCTCTACACCCGTCGCTACCCCGCCTTCAATTCGAATTCGATGCGCGCGCACTTCCGTAACAAATCGAGCTCCCCCCGCCTGCGCATCGGCGAGCCATGTCTTCGTGCTGGATTGCTTCGCCCCGATCGAGCAGCCGTAGCCGCAATATCCACAAATCTTGCCTTGGTCGCAGCCCACAACGTTTCGCGGCATGGCCGCCACATGCCAGCCCAGAGCGTTCAAACCGCGCTGCAAAACCTGTTCGCGCGCGGAAATGCGATTGTGGTCCTGGTTGACGGAAAGGCGCGCGCAAACCGCGTCGAGGCTCCGCGTATACTCATCGCTTGAGAACCACGGCACGCCGGCAGCGGCCCATTCCGCACGAACATCCTCCGGCGTTCGAAACGATGTGCAGTAGTTGATGACGGTGCCTCCGCCGAGGCACTCTCCAGCTAACAGCCCCACACTTTGATCCGCGGTCGCGGCAAATCCTCCTTCGAGATAAAGCCGTTGGAAACCGCCAAGCTCGGCGCCATCGAAATCAGAATCGTCGTAGTAGCTCCCGGCCTCAAGTACGACAATGTCCTTGCCAGCTCCAGCCAGCACCGCGGCAGCTACGCTCCCGCCAGCACCGGAACCCACGATGCAAACTTCGCAGGACAAATCTGTATCCACTGTGGGAGCCAGAGTCCTGAGCGGGCGCGCTCGGGGTCGTTGCGGACCGAGAGGACCGGGATAGCCTATTTTTTTCCAGACGGGACTGGACACGCCATCAACGCCCGGTAGCATGACGTATAGAAAACCAATTGCTTTCCGCAATGCCTGAAACGCGCCACGCCGGCGGTTTAGTCCACTGTCTGCCCAGGAAAGCAAGACGCGAATCCGAGATTCCAGAGGAAGCGAGGAAAACGGAGACCACCGGCCCACTGTCAGCAAACTGTGCAGATGCGTATCCCAAAGATCGAGGAGTTGCAGGAATTGCGCCCGCTCACCCGGCCGAGGATTAAGATCAAGAGCGTTCACAATCGAGGCGGGAATGCCCAATTCGGAGGCGGAGGGCCAGTTATCCGATGCAGGGGCGAACGTATCGCAGATGCTCTGCAGTGTATGTTGCTGACGGAGTGTGAGGTTCATGAAGCGCTGCAAGTCTAACAAAAGCGCGGTGCCCAAACATGCGCGCGTTACACAGGGCTGCCCGAACTGACGGTCTGTTGCTGGATGCTTAGTTCTTGTCGTTCTTATTCTTCTTCACGCCCGCCTCGGCAGTCTTTTTTTGGAGAGAGGACTTGTCGAAGAAATCGCTCGGGAAGCCTGGGTTGAAGCGGCAGGAATCGTAAAAAAACTGGGCAGCACGCCGGCCGTTGTGATCCCTGGTGACTTGCATCGGAGTCCACACGGTGTCTTTCAGTTGGTAGTTCGTATAAATGCTGACGTCGTCGTCGCGTTCATGCGTCTCTTCATTGTTGGTGGTAACTATGCTGCGCACCAAAAGATGCGTGGAATGGTCCACCGCCAGGCGGAACGTTCGCTCCTCGCTGTCCGTCAGCTCCACCCAATCCACTTCCTTCAAATCGACCGTGTCGCTGCCTCCGTAGCGGTAGTTCCACCCGGGTTCTTTCAAGCGGACCCTCAGGACGTTGTCGATGTTTCTCTTGACCTGTTCCTGAAACTCGGAAATCGACGTATCAGGCAGTTCGGTGACGCCACTCCGGTCGAGCGTCCAGCCGTGATCCCCGTTATAAAGCGCGATGATCACGCCGCCGTGTGACCAGTCCAAACCATCCACGCCGATCACGGTATTGATGATGCTCTTCAGATTGTGACTCTTCGCGGAATACTCCAGGCGGGCTTTGTCTGGGTAGCGGCGATAATCAGTGAACCCAACGTAGCCGGTGACATCTCCATTGTGCCCGAACTGAGCTCGCGTGCCATGGCATTCCCCTTCGACGGCCTCCTTATAGCCGGCGCCACCGCGAGCATTGATCAGATCGCTGAGAATCTGTTTGGCCTTGGCGGTGCTCTGCTCCGGCATCATGGTGTCCGGATTCTGCGCGGACGCTCGCAAAGCAAGTGTCCCCACACTCAGCAAGCTTGCAAACGCGAACGGTACGAGCTTCAACCGCACAAGACGGATCCTCCATTTACATTGATGATCTCTCCCGTGAGGAAGTTGGCCAACTCAGACGCCAGGAAGAGGATTGGACCGGCAATTTCTTCGGCGGTTGCCGGACGGCCCAGCGGAATCGCCGCCGCGACTGCCTTGGCTCCTGCTTTCGTTTGAATCACGGGATTGGACATGTCCGTCGCAACCCATCCGGGAGCGACGGAATTCACAAGAATATTGTGGCGCGCAAGTTCGGTGGCGAGGCCCTTGACTAGGCTGATGACGCCGCCTTTACTCGCGCCATAGTGCGTGTGAAACGACTCGCCACGTTGCCCCGCCGTTGAGGTAATTGGAATTATCTTCCCCGACTTCTGCTTGATCATCTGCGGCACGCTGAAGTGAATGATCGAGTAAACGCTCTTCAGATTCACCCGCATCATGTTATCCCACTGCTTTTCGGTCATGCTCTCGATGGGAAGGTCATCCGCATTCCAGATTCCGGCATTTGCCACCACAATGTCCAGGCGCCCCAGCCGCGCGATGCACTGGTCGACTAGTTTCTTGTTATCCAGGTAACGGCTCACATCGGCTTTAAAGCCTTCGACTCGCGTGCCATGCTTTTTGGCTTCTTGTTCGACTTGCAGTGCAGCGTCTTTGGCCTTGTTGTAGCTGAAGATCACATCCGCGCCGGCCTGCGCAAAAAGCTTGACGGCCGCCGCGCCAATCCCACGTGATCCCCCGGTGATGAGTGCCGCTTTACCTGCAAGTGAAATCATCCAGTCCCCCCAACTGTTTGAGAATCGAAGATCGGAAAGCAGAAGCTTAAGACTTTTGGACAACCGCGCCGCGAGCCGCGGATACGAAATCACGGAACAGTCGTTCGGAGAAAGCATCTCCAAACATGCGCTCCGGGTGCCATTGAACACCTACGACCCAGTTCGAATCCCCTGTCCACTCCACTCCCTCGATGACGCCGTCGGTTGCGTGCGCTGTTACGCGCAGATTCCTTCCGGGCTTTGCAATGGCTTGGTGATGCGAACTATTGATTTTGGCCTTCTCGCCCGACGCTATCTCCGCCAGCCGGCTTTCTGGTTCTAACCTCGCACCGTGGATCGGATCATCCTTGGGCTCCGGTGAAAGGTCCTTCTTCCGGTGCGGCGTGGTCGTAGCCAGCTCCGACCGCACATCTTGTAGGAGTGTCCCTCCCAGATAGACATTCAACAGCTGACAGCCGTAGCAAATGGCCAAGACAGGTTTCTTCTCGGCAAAGGCGTGCACAAGGATGGCGCGGTCAGCCTCCTCACGGGACAGGTCTGCAGGGGCTGACTTGCCATGATTTATCGCCCCATACTCGGCAGGCTCGACGTCCGCGGGACTCCCGGGCAGGACGAACGCATCGAGCGTCGGAATCACTCGCCGTTGTTCAACCCGATCACTCAGAGACACTAGTACTGGCTCGCCCCCCGCTTTTCGCACGGCATCCTCGTAATTGGCCATCTTGGGGCGATTCTTTTGCGCTTCTTCCTCAGACGTTCGCCAGGGGATCCCCACACGGGGCCGGATGGGAGTTTCGGGGTTCATGGGACCCCAAATCGTAGCATTCGCAGCAGAGGGCGGCAACACCACCGCTTCCCCTCAGGTTTTATAGCTCGTTCAAGCCTGGAGAGAGGTATTTTTTCTGGTCCCTGCGTCGAGACAAAACTCGGCCCGTTGGAAAAAAGCCGGGAGGCTGGAAAAACGGCCCATGAGCTGGTCGAATGCGGGCGCCCGGAGCGTCACGTGGCCCAATTTACGGCCGGGGCGGGGCTCCTTGCCATAGAGATGCAGATGCGCGGAGGGAATGGCAAGAACCTGGGCGGATATTGGCAATTCCCCGATGAGATTGATCATCGCCGAGGCACCAATCGCCGTCGTTGAACCGAGGGGAAAACCATTAATGGCCCGGAGGTGATTTTCGAACTGGCTCGTCACCGCTCCTTCAATGGTCCAATGTCCAGAGTTATGAACCCGTGGGGCCATTTCGTTGGCAAGGAGCTGCCCACCGCATTCGAAGAATTCGATAGCCAGCACACCCACATAATTCAACGATTCGAGCACTCTGCGCGCGGCGTCCTCCGCGGACTTTCGTATTTCCGGACCGACACCAGGAGCAGGAGCCACGGAGAGGCGCAGTATCCCGTTGCGGTGATGATTTTCTACAAGCGGGTAAAATGCGGTTTCGCCGGACTTGCCTCGCACGGCGATTACGGAGAGCTCTCTCGTAAACGGGACAAAACGCTCGGCAATGAAGGGCAGCCTGGGTAATCCCTCCTTGGCGATCCTGACATCTTCCTGTGTCCTCAGGATCCATTGGCCCTTCCCGTCATATCCCATGCGGCGGGTCTTCAACACGGCTGGCAGCCCGACTTTTTTCAGTGCCAGATCGAGGTCCGAGGCCGCGGGGACGGAGGCAAATTCGGTGGTGGCAATTCCCAGCTTTTCGAACAATTGCTTTTCACGAAGGCGATCCTGGGCGGCTTCCAATGCACCCGGCGGCGGAAAAACGGGGACTTTTTTGGCAAGAAAATGGACTGCATCCACCGGAACATTCTCGAATTCGTAAGTGACGACTTCGAGCCCGTGAGCAAACTTCTCCAGCGCGGCGCGATCCGAAAAATCGCCGGTGACACGGGGCGCGATCCGCCCCACAGGGGCTTCCGGCGATGGATCTAGGAAACGAAATCGCAGCCCAAGAGGGTATCCTGCGAGGGCGAGCATGTAACCCAGTTGACCGCCGCCGAGAATGCCGATGCTCACGCCCGCTTCCTTTTTTTCTGTGGCCCCTTTTTCTGAGGAAGAGCCGAGTCCGACGGATCAGGATTGGCGAGAACGCGCCCCGTTTGCGCGGCGCGGTACTTGCGGAGCGCTTCGCGAATGTGCGGATACTTGCCCCCGAGAATGGAAGCAGCGAGAAGGGCCGCGTTGATCGCCCCGGCCTTGCCAATCGCCAACGTGCCAACCGGAATCCCTCCCGGCATCTGGGCGATCGAGAGAAGCGAATCCAGACCCTTTAGAGCTTTCGATTCCACGGGAACGCCGAGGACAGGCAGCACGGTTTTCGAAGCCGTCATTCCAGGCAAATGCGCAGCGCCGCCTGCGCCCGCGATAATCACTTCAATGCCGCGCTTCTCCGCTCTCGCCGCATATTCAAAAAGAAGATCCGGCGTGCGGTGCGCCGAAACCACCCGCGTTTCGTGAGGCACGCCTAACTCTTTGAGTGTTTTGACGGTATCTTCCAACGTCTCCCAGTCGGAAGACGAGCCCATGATTATTCCCACGAGCGGATGTGCTTCTGAATGCACTTCTCCGCGGCCTCGTTCCTTCGCCTGCTTTTTTGTCTTCGATCTCTTCTTCCCCATCGCGATCCATTGAGCCGACGTTCAAACGCCGTCCTACGCGCCGGCGCTCCAGCACTTTACCGGATTCCGCGCGGGATATTCTACGGCCTTTTTCAATGCGCCGCGACCGGGACGCGATTTTTCCAGTAGTGCCGCAGTTGCCCCACTAGGTAGAGCGAGCCCGCGACGATGATTGCATCGTGCGCATCGGCCCGATCGAGCGCGTTTTCAAGCGCGGATTCCGGTTCGGGAATAATCGCAAAATGCGCGGCATGGTGAGACGTGATTTCGGCAAGCTGGCCGACGGAAATGGCGCGCGTGGTGCGCGGCTGCGTGAAAATCACTTCGGCGGCATGCGGAAAGAGAATACCCGCAATTTCGTCAACGGCCTTGTCGCGCAGCGCACCGAAGATCAGCCAGATTTTTCGCCCAGCAAGCGTCTGTTTCCAGAAAGCGGCGAGTTCTCTTGCTGCGGAGGGATTGTGTGCGCCGTCGAAGTACAAGTCCGGATTCGACTGGAGCTTCTCGAGCCGCCCGGGCCAAACGGCTTCGGCGATTCCATGTGCGATCGCGTCATCAGAAATGCCATAGCCGCGCTTCTGCAGATACCTCGCGGCCGCAACGGCGTTGAGGCTGTTTTGTATCTGGAATTTTCCAGGTAGTCTCGGAGTTAGCTCCAAAGACCAACCGGATGTATTTTCGGTGACGCAAGCGCGGCTGCAGCCGTTTTCCGTCCATTCCTTTTCGATGTGGAACGCCGTTCTCGTTTCGATGACTGGGCAGCCGAGTTCCCTGGCACGCGCGCGGATAATCTCAAGCGCTTCCGGACGCTGATCCGCCAGGATGACCGGAACGCCCCGCTTGAGGATGCCCGCCTTTTCGGCGGCGATTTCCGCGAGAGAATGGCCGAGGAAATTCTCATGATCGAAATCGATACGCGTAATGATGGAAACCACGGGAGTCAAAATATTCGTGGCATCCAGCCGGCCGCCAAGTCCCACTTCGAAAACGACGAAGTCCACCCGCTCGCGCGCAAAGTATTCAAACGCCATCGCGGTGACGCACTCGAAATAGGTTGGATGCGCGCGAAGTTTGCCCGCGGCAAGCAACTCCTCGTTCAAAGATTGAATGCGCGTAAACGTTTCGGCAAACGCATCATCGCCTATCTCTTCGCCGTTCACGCAAATGCGCTCGTTGATTTTTTCAAGATGTGGCGAAGTGTTCAGCCCGGTCCTGAAACCGGCGCGCCGGAGAATCGATTCGAGAAACGCGGCAGTCGAACCCTTGCCGTTGGTCCCCGCGATATGGGCGGCGGGATAAGCGCGGTCAGGCCGGCCAAGACGCTCTGCAAGAATCAAAATGTTCTCGAGGTCGAATTTTGCCGCGGCTGCCTGCGTCGGCGCCGCCAATTCCCTTCCTAGCGATAGCAAATAGCGGACCGCGGCCTCGTAATTCATTTCAGCTCAAAAGCAGGTCAAAGGAATTTGCTATGAACGCTTTCAAATCTTTTCGGTGGACGACCGCGTCGAGAAAGCCATGCTCCAACAGAAATTCCGAGCGTTGGAAGCCCTCGGGAAGCTTTTGACGGATGGTCTGTTCGATGACGCGAGGGCCCGCAAACCCGATCAGCGCTCCGGGTTCGGCTATATTGATGTCTCCCAGCATGGCGAAGCTGGCAGTCACGCCGCCGGTGGTGGGATCGGTGAGCAGCGAAATGTACGGCAGCTTGGCGTCGTCCAGCTTGGCCAGCGCCGCGGACACTTTCGCGAGCTGCATAAGACTGATCGTGCCTTCCATCATGCGCGCGCCACCGGAGCAGGAGACGACGACCAGCGGCTGGCGCGTTTCGATGGCCAATTCGATCGCCCGCGTGACCTTCTCCCCCACGACTGCGCCCATCGAGCCGCCAATAAAATTGAATTCCATCGCGCAGCAGACGATCCCGCGGCCATTGAGCCTGCCTTCGGCACTGATCACCGCATCGTTCATGCCTAGCTTCTTGCGCGCTTCCTTGAGCCGCGCAGCATAAGGCTTGGTGTCAACGAACTTGAGCGGGTCTGTGGAGGTCATCCCCGCGTCGTGTTCCGTCCAGCGCGAATCGAGCAGCATTTCCAGCCGATGCTTCGCGCTCATCTTGAAATGGAATTGACATTTCGGACAGACAAACAGGTTGGCTTCCAGGTCCTTGCGAAAAACGATGGTTTTGCAGGACTCACACTTCACCCACAGCCCCTCCGTGCGCACGCGGCGCTCTTCAGGAGGCGTGGTCTGTTCGATCGATTTTTTGTCCCGCTTGAACCAGGCCATGTAAGAGAATTGTCAGTCGGCTGCTGAGTCGTGAAAAATAAACTCCGAAGCTAATCCTATGGTTTTTCTCTAACCTCTAACTTCTATCATCCAACTTCTGGTTTCTAGTAGTCGATTCCCCGTTGAGCAAGTATACCCTTGGTGTAGGGGTGTTTCACCTCGCGCATCTCCGTCACGAGGTCGGCCAGCTCGACGAGCTGGGGATGCACGTTGCGGCCCGTGCAGATCACGTGCACCCGCTCCGGGCGCGTTTTCAGGGCTTCCACGACCTCCGCCACGTCCAGCATTTTGTAGCTAATCGTGTAGTTGATTTCGTCCAGCACGACGAGATCATACTTCCCTCCGTAGATCGCTTCTCTCCCCGCTTCCCAGCACTCCCGCGCCAGTTTGATGTCTTCAGGATCGGTTTCGGCACCCCCAATTTTCACGAATCCCCGGCCCATCGGCCGAATTTCAAACTTGTCGTCACCCAGCAACTTGGCTGCATCGAGTTCCCCGTAATGCCAGGATCCCTTGATGAACTGCACCATCAAAACGCGCAATCCCTGCCCTACGGCGCGAAACGCTGTGCCCAGCGCGCAGGTCGTTTTACCTTTGCCAGGCCCTGTATAAACGATCAGCAGTCCTTTTTCTTCCGGCATATGTCCCTTTCCCTCAAGAGTCAGCGCCACGGGGAAAGGTCTAGAGTTTGGAGGGTGCGAAGAGAAAGGTCAAGACGACGCACGGCAGTAGCGTTGTACCGCCGCCCTGCACGCAATTTTGCTTGCCTGCTTCAGAACCCAGTCGCGCCGAACGCCTGCTTCACGTGCGGCTTGAACAGATAGACCAGGATCCAGATCTCGATCGCCAGAAAAATAACCCGGAACACCAGCGCAAATATCATGAGATGCACGAACATGCTCAGCAAACCGATCAGCCCGAAGAGCACTCCGATTCCAATCAGAATGATGGCAACGATGCGAGCCCAGTTCTGCAGCTTGATGAATCCAATTCCGATGGCCAGATCCAGCACCGCGATGACCAGAAACATGCCACCCACCACGGCTCCCCCCATCGCAAAGAGTGCCGAGCCCGGTCCGCCGCCGTGAGCCAGCCCCGAAAGCATGGATCCGCCGACGATGAAGAGAATTCCACAGAGACCAAGAAAGGCGGCGCCGATGAAGTAGAGTACCGCAAGGATCGTAACGCCCGTAGGACGTTCCATGGAGACTCCTGTATTTCAAAATGTTCGCGTTTGACGGGGTCCGCCCAACCAAATGTCCAAGGAAATTTCCGAATCGCAGACCGCCGATTGAGCGCAACGGTATGCCACGCATTCCAAACCGTCAAGCTAAAAAATCGCCGCATAGCAGCTCAGGAAAGTCCGAGGCGCTTCGCTAATTCCGCGGCGATGGCCGTGATGCGTTCCTGTGTAGCGGAAGGCAGCGTTGTTTTTGGCTTGGCGTGCGGGTCGCGGATGACGATCCACAGGCCGGGACGGTATACCTCGTCTTCACCGGGACAGATGGCCCCGGTGAGCTGCGTGAGTTCGAGAGCAAGTGGGGTGGAGTGAGTGAAATCGAGATTGGCGTGCTCCGGAGAGTTGGCCTGAAACGGAGGATGGCAAAGGAGATCCATTAATACTCCACGCGCGTCATCGACAAGGTCACGAAAGCCCTGCGAAACGAGAATGACGTCTACGTCGCGAGGCGTGGGCTGGTCAAGCTGAAGCAAATCGTAATCTGGCAGCGGGTTTTCAAGGGAAATCTCAATTGCCGCGGAAGGCTGGTCTTCGTCAGGAATGATGCGGATCGACATGGTCCTAAGGTTTTACACCAGAGCCGCTATTTCGGGTAGGGGCTTCCGGAAAGGATGGCGAAGGCGCGGTAAAGTTGCTCGGCAAGCATGGCGCGTGCAAGTTCGTGAGAGAAGGTCATGGCGCTGAGAGAAACTTTTTGCGGAACCCGCTCGCGGAGGGCAGCGGGAAAACCATCGGCGTCCCCGCAGATGAAAATAAGCTCGCGCGTTCCGCGATCGCGGAGTTCGCCAAGCCATTTTGCAAAAGCGTTGGAATCTAAATCTTTTCCGAGTGCATCAAGAAGAATCGCCGCGGCGGCGCGATCCGCATCAAGTTTTTTGAGGGCAGCTTCGCCGTCGCGAACCTCCGTGATTTCGATGGGCGAGTGGCGTTCGATGCGTTTTACGTAATCGTCGATCACCGCGCGCATCTCCGCGCGCCGCGTTTTGCCGAGCATAAGCAGGCGGATTTTCACTTCAAACCATATTTCTTGCGTTTTTCAAGGAGGGTTTTGCGGCTGATGCCGAGCGCCTCGGCCGCGCGGCTGATTTTATAGTGAGTGGCTTCGAGCGTGGCGGCGATGACTTCACGCTCGACCTCCTCGAGGGACCGCAGACCGGCGGTGGAACCGGCGGCTCCAGAGGCGGCCGCGCGAATATTATCGGGAAAATCAGCGGGTTCGAGCGTATCGCTGCGGGAAAATACGACGGCGCGTTCCAGGGCGTTGCGCAGTTCGCGGACGTTGCCGGGCCAGGCGTACGTTGCGAGCATGCGGCGCGTAGCTTCGCTCAAATGCGAGCCAGGGTGGCCGTGGATGGATCGCAATGCCGTTAACAAGTGATCGGCGAGGGGGAGAATATCAGGGCGGCGCTCGCGCAGCGGGGACACAGTAAGGGCGAGAACGTTCAGCCGAAAATAGAGATCCTCTCGAAAGTGGCCGCTGGCTACTGCGGCAGTTAGATCGACGTTAGTCAAGGCCATGATCCGCGCCTCAATGCACAGAGTTTCCGTTCCGCCGAGGCGCTCGAAGGTGCGCTCCTGCAATACGCGCAGCAGCTTGCCTTGGGCTCCCGGCGTGAGCGCGGCGACTTCATCGAGAACGATGGTGCCTGTTCCACCAAGCTCCAGGCGGCCCAATTTGCGCTCGACTGCCCCCGTGAACGCACCAAGTTCGTGACCGAAAAGTTCGCTCTCCACCAAATTTGGCGGAAGGCTGGCGCATTCGATTTTCAAGAAGGGCGCGTCACGGCGGGGGCCAAGTTCGTGCACGAGGCGTGCGAGATGATCCTTGCCGGTGCCACTTTCGCCGCTGATCAGTAGCGTAGTTGCGGCGGCGGCCACTTTTTGTGCCAGTTCGAGAAGCCGCAGCGATGCTGGATCTTCCGCGATCCACGGCAATCGCTCCGTGCTCATTTGGAATAGGCTTCTCCGGCTGCTTGCGGCTCGCCCAAAGAAAGGGTTCGCGAAGCTGCGCCAGGTTCGTCGGGAATCTCAAGCTTTGGCGAAGAGCGCCAGAGGCGTTCCAGGTCGTAGTAGCGCCTCGCTTGCTCGCTGAAAACATGCACGATGAAGCCGCCAAAATCGATCAGCGCCCATTCCGCGGAGCTATAGCCCTCGCGGTGTTTCGGCGCGCGCTGAAGATGCTGTTCGAGCTGCTCCTCGATTTCACTGCAGATGGCCTGCACCTGCGGGGTGCTGAAACCAGTGCAGATCACGAAATAGTCCGTGAAGGCGCCGACGCCGCTGAGGTCCAGAACGATTATTCCGGAAGCTTTTTTGTTTTGCGCCGCTTCTATGGCAAGGCGGACGCCTTGTGGCAACGAGTCCAATTTCACCGGTATAGGCCTTGTTTGAGAATGTATTCCTCGACGCGCACGGAGACAAGCCCGTGAATGGACTGCCCGCGGTTGGCGCGGCGGCGAATGTCTGTTGCGGAAACATCGATAGCGACAGACTCGAGAAGATACACGGTGGTCGTCCGCAGATGCGCAATCACTTGCGAGGACGGCGTTTCGGCATCTTTCTTAGGGTCGCGGCGCGCGATCAAGTCCGGTGGAATCACGAGGCGCAAGGCTTCCGCGCGAATTCCCGGGCGATTCGCGACAAGGAAATCGCAAAGGCCGAGAAGTGTCTCGTATTCCTTCCACAGCGGAATGTCGAGAAAAGCGTCCGCGCCGACGAGGAAGAACATACGATCGCCGGGACTGTTATAGGCATGCCGGAAATAGCGCACCGTATCCACGGAATAGTGAAGCTGCGTGCCGCTGAAGTCTTCGCCGGCCTCCGCGAGCGAAGGAACGAAATGGGGATGTTCCGCGCAAGCCAGAGAGAGCATGGCGAAACGGTGCGGGAAGGGCGCCAAGTGTTGTTTGAGCTTGTGCGGCGGGCGGCTCGCGGGAATGAAATGAATTTCGTCAAAATTGAAGCGGCGGTCCGCAGCACGGGCCACGGCGAGGTGGCCATTATGAATGGGATCGAAGGAGCCGCCAAACAGCGCGATACGACGCGGATGATGCTTTGCGGCGGTGCGATGCGCCTGCGCTGTGGTCAATGCGCCTCCCGAGAGGTAACCGTGGTTAATTTTCTCACGAATTCTTGATTGGCGCAGGCAGGGAATCGTGGCCCGGCGCGTTCTGGTCAAGTTCTAGGGAGGTGGCAGGCAAGTCCAGAGAAGTTTCATGCGCTGGGCGCGGAATCTTGTCAAGAGCGTCGGCGATGGAACGGACGAGATCCTTCACGCCGTCCCCGGCAACAGCGGAAATGGAGTGGAATTCAAGTTTTCGCTTCTTGCAAAAATCCTGAAGCGCTTCGAGTCGCGTGCGGTCGGTGGTGGCATCCAACTTCGTGGCGACGACGATCATTGGTTTCTCGACAAGGGCGGGGCTAAAGGCTTCCATCTCTCCGTTGATGACTTGAAATGAGTGGACCGGATCATCCACGTTGGAATCGCTTGTGTCGATCAAATGAACGATGAGACGCGTGCGCTCGACATGGCGCAAAAATCGAATGCCGAGGCCGGCGCCTAGATGGGCGCCTTCGATGAGGCCAGGGAGATCGGCGACGACAAACGTGCGGCCCAGCTCAGTGCCATGCCCGCCCGTGCCGCCATCGGCGTTGACGACGCCGAGATTTGGCTCGAGCGTGGTAAATGGATAATTGGCGATTTTGGGCCGCGCTGCTGAGATAACGGAGATCAACGTGGATTTGCCAGCATTCGGGAAGCCGACTAAGCCGACATCCGCGAGCAACTTCAGTTCGAGACGAAGACGCCGCTCGTCTCCCGGAAAACCATCTTCATGTTCGCGAGGTGCTTGATGCCAGGGCTTGGCAAAATGTTGATTGCCGCGGCCGCCGCGACCACCTTGCGCGATCAGTACGCGTTGTCCAGGAACGGCGAGATCAGCAATAGTCTCGCCCGTTTGTTCGTCGTACGCTAGCGTGCCGACGGGAACCTGGAGGATCATGTCCGCGCCGGAATGCCCGCTGCAATTCGAGCCTTCGCCGTGGCGGCCGCGATCCGCCTTGAATTCGCGATTGTAACGGTAGCGAAGAAGGGTGTTGTCGTTGGGGTTCGCCTCGAGATAGATGCTGCCGCCGTGCCCGCCATCGCCTCCAGATGGTCCGCCGCGCGGAACATATTTCTCGCGGCGAAAGGCGATACAACCGTTGCCGCCATTGCCGGCCTTCACCAGGATTTTTGCTTCGTCAACGAACACGAGAATCACGCTCCAGAAACGGTGACTGCTAGTCGGCCGCGTTTAAAAACGATAGCATAAGCGAACCATCGATACTGCATAACGCCGAATTCCGGCCTTTGTGGAGCGACTGCACCGAGTGACTCGGAACTTGTGCCTCGTGAAAACTCCACCAAATGAAAGCAGCATCATTTCCGATGTCCATCGATCTCGGGACTCCGGGTAGAAAGGGCTGACCATCGAAAACCATGTTTGCCCTGAGCAAATGGCTGAAGCGATTGCTGCTGTTTTTTGCGATCGCCATTGCCGCGCTCAGCGTGGGGCTCTACGCTCTCTACTTCCGGCGAACGCACCTGCCGCCGGCCGCACCGCATGCGCGAGTCTCGCCCTCCATCTCGTCACTTCCGGGTCTTTCCGCCTGCTGGATCGAGACTGGAAAAACATTCAGCAACTTCTCTTTCGGCTCCACGGCGGGTAGCATTCTTGTGCGGCACCCGGCGGGCGATTTGCTGATCGATACGGGCAATTCGAGCCACTTCGACGAAGAGATTCGCGGCTATCCGTTCGGCACCTGGTTCAAACTCAAATTTATGGCTGGGCAGCTGAAGCCCAAAGTCCCGCTTCCAGAACTGCTGCGCCACATCAAAGAAGACCCAAAGAATTTGCGTTGGGTGATACTTTCTCATGCGCATCTCGATCATTCCGGCGGGCTGATGGACTTGCCCCCTGTTCCCGTTCTTCTTTCGCAGGAAGAATTGCGATTTGCGAATGACCCAAGTGTGCAAGCCAAAGGTTACGTCATGGCCGCGCATGTGAAAAAATTCCCTTCGCCCGCCGCGCCTACCCTGCGATTTTCGCCAGAGCCATATGAGATATTCGACGAGAGCGCCGACCTATACCGCGACGGATCGGTGGTTGTTGTGCCGCTGCACGGACATACGCCCGGCAGCGTGGGCATCTTCGTCAACCTAGCGGCCAACCTCCGGCTGTTTTACGTTGGCGACGCCGTCGATGACGAGCGCGGAGTGGAAGAGCGAGTCGGCAAATCGCTCATCCTGCGGGACAGCGACAATGACGGGGCACTCGCCAATCAAGTGGTGGCCCGGCTCAGCGACCTGCACGAAAAACTGCCGCGACTTGCGATTATTCCGGCTCACGGGCGCAGCGCCTACAAGAAATTCTTTCCCGGCGGTCCGTTGAGCTGCGTCTCCGCAGAATGAGCAAGCCAGGGAGAAAAATGCCGTCCGTTAGAAACCGGACGGCAGTAGAAACTGACCGGACGGAAAATCCACCGAGGTACGCGAACGATTAGCTGGCCGCGGATTCGGTTTGACCGGCCGGCTGGACGCTGATGAAACGGCCGTGGCGGCCTCTGTCCGTGAACTTCACGAAGCCGGTGACGAGAGCGAAGAGCGTGTCGTCCTTGCCCTGGCCGACGTTTTCGCCAGCCTGATGGCGCGTGCCGCGCTGGCGCACCAGAATCGTGCCTGCGTTGACGAGCTGTCCGCCGAAGCGCTTGACGCCGAGCCTTTGTCCGTGAGAATCGCGGCCGTTTGTAGAGGAGCCGCCGCCTTTCTTATGTGCCATGACGAATTTCCTTTTTTCTTGAAGACTTTTTTCTCTGGAAACCCAAGCCGAACAGCTTCGGTTTGAAAGAAATTAAAGCTTGATTTCGCTGACTTCGACGGCCGTGAAATTCTGCCGGTGACCGCGAGAAATCTTGTACTGGTTGCCTTTCTTGAACTTGAGCACGGTGATTTTTTTGGCGCGGCCTTGCGCGACGATCTTGCCGCTGACGCTGGCATTGGAAGCGTCACCACCCAGCACGACCTTCTTTTCGTCGGTGTGGACGGCGAGAACTTTGCCAAAGGTCACCTTTTCACCGACTTCCCCAGTGACGCGCTCGATACGAATGGTGTCACCTGGTGCGACTCGATACTGCTTACCCCCGGTTTGAATAACGGCGTACATCTGCCCTCCAAGCTGTAAAGACAAACGTCAATTATATGGGTGAAGCGGCCAAGCGGTCAACGAAGGAACGCGCAGGTGCGAGAGACCAGTGACTTGTCGGCGAACAGACCGAACCAGAAAGCAATTGTCGGTCGGCGTAGCGAGTGGCCGCAGTTCGTGGCAGGCCAAAAAGATCGTCCGTCGCGTGTGAAGAGAGACAACCCTCGTCTTGAGGTTCCTCAGGACAGCTACCGTCATCCGATCGCAAAAGAGGTCCCTCGCTCGCTCTCGATAGTCGCTCGGGACAGAAATCCTTCATGGGATTTCTGGTTAGCCAGGACGGGGCCCCCCGGGGGGGTTTTTCGTAAGTGTTCATTCTAAAGGGTTTTAAGTGCTGTGTTTTGGAAGTGCGGATTCTAAAGAGGTTACGGGCGGGTTTTGCGTAAGTGCGGATTCTAAAAGAGTTAGTGATTGGTGACGCGTGAGTGGTGACTGGCGG
>DATLVZ010000056.1:0-11816 GCA_035576885.1 Candidatus Acidiferrum sp. | reverse complement strand
AGCTGCGGTGGGTCGTCTCGCAAAAGCAATTGGAGTATCGGCGGTGAGTCGATAAAATAAAATCATGACTCCAAAGAAAGCGCGACCCAAAAGCATCTCCGAGTACATCGGTGCCGCCCCCAAAGAGGCGCGGAAAAAACTGCGGGAGATGAGTGCGTGCATCCGCTCATCGGCACCCGGAGCCAAAGAAAGCCTGAAGTGGGGGATGCCCGCCTTTTCGTATGAGAGGATATTGGTCACTTTCGCCGCACACAAAAATCACATCGGCTTCTATCCCACGCCTTCCGCGGTCAGAGCCTTCGCAGAGGAGCTTTCGAAATTTGTCACGGCTAGCGGGTCGATCCAGTTTCCTTTGGAGAAGCCGCTACCGTTGCCACTGATCCGCAAGATCACTGCGTTTCGCGTTCGAGAGAGTATCGAGAAAGACGGGAAGTGGAGAACTCCACAGTAAAATGCTTCCTAAACACCCCGCCTGAGTAAACGGGATACCATCAGCCTGACTCTTGCGGCTGGAGCCGCCGCACGGATTCACTCTTGTGTGGCCTGATCTCCGAATAATTCAAGCCACTCCGTCGAAATGAAGTCAGTAGATAAGCCGCTGTGTCGCTGCGCTCCCACGCACGCGGGCAGTCCAACACGCGTCGACAATCCAGGCCGCGCCCGCCTCCCATGCTATGCAACGGAATATTGGGCACTTGAACTCATCGCCTCCGTTAGACCCGCATGGACTGCGTCTTGCAATCCTGCACTCGCGGCACTTGGAACTGTTCCCGCCAAGTAAGGTATGCTCATTCCCAGCTATGGCGCGATTGAATAGTCCTGAGCGCCGTCGCAAAGCGAGGCTCAGGCTTCCACAGACTGTACGAGTTAGACCGTCCGACTCGCACTTACATAATTTTGATGAGATCCTGCCGACTCTGAATACTTCGCGCGACAGCGTGTATTTTGCCTCGAAGAACGCCTTCTATAAGGAAGGCATGCGGCTGTTTGTCACTTGTCCTTATTCCGATGGACCTGGCTCGCTCAACCGCGAATCTATCGGTAAAGTGATTCGCATCGACGATCTGGGCAACGGCCGCCGCGGGATAGCCGTCGAGATTCTGATGCCAGTCTACTTGGGTGGCAAAGAAACCGTGAAGTAACAGTCTGCCAAAACTTTCCGGTAAATGTAGGCGCTCAATGGGGACGAAAGAAGATGCCCGTCATCGCTGATTGTTAAAGAAGATTATCGGCGAAGTGCCGGTGGGTCCCCAGAAGTCCCGCTCGAGGAAGCGATGTGTCATCGAAGGTCGCTTGAGTCCCCATCTCCTCAAACCCCGTTTCTGGCTAACTTCTACTTTGCCGGCCATCCGGGAGTTGATCGGCTCGGTCAACACTGCCGCGTTTTTGATTTCTTAGATCGGTTGGTGCGATAGGCGATAGGCAGTTGCGATCCAACACTCCTGAAACCCGGAAAACAGACGCGATCTGTTCAGTCTTGTTCAGAGGGAGTAGAGTACTTGGGCCTGCGTCCGAACATAAACGTGGCAGTCAAGGAGGATGAATCATGCGATTGTTCCGGATTCCGCGAGTGGCCTTGTTGTTGCCGCTCGCGCTCACCATTCTTAGCCCAAAACAAGTGTTTGGCAACGGTGACTTGCACAAGGTCAAGCACATCATCATTGTGATGCAGGAAAACCACTCGTTCGACAATTACTTCGGGGCACTAGCCTACGCGCCTGGCAGCCCTTATCACACCACGCTTGGCGGCTGCCGAAAGGAAGACCACAACTGCGTGGATGGATTGTCCTGCAGGATGGATGCGGCCGGTGATTTGATGTGTTTCAATTCCAACCTCGACGACAATGGCAACACGGTATTTGCGTTCCACGATTCCCGACGGTGCGCGCTGCCCGATCTCGATCATTCCTGGCTCGGCGCCCACCAGCAAGCCAATTTCTTAAATCCCAACGGCGCGCTTACGGACTCACCGAACAATGGATTCGTGCGGGTGAACGACGCAACGCAGCAGTTGGACAATGGTCTAGAGAACCCAACCGACGATCAAACGATGGGCTTCTACAATCAGGACGAGATTCCGTTCTACTACAATTTGGCCGCAAACTTCGCCGTGAATGACCACTACTTTTCCTCCATGCTCGGGCCCACGTTTACCAACCGTTCTTTCTTCATGGCCGCTACTTCGTTCGGCCATTTAACCACTAACGATGAGTTTCCGCCTCCGGGAGGCTATAAGCCGATCACGGGAACAATTTTCGACTTGCTCGATAAGAATAAGATTGCCTGGGCCGACTACTTTCAGGATGCGCCGCAAGGAGCTAGCTTCCGGCTGTTCGGCGCAACCGGCGTGGATCCACACTTCCTGCCGCTTCAGGTGTTTTTGGCTCAGGCTGGGGGAGTACCAGGCGTAGGTCCGTTGCCGCAAGTGGCCTTCGTCGATCCCAATTTCGGCCTCTTCGGGGCGAAATTCGAAAACGATGAACATCCGCCGACGGACATACAGAGAGGGCAGGCGTTCGTTTCGCAGGTCGTGAATGCGGTGCGGAATGGGCCGTTCTGGCAGGATTCGGTTATCTTCATTACGTATGATGAGCACGGCGGCTATTACGATCACGTGGCGCCGCCGGAAGCGCGTCAAGGACATGCCAGAACGCCAGACGGAATCTCGCCTGGACAATGCGCAGATCTATCCAATCCTCCTTCTAGCGAGCAGCCGGGCGGCGGTGCGGAATGTGCGCAGAATCCGTTCAGCATTACAGACACCAGCGTTAGGGACGCCGAGTTGCTTTGTCCGGCTATGGCAGCGAACCCGACAGGCCCCTACCCAGGGGAGTGTGCAAGCTTTGACCAACTCGGATTCCGTGTCCCCTTTATGGCGGTTTCGCCATTTTCAAAGCCGCACTACATCTCCCACACGTTAGGGGATCACACTTCGCTGCTGGCGTTAATCGAGAAGCGTTTCTTGAGTCTCGACGATGAGGATGAACGGCCGCACCTGACAAAGCGCGACCTGCATGCGGACACACTCGAAGATATGTTCGACTTCGAGGGTTCCCCGTCGCTGAACACGCCTGTGGGCCTGGCGCTACCGCCAACGACCGACTGCACACCTCAATAGGTCGATCCGACCAAAAGGACGACCAACAGCGCGGCCGGCGTTTTTTCAATTGCCGGCCGCGCTGTTCTGCTCTCTTGGGTCGCGACTATTGACGCGCAACCGGAAGTAATGCCTCCGGGCTGACAGCTCGCTCCCCATAAACGCACCAGCAGTTAAGGTTAAATGGCCCAACTGGATTACTTCCGAATCGCCGACGACTCGACAAGGAAGCAGTGGTGAGCGGGATGGCGCTGTTACAACAACAACGCCCGCGCCCACTTTTGCGGTAGTACTGACGGCCGAGTCCTTGTCGATGCGGGCCAGGTGTACAATCCTCCTCGTTTTTCCGAGAATATGCGCTTCGAGGAGGATTCGATGAAAGCGATTCTGACAGGTTTACTGACTGTGTCATTTCTGGCTGGCACGGCCGCTGCCGGTAACGGCCCCGCCGGGAACGATTTCAAAGCTCTTTTCGCAAAGCACTGGCAGATCAGCAAGGAATTTACCTTAGCGGTTGCCGAGGCTATGCCTGGCGAATTCTACAATTTCAAACCCAATCCGGAGGAGATGAGCTTTGGCGAGTTGATGAGCCACATCGCCCAGTCCAACTCGGAAGCTTTTGCCAGCGTGGTCGACATCGGGCCCCTGCCTGTGCCCGAGGGCTACGACAAAAGGACGGTTATCAAGTTCCTTAATGATTCCTTTGACTGGTGTGCCAAGCAGTTTGCTGCCATGACGCCCGCGCAGTTCGACCGAACGCTGAACATCGGAGAGGGACGGCAGGCCACCGGAATCGAAGTGCTTTGCTGGGCCTTCACGGACACCGCGCACCACCGGGGCCAGGCGGAGGTATACATGCGGGTCAAGAACATCAAGCCACCTAGATATGTCTTCTGATATGGCCTGGGCCTCCGTTCCCTCAGATGATTGACATAACCAGGCGCTTACGCTCAAGACCGGGATTCGCTAACTGCGTTCCGGTCGGTTGACGGGCAAGCCCGAAGTAACGGAATTACTTCCTGTTTGCCGACCATCCGCCAAGAATCGTTCGAAATGTGCTGTGCACCGAAGGAAGGCAAATCCGGATTGCCACAAAACTACGATTGACGCGCGTTATACCGCGAACTGGATGCAGACTATTGCAAATTAGACCAAATCGGAAGTAGGCTCGGATTTCCTCATATACGACTGCGTCGCCGCACCTTTAAGGCACGAAGATGGCAAGGATGATCAGCTTCCTCAGCGCTCACAAGCGGGTGATCACTTACTCCTTGGTCGCCTTTGGCGCCTTCTGGCTGGCTCCCAGTTTGCGCGAGGCGGGCCCTCTCTTTTTCCTGATCTTCTTCGCCATCCTCGTGATGTTGATCGCCAGCCAACTTTTATGGATCCGGCGTGTGGGCGAATTGGGGAAAAGGATGATTCCGAGCAAGCGCTGGCGCAATGGCTTGGGGGCAGTTGGGTTGTTGGTCTATCTTTTCTTGCTCGCCTTCAATCTGTTCACTTGGAATACCGAGAGCAATAAGGGCTCTGGATTGACCCCCCGGGCAGCCTTGCTGGAAGCGCCACTTTGGTTGTGGCTGGTGGGTTCTTTCTTTGGATTCTTGATCGCAATATTGCTGGGCACTTTCGATCGCGTCGCACGTGTGATGAGTTGGGCTTTCAGGAAGTTTATAAGGACTAGGCCCGATCTGTGGTCCCCGGGCAGGCGGCGGTTCCTGGAGCAAACTGCCATTGCCATAAGCGCTGCCCCCTTTGTTGGCGGAACCTACGGGCTTTTTTATGGCCGGCTTAACCTCGAAACCGTCCGTCAGCGGATCAGGCTCGGACGCCTGCCGAAGGCGTTCGAAGGTTTCCGCATTGTCCAGCTTTCCGATCTTCACATCAGCCCCTTCATGAGCGCCGAGGAAATTCGCAGGTATGTTGCTATCGCGAACCAGTTGAAGGGGGACCTAGTGGCGTTGACCGGCGACTTCCTCACCTGGGATCCCGCAGCACAAGGAGCGGTTGTACAAGAACTTTCGGCTCTCAAGGCGCCGTTTGGCGTTTTCGGTTGCCTCGGCAACCATGAGATTTACACTGAGACCCAAGATTCCATCACGCGTCTTTTTGCCGCCGAGGGCATTAACATCCTGCGTACAGCACGCATGCCTCTACAAACGGGGGACGAGGTGCTCAACTTGATTGGCGTGGACTTCCAGGGTAACCACGACGGTCCGGATTGGCCACAGAGTGCGTACTTGCGAGGAGTCGAGCGTCTGATGATGCCGGACACAGCCAACATTCTTCTCAGTCACAATCCCAACAGCTTTGATCGGGCCGCCGAGTTGGGCATCGACTTAACTCTGGCCGGGCACACCCACGGCGGCCAGTTGTCGCTCGAATCTCTCCATCGCGGCCTCTGCCTCAGCCGCTTTGAGACGCGGTATGTCAGCGGATGGTACGAAAAAACCGGCAGCCAAATCTACGTTAACCGCGGAATTGGCACGATCGGCTTTCCCATCCGCTTAGGCGCAAGGCCGGAGATTACAGTGTTTGAACTCACGCGTGAAGGGTAGCAATGCCCAGAGAACCTTCCCTGCCACCGCAAGATCTATCTCTTGGCCGGGTGTCAGCTAACCGTCGAAGGACCTCTTTCACAACCATTTAGCGCTTCAATAGGCCCAGTGAGGCCCAGTGGACTTCGACGACGCAATTCCCGATTAGTGGTACTCTCCCGCGTACGGGTAGCTCGAGGATGGTCAGTTTCTCCACAGTTTATCAGCGCGTCATAGTCCACAAGCGCGTCATCACTTTCTCCCTGATTTTTGCTTTTTGTGTCTACCCGCTCATTGATCTCGGCAAGTTCGGACCCACCCGGGTGGCCTTCCGCGTTATCCTCGTGATGTTTATTGCCAGCCAGTTTTTCTGGATTCGGCATGCCCTCGACCTTGGGGAGCGATTCATCCCCGGGAAGCCCCGACGCGTCTGGCTCACGGCTATCGCCTGCTTCGCCGAACTGTTCCTCTTCGTTTACAGCTATACACACATGGGAGGAGTGGTTCACCTATTCCTGGCTTCAAAAATAATCGGCGCAGCCGACCCGAGGCTGCGCAGCGTTCTGATGGAGGGAGCTCTCTCGTGGTGGCTTGCCGGGTCGGTAATCGGTTTCGGCCTGGTGATTGTTTTTTGGTCCGTGGAACGAGCGGCGAGCGCTGCAGTGTGGGTTTACCGGAAAGCGCGAGCGCGTGCGGCAGGCAACGTCGACACTCTTCAGTCTGGCACCGTTGTTCTCGACCTGACTTCTCCTGCACGCCGCCACTTCCTGCGGCAGACCGCCTTCGCTCTAAGCGCCACACCGTTCGTGGCTTCGGCCTACGGGATTCTCTACGGCCGGCTCGACGTGCAAGTCACTCGCCAGCACATCCGTCTGGCCCGCCTTCCCAAATCCTTCGACGGCTTTCGCATCGCCCAGCTTTCCGACCTCCACATCAGCCCATTCATGCCTGCGGACGAAATTCGTCGTTGCGTCAACATCACTAACCAATTGAAGCCCGACTTGGTCGTAATGACTGGGGACTACCTCCTCTGGGACCCTGCCGCGCAAGGCGACGTGGTCCAGGCGCTCGCGGGACTTCGCGCACCCTATGGCGTTTTCGGCTCCCTCGGAAACCACGAGTCGATCACCGACACGGAAGAATCCATCACCCGGTTGTTCGCCGCGCAAGGCATCCACCTCCTGCGTCAGGAACGCGCGGCCATCCGATTGGGCGGCGACACAATCAATCTGATTGGAGTCGACGACAGCATACCGGACGATAAGGCCGTCGAGGGTCTGGTGACACCGGGAACCGTCAACATTGTGCTCAATCACAACCCCAACGACTTCGATCAAGCGGCCGAACTCGGCTTCGACTTGATGCTGGCCGGCCACACTCACGGTGGCCAGCTGTCGCTGGAATTCCTCCATCGCGGCCTTTCCCTCGCTCGACTGGAAACGCCCTACGTTAGCGGATGGTTCGAAAAATCCGGCAGACAACTCTACGTCAACCGCGGGATCGGAACCACCATCCTCCCCATCCGCTTGGGTGCCCGCCCGGAAATCACAATACTTGAATTGTCCAGAACCTAGTCCTACGTTCCCTCAAATGCGTGGCAATTAGAGCGAACGTTCCGAAAGCTACTGGAGCATTGCGAATGCATTTAAGGAGCTCTCGGCCTCGTCGCGGAGTCATTTGGATGTATCACGGGCAACCCGGAAGTAATCGGCCAACTTCCGGTTTGCCGACGATCCCGAATATTGGCGGTCGTCGACCGCGACTAGATGAGCTAGTTTGCCGTCAGTTTCGTTGCCGATATTTTCCCAAAAGCATCTCGGGCAGGCACCACAGGGCGATGGCGCCGATCAGGGTCATTAGGCCGAGCAGGTTCCAACCGTTCCCTCCGAGATGTAGAATGCCGAGATCGTACGACAATGCGATGAGGGCCATCAGGAGGAAGAAGGGCCCGGTGAGGTAACAGTGCACGCGCCCACAGCGGAGCGCGTTCACAATACACGCCACTCCCATTGTGGCGAGCGCGACAGTCCAGACGACTGTTCGCCAACCGCTGCTGATTGCAGGAACCCCGGCTACGACAATCGCAATAGCCGGAAGCCAATATAGGATGAAAACACGCCACCGGCTTGATAGGATGTCACGCGATTTGCAGGTTGTGGCGTTAGACTCCACACTGCTCCTTCGGTTTCACGGGTATTCTAAGATCTGGAGTGCAGTCCAGAGTCATGCAAAATTGCGGTCGAATGACGGGCAAACCGGAACTTACTCCGGGCCGGAAGTCCCATCGCGAGAACTTGCGGCGCACCTAACGGTATTGACTTGGATGGGTAGCCGCGGAATCGGAAAGTGAAGTCCTCGGGAAAATTAGCGCTTGGTGCCGCAGAGGCTCTGCGTTTGCGCGAGCACGTCTGCGTCGAGCTGGGCGCCTTGCCAGCCGTGCGTCGAGCAGACCTGATCCGCCGTCAAGCCCAGTGCCCCGCGCATGTCGGCGCCCTCCACGCTGGCTCCGCTAATTTCGGTTCCCCGAAAAATCGCGCCGCTGAAAGAGGCACCGCGCAAGTCTGCGTTTCGCAGGTTGGCGTCCATCAAAATCGTTCCTTTGAATTGTGCTCCCGTCATGTTCGCATCCATTAATTTTGACGAAGAAAAATCCGTCTGTTCTAAATTGGCAAACGACAGGACGGCATGCTCCATCTTCGTGTCTCGCATGTCCGCTCGCGACAAATCGGCGCGCAACATCTGCCCGTTGCGAAGATTCACCGCGTAGAACGACGCACCTCCCAACTTCGCGTTGGATAACACAGCACTCTCGAGCGTTGCGAAGGAGAGATCGGCCCCGCGCAAATCGGCGCCTGTGAAGTTCACCCGCGTGGCGTCCGCGGACACCAGTGCCGTCTTTGAGGCTAGCACGCGGTCGAGGATCGCGTCACGCAACACTGCCTCTCGTAAATTCGCTCCGCGCATATCGGCTTCGGAAAGATATGCACCTTCCAAATTCGCGCGCCACAATTTTGCGTTCACCAGATAGGCCTTGTAGGCTCTCGCGAACCGCAAATTCATTTCGTTCAGTTTCGCTCCCGGCACCGACGCGAGCGCTTCTTCGCTCCAGTTCCCTTTTGGCGGCGGTCCGGACAGCGTCGCTTCCGTCAACTCGGCGTACGGCCTGTACCCGATCGATTGCATCGCTTCCGAGACCCATCTCAACAAGCTGGCCGGAGAATGTTGCGGCGCAATATTCCTGTCCGAAGGCAAGCCGTGATTCACGCCCAGCGAGAAAATCAGCATGGCGCAACCCGTCAAAAGCGCAACCCGCGCCGTCGCGAAACTCAGCCGCAATAAATTCTTGGATTTTTGACGTATCAAGTCGCCCGGTTGCAGTACTCGCGCTACGATCGTAGGAACGCACGTCGCTGCCGCCACGGAAAGCGTCAAGAGAAAGGCATGCAACAGCGTCCCGCGAAAATCTTGCCGAACCAGATAACGCAACCAGAATAGAAACAGCGTCGCTGGCACCACCCAGTACGCAAGTGCCGTCGCCACCACCGTTTCCAGCACCCAGAATGGCGAGCGTCCTTCGCGCATCCAGCGAAAATGCCGCCGCACCAGGCCCATCAAATACCAGGGACCGTCTTTTTCCAGCGTCTGTCCATCCTTGAAAACCGCCGGCAACCCGGACATGCTTCCCCACAAGCGCAACAGCAAAAAATGAAACCGCAGGTACAAAATGAAGAGCAGAAGAGGCGCGCCCATATAAAAACTGGCCATCGACAATATTTTTGGGAAACGCGCCACGGGAATCGCCGACGCATCCACGACCAGCCGTACATCCGTCGTCAATCCGATTAGTGCGATGCACGCAAGGCTCACCGTCAAAATCAGAAAATAAAACCAGCGCGCGACTTTGGACGCATCCGCGATTGCTTTGGTGCTGTCGAACGTCGCGATCGTCTCGGGAAGTATTGCGTCAAAAAGGTTGGTTCCTCCAAGCCTTCCTACCCACACCCCTTCCGCGCCGTAGAGATTCGCCCCCATCAAATTCGCGCCGCGCAGCTCCGTGCCCAGCAGGTTGGCTTCGCGCAAGTCCGCTTGCACAAGGCTCGCCCCGCGCAAGTTCGCCATCGACAAATCCGCGCCGATCAAATTCGCCCGTTGGATGAACGCGCCCTCAAGGTTGACACCCGTTAGGTCCGAGTGCGCAAGGTTTACTCCGCAAAGATCCGCCTTCACGCCGGATTCTCCGCCCGTTTCAACCCAGATCTTGTGTTGATCGAGAATTTCCGCCAGGTCCAGCATCGAAATCGACCCGGTGGCTTCTTCTGCAGAAACGTGATTCTGCGACTCTTGAATTTCCGCGAGCATCTTAAGACTTTCCCCCACTCAAAGGATGGCAGCTACTTATCTGTTCCTGGCGCTCACACATCGGCCAATATTGGCCGAGTGTCGCGCTCTCCGTCGCAGGTTAGTTTGTTCAGTTTCCCCCACTGGGCGAGCTCTATCATCCCTCACAACGCAGAAGAAAATCGCCTGCCCAAAAGTACAGGACGCGCAGAGGTAACTGTGCTTGATGAGACGGATTTCCACGCTGTGCCAGAGTGGAATCGCGGAGTTGTCGGAACTACGACAAAATGCGTAACGGTTTGCGCTGACAGCGTTTTCTGAATCTGAGGAGGAAGAGCGGATGAGAAAAAAAGAGCCGGGGCACTCCGCTGAGGGGCCGAGGGACCCCGGCTTATCCTGCCCGCCTCCGCAGTGAGCGAGCAAGAAACTTGTAAGAAATTCGATGGTTAGTGACGCTCTGCGGCGGCCGCCGAAAGCAACTACTTCATATCTTCGTCGCCACGGAGGAATTCGTACCGCTCAATCGCGGCGACGACGCCGATGGCGCCTTCGTCGCGGGGCTCGGTGCGCTGGACGCGGCCGAGGCAGCGCACGCGCACGGGACCCGCCAGGGTGATTTCGTTGGGCAGAGTCAGAAGAATTTCGACGGGCGAGCCTTCTCTGACGTCTTTGGAAAGAAAGAAGTAGACACCGCGAGAACTTACGTCGCGGGATTCGGTGCTGGTCTCGCCAACCGCGGCGCCCGTAGTCCAACGGACGGTGAGCGGCAGCCGCATTTGGAAGCGCTGGGTAGTGCGGCGTTCGGAACCGGTCAAGGCATACCTCCTGATCGAAGAGAGAGTGTATCCGGGAGCGGTCCAGGTAACAATAGGACTGCGGGTACAAAATCGATTCAATTCTGGGAGGTACGCTTGTACTAGGACGTTTGAGGAAAACGGGCTTCGCCCGCTGTGAGTGGCGGTACTTTGGCAGTGAGTGGTGGCTGGTGATCCGTGACTGGTGACTCGCGACTGACGACTGGCGGGTGAGGCCTGGCGGGTGAGTTCCGGGTAAACGTGACGGGCGCGCCCAGCAAGGGTAACTTCCTGGTCCCTGCCTGGGCGCAACGAGTGGGCCTTCTTCGGAGTTGAGGAGAGACCTCTCGTCGTGATGCTCCTCGGGACAGCTATCGTCATCCGATCGCAAAAGAGGTCCGTCGCTCCCGATGGTCGCTCGGGACAGAAATCCTTCCCGGGATTTCTGGTTAACCAGGACGGGCCCCCCCTGGGGGTTTTTTCGTAAGTGTTCATTCTAAAGGGTTTTAAGTGCTGTGTTTTGGAAGTGCGGATTCTAAGGAGGTTACGGGCGGGTTTTGCGTAAGTGCGGATTCTAAAAGAGTTAGTGATTGGTGACGCGTGACTGGTGACGGGTGAAAGAAGGGACGCTAAGCCACGAGTGGAACTGTGCCGGGCGGATCGGGGCAGGTGCCGCGCGCAGCTAGCAGGCACAAGCAGATATTGGACAGAAGCGGATGGAAGTTGGGGGTGCGGGCGGGACTGGCATGGGCGGAACATAGGGAATGGTAGCATCGGAGTTCAGAAAAGGTAAAGTGTTTTACAGGGAATGGTCGAAATTGGGGGTTGAATGGCAATATGGGGAGGGCATCTCTAGTGGCCGGGGCGAGCGATGAGTGTCTGTATCGAATGGTGAGGGCCCCCTCCCCGGTTTTTTCGTAAGTGCGGATTCTAAAGGGTTTTAAGTGCTGTGTTTTGGAAGTGCGGATTCTAAGGGAGTTACAGGCACGTTTTGCGGAAGTGCGGATTATAAAGGGGTTAGGGGCGGAAAAGAAGGAGAAGAAAAGAGGGGAG
>DATLVZ010000055.1:0-46048 GCA_035576885.1 Candidatus Acidiferrum sp. | reverse complement strand
CAAAGTCCGCGCCGTCGGCATCAGCCTCAATCGCTGGGAACCCTGGAACGGCATCCGCGCCGTGCGCTCCGGCCTCGTCGACGCCGTCCAGGTCATCTACAACATCTTCGATCAAAATCCCGAGGACGAACTATTTCCCGCGTGCCGCGAAAAAGATGTCGCCGTCATCGCACGCGTGCCCTTCGATGAAGGTTCGCTCGCAGGAACTCTCACGCTCAACAGCACCTGGCCAAAAGGTGACTGGCGCAACACCTATTTCGTCGCCGAAAACCTCAAGACCAGCGTCGCCCACGCCGATGCGCTCAAACCTCTTCTCAAGGACGGCATGACCATGCCCGAAATGGCTCTGCGCTTCATCCTTAACAACAAAGACGTTGCCACCATCATCCCCGGCATGCGCAAAATCCGTAACGTCGAATCCAACATCTCCGCCAGCGCCAAAGGCCCTCTGCCCCCGGCCCTCCACGCCGAACTCCGCCACCATCGCTGGATTCGCACCCCAACGACGTGGTCCCAATAAACTTTTTATGATTTAGGAAAAAACAAAACGAGGAAACTTACGCTGTTTGCTTCAAGGCGCGCTCGACGAGCGTCAGGCAACGCTCGGCTTGTTCGCGCAACAACTCTTCGCGGTCGCCGCGATCTTTTTGCGAGCTGTGGAGTTCATCGGCAATCGCCAGCGCCGCCAGCACGGCTACTTTTTGCGTGTCTACCGTCGCTCCGCCCGCCGCAATGGTATGCATTTTTTCATCGACATACTCCGCCAGCTTGTGGACGTACTCTTCGTCCAACTCGCCGCGGATCGCGTACGGCTGCCCGAAGATCTCGACTTTTACGGGACCGCTCATGTCTCCGGATTGTAGCGCACAGCGGCGTGGACGAAAACAATCAACTGGCGCTCCTCAGCTCGCTCGAAGCTGCGCACCGAGATTTTTTTCAAGCGCGGCGATGATTTTTGCAGAAAAGTCACTCGTCTGCGCGTCGGTCAACGTCGCTTCGCGGCTCTGAAACGTCACGCGCACGAGCAGCGAATATTTTCCGGCGGGCACATTTTTCCCGCGAAACAAATCCGCCGCATCGATGGACGAAATTTCCGCGATGTTGAGCGAACGAATCGTTTTGACAATCTCCGAAAACGGAGTCCCGTCCGCGAGTAGCAAAGAAAAATCACGCTCGACTGCTGGAAAACGCGGAAGCGGTTCGTAGCGACGCGCTTCTTTTGCCGCGCGAATCGCAGCGTAAATTGGATCGAGCTGAATTTCGGCAAGAAATATTTCCTGTCGCAATTTGAATTTGTCCGCCACACGCCGCGCAAGTTGCCCTGCAACGCCGAGGGCCGCGGAATTCGGCGGTGTGCTTGCGGAGGCAATCAAGCCGGGAATATTCGCTTCGCTCAGAATGACAGAGTTCAGATGGATGGTTCCGCGGCGGGCGGCATGAGTCCATGTTGCTCCGCCATCGCGCCATTCGAAACTGCCGGCGAGGGCGCCGATCGCGTCGAGGTCGCCTTTGAGATCGGCGAATTCGTACTCGCGCGAATTTTCGTAGATGCCTTTTTCGCGCGCTTCGCCCGTCGCGCCGATGGTGAGAATCGGCGTTTCGACGGAGTTGGCCCCGTTGAGGCGATAGCTTCGGCCGATTTCGAAGAGGCGCACGTTGCGCTGGCCGTGGTTGAGATTCCATTCGAGAGCGGCGGCCATGGTGACGAGGCCATTCGAACGGAGGACGCTGGCTTCTTCGGAGAGTGGATTCGAAAGGCGCGCGGGAGCGATGCCTTCGGGACGAAAAAGCGCGTCGCGTTCTTCGGCGACGTGAGGAATGGTGAGGACTTCGCGATAGCCGAGACCAATGAGGCGTTCGCGGACGCGATGTTCCGCTTCGAATTTGGGCAAATGCCGCGCGCCCTGGCGGGCGGCGGGGAGGCGCGGCGGAAATTTGTCCAGGCCGTAGATGCGCGCGACTTCTTCGATCAAATCGATTTCGCGTTCGACTTCGGCACGCCAACTTGGCTGCGTGCATTCCCACGCGGCGAGGACGGAACCCGCCGCGCCGCGATTCTGGTCGATTCGAATGGGAGCGAAGCCGAGGGCGCTCAAAATGGATTCGATATCCTTGTCAGGAACGTCCGCGCCCATGACGCGAAGAAGTTCCGCTCGGGTCAGCTGGATTTTCTTCGGCTGGCGTTTGCCGGGATAGACATCGACGACGCCGGAGAGGAGCTCGCCGCCGGCGAGCTGCAAAATTAATTCGGCGGCGCGACGAGAAGCAAGCTCCGCCATTTCGGGGTCGGCGCCTCGGCCAAACCGCGTCGAAGCTTCGGTATGGAGCTTCAGAGAGCGGGCGGCCCTTCGAATGGCGATTGGTTCGAACCACGCGCACTCAATGAGGATATTTTTTGTAGAGAACGAGATTTCGGTGTCGGCGCCGCCCATGATGCCACCGATGCCGACGGCGCGGGAGCCGTCGCCATCGCAGACCATGCAGATGCTTGGATCGACGGTGCGCTCGAAGCCATCAAGGGTACGGATTTTTTCGCCGGGCTTAGCGTGGCGGACGACGATGCGATGATCGCGGATTTTGTCGTAGTCGAAGGCGTGAAGCGGGTGGCCGAGCTCGAGCATGACGTAGTTGGAAATGTCCACAACGTTGCTGATGCTGGCGACGCCGCTGGCTTCGAGGCGATCTTTCAACCATTTTGGCGAAGGCTGGATTTTCGCGCCGCGGATTACGCGAGCAGTGAAACGGCCGCAAAGCTCCGGAGACTGAATTTCGACTTGGGCGGCTTCCGATACTTTTGCCGCGCCTTCAACAGGCTTCGGCAAGACAGGCTTGAGAGGAAGTTTATAGACAGCGCTGAGTTCGCGGGCAATTCCAAAATGGCTGAGGCAATCGGGGCGGTTCGAACCAACTTCCGCGTCAATGACGGCGCCGTGCGTGCCGTTTTCCACGCTGCCGATGTTGGTGCCAGAAAGAGCGAGACGCGAGGCGATTTCGGCAGGCGAGGCGGTGACGTCGACGAATTCTTTCAGCCAGTTGTAGACGACCTTCATTCCGGGTTCCTGTCGTGGATGATCGCCGGGGAATCCACGGGAGCACCCATCCTGCCAAAATAGACGCGCGTGGAATATTCGAGACGCACGCGGCCGTCTTGCTGGTGAGCATCGAAAATTCTTTGCAGCTCTGCCATCATGGGCACGTAGTTTGGATGATCGGGAGCCGGGCTGAAGGAACTGCTGCGCAGGCGGCCGGCGAGGCCGTCGAAATCAAATTCCTGAAAATTCGGCAGCTCGTGTGAGGAATAAGCACCAACGCCAAAAAAGTCGCGCATGTGCTGTTCGTTCGGGTAGCTTTCTTTCACACGGGCGTAGTCCGTGCCAAATTTTCGAAGCAGGGCTTCGTAATCGCGGAGAAAAGGAGTCGTGTCGATCAGGCGCTCGTTCCAGATGACCACGACCCAGCCTGCGGGTTTGAGGATGCGCGTGAATTCCCGGCGACAGGCGTCCTGATCGAACCAGTGGAAGGCTTGTCCCGTGGTGACGAAGTCCGCGCAGGCATCCTCGAGCGTGGTGGCTTCCGCCGAGCCGTTTACGCTTGTGAAGCCGTCGTAAGAGGCGAGATATTCTTCGCCAGCCAGACGCATGGATTCATTGGGCTCGATGCCGAAGACGTGGTTGCCATTTTTCAAAAATAGCTCGCTTAACAGACCAGTGCCTGAGCCCATGTCTGCAACGACGTGTCCGGATTTCAGAAGGCATTCGGCGCGGAGAATGTCGCGGACGCCGGAAGGATAGCCAGGACGGTAGCGAAGATAGTCGGCTACGCGGGTGGAGAAGCGTTGTTTGGCGTCGGTGAAGGTCATGAGGAGGCGACTCGTGACTGGTGACTCGTGACTGACGAAGAGGAATCCGCGCCAGGGATCGAGGTTCGTCCCAGAGGTGAGATCGAAGAGAGATTTCTCTCTCCGCAAGCCGACACGTTCGCAGGAGCGAACGTGAAAGAAAAAACGTCGGCTTGCTCCGTTCGAAATGACGGTTTTTTGGCTGGGCCGCGAGTTCCCACAAGTGACAGTTTTGCGGCGGAGCGGTGAGCCCCAGAAAATGAGTGCGATGCGATTAGTCGGCTCGTCATGGGAATTGGCGGAGGAAGCGGACATCGTTTTGGAAGAAAATCTGAATGTCGTCGATCTGGTATTTGAGCATAGCGAGGCGGTCGATGCCCATGCCGAAGGCGAAGCCACTGACTTTTTTGGCGTCGTAGTTGACGAAGCCGTAGACAGCGGGATCGACCATTCCGGCGCCGAAAAGTTCAATCCAGCCGGCGCCTTTGCACTTGGAGCAAGTGCCGCCGCTTGCGGCTGTGCCGCTGCCGCCGCAGAAGATACAGGAGACGTCGAACTCGACGCTCGGCTCGGTGAACGGGAAATAGCTAGGGCGGAAACGGGTTTTTACGCCGGGGCCGAAAAATTGTTTGACGAAATATTCGATGGTGCCGGTGAAATCGCAGAAGGTGATGTCCGAATCGACGGCGAGGCCTTCGACCTGATGGAAGATGAAGGAGTGTGTGGCGTCGGGATTGTCGCGGCGATAGACCTTGCCGGGGACGATGACGCGCACGGGAGGTCTTTGCTTCTCCATGGTGCGGATTTGCATGGGGGAAGTGTGGGTGCGGAGGAGCAGCGGCGTGGGAGCGCCTTTCGGGAGTTCGAGGTAGAAGGTGTCCATGTCGTCGCGGACAGGATGGAATTCGGGGATGTTAAGAGCTTCGAAATTGTAGTAGGGCGTTTCGATTTCGGGGCCTTCGACGACGGAGAAGCCGATAGAAACGAAGATGTCTTCAATTTCTTGCAAGACCTGGCGAATGAGGTGATGCGAGCCAATGGGGCGGGTGACGCCAGGAAGAGAGAGGTCGACGCGCTCACGGGCCAATGCCGATTGGTCGGAGCCAGATTCGATGGCCTGGCGGCGGGATTCGATTTGCGATTCGACGTGGGCGCGAAGTTCGTTCAGGCCAGCACCGACGGCGCGTTTTAGGTCAGGCGATGCGGGTTTCAGCCAGTTGTCGGTGATTTGGGCGAGGACGCCGGATTTGCGGCCGAGCCAACCATCACGGAAGATTTTCCAGTCAGATTCGGCGTGAACGAGGCTGAATTGCGCAGTGAACTGCGCGCGTATCTTCGCGAACCGACGCTCGACTTCATCAGGCTGGGTGATGCCGAGGTCGGCGAGCGTTCTGTCAATGCCGATATCAGTCGTTGCCATAAGTTAGCGAGTTAGATTACATCTCAGGAGCACGTTGTATTGTGCCCCTATCAGAAAAGCATGAACAGGGGGCCTGGGCGGCTTTACAAGGCCAAGAGAGATTTCTCTCTCCGCAGGCCGACGCGTTGGCAGGAGCGAACGCGAAAGAAAAAGTGTCGGCCCGCTCCGTTCGAAATGACGGCCGGGTTGGACCGACAATAGAGCTACGACGCCTTTTTGACTTGAGGCGGAGCGGCGGCTTTGGCGCTGGCTACCAAGCTCGTGAACGCGGCGGAGTCCTTGACCGCGATATCCGCGAGGATTTTGCGATCGAGCGAGACGCCGGCGGCTTTCAGGCCGTGAATTAGCTGGCCGTAGGTAAGCCCATTATTGCGAGCGGCTGCTCCGATGCGCTGGATCCAGAGTTTGCGATACTCGCGCTTTTTTACGCGACGGTCGCGCTTGGCGTAACGATCGGCGCGATTCGCTGCTTCCTGTGCGGATTGGTAGAGCTTGCTTTTTGTTAGGAAGAAGCCTTTTGTGCGTTTGAGGTACTTTTTACGACGGGCGCGGCGTTTTGTGCCGCGTTTTACGCGTGCCATGGGTTTTTCTCCTTAAGTTGGGAGACAAACGCGATGCGCGAACGCGGGAAAATACGCGTTAGGCGGCGGGTTTGTCTCTGATGGTCCTGCTAGCCGCCTTTGTTTGCATTGCGGCAAACTTTTTTTGCGGCTTTATCGGCCGGCAGGCACCCGTGAAGCGCTGCCTGACACGATGCGCGGGACTTGCGTCCTGCGTTTCTGACGGAAGGGCACGATATATCGTGCCCCTACGAAGAAAATCTTTACGCGTGCTAAACCATGGCACGCACAGAAAACCTTTACGGCTCTAGCCGTAGGGGAGCATTTGCCTGACGGCGGCCACGTCCCTGGGACTGACCAGCGTCAGCTTCTTTAACTTGCGCATGCGGCCGGGAGCTTTTGTGCCCATCAAATGGCGCTTGCCGGAGTGCATGCGTTTGATTTTGCCGTTCGCAGTGATCTTGAAGCGTTTTTTGGCGCCGCGATGGGTTTTCAGTTTCAATTTTGGCTTCGTTGAATTCCTTGGCATGACTTGAAATGCTCTCCTTGACCGGCGGGATTGCGCCGCCGCTACAATTCTATATTTCCGGTAAGCGATCCGTGGGCGGGGCAAGCCCCGCCACTACACGATTCAAATTCAATTGCTACTGCGATTGCTGAGCGTTGGCCGTCGATTGGCCGCTTGGCTTTGCGACCGAGACGCCCTTTTTCGGCGCGAGCAGAGAGACCAGAACGTTGCCTTCCATGCGAGGCATCGTCTCAATCTGGCACTGGTCGGCAATTTCCACCAGTAAGCGATTCATCTTCGCGCGGCCGACTTCCTGGTGCGCCATTTCGCGGCCGCGATGGAATATCATAGCGCGAACTTTGTGGCCCTCGCCGAGGAAGCGGATGATCTGATTCTTGCGAACCTGATAATCGTGCTCGGCGGTCGCGGGACGAAATTTTACTTCCTTGAGCTGCGAACCACGGCTGCTCTTGCGCTGTTCGTGCGCTTTTTTGTTGGCCTGATAGAGATACTTGCCGTAGTCGGTAATCTTGCAAACTGGCGGATCCGCCGTCGGCGAAATTTCCACCAGGTCAAGCCCGCGCTCGCGCGCCAACTTCATGGCCTCGAATGGCTGCATGACGCCAAGCTGGCCGCCCTCTTCATCAATTACCCGGATCTCGCGAGCGCGAATCCGCTCGTTGACGCGGATGCGATCGCTCTGCCGGAAGCTGCGTTCTGCGATATTCCCCCCTAAGTGCTAAAAGGCGCCGTGCTGCCCGCCTGGCCGGGCTGGGCCTCGAATCGTGACGAATCCATCCACACAGGCAAAAGGCGGCGTGGGACGGGTTTCAAAGTATAGCACGCAAAACGGGCTGCCCGGCAATACCCAAACTGGCGCGTTAAGCTTAGGGGTTGAGCGGTAGATTGAGATCTTCGGCCAGCTGGTCGGCGTCGAAGGGGCTGCAGGCAAAATAGCGTCCGCCCATCTCCAAGGTAGGAACTTTGCGCTTCCCCTCGTTGGCTTTGATGACGATTTCCTCCGCCGAGGGGTTCGTTTCGATATTCACTTCGCGAAATTCCACTCCGCGCTCTTTCAGAAATGATTTTGCGCGCCGGCAGTCCGGACACCAGCTAGTCGTGTACATGGTCACGAGCCCCATCGAAGTCTCCAACTCCATTAGATGCCAAAAAATAGCTGGAGTCGCAGGGGGCGCGAGAGACCCAGCGCTGAACAATTGTAAGCCGGGTTCAGCGGACTTCTACGGGAGCGCCCCGGTATTTGCGCGCGACCTGGATTCGAATGAGGGCGCGCTGTAGGGCGATTGATGCGCGGTCCCAATCGATATTCGGGTCGCCGGTGGAGAGGCGTTTTTCCGCGCGAGCCTTTGCTGCTTCAGCACGGGCGAGGTCGATCTCGGCGGCGCGCTCGGCGGTTTCCGCGAGGACCGTCACGCGGTCGCCCAAAACTTCTGCAAAGCCCTGAATGATGGCGAGAGCTCCACTGGGGTTCGCGCCCGCGCCGCGATAAGTCAGCTCACCGATGCCGAGCTCCGTCATCAAGGGAGCATGGCCAGGCAGGATGCCGAGCACGCCTTGCGCGCCGGGCAGCACGGCTTCCACGACGCTCTCGCGAAGGAATTGCCGCTCCGGGGTGACGATGACCAACTCGATGGATTCCGGCAGCATTTTATTTTAAACGCCTGCCTTCATTTTTTCGGCCTTTGCGAGCGCCTCGTCGATGGTGCCGACCATGTAGAAGGCCTGCTCGGGGATGTCGTCGTACTTGCCCTCGACGATTTCCTTGAAGCTGCGCACGGTGTCGGCAATCTTGACGTACTTGCCTTCGAGGCCGGTGAACTGCGCGGCCACGAACATGGGCTGCGATAGGAATTTTTCGATTTTGCGCGCGCGAGCCACAGTGCGCTTGTCTTCGTCGGAAAGCTCCTCGATGCCGAGAATGGCGATGATGTCCTGCAAATCCTTGTAACGTTGGAGAATGGATTTCACGCCGCGAGCCACCGCATAGTGTTCCGCGCCGACGATGCGGGGGTCGAGGATGCGCGAATAGCTGGCCAGCGGATCAACAGCGGGATAAATGCCGCGCTCGACGATCTGGCGGCTGAGGTTGGTGGTGGCGTCCAAGTGCGTGAAGGTGGCGGCTGGAGCGGGGTCCGTGTAGTCGTCGGCAGGCACGTAAATGGCCTGCACGGAAGTGATCGAGCCGGACTTCGTCGAGGTGATGCGCTCCTGCAATTCGCCGATTTCCGTGTTGAGGTTCGGCTGGTACCCGACGGCGGAAGGCATGCGGCCGAGGAGAGCGGAAACCTCCGACCCCGCCTGGACGAAACGGAAAATGTTGTCGATGAAGAGAAGCACATCGAGATGCTCTTCATCGCGGAAATATTCGGCGACGGTCAGGCCGGTCAGGCCGACGCGGAGACGCGCGCCGGGCGGCTCCGTCATCTGGCCGTAAATCAAAGCGGCGCGCGATTTTTCAGAATTTCCCGGAACAACGACACCGGCTTCCTGAAATTCCAGCCAAAGGTCGTTTCCTTCACGAGTGCGTTCGCCGACGCCGGCGAAGACGGACACGCCGCCGTGCTGCATGGCCACGTTGTTGATCAATTCTTGAATGAGCACGGTTTTTCCGACGCCGGCCCCGCCGAACAATCCGATTTTTCCGCCCTTCAAGAACGGCTGGATCAGGTCGATCACCTTGATGCCGGTCTCAAACATTTCGAGAGTGGTGGATTGGTCAGAGAGCAATGGCGCGGGGCGGTGAATGGGGTAATTTGTTTTGCTTGTCAGCGGACCGAGCTGATCGACGGGCTTGCCGAGCACGTTCATTACCCGGCCCAGAGTCGGACGCCCAACGGGAACGGTGATGCCTGCGCCGGTATCGAACGCCTTCATGCCGCGAACGAGGCCTTCCGTAGGCTCCATGGCAACGCAACGGACGCGGCCTTCGCCAAGGTGTTGCTCCACTTCGGCGGTTACGTCGATCGGTTCAGGAACGTCGAAGCCTTCGCTGGTGATGCGCACTGCGTTGAAAATCGAGGGCAAGTGCCCCGCTTCAAATTGAACGTCGAGCACCGGCCCAATGATCTGTACGATGTGTCCGACGGCTGCGTATTTCTCTGCCATGCCTTCTCCTACGCGGTAGATGAAGCTCCGCTGACAATCTCGATAATTTCTTTGGTGATGGCGGCCTGGCGCACTTTGTTCATGTGCAGCGTGAGAGCTTCGATGACGTCGCCTGCGTTTTTGGTGGCCGATTCCATGGCGGTCATGCGCGCAGCGTGCTCGGCTGCGGACGATTCCAGCATGGCGCGAAGAATCTGCGTTTCGATGTAGCGCGGAAGCAGCCGGTCGAGAAGCAGTTCTTTGGGCTGTTCGTAGATATAGTCGATCTGCGCGGAGGCCCGTTCGTTGGCGGATTCCTCGTCGGCGCGCATGGGTTCGACGGGTAAAAGTTTTTCGAGAACGAGATTCGGCGTCATGACCGTCTTGAACTCGCTGAAGACGATATACACCGCGTCTGCTTCTTCTTTGGCGTAGAGATCGGTCACCACGGTCGCGATATCGCGCGCGGTCCCGAAATTGACGCGAGCGAGGACGTTGACGTATTCGGCGGCGATGTGAAAGCCGGCCTTTCTGAGAGTGTCGCGTCCTTTTTTCCCCACGGGAATCACGGAAAGCTTCTTGCCCTTGTTGGGGCGGAAGAAATCACCGGCCTTGCGCAAGATATTGGAGTTGAAGGCGCCCGCAAGGCCGCGCTCCCCGGTGAGAACGACGGCGAGAATTTTTTCTTCCGGGCGATGCGCGAGAAGCGGATGCTCAGGCTGCTCGATGCGCGACATGATGGAGCGCAAGACGCGGGCGAGTTCCCTGGCGTAAGGCCGCGCGGCGAGCGCAGCTTCCTGCGCGCGGCGCAGGCGGGCGGCGGCGACGAACTTCATCGCGCGGGTAATCTGCTGGGTGTTCTTCACCGAGCGGATGCGGCGCCGAAAATCGAGAAGTGTGGGCATCGTCGTTTGTCAGGTTTCTAACTTCAGTTCGCCGCGACTGCAGCTGCGGCCGTAAAGCGCTCCTTGAAACCGTCCACGGCGGTTTTGATTTCAGCCTTGATGCCGTCATCCAAAGCCTTTTTCGCGGCGATATTCTTGAGCAGCGAAGGATAGTTGGTTTCCGCGAATTGCAGAAATTCACGCTCGAAGCGGCGAACGTCCGCGACGGCCACGTTATCCATCGCGCCGGTGGTAGCCACGAAGATGCTGAGAACCTGTTTTTCAATGGGCAGCGGCACGTACTGGTCCTGCTTCAGGATTTCCGTGAGCCGCTGGCCGCGTGCCAATTGCGCCTGGGTGACTTTATCGAGCTGGTCGGAGCCAAACTGGGCGAATGCCGCGAGTTCGCGGTATTGCGCCATGTCCAGACGCAAAGTGCCGGCTACCTGGCGCATGGCTTTGATCTGTGCGTTGCCGCCGACGCGGCTGACGCTGATGCCTACGTTGATGGCGGGGCGAATACCGGCGTTGAAGAGGTCGGCTTCGAGGTAGATCTGGCCGTCGGTAATGGAAATCACGTTCGTCGGGATGTACGCGGAGACGTCGCCGGCTTGCGTTTCAATCACCGGGAGCGAGGTGAGCGAGCCCGCGCCGAGCTTGTCGTTGAGCTTCGCGGCGCGTTCAAGCAGGCGCGAGTGGAGATAAAACACGTCGCCCGGAAAGGCTTCACGGCCTGGCGGGCGGCGCAGCAACAACGAAATTTCACGGTAGGCCTGCGCGTGTTTCGAAAGGTCGTCGTAGAAAGTGACCGCGTGGCGCTTGTTGTCGCGGAAAAATTCGCCCATGGCGCACGCGGCGTAAGGCGCGATGTACTGCACCGAAGCGGGCTCAGCGGCGCTGGAGGCCACCACAATGGTGTACTCCATGGCGCCGGTATCGACGAGAGTTTTCACGATCTGCGCAATCGTCGAGCGTTTTTGGCCGATGCCGCAGTAGATGCAGACAACGTCGCCGCCCTTTTGATTAATGATCGTGTCGAGGATGACGGCGGTCTTTCCGGTCTGGCGGTCGCCAATGATGAGCTCGCGCTGCCCGCGCCCGATGGGGATCATGGCGTCGATAGCCTTGATGCCGGTCTGCAGCGGCTCGCGCACGGGCTGGCGGTCCAGAACGCCGGGAGCGATACGCTCGAGGGGGTTGCGCTGCTTCGAGACGATGGGCCCTTTTCCGTCGAGCGGTTCGCCCAGGGGATTCACGACGCGGCCGACGAGAGCGTCTCCCACGGGCACGGACATGATCGTGTTGGTGCGCTTGACGACGTCGCCCTCTTTCAGCTCGGAAGACTCTCCGAGGAGCACCACGCCGACTTCTTCTTCCTCGAGGTTGAGTGCGATACCGAAAATGTTTTTCGGGAAGGAGAGCATTTCGCCGGCCATGACCTTTGCGAGGCCGTGGACGCGCGCGATGCCGTCGCCGACGCTGATGATGGCGCCGACTTCGTCAACGGAAACGGTTTGCTCGTAATTCTCGATCTGCTCGCGCAGAATCTTGCTAATTTCGTCTGCTTTGATGTTCGCCATGCCTGCTCCTGACCGCTATTCCACTATTCCGCCGCGAGACGCGCGCGCAGCTCATTCAAGCTGTTGCGCACCGAACCGTCATAAATCGTGTCGCCAACCCGCACAACGGCGCCACCCAACAAAGCCGGATCCAGCGAATAGTTGGCCTGGATCTCCTTGCCTGTAAGCTTCGCGAGCGTTTGCGTAAACTTCTTCTTCTGCGCGGCGCTCAATTCGACGGCGGAGGAGATCTCCGCCTCGGCGATGCCCTGCCGCCGCCGGATAACCGCCTGAAATGCGGCCACAATTTCCGGGAGAACATGAGAGCGCTGGTGATCAGCGATCACGAACAGAAAATTTCGAATGATTTTGCCCGCCCCGATGCGCGAGCAGATTTTTTCAATGACGCCGTGCTTCGCGTCGCGCGCCACGCCGGGACTCGAAAGAAAATTTCGCAGCTCGGATGAGACCCCGAAGGCCGCTGCAAACTCGGCCAATTGTTTGACGGCGGCATCGGCCGCTCCCTGGGCCAGCGCCACGTCCGCGAGCGCATTGGCGTATTGAAGGCTGGCAGACTTCAATTCGGCCTCCCTTCAAGACTCTTCACGAACGCATCGACTAGCGTCTCCTGCGCAGTGGGCGTGAGCTGCCTGGCGAGAAGGGATTCAGCGCCATCCACGGCCAGCGATGCGGCCAGCGCTTTCAATTCCAGGCGCGCGGCGCGTTCCGCGGCTTCGATTTCCGCATGGGCTGCAATGCCAACTTTTTTCGCGTCCCCTTGCGCCAGGGCGCGGATGCGCTCGCCTTCTTCGACGGTTTCGCGCTGCGCATGGGCCTGAAGCGCCGCGATGTCCTGTTGCAGATGCGCCAGCTTGGACTCCGCTTCGCGCACCTGGCGTTCCGCCTCATTTTTCGCGGCTGTGGCTTTGGTAATCGCGGAACTAATCCGGCCGGCGTTTGCGCGAAACCACACAGGCAATTTCTTCGCAAAGAGCCAAATCATGACGGCCGCAACAATCGCGAAGTTGATCCACTTGAAAATCTCGTTTGTGCTCTCCGTAGACGAATTGCCGCCTTCTTGCGCGGCATGCGCGCTGAGAGCGGCGCAGAAAAAGACAAAGACCAAACTCGAGAACGCAGAGAGTCTTTTTTGCTTCATCGATGCTTGCCTCATCGGGCCTCTCTGGCGGAGCCGCCGGGACGTGGCGGAGTTTGCAGAATGCGCCGCGCAATTTCGGTGGAAAGCTGTGCAATAGTGGCTTCGATTTCGCGTCGAGCGGCGGCGACTTCACCGTCGATACGCTCTTTTGCAGCAGCAATCTGCGCGGTCGCCGCAGCGCGAGCCTCTTTGATGACCGCAGCGCGCTCATCGACCTGTTTCTTACGCGCGAATTCCTGCTCGGTGTATACCTGCGCGCGGGCCTGCTTGAGGGCGTCCTGGTACTGCTTGGCCTTTGCCGTGGCGGCAGCTTGCGCTTGTTCGGCGGCCCTCTGGGCGCCAGCCGTGCGCGCATCGCGTTCGGCCAAAACCTTGAGCAGCGGCTTAAAGAAAAGTAGCCGCAAGATGATGTAAAAAAGGAGGATGATCAGGACTGTAGGCACAGCCTGAAGGAACAGTTCTCCCAGTTGGCGAACAATTTCTTGCATTAAGTTGTGTAGCCTAAAACTCGCTTTGGGGCCACGGACCGGCCACCAGATTGGCAGCCGCGCCGTGCCCCCTCTACCCGGAAGGGGCGATACGGTGGGCCTGTCGCTGCCTATTGAACACTATTTTATAGCATCCAGCGCAGCTTCAGGTCAACGTGACCCGGGACTGCCAACTTCGCTGGGTTTTCCAGCAATCCCGGCGTTCGCAGCGGAGGAAACTTCTCGGATAGCGGCAACGATCGCGTCAGGCCGCTCAAACGGAATCATGTGATCGCTATCGGGAACCATGATTTGTCTGCCCCGAGTGGAGAGCTGGGCCTCCTTCATCTGCAGCTCATTGACCCAGACTTCATGGAAGTCGTCAAACTCCTTCTTTGGAAATCCCGCAGGCAGCTGTGATGCATCCGCCGATTTGCCGGCCGTCAGCACGACAAGCGGTTTGTCACCCAGATTGCCGGCTGCGCGTACTTCGTTGGCGCTCTCTGCAAACGAACTCATTTCCGAAGCGCTCGCATCAATGAATTTCGGCTGAAGCTGCAAGTAAAGCATTTCCTTCCCAAACTCCTTCGAAACGCCGGGAGCTTCCGCCTGGTTGCGCTGAGCGAACCGCGCAATGCCGAAGCGGATCAGGAGCGGAGCCAGCTTCTGCTGCCGCTTAAGATCCTCGATCGATTTTTTCATGAATGCTTGAATGGCCGGAGACATGCGCTCGTTTTGATCCTCGTGCGAGGCATCGACCAGCACCATGCCAACGACGTCGCCGGGGTACTGCCCGTTATAAACACGCACGTTGTAGCCGCCAAAGGAATGGCCGACCAAAATGTACGGCCCCTTTTCCTGCCCGGCGTCGAGCAGCGCGTGCAGCTCCTTCACAATCTGCAGGCTCGTGCGAGGAAGTTCGCTCGGGCTGCTCCAGCCGTAGCCCGCGCGGTCATACGAACAGACGCGTGTAAACTTGGCGACTTCCGTCTCGACGGGATTCCACCCGATCGCAGGAACGCCGAGGCCGCTATCCAAAATAACCGTCGGGCCGCCCCGTCCGCGGCAATCAAGATTTAGGGTGAGATTGTGAAAGGCCGGACCGAGCAATACGGATTTGCCTTGCTGAGGAAATCTGCGCGCATCCGCTCCGTTTTCGATGGCCTGATAACTCGCTCCCACACCCGCGGCCAAAACGACGAGGATGAGCAGGCCAAGCAAGCCGCGGCCGAGCCAGCGCTTCAGGCGCCCAGGGCGATTTTGTGGCTTTGTTTCCGTCTCGCTTGTCAAAGAATGCTCCTCATGTTCCGCGGCCAGCGCCAGTTCGATGGGGGATATTAGACTTCAAGGGGAGAAGCGTCAATGTGCCAGAGCTGTTTTCAAGCCGAGCGGCGTGTCAGCCCAGCCAATCATTGAGAGCGGTTGCGCGGGGAAGGAGCGCCAGAGCTCCGAGTTCGCGGAACCGCGCGGCGCGTTTGCGGTACTCAAAGGTGCCAGCAGGAAGAATGGCTACGAACGGCACATGCGCATCGGAGGCCGCGAGGGCGTCGTCGACGTTGTCGCCAACGTACAGCGCGTTTGCGGGATCACGCCGGCCAAGGATTTTCAGCAATCCATCGGGATGGGGCTTCTTATGCTTTACGTCGTCCATGGTAATCACAGTCCGGAAGCGCCGCGTAGCCGGCCAGCCGTCAAAGGTGTACGAAAATTCCCGGCGCGTGCGCCCGGTGAAAAGGTTGAGCTCAAAACGTGCCGCCCAGCGTTCGATTTGCCGCGGCGTCACGACGAGCTTTTCCCTGCGGACGTTGCCCGCTTTGCCGTTTTTGCCCCAGTAGAATTGCTGAAACGCATCGCGGGCTTCTTCGTATGTTGTGGGACGTCCCAGAGCGGTGGCCCAGTTCGAGACCATCCGCCAGTCGTCGTTGTTGCCCGGTTTGCTTTTCCATCTGTGCAGTGCCGACCAGGTGACTCGCTTGCCCGTGAGGTAACGCATGGTTTCGAGCGCGGAGAGCCAGAACGACAGGCGCACGTCCACGAGCACGCCATCGACATCAAAGATTAAAATTTTAGTTGGCGAGCTCTTTTTCGCAATGGTCACGCAAATATTGGAGCAGAAAGAGAAGAGTGTGGCAACCAACGGTCAGGAATGCGCGGAGAGCTCCGCTCCGGCCGCGTGCGGTAACCTAATTCAAAAGAGCAAGGTCTGGAGCTACTGAGATGGCGGCTCCGCAGCGGCCGTGGCGTTATCCGTTGGAGGCTTCTGCATCTCTTTCTTTTTCGTCTCGAGGTTCTTCAACTCATTGCGGGTGTTGGCGAGGATTTGCGTGCGCTCTTGGAGCAGTTTGGTCAGCCGGTCTACTTGATCCGCGGGAGCTTCAGCGATCTCCCTCTTTACTTTCTCGAGGAATTCTTGCTGGGCGTCGATGTCACGATGCTCCCAGGCGATCATTTTGTCCGCATCCTCGAGCGATTTTGGATTTGTAAGGACAGGTGGTCCCCCGCCCTTACGTTGATTGGGATCCGCACTTGGGTTGGCCCCCGCGGGCTGCTCGGATGAATTAGACTGAGCGGTCTGATTTTCCTTCGTAGCGACAGGCGCGGGGACCGAAGCGAAATCGTCGTTCGTCCAGACTTTCTCCTTCTTCGGCGCCTGCTTGTGCTGTTTCGACGGTGTCGCGCTTTTTTGTGTATCACTTTGTGCGAAACCCCCGGATGAAAGTCCCAGCGCCGCCGTCGCGGCCAGTATTGCACGAATGACAAGCATATTTTTCATTTTCATTTTCCGGTCCTGCATCCTTAGAAGTGTAATTCCCTGAAAGAAAGCACTTGGTAAGTCGGCGGCTGGTTCGCCTGGTTGATCCAGCAGCTGTTGTAATAGATTCCGTTTCCGCCGCCACCGGAGATGTCAAAGCCCACGTTTCCAAACGCAGGAAGTTCGTTGCCGTTGGCGTCCTTAGTCGTGGCAGAGAAGATGGCGCCGTCGAATTCATTGCTGCCACCGCCGTTGCCAAGGAACGTCGTTGTGCCTTGCCCCACAACCAGGATAATGCCTGCCCACCCCGTGGTTCCGCTGTAGGAGAAGTTGCCGGTAACCACAAGAAGGCCATAGCCGGTGAAGTTGCCGGTCATGCTGAAATCGCCGTTTACGACGATCGTCTGGGGATTCGTAGCGGACATGCCAACAGGCATGTTGGCCTGCGTTGCATTGCCGTTTATAACGACATCCGCATTATTTGTAATGGTCTGGACAATCTGGTCTAAGCTGGCCGGCGTCTGAAGCCCGGTGGTGAGGGAAACATTGCCCACGCTTGGGTACGGGTTTGGGATAAGGGGAAGAGGTGAGGGCAGCGTACCCAAATAGTGATCGTCGCGGTTACTCGGAATACCGGTATATGGATTAACCGGATTGACCGGGTTAACGATGTTGGTGACATTGTTTGCGCCGGTAGTGCCAACCGCCGAGTACACATTACCCGTATTGGGATTGCAGCCTGCTACCGCCGGCGGATTGCCGGACCCGTCCGATCCATTGACGTAGTACTGATTGGAGTTTGCTCCGCCGAATTGGACGTTATTGCCAGCAAGCGTTAGCGCCGAAGGGAAATTGAGAGGATAGGATACGGGTGCCACGACGTATTGCAGGATTTTCTGCGAGCCGTTGGGCAGCACCGCCAAAGTAGTAACTTCCAGCGCCTGCCTTGCGTTGGGAGTGGCCGCAAGGTTTGGAACGCCTGCTACCATCGGGGGAACGATGAGGCTTGGTTTGGGGAGATGCGACGGATCGTAATATAAAGGAGTGGTGTTATTCAGACCGCCCACACCGTCCACGTCCGTTTGGATGGATTGCTCCGTGGCCGGGGTGATGCGAACCCACTTGAACTGCGGCCCGAAGTAAGTGACCCCGCCAGAAGTGACTGTGGAGACCGAAGCGATCGTCTTCACATTTGCGGCAACGGGAGCCGCGCCATATTCAACCGCATATTCGTTGTCCGGATACGCTGCCAGTATGTTCGTCAGGGCTTCGCCCTGCCCGGGATTCAGGACGTAGCGAACCTGGCCGATAGCGAGCGGCCCTGTCGTGGGAATAAAGTTGGTAGCCGGCGTGTTGTAGGGAGCGAGCGCATTGAAGTAGTCCGCGTTCTTTGCAAGCAGCCGCCCGCGCGCTTCTTCCAGCCCCGCGGTACCTGCAAGATAAGAGGTGGCCGAGGAGCGGTAATTGCCTTCCAAGCTGCTCTCGCCTCCGGAGGCGATGATCAGCGAAATTGCGATCACGCTGATGAGCATCAGTACGAAAATCGCGACAAGCAGTGCGACTCCCGATTCCCGGTGTTTGCGGCGGCTAATGTGATTGGATTTCATGGTTTTCTCCATACTCTTACTGGTTCGGATTCAGCCGGTGACCGCGCCCATTCAACTCCACCAGGCGCCACCTTTTCGTTTGAATATCCGGCTCGGGGGACATGACGATGAGCGTGATTTCAACGTCGCGAACATTCGAGGGCGAATTGCTGGCGCCCGCATTCTGGCAGAGCACCGTGCCCGCTGGGGTATCACATGTGAATTGGAAGATAGGCTGCGGGGCTCCTCCGGGAAACATCCCAGGATAGCTGGCTTGGAAGGTAGCAATCTGCGCGGCTGGGGCGTTGTTCATTACGTTTGTGACGTAAGGAAGCATGACGCCTGCCGCGAGAGTGGCTGGCCCCGGGCTCGTCCCCACCGTTTTGGCCACAGAGCCGCGGAAGAGCGTTGTGCCCTGTAACTGATAGCGAGTCCACCTCACGCCGGTCCCGTCATTGACGTCTCCTTCAAAGATCACGTCAAAATCGCTGGGGGTGGCACACGTCCCTCCACCGGCCGTGCCAATGAGGCAGGGAACTCCCGCAGCATAGCCGGGCTGCCAGCCGAGTGGCCCGATCGCAAAGAAATTGGCGAGAGGTGTTACCGCGAAATGGTTCAGTGGTGGGTATCCCGCATCACCTGCGTCGCGAACAATCTGGTCCAGACCGAGGCGGGCTTCCTGAAAAGAGCCGAGAAGCTGCGATTCGGTGCGGAATTGTTTCTGGGAATTTCCCAGCAAGCTAAAAATGGCGGAACTGATGACCACGAAGATGGCTACCGATACCATCAACTCCACCATCGTAAAACCCGATTGCTTCTTGTGCTTAATCGCGAGCTTCATTTTTCCACCATGCTGTCGAGGTTTACGGGCAAGAAAGGAACGTTGCCGCCCCTGCGGCGCACTCCAACGATGAATCGCCGGCCAGTTGCGCTTACGCCGTTTGAGTACGTAATCACCGCCCAGCGAACGTCATAAGGCAATTTGAAAGGATCGTTGGGGTCCGTATAGGTAAAGCTGTAGTTCGCAACAGCGGCCACGGCGAAGTTGATCACCGGCGTGTTGTTAAACATCACAACGGGACTGCCGACAGGCACTTTCGGGGTCGCGGCATTCCCCAGGCTGCAATTGGTTGCCGGGGGGCAAAGAACCCCTTGGGGATCGCTAAACGTCGTTGCGGACATGGGCTGATCCACCAGTTCGTCCATTTGCCGCTGCGCGAAAACCAGCGCTGTGGAATCCTCGCGGTTGCCCGTATTTAACCGTATCGACAGCGGAATGAGCTGCGCCACTCCCACAACGCCCACCACCATGACAACCGTGGCAATCAACGTCTCGATTAGGGTGAAGCCGTTGTGTTTATTCCGCCGCTTTCTGGAAATCGTTTGCATAATCATCCTCTCTCGCCGCCCTTAGTTGACTCGCAGCCAGTTGCCGCCGCTATCGCACGACCAAACCTGTATGGAACCGGTCGGAAGCACGACGATAGCTCGATAGCCCAAAGTGGGAAGCCCGGTGTTTCCGACGTAAAGGACACTTACGGAAGGGGGGACGACGGCTCCCCGCTGGTCAAAAGAAATGGAACCATTCGTGGGGGAGATGTTGGTGAAGACAGGAACGCCTACTGCGGCAGCCAGGCCGCCGGTGTTTGGAGGAAGGGCGGCGGGGACCAGGTTAACAGCTCCCGTGAAGAGGTTTTGCCTCTCCCCTTGCTGCACGGTCCCGTCATTGTTGGAATCGGTAAAGATGTAGGTGCCGGCCTGCGCTTGGCCATTGGAAACCTGGGCTTTGAGTGGGGTCAGAAAAGCGACGTTCAGGCGGACCGCCTCGAAGTGAGTGAATTTGAGAATTCCGGCAACTTTGTAAGCAGCGTCGTTCAGCTGGTACCCGCGGTAGGCCCGCATGAAAGATGGCACCGCGACGACCGTCATGATCGAGATGATCGCCATGACCACGATCAGTTCCAGCATCGTGAATCCGTTTGTCCGGCCCTTCCGCTTTGCAGTCTTGCTGAAATCGACTAGCATCTTTGATCGGCTTCTTCCTCAGCAGATGCCGTTGGGGCACTCCGCTGCGTCAAAATCAGGTTCGTACCCTGCTGAATGAAGCAGCTCCGGAACCAATACGTCGATTCCCATAAAATATTGAATCTATTAGTTTTATTTTGCGATTTGCCGAGGATGGAACCGCACTCTAAATCGAGATGGGTGAAAACGTTACAAGTTGGGAGGATACCAGGGGCGAATCACCGCTAACCAAATGCTCGGGACCGTCGGATTAAGCCGAGCGTAGCCGCCAGAAAGCCGGCGGAAACGCGTCTCTAAACTGAGAGGTACTCTCAACTGATTCTGACTCGCATTTGCACCGCGAAAAAAAGCCCGCGCAACTCAATCTACACAGGCTTCAAATCTCTCTCCCGAGAAATGCCGGCCAGGCCCCGGCTTCTTGTGGAACGCACAGACCACTTCATTTGGAGGGCGTCACAGTTTCACCGGCATCCGCCATTTTCATACGCCGCTCGATGTAAGATGCCAGGAGATGGTCGAGTTCCTGTGGCCGAATCGGCTTACTAAGATATCCATCCATTCCGGCCGCCAGGCATTTCTCACGATCCCCCTTCATGGCATGAGCGGTTAAGGCAACAATGGCCTGACGGAGCCCGGTGCTCTTTTCTTTTTCTCGAATTGCCGCAGTAGCCTCGAGCCCATCCATCTCCGGCATCTGGACGTCCATGAGCACAAGGTCAAACTGCTCCTTCTCTAACGCTTTCAAAGCCTCCAGCCCCGTGGCGGCTACCGCAACCTGATGTCCCCGTTTCTCCAATAGCCGAACAGCCAGGCGCTGGTTCACAAGATTGTCTTCGGCAATTAACACGCTCAGGAACGCACCGGGTTCGCGCGCATCTTGCAAGGAGAACCGGGTAACCAATGGAATGGCACCTTGCTGCTCATGTGCTCCGAGAACGCGAGCCACTGCTTCCCGCAACTCGGATTGGCGGATAGGCTTGAGCAGGTACGCAGAGACACCCAGTTCCAGGCAGCGTGCCGCATCCCCGCGATGGCCCGCCGAAGTGAGCATCATGATCGTGGCCGTGCACAATTCCGGCCTTTTGCGGATTTGTTCGACCAACGCGAACCCATCCATATCCGGCATATGCATGTCCGTCAGAATCAGGCCATAAGGCTCTCGCGCTTCCCGCGCCGCGGATAGCTGAGCCAATGCTTCTTTGCCGCCCTCCACCGAAGTCGGCTTCATTTGCCAGCGCAACAGCATACCTTCGAGAATCCGGCGGTTGGTGCGGTTGTCGTCCACCACCAGAACCTTTACATCGCGTAAGAGCTCCGGCGGGGCGATCGTTCCCACCTTGATTTCTTTCGAGTCGGCTGCCCCCAGGCGCGCCGTGAAGTGGAATTGGCTGCCACGACCCACTTCACTCTCCACCCAAATTTTGCCGCCCATCATGCGCACCAGGCGCGTGGAAATGGTCAGCCCTAACCCCGTGCCTCCATATTTTCGTGTCGTAGAGGTGTCCGCCTGGGAAAAAGGGTTAAAAATAAGTTCCCGCTTATCCTCGGGAATGCCGATTCCGGTGTCGGCTACCGTAAATCGACAGAGCCAGTCGTGCCCCTCTCTTGCTTCGACTTGGACCCTCACTGCGATCTCCCCTTTGTCGGTGAACTTGATGGCGTTGCCCACCAGATTGACCACGATTTGCCGCAGCCGACCTGAATCTCCCCGCACAATCTCCGGCACCTCCGGCGCCACTTCGCAAAGCAATTCGAGTCCCTTCTCATCCGCCCGCAGGGCCAGCGTTTTCAGCGTAAATTCCAAACTCTCGCGCAAATTAAAATCGATGGCCTCCAGGTCAATCTTTCCCGCTTCAATCTTTGAAAAGTCCAGAATGTCATTGATGACTGTCAGGAGAGTGTCTCCCGACATTTTCACGGTCTCCAGATATTCGCGCTGCTCGGGGGTTAGTTCTGTATCGAGCGCGAGATCCGTCATTCCCATGACGCCGTTGAGCGGTGTGCGAATCTCGTGGCTCATGTTGGCCAAAAACTCGCTCTTGGCGCGGCTGGCGGCCTCCGCGGCTTCTCGCGCCATATTCATCTCTTCTTGTGCCTTTTTGAGATGAGTAATGTCGTGGCCGATTCCAACCAGCCCAGTGACTTGCCCGTTTTTGTCCCGCAACGGCACCTGAGTCGTCATAATTTGGCTCTGATTTCCATGCGAATCCAGGCCTTTCTCTTCACGGTCGATCACTGCTTGCCCCGTACGGATTACATTCTGTTCGTCTTCGTAAAACGTTGTGGCGATCTCGCGAGGATAGAAGTCAAAATCGCTTTTTCCGATCAGTTCCTCGGGCGTCTTCGCGCCCATTTGCCGGGCCACCGCAAGGTTGGCCAGCAAGAATCGGCAATCCAAATCTTTCACGTACATGAAATCGGGAACGTTGTCGATCAACGCTCGCAACACTTTTCGTTCTTCCGAAAGTGCCTCCTCCGCCCGCATACGCTCATTGACCACGGATTGCAACTCTTCGGTTCGGGCTTGGACGCGTAGCTCTAGATCGTCCTTTGAGCCCTTCAGTGCCGCATCGCGCTCCTCAATCTGCTCCAGCATCTGATTGAACGAACCTATCAGCGTTCCTACTTCGTCATCCCCCCGCGGAATCGCTCGAAGGGTGTAGTCCTTCTTGGATGTGACCGTGCCCGCAATCTGTGCCAGATGCAGAATGGGTTCCGTAATGAGTCTAAGCAAGCGCGTGGAAACGAGGTACGTTGCTAGGACGGAGATCAGAATGACTACGGCGGAAATCATCGAGTATTGCTTGACGTTTGCTTGTAACGCCCCGAGGTCCGAAATGATGGCGATGGTACCGGTTTTCTGGCCTCCAAGGGATACCGTCCGGAAGAGAGTGAGGGAGTTCTTCCCAAATTGTGCACCATCTTGGCGCAAGGAGGGCATGGCAAACTCAGGGCCAATCCCGTCGCGCCGATATTCCGCAAAGACGATTCCGTGGCTGTTGTAGAGACATGCGGCGACAATGTGTTTCTCCGCGCGGAACGCTGCCAGCATATCCTGCGCAGACTTCCGATCGTTGAAGGCTAGTGTGGCAGCGGTGTTTGCCCCCAAAGTATCGGCGAGAATCGTAAGTTCAGTAGTCATCTCGGCACGAAACCTGGCTTTCTCGAAAAGGTCAAAGCTCAGGCAGGCAAGGCTCAAACCAGCGAGACTTGTGCATACGATGACAAAGGTCAGGTTGCGTAAAATGGATGCATTTTTCATTAGCGGCACTTAAAGATCCATCTGCGCGCCCTAGCTATCCTTCCTTGCGCGGACACTTCTTCCTTCGCTGGAAAGAGAATGCACATCTGGTACCGAATGTCAGCCCCTGCTTTGCATCCAACGTGTTTGATTTCAGCAAGTTAGCGCGTAGCACGCGCTCCGGCTCTTTCCTAAATTGAGCCGCGGGCTCCCTCCTGTGTCATTGTGGTGCAAACTGAGTTCGCGCCCCGCGGTGTCTCTCTTCGCGACTGCATCGTGATGCAACTTGCTTCGACAATCTTCGGTATGATTGCTGGAGCCGGAAAGGCCTTGCTACAATCGCGCGCGAACGCCGCCGCTCAGAAAGAGGAATGAATGGCTGGATTTGCCGGTGTGGATTTCATCGATTTTGATTCGAAGTTGAACGACGAAGAAAAATTGGTCCGGCAAACGGCGCGGCGATTCGTCGACAACGAAATTATTCCCATCATTGAAAAACACAGCCGCGAAGGAACGTTTCCGATGCACCTTGTGCCGCAACTCGGAGAGCTGGGATTTTTCGGCGCGAATTTGCAAGGTTACGGCTGCGCGGGAATGTCCAACGTCGCGTATGGACTTGTAACGCAAGAGCTTGAGCGGGGAGATTCCGGGCTGCGCAGCTTCGTCTCGGTGCAAAGTGCTCTCGTGATGTATCCCATATATGCGTACGGCAACGACAAGCAGAAAGAGAAGTGGTTGCCGTCGCTGCAGCAGGGCACAGCGATTGGCTGCTTTGGGTTGACGGAGCCGCAGTTTGGCTCGAATCCCGGCGGGATGCTCACGCGGGCGGTGAAAAAGGGCGCCAAGTATGTCTTGAACGGCGAGAAGATGTGGATTACGAGTGGATCGATAGCGGACATCGCGGTGGTGTGGGCCAAGTGCGAGGACGAAAAAATCCGCGGGTTCCTGGTGGAGAAAGGCACGCCCGGATTCAAAGCGTGGGATGTGCACGGAAAGTGGTCGTTGCGGGCGTCCGTGACTTCAGGATTGGCATTCAGCGACTGCGAGATTCCGGAAGAAAATTTGCTGCCCAATGTCGTTGGACTGAAAGGGCCGCTGGGTTGCCTGAATCAGGCGCGCTATGGCATCGGCTGGGGAGCGTTGGGAGCGGCGATGGCTTGTTACGATACCGCGCTGCAGTATGCCAAGACGCGCAAACAATTTGCGAACAAGCCCATCGCCTCACACCAACTTGTCCAGGAAAAGCTGGCGTGGATGATCACGGAGATTGTCAAAGGACAACTGCTGGCGCTGCACGTCGGTCAATTGAAGGACAAAGGGAAAGTTGATTTCTCGCACATCTCCATGTTGAAGATGAACAACGTGGCCATCGCTCTCGAAATAGCGCGGAAGGCTCGCGATATTCTGGGAGCGAACGGCATTGTCGATGATTACTGCATCATGCGGCACATGAACAACCTCGAAAGCGTTTACACCTACGAAGGAACCAACGATATCCACAAGCTGATCATCGGAGAGAAAATCACGGGCATCTCCGCATTCGTTTGAGTGCAAGGGAAGACCGGCTAAATCCTGTCCCACTCCAGCCAACCAAACTCACGAGACATTGAATCTTGTATGCTATTGGGGCGCAAGAAGTCGCACCCGTACAGGAGATCACTCTATGCCTGCATCCAGATTCGGTGCTCGTCGTTTCTTCACTCGAGGCATCGCGTTTTTCTTGGTACTTTTTCTCCCGCTGTCCGCGGTGGGGCGGGCGCAACAAAGGAAAGCTCCTGCGGAACAGAAGCAAAAGATTCGCGCCATCACCGCGTTCGTCAATCTGGACCGCTCGCAATATCTGCTGCAAATCGCGGACGCGGTGAAAACGCTGAAGTACGCGCGAACTGTCTTTGAATCGCGTGGGTTTGAAGTCCAGACAATCCGCATCGCTACGCAACCCTTCCCGGAATACACGCAAGGAATGACGACGGATCAAGCGCTGACATTCTTCAAGGATTACGACCTGCTCGCGCAGAAGGACGGTTTTGCAGCGTCCATCGGGCCGGCGATGATGAACGCGACGGATAGTCCCGCCCAGGCTGATTTGCTCGCGGAGATCCTGCTCAACACCAAACAATTGAACGGCAGCCTGGTAGTGGCCGGGCCGGAAGGCGTGCGCTGGCCCGCGGTCGGCGCTGCGGCGCGGGTCATGAAAAAGCTGGAAGACACGGAGCATAGCCAGGGCAATTTTCGATTTGCGGCCATCGCCATGGTGCCGCCGCTGACGCCGTTTTTTCCCGCGGCGTATCACACGGGCTTTGGCCACCAATTCGCGATCGCCTTTGAGTCCGCTGGCATCGTAGCAGCGGCCTTCAAGAATGCGCCGGATCTGGCAACGGCGCGGCAACGATTGATCGACGACCTGGGCAAAGTGGCCTTCGAGGCGCAAGCGCAAGCAGGTCGCATCGACCAGGACACTGGCTGGGCCTATGTGGGAGTCGATCTTTCGCCCGCGCCGCTGAAGGATGTTTCGATTGGCGCGGCGATAGAAAACCTGACGACGCAACCCATTGGATCGAGTGGAACTCTGACCGCAGCGGCGACCATCACTTCCGCACTAAAAGACATTAAGGTTACGCAAACCGGCTATTCAGGGCTAATGCTGCCGATCCTCGAGGATTCCCGGCTGGCCCAGAGGTGGAGCGAGGGACGCATTTCGATCGACTCTCTGCTGAGCTACAGCGCGGTGTGCGGCACTGGTTTGGATACCGTGCCGCTGCCCGGCGATATCAGCGCGGAGCAACTGTCGCTCATCATCGGGGACATGGCCAGCTTGGCGGTGAAGTGGCACAAGCCGCTCTCGGCGCGCTTGTTTCCGGTCGCGGGTAAAGGTGCAGGCGATATGACCGAACTGGACGGTCAATTTCTGGTGAACGCAAAAATCCAGCCGTTCGAGAAGCAGTGAGTTCCTGCCCTTAGCGACTGGGCTAATTACCATTACCATCTTCTCCCCTCGGTTTCTCGTAAGTATTGATTACAGGAAATTTAGTGTTCATCTAAGTCTTTTAGAATCAACATCTGCGGGCAGGGGTGTAAGTGTTGATTGTAGAAGACTTAAGATCCCAGTGGGGTGGCGCAGTTCGGCTCGACCGGCCCGCACCAGCCTGATGCATATTTCTTCAGAAGTTAGAATCCCAGCGAGTACTGCGAGAGTCGAGGAGAAATGAGCGACACTCAAAGCGGAAGGCGCTTTCTGAACATGGGAGGAGAAAGCCGGGCCACAGTCCGTTCCTGACGTTCCAGCCAGTTCATCGGAGTGGGGGACTGTTGCTCCCCAATGAGGTTCAAAAACCAGAATGGCCGACTGCATGCGAGAGAGTTGGGTACGCCAGACAGCCTGTGACGTGAAGCACAGAAGTCGGACATAAACGGGAGTTTGATGGTACAAGTGGTGGACCATGGAAACTTTGCTCCAAGATTTGCGCTACGCGCTGCGAATGCTGCGCAAGAATCCTGGCTTCACGGTTGTGGCAGTGATCACTCTTGCCCTCGGAATTGCCGCGAACACGACCATCTTCAGTTGGATCAACGCAACGCTGCTCAACCCTATTCCAGGAGTCTTCCGGCCAACTGAAATGGTCGCCGTTGAGATGGGCCGCGCAGGTTCCTTTTCTTATCCCGATTTTCTAGATCTCCGGGACCGCAATAACAGTTTTGCCGGTTTTACCGCATTTGCCTTCGCGCCGGCGAGTTTGACGGGAGAAGGCAAGCCTGAGCGGATTTGGGCGACGATGATAAGCGCGAACTATTTCGACGTGCTGGGTGTGAAGCCAGCCTTGGGTCGGGGCTTCTTGCCCGGAGAAGACAAATCTCCAAGCGGCGCGCCTGTTGCGGTCATCAGCGACCGCCTCTGGCACCACCGATTTGGGAGCGATCCAGCCATCGTGGGCCAGACCATTCAGCTGAATACCCACCCGCTAACGATTGTGGGGGTCACCCCGCCCGTGTTTCAGGGCAGCACCAGCGGACTGCGATTTGATCTGTGGGTACCTCTGACTTTCGCTCAGCACCTTGCAGAAAGCGGTACGGAATTGCTCGAGTCGCGCGGCGACACTTGGTTAAATGTTTTGGGCCGACTCCAGTCCGGACGAAGCCGCGAACAAGCACAATCGGAAGCGACACTCCTTTTTCAACAGATTGCGGGGCAGTTTCCTGATTCTCACCGCGGCGTGAATCAGGTCACCCTCTATCCGCTTTGGCGCGCACCGAATGGGGCGAACGGTTTTTTCTCCACGTTACTGCCGATTCTGATGGGTATTGCCGGGGTTGTCTTGCTCCTTGCGTGTTCCAACGTTGCAAACTTCCTGCTCTTGCGGGGCCTTTCCCGGCAGAAAGAGATTAGCATTCGACTCTCCTTGGGTGCCGGACGCTTCCGCTTGGTACGTCAGCTTCTGGTCGAGAACATCCTGCTATCGCTTGCAGCGGGTGCAATCGCGCTGCCCATCACCATCTGGAACTCCCGCAAGTTCATGGATTTTGCGCCCACGACAAATATTCCCATCTGGATTTCCGTTTCCGTGGATGGCCGGGTCCTGATTGCGACTCTGTTCATCACGTTGGCCAGCGGCGTATTGTTCGGCATACTGCCGGCCTTGCGAGCGTCGGGTATGAATCCTGCAAGCGTGCTCAAGAACGAATCAGGTGCCCTGGCTGGCGGGCGGCACAAGGCGCGGCTTTCCAGCGGACTGGCGGTCGCGCAGGTTGCACTCTCACTGATCTTGCTGGTGTCCGCGGGGCTGTTTGTACGCAGCTTCCATGCCACTCAGCAGTTCGATCCCGGGTTCAATCCGCGAAATGTCCTGTTGCAGTCTTACGATCTTTTTCCGAATGGATACACGAAATCGCAGGGTATGACCTTCGATCGACAAGTTCTCGACAGCGTTGCGGCAGTCCCCGGCGTTGTGTCGGCGGGGCTGGCGGATTGGGTGCCGCTGGGATTTTCCTCGAGTTCGGACAGCTTTAACCCCGAAGGCTATGTGCCGAAGCCGCACGAGGCCGTCAGCGCCGGTGTTGCGCGCGTGAGTCCAGGCTACTTTGCGACTGTGGGAATTCCCTTGCTCGGTGGCCGTGACTTCTCGACGCACGACAGAGCGGACTCCCAGACCGTGGTGGTCATCAACGAGGCGTTGGCTGAAAAGTATTGGCCCTCGCAGAATTCCATCGGCAAGCGCATGAAGATTGAAGGCAAATGGGCTGTCGTCGTCGGAGAGGCGCGCACCACTCACTACTACGATCTGAACGAGCCGCCGCGGGCTTTCATCTATCTTCCCCTGTACCAGTTCTATTCCTCTGGCGTAACTCTTCATGTCCGTACCGCGGCCGATCCCCTCAGATCCGCGGGAGCAATCGGGCAAGCGGTGCACCAATTGAATCCGGATCTGCCCCTCTTCGATGTTGCCTTGATGAGCTCGCGGGTGGGAGTTTCCTCGTTCGTCCAGCGCATGGCGGGAGCTTTTGTGGGCGCCTTTGGCTTCCTGGCGCTTGTGCTTGCCGCGGTGGGAATATATGCCGTGATTGCCTACAGCACCAAACAGCGCACGCAGGAAGTGGGGATCAGGATGGCGCTCGGTGCGCAACGCAGGGATGTGCTGCGTCTGATCCTGGGGAAGGGCGCAACAATAACGTTTCTCGGCGTGGCCATCGGCCTCGCAGCCACGCTTGCGGTGGCCCGTCTGATGGCCAGTCTCCTCTTTGGTGTAAGCGCAACGGATCTGGTGACGTACACTGCAGTGGCGGTTCTCTTGACGCTTGTCGCGCTGTCGGCGTCCCTCATCCCTGCGCTGCGAGCCACGCGCATAGACCCCGTTGTCGCTTTGCGCTGCCAGTGATTCTTGGCAGTGCGCCTAACGCCGATGCCGTGTTACTGCGAAGCTTTGGTTTTGTATGTGAGTCGAATAGAATTCGCGATTGCTGTCAAGATTTCTTCAGCTTGGTGGATTGATCGTAGCGCGCTTGAATCGAGGGTCATAACGGCCGAATTTTTTCAGCGAGATTGCTAATGGTGGAAGATTTGTCCAGATACCATGCTCCGGTGGGGAAGCTGTTTGCGCGGCCGCGAGTGGCGGAGGATTGGGAGAGGTACCGTCTGAGCCAGGAGCAGGTCGAATTTTTCCGGGAGAACGGGTATTTGAAGTGCGTGCGGATTCTGACGGATGAGCAAGTGGAAGCACTGCGCGGGGAATTGGAACACTTGATGGATCCGGGGCATGAGGGACGGGAGCTGTTCCACGAATATCATTCGAACGAGTCGGCCGATCCGGACCGCGTGGTCTTTCATGCGCTAGGGGCTTGGCGCGTCATGCAGGGGTTTCACGATCTGCTGTGGAATCCGGCGTTCCTCGTGCCGGCCTCGCAACTGCTCGGCGGTCCGGTGCGATTCTGGCACGACCAGCTTTTTTGCAAGCCTGCGCGGCACGGCGGAGTGGTGGCATGGCACCAGGATTATTCGTATTGGACACGCACAACACCTCTGGCTCATCTGACGTGTTGGATCGGACTGGACGATTCCACGCGCGATAACGGCTGCCTGAATTATATTCCGGGAAGCCACAAGTGGCCGGACTTGCCGAAGCCGGTGCTGACGGGAGAGATGGACGGAGTCCGCAGCAGCTTGCCGTGTGAGTTGAAGGACAAGTTCAATCCGGTGGCGGTAGAGCTGAAAAAAGGCCAGAGCGCGTTTCATCATGCGCGGACGATGCACGGCTCGGGCGCAAACGACACTCCGCGGCCGCGACGAGCCACGGTGATCAATGTGTTTCGCGATGGCGTGATGTCGAATGCGGATGAGCCTCTGCTCGCGGGCGTTCCTGTGATTCCTCGTGGGAACAAAATGGAAGGGCAGTTCTTTCCGCTGCTCTTCGAGCCGAAGACGCCCGGCAGTTGACTCTTTCCCACGGCTCGTCGACTATAGGCTCCAAATTAACCTATCATTGGCGTCCGCGGAGGAGCGCATGTCTATGGAAGAACAACTTAGCCTGGAATTCCTGCGCGTAGTCGAAAATGGCGCGGTGGCCGCGGCACGTACCATGGGATTCGGCGACCGTCACAAGGCTGACGAAGTGGCGGTCGAGGCGATGCGCAAGACGATGGACGCGGTGCAGATGGACGGCACCATCGTGATCGGCGAGGGCGAGCGCGACGAAGCGCCCATGCTGTACATCGGCGAAAAGGTCGGGCTGGCGACGCACGCGCCCAAGGCGCTTTTTCCGGAAGTCGATATAGCCGTAGATCCTCTGGAAGGCACGAACCTCTGTGCGACGGGGGCTCCCAATTCGATCGCGGTGCTGGCTGCCAGCGAGCGCGGAGGGCTGCTGCACGCGCCCGATTTGTACATGGAAAAAATCGTGGTGGGGCCTTCGTGCAAAGGCGCAGTCGATCTGGACGCTCCGGTTGCCGATAATTTGAAATCGATCGCCAAACGGCTGGACCGGGATGTAGAAGATCTCGTCGTTATCGTACTGGACCGGCCGCGGCACGAAAAGTTGATCGAAGAAATTCGCCGAGCTGGGGCACGCATCCGCTTGATCGGAGATGGTGATCTATCGGCGGGAATTTCCGCGGCGGTTGTCGGAACAGGAGTGCATGCGGTGATGGGCACGGGCGGCGCGCCCGAAGGCGTGCTGACCGCAGCGGCACTGCGCTGTTTGAACGGGCAGATTCTTGCGCGCCTGGTGATCGGCAAACCGGAAGATCAAATCCGGCTCGAAAAAATGGGCGTGAAGGATCCCAAGAGAGTTTACGACACGGAGGATCTGGCGCCGGGCAAGAAAATGATTTTTGCGTGCACGGGAGTCACAGACGGCAACATTTTGAAAGGTGTGCGATTTTTTGGCGAAGGCGTGCGCACTTCCTCCATGATTCTAACCTTGGATGACCGGCAGGTGCGCTTTGTGGATTCCGTGCACCTTGATAAGCGGCCGGATATCAAGGTGCGCTTCAACTGAAGCATCTTAGAGCGGCCTGTGTTGGAGTGTGTCCGAGCTTATTGCTGACTTTTCGTGAGAGCCAGAAAAACGCCGTCGTCGACCGCGATGGAGCGAGTGAAGAAAGTCGACATGCTCCCGCCTGCAAGCGCAACATGACCGGCGCTGCCGCTGATCGCGGGACCCGGAGGCTTGGTGGCGCCAGTGCCTGAGCTGTCGCCGGGCTGCAGCGAGATGCGCATCGTCTTCGGCGTGCAATTCGCCGTGCCGAGACAGATATCGCGGACGAAAACCTGCCGATAGCCGCTGTTGGACGCGCTCGTCCCGGATTTGCTCACCGCCTCTACTGTGGAATGCGTCGGGGTGACGGCCAGGAAGGCGACGAAGCGCCCGGAGGCACTGATAGACGGGAGGATGCTTTCCGTACCGACAAGGGTTCCATTGGAATCCGTCGAGATCAGTTGAGTCGAGGGAGCACAGGAAGCGCTTACTCCAAAGCAGGTATCACGGAGATACACCTGGCGGCCCGTGCTCGCTTCCGAAACAAGATTTGCCGCTGCGGAGCTAAACGCTACGTAACGTCCATCGGAACTTATCGAGGGGGAATGGCTATCGTCCGCGGCGGCGGTGCCATCCAGCGCGGAAGAAATGAGAACGGTGCGTGGCTGGCAAGTCGAGTCCGCGCCGAGGCAAGTATCGCGAGCGAAAATCTGCGTGTGACCATCTTGCGAAGCCGTGAACGAGACATAACGGCCATCCAAGCTGACCGCGGGCGTCTCTTCTTGAACCACGAGCGCATTCGCTTTGACGGCTGCTCCTGCCGGGTCCGTGATCGTGAACGCAGTTCCGTTGCTTGTGCCGCCGCCTCCGAAACCAGTGCAGTTAACCTCACACGGCGGCGAAGGGAGCGGTGGCGCCGGGGGATTGTAAACGGTCACGGTAGCAGTCCCCGCGGTCGCGAGCATTGCAGCGGAAACAGTCGCTTGGATTTGTGTTGAGGTGATGGTCGTTACCGAAAGATTTGTTTGGCTTGTTGTATTCCAGCGCACCTGTGAACCGCCCGAAGGATCTGTCGTTGGAAGAAAATTTGTGCCTGTGATGGTTAGAGTCTGCGCTGCACTACCTGCGGCGGCACTGGTGGGGCTGATGCTCGAAACTGTGGGGGATGGATTGGGAGGAGGAAAGACTTCGAAACTTACAGGGTTAGAAAGTCCGTTCGTCCCCGTGCCGGAATGAGGCTGAAGGGTCTGGACGAAATGGGTGCCCGCTTTGGAAGTCAGCGCGGCAGGGACCACCGCGGTCACTGAAACAACGGTTCCCGTATCATTCGACGGGGCGCATACGTTCGCCGCGGTAGTCGTGACGACGCATGTTTTGAGCTTTTGCTGATCCCAGGTGACGACGGTCTGCGCCACAAAGCCTTGGCCCGTCAAGGTGATCGTCAAGTCCGATCCGCCGGCGTTCACGTTGGAAGGCGAAACAAATTGTACGAATGCGCCGGTGTTGCCTTGAAAGGTGTTGCCGTAATCGTTGCAACCTGTTGCAACGAGAATCACCGCATACGCGACAGCCAGTGCTGTCCAAGACCGCTTCATCGAGACTCCTTCATCGTCACTGGTTACCCCGGCTTGACCGGGATAAGCCTGTCTGGTCAAACGGCGGGGAACCCCCGGTGCCAGTGTGCTTTTGGGGTGAGATGCGCAATTCGCGCGGCGCGTTGACCCCGGCCCAACCGGAGCCACGCAAACCTTGTCCAGCTCGCCCGGCGTTCAGCAACCTGCGCCTGTGCTGAATCCACGGGACTGGTCAACCCTACATGCTTACCATTCTCCTCGAAGATAGGTCAATGAGCAATTCCTGCCCCTTGGGGGGGGGGCCGGGAGGCACGGCAACCCACACATTTTCAGGGGTTCGGGGAAATATTCGCGACGCCTTGGGCGGCCAATGACGCAGTTACCAGACTTTGGATACGAGTGCGGCACTCGGTATCTTGAATGTGAAGAGTTGCGGCAGCTCGGTAGCAAGCGAGGGCCTGCTCCTTGCGTCCCAATTTGGCATACAGGTCGCAACGGGCCAGCTGAAAGAGAGGATTAGATGGATATTTTTCAACTAGGGGATCGATGATGCCGAGCGCTTTTTCGTACTGCTGATCGTACCGGTGAAGGTTTTGCGCCAGATAAAACCGAGCAGCGGCAGGCGTGAGAACGCCTTTCGCAATATCGTCTTCCAGTTGGTGGATGCCTTCGCGTTTGTTGCCGCCGGGAAGGCCCATGAAGAAGCCCAGGAGCTTGGCGATCGCACTGAGGGTGTCCACATAATAATTGTATAAGCCCAGCCCAAACTCGGCGTCCGTAAGCTCCGGGTCAAGTTTAATCGCGCGGAGGAAATGCTCCCGGGCTCGCACACCGGCACGAGCCGTTGCGCGATTTTCGCCTCGAAGCCCGTAAAACCGCGCGGTGAACGCATTCGCTAGCCCCGCATAAAATTGCATTTCTGCGGTCTCGTGATCCTTAAGCTGTGCCATCGCAATCGACGAAGCTTCTGCGGCGAGTTGCTGGTAGTGCTGGTCAGCGGCAAGCTTCGGCCGATGCCGCGCGTCGGTCATGCCGTACTTGAAATCCGTCGAGGTACACCAGATTTTCCACCATAGGGCTTCCGCTTCCAACAGGTAACCCAAGGGGTGGTCTGGTTGGTCTCTCTGCAGGCGCTGCGCATCAGCAACGGCCGCATCCGTGTCGAACGAGTAGATGTGCTCGATTGCCGCGGAAGCTCCGCGCGGCAACTTCAATTCCTGGGCGTGCGTCTCCGCAGCGAAGAAAGACGCAGCCAAAGCCATTGTCAAGACTACGATCGCGCCCTGTGGCAGGGTACGGTTTGGGTGCATGCCGCTACCTGCTGCATCTCCGAGAAAGCCCCGGTCAGTGATTGACAGGCGGGCTGGACTCCATCCGGAAGAGTTTAAACAGTTCGAGTCTAGTTGCAAGCTGAAATGGCGGCAGCGGCGAATGGAAATTTTGGAGAGGCATGGAAAATTGCGCGTTAGCCGCCGCGCGTCGCATTTGCTATTCTCGGCGGCGTGCCAACGACACCTGAGAATGTTCCTATCGACAAAACCGGTAGCCTGCCCATAGAGCAGCCTGCTGGCCTCGAGCGCGGCCTGGGCCTGAAAGAGGCCGTCGCGCTTAACATGATCGAGATTGTGGGCATCGGCCCCTTCGTCGTCACGTCGCTGGTGATCAAAGCCATGGGCGGGCCGCAGGCGCTGATCGCCTGGGTGGCGGGAGCCGCGCTGGCTACCCTCGACGCTTTCGTATGGTCGGAACTCGGGGCGGCCATGCCACGCGCCGGCGGGACATACGTCTTCCTCCGCGAAGCCTATGGGCCCGGACGGTGGGGCCGCTTGATGTCCTTCCTCTTCGTGTGGCAGACCTTTATTCAAGCGCCGCTTTCCATCGCCTCCGCTTCCATTGGATTTGCGCGCTATGCCGGATATCTCCACCCGCTCTCGACGCTGCAAGCAAAAGCTGTTTCCGGGGGCCTGGTGCTCTTGCTGGTGGTTCTGCTCTACCGGCGCATCACCACGATCGGAAAAATTTCAGTTTTGCTCTGGGCCGGAGTGGTCGGCACGCTACTCTGGCTGATCTGGGGTGGCGCGACCCACTTCAACGCGAAAATGGCGTTTGATTTTCCACCGGGAGCGTTTTCTATCTCTTGGATTTGGTTCGCGGGCCTGGGCTCCGCGATGGTGAACACGGTCTACAGCTATTGGGGTTACTACAACATTTGCCATCTCGGTGGTGAAATTCGAGATCCAGAAAGAAATATCCCGCGTGGAATTTTTCTCTCGATCTTCGGAATTACCTTGCTCTACTTGGCTATGCAAACGAGCATCCTGGGAGTCGTGCCATGGCGCGAAGCTCAGAACTCCAAATTCATCGTCAGCACATTCGTCGAGAGACTGTACGGCCCGCACGCGGCGCAAGCAGCTACGTGGATGGTACTGTGGATTGCGCTCGCCTCCGTGTTCTCCGTTCTGCTGGGATATTCGCGCGTGCCCTACTCCGCCGCGCTGGACGGAAATTTCTTTCCGATATTCGGACGCTTGCACCCGACCAAACACTTTCCTTACGTCTCATTGCTTGTTCTCGGCGGACTGGCGTTCCTATTCAGCGTGACCTTGAAGCTCGAAACGGCCATCGCCGGCATTCTGGCGATGCGCCTGCTGGTGCAGTTCATCGGTCAAGCTGTCGGAGTCATGCTCTTGCGGCGGCGCTGGGGAACGGCGCGACTGCCATTCAAAATGTGGCTCTATCCCCTACCAGCGGTTCTGACCATGCTCGGCTGGGCCTGGCTCTTCTGGCAGACCGGTCCGGCCAGAAAATGGGGCCTGGCGGAAATCGCGCTTGGAGCGCTTGCATTTCTCATTCGGGCGCGCGAAATGAGACAATGGCCGTTTGCAAAAGTGCCCATTGAAGGGTGAAAGAAGCGGAGGCTTCGTGAATCGTCTACTCCAAAGGTTAGTCGGATCATTCCTCTTTGCAATTCTGCTGGAGTCCCTCTGGGTACAACCGGCGTCGCCACAATTTGCTCCCGCGCCGGGAACCGGCCCCGGCCTTCCGGAAACGATGGAAGCCATCGATAGCGCTCGCGTAACCACGCGCATCCTTTATATCACCGCGCATCCCGACGATGAATCCGCGACTTTACTCACTTATCTTGCTCGCGGTCTTCATGCCGACGTCGCGCTGCTCACACTCACTCGCGGCGAAGGCGGGCAAAACGACCTCGGGCCGGAACAAGCGCCGCAGCTCGGGCTAATCCGCACACAGGAACTTCTCGCTGCCACGCGAGGCTATGGGGTGAAGCTCTTTTTTGCAAACGCGCCTGATTTTGGGTTCTCCAAAACGCCAGAGGAAACGGAAAAAGTGTGGGGGCAGTCCGTCCTGGGAGAAATGGTTCGTGTGATTCGCACTTTCCGGCCGAACATCGTCATCAACGGCTGGGGCGGCGTGCACGGCGGCCATGGACATCACCAGACGTCTGGTTTGTGGACCCCGATTGCCGTCGAGCAGGCGGCCGACCCTAAAGCTTTCCCCGAGCAGATCCGCGAAGGGCTTCGTGCATGGGGCGGCTCTTCGAATCCCGTGCAACTTCTCGGTACGGAACGCGGGGGCGCAACCGCCGACCCGAACGGCGTGTCCCTTCCGGTGGATGAAATCTCGCCCCTTTGGGGCAAGACCTGGCGCGAAATCGGCCTCGATGCCTTTGCCAACCATCGTTCGCAGGGCATTACCAATTTTATCGGTTCGCCGTTTCTCCGGCGCCCGGTTGTTCTGATCCTTGAAAACGGCGGCAAGCTTGATGCTTCGAGCCTCGCAGGGAATCTGGAACAGTGGGCAAACTCTGCCGCTCAAACTTTGTGTGGCCAGGGCAAAACGGAAGGCTGCAAGGTGATGGGCGCAGCAAAGGCGGATGGAAAAATATTGGCCGCGCGCAAGTCTGCGCTCAACCTCGACTGGAAAAATGCCATGGCACAACTCGCCGGAGCCGCAACTCTTATCGTTTCCATTTCGCCACCAGACTCCGCCAACGGTTTCGCGGGCTACACATCCGATCAGGCATTCGATCTCAGAGAGACGAAAGAACGCCTCGACCGTGCCCTCGCGCTGGTCGCCGGACTTGATCTGAAAGCCGACGCGGACCGCGAAATGCTTGTGGTCGGCGAATCCTTCGGCGTTCACGCGGAAGCTCGCTGCCGCAAAGAAGACGGCTGCGAGCTGGGCCCACTGCTCTTGAATCTTCCGCCGGAATTCAAGGAAACCAAGAGCGAAGGCGACGCCGAAAAGGGGTACCAATTCACCGTCGCAGTCACACAACCTCCGCCTCCACTGACAGCCTGGCAAAACCTTTTCCCGGAACCCCCTCCTCTTCTCCGCGCCGAGCAAAACGTCTCGATCGATGGCTATAGATTCAAGGCGGAACTTCCAGTCACACACATCTCCGCAAACTCAACTCGCCTGGATCGTGTCCCGCTGCGCATCGTGCCTGCTTATACGCTCGCGGTGGACCCCAAGCAGGCCATCGCCATCCATGGAAAACAGGAGAAGCCGTTTGCCGTGCTGCTTCGCGTGCATTCCTACGCCACAAAACCGGCCAAGCTCACCGTTGGCCTCGACCTGCCACATGGTTTTTCCGCCAGCGCTCCGGAGGAAATTTCCATCGACGGCTCCGGCGACCGCTATGCGAAATTGACCGTAACCGCGCCGAATGGGCTGGCCCCAGGCAATTATCCGATCACTGCTTATGCAAAACGCGGCGACGAAAAATTCTCCACTTCGCTCGAGCCGCTCCCCTCCTTGCCCACGCAACTTTGGAGCGAGCCCGCACAATGCCTCGTCCATGCTCTTGCCATCAACGTTCCTGAAAACCTTCGCGTCGGCTACATTACCGCGGAGGGCGAGCCCATCCCGCAGGCCTTGCGAATGCTGGGGATTCAAGTCGAAACTCTGGATGCCCAGGCACTGGCCTTCGGCGATCTCTCAATATTCAACTCCATCGTCGTCGGCGTACGCGCGTACGAACTTCGCCCGGAGCTTGCTGGAGCCAACCAGCGCCTGCTGGACTACGTCTCGAAGGGCGGCACACTCGTTGTGCAATACAACCGGGACTTCGCCTGGAACAAAGAACAATTCGCTCCCTACCCCGCGAAAATCCTGAACGAGCAAGGACACCTCCCGCGCATCACCGACGAAAATTCTCCGGTCATATTTCTCAGGCCGGACGACCCTCTCCTGAATCGCCCGAACAAAATCACTCAGGACGACTTCAAAGGCTGGGTGCAGGAACGCGGACTCTACTATTGGACTCAGTTTGATTCGAAATACACACCTCTGCTGGCCATGAACGACCCCGGCGAGCCCGACCTCAACGGCGCGCTGATCTATACGCGCTATGGCAAGGGCATGTACATCTACACAGGCATCGCATTCTTTCGCCAGATTCCCGAAGGTGTTCCAGGAGCTTACCGGCTATTCGTCAATCTGCTCAGCGCTACACAGCAAAACTGAGTCCAGGCCCTATCTGCCGCCTCAAGAGTCTCCGTTGGGCAAATTCCGTCCGGGTAAACCAACAGGACACACTGCTTACGAGTCCAATTCTGCGTGCTATCCTCTTCCAGCGGGGGTTGAAGACGCATGAAGAATTATTTTTTCGCTCATTTTGCCGGTCGCACGATTCAGTCGGTGGTCGCATTGCTTCTGGGAACGGCTCTTTTTCTGGCTTGTGGTGCACCTTGTGCCGCGCAACAAAAGGACAAAAAAAAGAAAAATTCGCCGAAAGCCGCGGACAACACGCCCATCATTCCCCTCGGTGATGAACAGCAGATCGACTATACGATTTCGGAAATGCTGGGTGCGTGGCAGATCGGCGACATTGAAAAACTACACAAGGATTACGCCGACGACGTCTCCGTAGTTAACGGAATTTGGGCGCCCCCGATATTCGGCTGGGCCAACTATCTCGCTCTCTATCAGCAGCAGCACGCGCACATGCAACAAGTGCGCATGGACAGGTTAAACACTTATTTCAAGCTTAGCGGCAATTTTGCTTGGGCCTGCTACCAATGGGATTTTTCAGCCGTCGTGGATGGGCAACCTTCCGCCGCCCGCGGGCAAACTACCCTGATCATGGAAAAGAGGAGTGGGCACTGGGTGATTGTTCACAACCATACTTCGCTGGCACAAACATCGCAGGCACCCACACCTGCGAACACACCGCAAATGGCACAGCCCCAGCCAAACGGCTCCTCGGCGCATTAAAGGGCTAGGCGGGCGTGCACCTCGGCCCTCTTCCACGGCCTAGAAATTCTTCAATCCGTTGTACAGCCACATTCCGGCAAGAAGCAACAACAACGCACCAGAAGCAATGCCGCTAGTAAGCAGCGGCCGAGAGAGCGTATTGATCTTCGCGATGATCTCCCGCTGTTCCCGGGCCATGTGTTCCTCGGACGCGTCCAGAAAGATTTGATCATCTTCATGGCTGGCAAGAAGGCTCCGCCGGATCAATAACATCATGAAGATGGCGGTTACGATCCCCCAGGCAATCAAAACGTACAGGATGGGTCCTGTTAGGGTTTCCATGGTGACCTCCCACTGGAACCAGTACGCGGTCCTTATAATGAACGTGCCAGGAAGGTGTAAGACCGCGTTCTGAGGCGGAGTATAGCACTAGCCATTTGAATTACAACTACTTGCCAGAAGGCAAAATGACGCGGCAAGGGTCCGCTGCGCTCCAAGGCGACCTCTCGTATGGCCTGGGGAAAGCTGTAGATGCGGCTGGGCTCACTCGGCTCAAGTGGTGCTCGCCGCACTTCGTTGACAAAGCCGGAAGCGGCGGGCACAATGAAAAAGCCTCGTTGGAATTGGAACCCGTGCTTGGGTTTCACTCACCGCACTTGTGCCCGAGTGGCGGAACTGGCAGACGCGCTAGCTTCAGGAGCTAGTGATCGCAAGGTCGTGGAGGTTCGAGTCCTCTCTCGGGCACCAACTACACAAGCCTCTCTAGGGACCCAATTAGCTAGCATGGCGCGCTCGTAAGACCCCCGGGCAGACGCGCCTACTCTACGCGCAGCATCGAAGCCGCGTCGATTCGCACCGCGTGGATCACCGGCCGCAGCGCCGCCAGTAACGCCCCTGCAAGAATGGCCAGCGACGGAAGCGCCAACATCTGTAAGTCGGTCGCCTTCACCTGGTAGAACAGTGACTCCATATAACGGACCGAGATCAAGCCAAGGCCAACGCCCGCGACCGCTCCCACTACCACCATCGAAAACACGTCCATCGTTACCAGTCGCGCGATGCCTCCAGCCTGCGCTCCGACCGCGATTCGAATCCCGATTTCGCGCCGCCGCTGTTGCACGGAATAGTGCAGCACGCCATGTAGTCCCACTCCCGCCAGCACCAGTGCCACAATCGCAAAAAACAGTGCCAGCGTCGCCAGCAATCGCTCCCGCACAGTATGCGATTGATTGATTTCCAGTTGCGTGCGCACGCGGCTCACTCGAATTTCGCTTCGTGCCTGCGGCACTTCTTGCCGCAACACTGACGCCAGCGCCATCGGGTTAGCGAGCGACGTGCCAACCAGAAGAGCTGCCTCACGCTTCTTGCCTGAGACGCCGCTCGCGCCGACCGAGTGAAACGGCACGTACAGCTGCGGCAGAATCGGCTCACGCAAACTCTTGTACCTCACATCTCCCACGAGCCCCACGATCTGATAATGCAATCGCACGCGGTCGTCCATCATCAGATCGATCGATTTTCCCACCGGGTCGGCGCCATCGAAATAGGTCCTCGCAAAAGTCTGATTCACGAGCGCAGACCCCGGCTGCGTATCGCTCGGGCGGAAATCTCTTCCATCGATCAGCGGAATCTTCATCGTGCCCAGCCAGTCTGGCGAGACACTCCGCATGTACGCGAGAATCCCGTTGGGAGGCGCGCCATTCACCGAAATAAAGTTATTCCAGCTGCTGCCATCGAGCAGTGGCTGATCGGTTAGCGCCACCGTCTCGACCCCCTGCACCATGCGCAGGTGCTCCGCCACCTGTTCCCAGTACTCCACCGGCTGCGGCTGCTTTGTCACAGTATCGAGAGCGAGCAACCGTTCCGCGCTAAACCCCGTCGGTTCCTCGGACAGGCGCTTGAAAGTGGTGACGAAAAGCCCCGCAACGAAAAGCACAAGGAAGCAGAAGGCCACCTGGGCCGCAATCAGAGCGTGCATCAACCGCCTCTTCGAATGCGGATCTTCTCCTCCCTTGAGCGCGCTCACGGGATTCACACTCGAGGCGCGCAACGCGGGCGCCAGCCCAAATAGCAAGGTCACGCCCAGCGCCATCGACATACCAAAAATCAGCACCCGCCAATCCGCGGGCAGCAGCAACCGTGCCGGGGCGTCCGGCGGATTGATCATGCCCACCACAAGCGGCCCGGACCACCACGCGAACAATCCGCCCACGGCAGCCGCAATCACGGCGAGCCACGCGCTTTGTACCAGGACCAGTTGAACCAGCCGCCGTCTTCCGCCGCCCATTGAGACGCGCACTGCCATTTCCCGCGCGCGCGCCGACGCTTGCGCCGTCATCAGGTTCGCCACGTTCGCGCAAGCGATCAGCAGCACCAGCCCCACCAGCACTCCCAGAATCTCCAGCGGCCTCCGCGTCTCTCTTTGGAGAGTCGAAACACCCGTGGCCGCGGGCTCGAGTAACAGCTTCTGGTTCAAAAAATTCTCGATAGCTTCTTTGGGCATTCCCAGAAAGCCTCTGGCTCGCTCCTCTTCGAACGCCCGCGATGTTGCCTCCAGCTCTTGCCGCATCAATTCGAACGCCGTGCCCGGCTTCACCGCCGCCTCCGGCTTCAGCATTAACAAAGTTCTGTGCCAGGTCCAGTCTTTGCGCGTAACTCCGGGATGCATCATGGTCGGCACAAAAATATCAACCATCGTGCCAGGCTCGGTGCCGGTAAAGGGCGCCTCGGCCACGCCGGCGATTTCGTAAAGATCATTGCCCATTCGAAATGTTCGGCCAATCACTTTGGGATCCTGCCCAAAGCGATGCGTCCAATAGTCGTAAGAGAGCACCGCGTACGGATGTCCGCCCGGTTTCAAATCGTCGTTTTCCGTAAACAAGCGCCCCAAAGCGGGCCGCAATCCCAGCGTCGGAAACATCCAACCGGAAACGTATTGCAAGTACGCTTTCTCAATTTCTTCGTCTGACTTGTAAGTCAAATCCACCGGCTCGGCATAAGAAACGGCAAACAGTTGCGCTTGGTCTTTGACTGCCGCGCGCATCAATTGAAAATCAGGATAAGCCCAGCTATCGAATGTCTGAGGTTTGCCCTCGGGACCAATTCCTTGGCGCGACACTTCGTAAAGCCCCTCCGGGTTCGCCACCGGCAAGGGACGCAGCAGCACGGCGTCGATCAGCCGGAACGCGGAAGTGCAAGCTCCAATCGCCAGCGCTAGCGAGAGAATCGCGGCCGCGGAAGTTATCTTCGTCTTGTTCAGCTGCCGCCAGCCAAAAACTGCATCCGCGCGGAGGGAATCGAGCCACGCAATCAGCCTCACGTCGCGGCTCCCTTCGCGGTGACGTAGCGCCGAGCCGAACGCCCTACGCACCTGGACGGGGTCGCGTCCTTGTGCGATTGCTTCTTCAATATGCGACTCCAATTCCTCGTCAATCTCCCGATTCAATCGATCGCCGCGCACAACATTTACCATCCGTGTCCACAGCGACATTTCATGCCTCCCGCAAAACCCGATTCACGGCCAACGTCACGGCCTGCCAGCGCGACTCTTCCATACCAAGCTGCTTCTTCCCCGCCGCCGTCAATTCATACAGCCGCGCGCGCCGCCCCGTCTCTTTCGTGATCCATTCCGCGCGGATCCACCCCGCCTCCTCCATCCGGTGCAGCGCCGGATACAGCGACCCCTCCTCGACGCGCAGGACCTCGCCGGAAATGTCCTGAATTGCGGACATAATCGCGTACCCGTGCAGCCTCGGCCGTCGCGAAAGTATCTTCAAAACAAGCAGATCCATCGAACCCTGCAAAGAGTCAGCCTTCGCCATACTCAGACCTCGTAATACATAGACGTCTGAGGAATAGAAAAGTTCCGTCAAATAATGCAACCAGGGATCAGTTTGCGGTGCGACACGACTGAGTCCCGTCCCGTCGCAGAGCACCTCACCCAATCTAGTGCCATTACTCTTTGGCATCCCAGATGACCTGCTCGTAATCACTTGTACAAAAGGGCCGCTGCGCGCCCTTTCCCTTCGCCTCTTTCTTGCTACGATAAAAAGAACCTAGGACATAGTTCCCTTTTGGAGTTGGAACCGCTTGCTCAGACAGAGCGAGAGTTGTTTGTCCAAAACATGTCGCCTTCGACGGCGACCGAGGAGTCTGACGTGAATAAGGCATCTTTTTATCTCGCGACGGTTTGTATCGCATCGGCTGGCATGCTCGGCATCCTGGCCGCGCCCGCGTTCGGCCAAGCGCCCGCAACGGCGAAACCGCAAAGCCATGTTTCTGCCCCTAGTACCGTTTCCCGCACCACCAAAGCGGTCAACTATCGCCGCGCCGGCGGCACCACCAAGGTCGATTTTAGCGGCACCGAACTCATGCAGGGCGCCTCTGGCGAAGCCAAAGTGGATAGCAAGAGCAACCGCATGGAGATCGAAGCTAAATTCACGGGCTTCGAAGACGCCACCAAATTTGGTCTCGAATATCTCACCTACGTGCTCTGGGCCGTTTCTCCTCAGGGCCGCGCCGTGAATCTCGGCGAAGTAGCCCTTAAAAGCGGCGCCGGCCAGGTAAAAGCCATCACGGACATGCAAACCTTTGGCATGATCGTCACCGCCGAGCCGTACTTCGCCGTCACTCAGCCGGGCAACATGGTTGTTCTGGAAAATACTTTTGGGCCCGCCACGCAAGGCAAAGTTGAAAACATTGACGCCCAATATGAGTTGCTGGGACGCGGCATTTATTCTTCCTCGAACACCAAAATTGAGAACGCTATCTTCGGTATCGACCGCAAAACTCCTCGCGAACTGTTCGAAGCGCGCAACGCCGTTCGAATTGCCCGCATCGCGCAAGCCGATAAATATGCCGCCTCATCGCTCGCCAAAGCCGAACAACAACTCAAGAACGCGGAAGAAGTCTACGGCCGCAAGAGCGATAAAAAATTTGTCTCCGCCGCGGCGCGCGAAGTGGTGGAAACCGCCGAAGAAGCGCGCGTGATGGCTGTGAAACAAAAAGCTGAGGAAGACGCGCAAGCCAAGGCCGCCGCGGATAAGAAAGCCGCCGAAGAGCAAGCCGCCGCGGAAATCAAGCGCCGTCAGGATGCGGAACTGGCTCGGCAGCAAGCGGAAGCCGCCAAAGCCGATGCCATTCGAATGAAGCAGGAAGCGGAAAAGGCCGCCGCGGATGCCGCCCGGCAAAAAGCGGAAGCCGAGCAAGCCACCGCCGCCGCGGTCGCCCAGCAGCAAGCGGCGCAGGCCGCCGCCGAACAAGCCGCGCGCGATAAGGCCGCTGCGGTCGATCAACAACGAGCGGCGGAAGCCGAAGCGGATAAAGCGCGCCAGGCCGCCGCGAAAGCCGAATCCGAAAAGGCCGATCTTCGCGCGCAACTTTTAAATCAATTGAATTCCATTTTGCAGACGCGCGACTCGGCTCGCGGCCTTATCGTCAATATGTCGGACGTGCTGTTCGATACCGGCAGCTATACGCTCAAGCCGGGCGCGCGCGAAAAGCTCGCGAAAATTTCAGGAATCGTCCTTGCTCACCCTGGTCTGAACTTGCAGATCGAAGGCCATACGGACAGCGTCGGCACCGACGAATTCAACCAGCAACTCTCCGAGCGCCGCGCCGATTCCGTTCGCGATTTTCTCGCGGAGCAGGGCGTGCCCGCATCTTCGATCACCGCCAAGGGCTTTGGAAAAACGCAGCCCGTGGCATCGAATGACACCGCCGAAGGCCGCCAGCGAAATCGCCGCGTCGAACTCGTCGTAAATGGCGACGCCATAGGCAACGCATCTTCGGCAAGCGCGACAACCAACCAATAGCCAGCGTATTTTGGCTGTAACCACATCCTCCATCGAGCATCCGTCAAATTGACGGTTCGCGGCAGAATCCGTTACGGTGTCTGTGCAACCGCGACGCGATCGATTCCGCTGAAGCCGGAGGTTTTCCATGTTCTTGCTGCTCTTGGCGCTCACTTTTCCCGCGTGGAGTCCTCACTTTTCGTTTCTTGAAAATCCGCTGGCCAACGAAATGCTGGCTCTGCGATGGCTGCATCTTATTTTCGGCATCCTCTGGATCGGCTTGCTCTACTTTTTTAATCTAGTCCTGACTCCCGCGATGAAGCAGTGCGACCCGAAGTTGCGGGTCAAGATTGTCCCGGAGCTTATGCCGCGCGCGATGGGCTGGTTTCGCTGGTCGGCGCTGGTGGCGGTCCTTGTTGGATTGCGCTATTTTCAGTTGCACCTCTTTGCCGATGCGCGAAACGCAGGCGACCACTCGCTGGCCATGAAATGGCTCGGCTGGTGGCTGCTCGTTTGGGTCCTCGCCTACATTTTTATTTACGCGCTGCAACTCCCTGCAAAAGGATTTCTCGATAATCCGTGGGTGCGCGGCATCGGAATCAGCATTGTGGTGATCGCCGCATCGTGGCTCGTCATGGCATTGAACGGAGGGCCGAACGTTTCCAATCCGCACCTGGCGATCAGCGTCGGCGGAGGGCTCGGTCTCATCATGCTGCTCAACACCTGGGGCGTGGTGTGGCGCGTCCAGAAAAAGTTGATCAAGTGGGCGCGTGCGAGCGCGGAGCAAGGTGCGCCGATGCCGCCCGAAGCCGAGCGCCTGATGCGCTGGAATTTTCTGACCGCGCGCGTTTCGTTTTGGCTGTCGTTTCCCATGCTGTTTTTCATGGCCGCAGCGAGCCATTACCCTTTCCTGAGCACCGTTGCGCGATAGGTCGAATCGAGTAGTGAATCGTAGATAGTGAGAATGGGGAAGCGAGGTGGCGCCTGGCAGCGGAAAGCAGCTCCCTCGCTGCGCTCGGGAGGACAAGTTTGGCGGGCAGTCATGGGGGGTACCCCCTGGGGGGTTTTTTCGTAAGTGTTCATTCTAAAGGGTTTTAAGTGCTGTGTTTTGGAAGTGCGGATTCTAAAGAGGTTACGGGCGGGTTTTGCGTAAGTGCGGATTCTAAAAGAGTTAGTGATTGGTGACGCGTGACTGGTGACTGGCGGAAGAAGGGAAGCTAAGCCACGAGTGGAGCTGTGCCGGGCGGATCTGGGCAGGTGGCGCGCGCAGGTAGCAGGCGCAGGCAGGTATTGGGCAGAGGCGGATGGAAGTTGGGGGTGCGGGCAGGACTGGCGTAGGCGGAACATAGGGAATGGTAGCATCGGAGTTCAGAAAAGGTAAAGTGTTTTGCA
>DATLVZ010000054.1:0-6286 GCA_035576885.1 Candidatus Acidiferrum sp. | reverse complement strand
ATCAAAGCCAGAGAAGTGGAGTTGTGGCTGGCGAGTGTGCAACGCGCACGAACCACGCGCGCGAAAATCCGCAATGTGATGAGTGTGCTATTCAACCATGCACGCCGATACGATCTCTTCGATGGTAATCCTATCCAATGGGTGCGCCAAAGCGCCAAACGCCGTAGTGCTCCCAATGTACTTACGATTGAAGAGGTACGGCATTTATTGGCAGCGCTACCGCCGCGAGAAAGAATCCTGGTGTTCTTGGACGTAAGCACCGGACTGCGACAGAGCGAACTGTTCGGTCTGCAGTGGCAGGATATTGATTTCGAAATCGGAGAGCTCAGAGTGACGCGATCGGTGGTTGGTCAGGTGGTCGGCACTTGCAAGACCGAGGCCTCTCAAAAGGCCATTCCACTTCACGAAGACCTGATCGAGGCCCTGAAGGGCTGGCGCCAGCAGAACCCCTACAAGGAGGTGCAGCATTGGGTGTTTGCCAGTCCGAGTAGCGGTGGAAGAAATCCGTACTGGGGACAACAGCTGATGCGCCGGGACATCCGCCCGGTTGCCGAGAAGCTGGGGATCACCAAACGCATGGGATGGCATACCTTCCGGCACACGTACTCCACATTACTTCGGGCCGTGGGAGCGGATCTGAAAGTAATGCAGGAACTGCTGCGACACTCCACGATCCGTGTGACCTTGGATACTTACACCCAGGCGGTGACAGCCGCCAAGCGTACAGCCCACACCGCGATAGTCTCGCTGATTGTTGGAAATGGCGAATAGAAGCTGGTCTAGGGCACGAAGGGGAGCGATCAGCCCCCTAGGCCGAGGTTGAACGTAAACATTGTTGTAGGGGGCTGTGCGCGGAACTCGACGCCTCGCGCGGAATTTGTACCTTTTTGTGCCCGCGCGAAAACTCTTCCACAGGCGTAAGTGCTTGATTAGGAATGGCGGGAACGACGAGACTCGAACTCGCAACCTCTGCCGTGAAAGACACTGTTATTTGGTAACTGATTGAAACTACGCGGCACGGATGGCTACCAATACCGCGCTTTGGAACCCCAAGAAACAATTATTGGACCATGAAAGGACCAAGAAATGGACTCTGCCGTCGAGCGGCAGAAGTCTCAACCTAGGACTAGCCACGTAAGTTTGATCCACTATTTCACGATGCTTTGGAAGGTGGGTTCAATTCCCACCGGCCCGTGCTTATCGCCGGTCAAATCGGGACCAAGGATCACGTTCGGGTAGTCCACCAACCGGCAGTTTGCTCCCATGAATTAATACAAGCGCATTTATGAGCACTAATCCAAAGCTGCCAGCGCAACATTTGAGTACAGTCGCCTTTTGGACGACTGGGTATTTCAGGGTTAAGCCGCAGTGATCGCCACGACTTTACCGCCTCGCAAGGCCTTGATATCGCGAATTGGGGGCTGGCCAAAGAAACGCCGGTACTCGCGATTGAACTGGCTTGCGCTTTCATAGCCGACCTCGAACGCTGCACTTGCCGCATCCAGGCCATTCGTGAGCATGTGCTGTCGCGCCGCGCGCAGGCGCAGCTGCTTCTGAAACTGAAGAGGACTCATCGCAGTGAGGACGCGAAAATGGTGATGCAGCGTAGATCGGCTCATGCCTGCGATCGTGGCCAGTTGCTCCACACGCAGAGGTTTCTGATAGTTCGCACGTAACCATGCAACTGCCTTCGCCGTCCGATGGCTCTGGTCTCCCATCGTGGCCATTGCCCGAAGGCGTTGTCCCTGCGTTCCCTTCAGCAGGCGATATATGATTTCGCGTTGAATGAGTTTGCCGAAGAATGGAATATCCTGCGGAGCATCAAGAAGATCCATCAACCGAGAACATACGCTGACCAGTTCAACCGTAGTCTCGCCGATAGCCATTCCGCGCGCGCCAGACGACGTCTCGGGCACATGGATTTCCTCTGTATTCAGAATGTCTCGAACAGTTGATATATCCAGCTTTAGGAAGAAGGCAAGGTAGGGTGCATCTTCGCTGGCCGTAATCACCTGGCTCACCACTGGCAGTTCGAGCGACGTCAGGAGAAATCGCGATTGACCGAAAACGTAGTTCGTGCTGCCGAGGCCCACTCGCTTTCTCCCTTGCGCGATAAGGAGAAGGCTCGGCTCGTAGGTGCATGGACTGGGGACAGTCGGAGCAGTGCAGCGATAGAGCATTAGCCCGGGCACCTCCGTTGCACGTTCGCCTGAGCCACCGAGCAAATTGCCAATCTTGGTTCCAAGCTCCGCGAGAGCTTGCGCGAGCTTAGACGGATTTACATCGCGAGGTTTTCGGCGCTTTTCCACCTTTCAGGTCCCCTCCATCGTCTCTAAGCATAATTTGTGATTCGCGGAGATGTCTCGAACAATCGTGGCGATAAGACGAATGGGCAATGATTGTGGACGATCGAACTACCGCTCAATCCTCGAAACTCGCTAGGGTTGAAGTGAAAGAGATGGACTGAACGGAAGCAATAGAGGAGAAACAAATGAAAACCCGAAATCTCGGAACATTGGAAGTCTCAGAAATGGGATTTGGCTGCATGAGTATCAGTGCCAACTACGGACCTGCCGCTGACAAACATCAAGGCATTGAGGTCATTCGTGCAGCCCATGAAAAAGGCGTCACCTTCTTCGATACAGCCGAAGTTTACGGCCCCTATACAAACGAAGAACTTGTGGGAGAAGCGCTCGCGCCTTTTCGCGACAAAGTCGTTATCGCAAGCAAATTTGGCTTCGACAACGAAAATGGCGGCACTCTTAATAGTCTACCAAAGCACATCAGGAAGGTGGTTGAGCAATCACTGAAGCGTCTCAGAACCGAACGCATCGATCTCTACTATCAGCATCGGGTCGATCCAAAAGTGCCAATCGAAGAAGTAGCTGATGCCATTAAAGATCTCATCAATGCAGGGAAAGTTTTGCACTTCGGCCTCTCTGAGGCGAGTGCCAAAACAATCCGCCGAGCGCATGCGGTTCAACCTGTGACCGCTGTTCAGACTGAATACTCGCTGATGCAAAGAGACCTGGAAAAGAATGGCGTGCTCGCGACTTGTGAGGAGCTAGGTATCGGCTTCGTCCCATGGGGGCCGGTTGGACAAGGGTATCTTACTCAGAAAATAGATGCTGGTACGAAGTTCGACCCCAAAATGGACATGCGATCTGGCTTCCCCCGCTTTTCTCCTGAAAACATAGCAGCAAATATGCCGATCGTTGACCTAATCAGACGGTTTGCTGAGAAGAAGAATGCAACCCCGGCTCAAATTTCACTGGCTTGGTTGCTTGCGCAAAGGCCGTTCATTGTTCCGATTCCCGGCACACGCAATATCGGTCACCTAAACGAGAACTTAGGAGCCATCAATATTCAGCTCTCGCCTGCTGATCTTCGTGAGATCGACACGGCTGTCTCTAAAATCAAGGTGCACGGTGGCCGGATGAATGAAGAGCAAATGAAGTTGGTTGACCAAACAGCGTGACCAGTAGTCTAGAACGTGGTGGATGTATTCGAATTCCAACGGCTTGCATTTGCCGTCATTTGGACACATATCCTGTCTTGAAAGGTGATCAGCGTGACCATCGAAACGAACAAGCGCATCATGCACCGTTTCACGGAGTTCATCAACACCGCCAGTGAGAAATTAGCCGCGGAGCTTATTTCGCCGAACGCGGTATTCCATGTTCCGGGACGACCTGAGCCGCTCCAGGGTCCGACTGGGTATCTCGAAATCATTGGAATGATGCGAGGTGGGTTCCCGGACATCCAATGGACCCTGGAAGAGATGATAGCCGAGGGTGAGAAGGTCGCGGCACGCTTCACAATGCGTGGCACGCACCAAGGCACCTTCTTTGGAGTTCCGGCAACAGGTAAGAAGATCGAGGTATCGGCGATGAATTTCTATCGGCTGTCTGGTGGGCAATTCGTTGAGGAGCGTGGGCAACCTGATCTGCTTGGGCTACTACAACAAATCGGCGCCGTACCGATGTAAAACTACTTTGCACTGAATGGAGCGAGTGGTCGGCAAGCCGGAAGTTGCAATTCTCCCAAACAGAATCTTGTCGAACAGGGCCGCGAAGACTCGAGTGGATTTCCTCCGTGTTGCCCGTCAACTTGGTGGAACACAAGAATTCCTTCGCGTCAGGGAGTCACTTCAACGAAGAGCCGACTATTCGTCCAAGCGGTTATAGAACCGACGAGAAGAGGATACAAGCTTGAACTCGTAGTTAGCGAACTTCGACGATTACCAAGGACACGTCATCGGCGAGGGGACCGTGCCTCCACGCAGCCACGCCCTCGAGGATCGTCTTCTGCATATCCGCGAGCGTTAGAGTTGCCGATTGCAGGACTAAATCTTCCAGACCTTCGACGCCAAGCATATCGTCGAGGCAGTTGGAAACCTCAACGAGGCCATCGGTGTACAAAATGAGGCGATCACCCGGTGAGAGTTCAACTTCAATGGATGGCTCGCGCGGTGTAGTTTCGGAGAGGCAACCGAGGATACCGTTTCGCGACTCAAGCCGGCGGAGAGTGCCATTTGAGACGAGTATCGCCGGCGGATGGCTGGCGGCAGAAAAGCTTAGTCGGCGTCCATCGTGGCTGAATCGGGCCACGGCCATCGTGAAGAAAAACCCGTCCACCGGGATTCGAGCATGTACGAAATGATGAAGCTCCCTCAGCAAGGCTCCTGGCTCGAGTTTGCGCCCCAGAGCATGCAGAGTTTCAGAATAGATGCGGTTGGCCATTAACGCCGAACCGACGCCATGTCCGGAGACATCGGATAGGACAATGCTGAGGGAATCGTCGCCTTGCGGGTGAACTACGCCAAAGTCGCCGCCGATGGTGCGGGCCGGGCTGTAGTACGCCTCCACGGCGAGGTTTTTCCAAATCAGACTACGCGGTGCAAGGGATTGCTGCACATGTGCGGCGAGGGCGAGTTCGGCCTCCATTTCATCTTGCCGCTTTTGAAGCAGTGAATTCGATTCGCGCAGCTGCTCCTCGATTCCTTTTTGTGCGCTGATGTCGGTCACGGTAAGTAAGACGTAGTCCTGATTGTCAGGACCCTGAATGACTCGTCCACTGAAGATTGCTGGGATCTTGCCACCGTCTTTACGGGGAAAGTAGAACTCGGTTCGGTTGCGGCCGTAACGGTGGCCCGATTCGTGTTGCCGTTTGATAGAGGGAAGGTCTTCGCTGGGGAAAATCGCATCGGGAGTGCGGCCCTGAATCTCCTCACGGCAGAAGTGTCCCATACGCGTAACCGCTTCGTTTGCAAAGATCACTCGAAGCTCGTCATCCAGGACGACTACACCTTCATTGAGTTCTTCGAGGATCGTCTCCATTTCGCGAAGCCAATCGGGAGTTTCGATGTTGGTGCCTGGCATAGCTGTGCTCACTGACATAATGATTCCCCTTGAGGGACTACCTGATGATTTGTGTAGCCCAGGTTCCGAGAGTGGCGTGGGTCGCTGTCCATCAATCGTGTGATCGTGGCGAACAGAAGACAGACCGATACTCCACACATCAGCACTCCCGCCATGCTCTCAAGAGGCCCTAAGAGCCTCCACCTACTGGGAAGCGTCACGTCGCCGTAACCGACGGTGGCATAGCTGCTTGAGGAGAAGTAAAAAGAGAGTTCCCACGAAGGAAAGCATTGCAACCGGTAAAAACTCGCCCACAAAAAGATTACGAGGCCGTGGAGAATAATGATTGCGATCGTCGATTTCACTACCAGGATTGCGGAGCGAACCGGACCAAATCCTTGGCTGCCCGTGGCCGTAACGCCCCGTAGCCACTCAACGAGCGCCGCAACCCCAACACACTGCAAACAGAGTGTGAGGAGTAACAGAAGAGCGGCGGCAGAGGCTTGAGGTATGAGTGTCATTTTCATTGCTTTCAGGCTGTTTGCGGAACGGCATTAGCCGGTTCAAGAACTTCGTCATGCATGGCTGAGTCGTTCGCTTCCCAGCGAATGATCTTTAGATCAAGCACAAAGATGCTGTAAAGGACCGGCACCAAGAGCAGAGTGATAAAAGTAGCGACGCCAAGTCCACCGATCTGCGCGTAACAAAGAGGCTGCCACAGCGGACCACCTTCGAGCGCAAGCGGGAAAAGGGCCAAGATCGTTGCTCCCACTGTGATCATTACAGGGCGAATTCGCTGGATGCCCGCATCGGCCAGCGCTTGGACCAGTGGCTCGCCCTTTGCGTGCATTTCCTCGATGAAGTCGAACAGCACGATGACGTGGCTGACAATCACGCCTATCAGGCTGGCGATGCCGAGAAAAGCC
>DATLVZ010000053.1:0-33193 GCA_035576885.1 Candidatus Acidiferrum sp. | reverse complement strand
GGGCAAATTCGAGTTTTTGGGTGCGAGAAATCGTACCTCGTGGAGCGTAACGGCATTCCGGACCGCCCAAGGCACGAGGGGCAAGATGCATCCAACTGCGGAGAGCATCACCAACTGCAAACAAAAAAGAACTCGGCGCTTCCGCAACCAGACAAAAGCAATCACTATCCAGGCTGCAGCAAGCAAGAGCGGCGTTTCAGGCCGGAACAGCGTCCCCATTCCAATCAGAAAGCCACCAGCCAGCGCGAAGATCGATTCGCAATGCCTTGTTGTCCACTCGGTTTTGAGCAACGCCACTTTCCCGCCGCACCCATTCCAAATCAGACCGATCAATGCCACCAGTCCTGCCGCCGTGAAAAACCCCGCGAAAACCTCGGTCAGCGGAACGGCAACGTAATTTGCTGTAAAAGGACACAGTGCTGCCAGCCACAACGTGACATGGAAAACACTCCTCCAGTTTCCTGGGTTCGGCCTTAGCAGCGCCAATAGCGCTCCGAGCCCCGCCGTAACCAGACAAGCGCACAAATCCACCGCAGCCTGCGCCAGCATGACGAAGAACCGCGCTTCCGGGCCCGTCCGCCCCGTAATCGCATAAATAACGGCCAAAAACGCGGGATACCCCGGCATGCGCAAATCCACAGGCAGAATCGCGCCGTTGACGTTCATGGCGTAAACGTGGTGCTGCAGCCAATTCGTGGCCATCTGCTCGTAAAGTACTGTATCTCCTGAATTCGCTGGATACTTCAACACGAAGAAAAGCCGCAGACAGAAGCCCGCGGCTAATGCGGTGACGGGATGCGAGAAAATTCGCTTCATGAACCAAACGCATCTTACAATAGAGGAGACGGAATCGCGCAGATGGTCTGGTCTCGTCCAGGGCCCAGATCTCTGTTATGCCGCCGGGTTGCATGCATTGTTGTAACCATTCATGAAAGAACGAAAACCAATCTTTTACGACGCGGAGCGCGCGCGCTGGCGCCTCACTCGACGTGTCATGGAAATCACGGGAGCGCTCTTGACGCTCCTGCTCGCCTATTTCTTTGTCACGATCGTCGTAAGCGTTGAACTTCCCGCAGGCCTGCTGCCGGATATCAAGCCTGCTTTCCATGCGCTGAAATCGTCAAAGAAGAAACCGCTCACCGCCCGCGAAGGACGCCGCCGCCGCGTCGCTAATATCGGCAAAGTTCCTGAGAGCTATGACCCGCTCCGCGCCGCCTTTTATGTCAGTTGGGACGCCAACAGCTTGGCGTCGCTCAAGAAGCACTACAAAGATATCGACTTGCTCATCCCCGAACAGTTGCACGGCGTAACTCCGGATGGCGCCATCACCATCGTGGACTACACCCACAACCAAACTCGTCCCGTGAAAGCGACTCCCGCGGAAGCCGTCTCTCTCTTGAGAGGAGACGAGCTTCACGAGTGGATGAGATCGCTCAATCCCCCGGTCGAACTGCCCATGATGGGCATGCTCGATAACTACGACGGCTACGTCTGGCGCATTGATGAGATGGCCGCTCTTCTCGCCAATCCTGCGGCCCGGCATACGCTCATCGAGAATGCCACCCAATACGCCGTTCTGGCCCACGAGGCCGGTATCGTCGTGGACTTCGAGGAAGTTCCGGACGCGAGCCAGGTGCATTTTCGGCAGTTCGCCTCGGAACTCGCTTCCTCGCTCCACTCCGCAGGGCTAAAGCTCATGATTGCTCTCCCCGCGCGGGACGATTCTTACGATTACGAGCTTTTCGGCAAACAGTGCGACGCCATCATCCTCATGAATTACGACCAGCACTGGCTGACTTCGCCTCCGGGCCCGATCGCGGCGCAGGATTGGTTTGTCGAAAATCTCCGCCAGATTCGGGAAGTTGTGCCCGCGCAGAAAATCGTCGTCGGCATCGCGAATTACGCTTACGACTGGGGCGAAACGGATAAGAAAGGCATTTGGTCCGGCGCCGAGTACAGCATCCAGGAAGCGCTCCTGCACGCCTACGAATCGGAAACAGACGTCGTTTTCGACGACACGTCGCTAAATCCCCATTACTCCTACTCCGACGAGCAGAATCACGTTCACAGGGTTTGGATGCTCGACGCCGTGACGGCTTATAACCAGCTTCGCGCCAGCGAGCGCATTGGCGTGCAGGGGACTGCCCTGTGGCGCCTGGGCTCTTCAGACACTTCTCTCTGGCCCATCTGGGACGCCACCCGCGCCGATGATGCAGCACGTCAAAAAATTAAAGACATTCCGCCCGGTCCGGACCTGACTCTCGAAGGCAACGGCGACATTTGGCATTTTGCCGACACTCCCAAACCTGGCCGGCGGAGCTTTACGTACGAAGCGTCCAGCGGCCTGTTCACCGACGAAACCTATGAAGAATATCCGCTCTCCTATGACATCGACCAAATCGGCGGCACTACGGAAAAGAAGGTCGCGCTCTCTTTCGATGACGGTCCCGACCCGCGCTGGACTCCTAAGATCCTGGACGTGCTTAAGGAAAAACATGCCCCCGCCGTGTTTTTCGTCGTTGGCGAAGAAGGCAACAAGTATCCGGAAATCCTGAAGCGCGAGTTCGCCGAAGGCAACGAAATCGGCAATCATACTTTTACCCATCCACAGTTCGATCAAATTTCCAAAACCGAACTCAAGTGGCAGCTGAACCTGACCCAGCGCCTTATTGAAAGCACGGTCGGCGTAAAATCTATCCTCTTCCGCCCGCCATACGGCATCGATCATCAGCCAGAGTACGCCGAGGAGGTCTCTCAGCTTCCCATCGCTCAGGACATGGGTTACCTGATTGTCGGCCAGCGCATCGATCCCGACGATTGGAGTTCCCCGGATGGAAAAAATCAGATGCCCGCGGCGGAGATCGTCCAAAACGTTTTGCGCCAGGTGGATAAGGGCAACATCATCCTGCTGCATGACGGCGGCGGAGAGCGCGCCCAGACGGTGGCTGCGCTGCCCAGGATCATCGATGCATTGCGCTCCCGTGGCTATCAATTTGTGTCCATCGCGGACCTGATTGGGAAAACGAGAGCAGCGGTGATGCTGCCCCTCTCGCCCCAGGAACAACTGGAAGCGCGAGCAGATGGCTTCATTTTCACCATTTTTCAATGGTTCCGCTTCGGCATCGCGACGATTTTCATCGTTGGGATTGTCCTGGTCAGCGCGCGTGCGCTCGTTATTGGCATTCTCGCTCTCATCGAAAAGCTTCGCCCTGACCATCACGTTATGCCTGTGCCGGAGCCCGCTGTCACCGTCCTGATTCCCGCGCACAACGAGGAAAGCGTGGTCGTCCAGACGATTACCTCCGTCCTTGCATCCGACGTAAAGTCTCTGCGCGTGATTGTCGTAAACGACGGGTCGACCGAAAACACCGGCCCATTGCTCGACGAGTCCTTTGGAAATGACCCTCGCGTCCACATCATTCATCAAGTGAACCGCGGCAAGGCTGCGGCGCTGCACCGCGCTTTAGGCGAGGCTGCCACCGAAATTGTTGTCACCATTGACGCGGATACGGAGGTCGAGCCGGATGCCATCAGCAAGCTGCTGCGCCATTTTTCCGACCCAACCGTTGGCGCCGTCGCTGGTAACGTCAAGGTCGGCAATCGCTCCCGTTGGCTGACGCGCTGGCAGGCGCTTGAATACATCACCAGCCAAAATATGGAGAAACGCGCCTTCGATCTCTTGAATTGCATCACGGTAGTCCCTGGTGCGCTGGGTGCATGGCGAACACAGGCCATTGAAGCCGCTGGAGGCATCACTGCGGATACGGTTGCGGAAGACGCGGACTTGACCATCGGAATTCGGCGCCTGGGCTGGCGCATAAGTTATGACGAAGAAGCCATCGCATGGACCGAAGCTCCGGAAACAGCCGGCGCCCTCATTCGCCAGCGATTCCGCTGGACCTTCGGCACACTGCAAGCTTTCTGGAAGCACAGTGACACGCTGGTCCGGCCGAAACACGGCACTCTGGGCTGGATTGCTCTTCCGAACATCTTCGTCTTTCAGCTTGTGCTGCCGCTGATCTCCCCGGTTATCGACCTGATGTTTTTCGGCTCTTTGTTGCTCTGGGGTTTGGCGCAATTCCGCATTACCAAAATTCCGCAGCTTTGGACCACTGCCGACGTCGAGAAATCTGTCGTCTTCTTCCTCGGTTTCTTGCTGATCGATGTCCTTACCTGCGCTCTCGCATTTGCCCTTGAGAAAAAGGAAGATTGGTCTTTGCTCGTTCCCGTGCTTCTCCAGCGCTTCTATTACCGCCAGTTGATGTACGTGGTTCTCTTCCGCTCGGTCAAGGAAGCCGTAAGTGGCCGCCCGGTAGGCTGGCGCGGGGTCGAACCAGAAGCTCCGCCCCCACGCTCGGCTGTTCCTGCCTTGCGCGGTTAACGCTGCTCACTCAATGTGCGCGGATGCGTCTGAGACTTTGGAGCACTTGCCCTTGCCTTCGAACGTTACGCGACGTGCCTTTCTGAAATCTTCCGCGGTGACCGGGGGCAGTCTGGTGCTCGCATTCTATTTGCCGTGCGGATTTTCACCCTCGCACCAAGGTGTCTCCTCTGACAGACCGTTTGCGCCCAACGCCTGGCTTGAAATTTCCACGGGTGGCACGGTCAAAATCTGGTGCGGCCATTCGGAAATGGGCCAGGGAGTCCGTACCTCGCTCCCGATGTTGGTTGCCGAGCAGCTTTGCTGCGACTGGCGTCACGTCGCGGTTGTGCAGGCCGATCTCGACCCGAAATATGGTGATCAGCTCACAGGAGGCAGCGGAAGCGTTCGCGGTTCTTACGACAATCTGCAAAAAGCGGGAGCAGCGGCGCGAGAAATGCTGCTGTCCGCAGCGGCCAGTGACTGGAAGGTTCCACGCGAGGAGTGTCACGCCGAAAACAGCATGGTCCTTCACACGCCCACACGCCGCAACCTCACTTTCAGACAACTCGTCGCCGCCGCCTCTGAGCTTCAGCCTCCCGCCGATCCTCCGTTGAAGAAACCCTCGGACTTCACGCTCATCGGCAAGCCCACGCGGCGAACCGATTCGCCCGCCAAAGTGACGGGCGCCGCCAAGTTCGGCTTGGACACGCGCATTCCCGGCATGCGCTTCGCTTCCGTGGAACGCAGTCCCGTTTACGGCGGCACGCCGCGTCGCTTCAACGCGGACGAAGTAAAATCCACTCCGCACGTTCACGACGTTTTTGAACTTAAGTCCGCTCATCTCACTCATCAGTTCGGCGAAACCTCCGGACCCGGCAGCCGCAATTACTCTTGCGCGGGTGTTGCCGTTGTCGCCGATTCCACGTGGGCTGCCATGCAAGCCCGCAAACTCCTTAAGGTGGAGTGGAACGAACCTCCTTCCTCCTCTGAGTCCACCTCCACCCTCCGGGAAAAAATGCACGGCCTTGCTTCACAACCGGGAACCGTGATCCGAAACGATGGCGACTTCGACAAAGTCCACGCCGCTGCCGACAAAAGGATAGAGGCGGTCTACGAGGTTCCCTTCCTTGCACACGCCACTATGGAGCCCGTCAACTGCACCGCCCACGTTCGCGGCGATTCGTGCGAACTCTGGGCGCCAACACAAATCCCCGCAGCGGCCGCGGCTTCGGTCGCCAGCGCGCTCGGTATTCCTCCCGAAAATGTCAAAGTCCACGTCACGTTCATCGGCGGCGGTTTTGGCCGCCGCCTCATTCAGGACTATGCCGTCGAAGCCGCGCTCATCTCCCGGGAAGCCGGCGCGCCTGTGCAAGTCGCTTGGTCCCGCGAGGATGACATTCGCCACGATTTCTATCGCCCGCCTGCGATTCATTCTCTCCGCGCAGGCCTCGATGCCAAAGGCAACTTAATTTCCTGGAAGCATCGCGCAGCTTCACCATCCATCGGAACGTTCTACAACGGCACCGGCATCTCCACTCAGGCTGCCGCTGCCGTTGACTCCCTGGATTTTCCCGCGTTCTCCGTTCTAAATCTCCGCCTTGAATTCTCCATAGTGGAAACGGGCCTCCCCCTCGGCTATTGGCGCTCAGTGGACGACTCCGGGAACCAGTTTGTCCGCTCCGGTTTTTTTGACGAGGCAGCCCATGCCGCTGGACGCGATCCCGTTGAATTTCTGCTTGCCGCACTGGGACCCGCCCGCAAGATCAGCCGCGGCAACGGAACGATCGACGTTGGCCGACGGCGAGCCGTCGTTGAGCTCGCCTCCGAAAAATCTGGATGGAATTCTGCTTTGCCCTCGGGAAGAGGCCGTGGTCTTGGTGTTATGTACGGATGGGGCAGTTATGTGGCACAGATTGCGGAAGTAACTTGCGACGCAAAGCGAGGCGCTGTCCACGTCGATCGTGTTGTCTGCGCCGTTGATTGCGGGACATGTGTCAATCCGCTCGGCCTCGCCGCACAAATGGAAAGCGCGATTAACTTTGGCCTGGCCCAAACACTAAAGAGTGAAATAACAGTTTCGAATGGCCGCGTGGATCAGAGCAATTTCAACGACTACGAAGTCCTTCGCATAAACGAGGCCCCGGCCGTGATTGAAGTTCACATTGTTTCCAGCGCGGAGCGTCCCGGCGGCGTGGGCGAGGTGGGAGTACCCCCTATCGCTCCCGCGGTTTGCAACGCGATATTCGCCGCAACGGGGAAAAGGATTCGCCGCCTGCCCATCCGCGCCGCCGATTTAGCTTAGGCATGGACGACATTTTGTAATAGCTGCTTTCCGAAGATCTTACTCGCCAGACCGCACACGGATTGTCAAAACCGCCCGATTGTCCCGCCTGAAGACGCCAGGCATGCCAGCTTGTGGAACCCGCCGGTGTTCGCCCAGTTTGTTGCAGCGAGACCATACTGCGGGGGCATCTCCAGAAGGTGTTCTAAACAATACAGACTGGTTCGGCCGGGCCGGCTAGGCTAATTGCTGGATGATGTTCCGTCTTGAAGTGACTCATGGACCTACCCCATCCCGCCAGCACAACGTTCCGGCAGCTTTCTGGATGCAAGGAATCATAAACCAAGTCTCGACACAAGGCTTTCCGACTCTTGGTGGTAGCTCCTTCATTTAAGTGAGAGATGACAAAATCTACGGCGAACGGAGATTTACGATGAAAAAAGTTTATTCTTGGATGATATTTTCCGCATTTTTCCTGTGCTTTTTCACTCCGGCGAAGGCAGCTGCGCAAGACCGCCAAGACCGCAGAGAGCACACATTCACCTGCGAGTCTCGCCATAACCGGTTCCGATCCTGTCCCATTCCAGATCCGCAGTCCGAGGTCGTCTTGGTGGAGCAGCTTGGAGGACGCCGGTGTATTCGCGGCGAAACCTGGGGCAATGACGCCAATGGAATCTGGGTGGATAGAGGGTGTCGCGCCAGGTTCCAAGTCAACGACCGGCGCGAGAATGGCGGACCTGCGTGGTGGAATTCCGGTCGGGGCGAGCGTCATAGCGGTCGTCAGCGCGACCGGTCCGACAGCGGAGCCTGCTTCTACAAGAATGTGAATTTCACAGGTGATTATTTCTGCAGCGGGCGTGGATCGAATATCCCCCAGGTTAAGCTGGATGATGAGATTACCTCCATCCAGATCTATGGCCGGGCGACCGTCACGATCTATAAGGATCCCAACTTCAACGGTCCTCAAGCAACCACCGACCAAAGCATTCCGGACTTACACCGCTGGCGGATGCCCAACAATCCCAACTTGAATTGGGACAACCGTATTAGTTCTGCCCGCGTGGACTAGACGAAGAACTTTTGCGGTAATTTCCGGGAAAGAAAGTGGCCCCTTGCGTCAGATCGCGCTTGGGGCCTTCGATTTATAGCTTTCTGAGGGCTGCGCCAGCCTAACGCTACTTACCGGACTCCTGTTACTGCAGCCCGCGTTCTTTCAGCATCGGCTCTACGCTCGGCTCTTTCCCGCGCCACGCTTCGTACATCTTCTCCAAGTCTTCGGTATTCCCGCGTGACAGCACCATCTGCCTGAAACGATCGCCATTGCCGCGCGTCAGCCCACCGTGCTCCTCAAACCACTGATAAGCGTCGTCATCGAGCATTTCCGCCCACAGATATGCGTAGTAGCCTGCGGAGTAGTCTCCGCCCCAGATGTGGCTGAAATAGCTGGACCGGTAGCGCGGCGGCACAGCATTGATCAACAGATGCGTCTTCTCAAGCGCTTGTTTTTGGAAAGCATCCGGCTTCTGCAGCGGTGCGCTTGCCGGGAGCGTGTGCCACTGCATGTCCAGTTCCGCCGCCGCTACGAGCTCCGTCAGCATGTATCCCTGATTGAAGGGGGCGGCTTTCTTGATCTTGGCGACCAGTTCGGCCGGCATGGGCGCGTGCGTCTTGTAATGCTTGGCGTAATGCGCGAAAACCGCGGGATAAAGCGCCCAGTGCTCATTGAACTGAGAGGGAAACTCCACGAAGTCCCGTGCCGTTGCCGTGCCGGAAAGGCTCGGATACTCGGTATTTGCGAACATTCCGTGCAATGCGTGCCCGAACTCATGGAACATCGTCGTCACGTCGGTAAAGCTGATCAGCGCCGGCTCGCCTGGAGCGGGCTTCGGCAGATTCGCGACGTTGTAGACCACCGGCAGCATGCCCAGCAGCTTGGACTGATTCACGAACACATCCATCCACGCGCCCCCGTTCTTGTTGTCGCGTTTGAAATAGTCACAATAGAAGAGCGCCAGCGGCTTGCCGTCTGCATCCGATACTTCGAAGACGCGAACATCTGGCTGGTAAACCGGAATATCCTTACGCTCCTTGAAAGTGATTCCGTAGAGCTGGTGAGCTGCGTAGAAAACGCCGTTTTCGAGCACGTTGTTCAGTTCGAAGTACGGCTTGACCTCCGCGTCGTTCAAATCGTATTTCGCCTTGCGCACCTGCTCCGAATAGTAATTCCAGTCCCAGGGCTGCAGCGTGAACCCGCCCTTCTGCGCGTCGATCACCTCCTGAATATCTTTGGCCTCGCGCGCCGCCTTCGCGGTCGCGCCAGGCACCAGGGCATCCATGAACTTCAGGGCCGCTTCTGGTGTTTTCGCCATCTGGTCTCCCAGCTTCCACGCCGCGTGATTTGGATAGCCGAGCAGTTGCGCTCGCCGCGCGCGCAGTTGTGCCATACGCGAGATGATCTCGCGCGTGTCGTTGGCATCGCCGCGCTCGGCGCGGTTCCAGGATTTCTCAAAGAGGGCTTCGCGCGTCGCCCGCACACGAAGCGCGGCAAGATCCGGCTGCTGCGTGGTGTTCTGCAGCGGCAGTAGATAACCCTCTTGCTTGCGGCCCTTGGCGGCTTGTGCAGCCGCAGCCAATTGCGCGTCGCTCAAACCCGCCAGCGCATTCGTGTCCGCGGTGAAATACGCACCCTCCTTCGTCGCGGCAAGCAGCTTTGTGGAAAAATCATTCGAAAGTGTTGAAATTTCCTCGTTCAGCTTCTTCAACTCGGTCTTGTCGGTGTCCGAAAGGTTTGCGCCCGCGCGGATGAAATTGTCGTACGTGACCTCGAGCAGCCGCAGGGATTCCGGATCGAGTTTGAGCGACTCGCGTTGCTTGTAGACGGCGGCCACACGCGCAAAAAGTGTTGCGTTCAGATAAATGGCGTCGGCATGAGCCGCCAGCTTTGGCGCTTCATCCGCCTGAACTTTCTGCAACACCGGATTGGTATTCGCACCGGTGACTGCGCCGAACGCGGCCATCGCCCGTTGAAAGACTTGTCCGGTTTTCTCCATGGCCACCAGCGTGTTCTCGAAATTCGGCGCCGCCGGATTGTCCGCAATCTTCTGAACCTCCAACAGCTCTTCCGCCATTCCAGCCTCAATCGCCGGCTGATAATCCTCATCCTTAATCTTGTCGAACGGAGGCGCGTGGAACGGCAGTGTGCTCTCCGCATAAAATGGATTCGACGGCCCGAACTTTGTATCGGCCGCTATAGTAGGTGTATAGATGGTTCCCATTGCGATGGCCCCAATCGTAATTACCGCAGTCATGAGTTTCAGCATAACCTTCCCCGGCGTGTTGGCATTGGGCGCATTCGCACCGCAACCTCGCGCCCTCCGATTCTATGGGAATCCCTGTATCTCCCACAAGAATTCGTGCCATCGGTCTCTGGGTCGCGAAACCGGACATCTGACGTGTTGGAATTCTACTTTGCCGATTGCATCGGCGGTTTCTGGCCCGACGCTAGTCTTCACGAACCTCCCGGGTGATTTGGATCACACGCCGCAGTGACCCGGGTCACTGCGGCGTTTCTCCAGCAAGTATGACAATTCAGTGCTCTGCAATCCGGCATGGGCTCCGTGAGGGCTACTTCTAAGGGGAACATCACTCCGCTCTCATGATCATGGGTTTCACTAATCTGCTAGCTCGCCTAAGGAGAGTGCTATGAAGTTTCGCAGGTCCATCTCGATTCTTGCAGCCTTGATCCTGGCTGTCGCTGGAGTCTCGTTCGCTCGGCCGCAAACGTCTACAAATTCCGCTTTGGGCAAAGAGTCAGTCCTGAGGGCCGCCGAGGTCGGTATAAAGCTGCTCCCTGATAAAGTCTTCTTCCGCGGCCAAGTAGCGACGGTACAAGATCGCAATTCTGGCGGCGTTCGCTATGCGGATGGCTTCCTGGTGCTCGCGGGACTTGTGGATAGCTCCGGTTACTCCACTGGCCTGAAGGAAAAGTATCAAGCGTATCTCATCAACGAAGTGCCAGTCGAAATCGGCGGGCAAACGCTAAAGCCCGGCGCGTATGGTATAGGCTTTCTCGAAGGCAACAAGTTTGTGGTGATGGACATCGCCGCTAATGACGTTTTGCAGGCGAACTCAACGAAAGATACGGAGATGAAGCGCCCAGTGCCGCTCCAGTTTACGCCGAGCTCTGGGGCTGGGAATTACCGCCTGTACCACGGCCGCGAGTTTGTGGAATTTCATCGCGTAAAATAACAGTCTCAAATGTAACGCCGGCCGTATGAAACGGGCGAATTGTGCGTTGATAAGCGTCTGAGTTGCTACCTCGGAGTTCAGTCAATCCAGTCTTTGCGCTCGACGATCGACCTAGGCTTATTTGAAGGCCGAACAAAAAAACCACTAAGTTAATTCGACCTTGTAGCGCAACAAAGCGACAATGCCCGGTCAGTCGGGTTACCGGACATTGAGCCGCTTGACCAAGTCCCGAACATTTTCAAACGATGCCCGGTTGTTGTACGATACCGTTCTACCTGAGGAGGACCCCATGGCCATCACTTTCACCTTAAACGGAAAGTCCCAGACTTTGACCGATGTTAGCCCGGATATGCCATTGCTATGGGTGCTGCGCGACGTCCTGAATATGACCGGGACGAAATTCGGCTGTGGCATCATGCAGTGCGGCGCCTGTACGGTCCACATCAACGGAGAAGCGTCGCGCTCCTGCATGTTGCCGATTGCCAATGTCGCCGGGAAAAAGGTCACTACCATCGAAGGTCTTTCCGCCGATGGCAGTCACCCCGTCCAGAAAGCCTGGATTGAAGAAGATGTTCCGCAGTGCGGCTACTGCCAGTCTGGCCAAATCATGTCCGCGGTCGCGCTGCTCGCGAAAAAACCAAAGCCTACCGACGCCGAAATCGACGACGCCATGAGCGGCAATATCTGCCGCTGCGGCACCTATCAGCGCATCCGCAAGGCCATCCATCGCGCCGCCGGCACCAAAGCCTAACGTCATAAACCACGCCCGGATGTTTCGCGAAAATCCGTAGTAGGAGTAAGCCCATGGCAACTCATATTTCCACCGAGCTTAAATCTCTGGATCGCCGGACTTTTCTGAAAACGAGCGCAGCGGGCGGCGCCGCATTGCTCATCGGCTTTCATCTCCCTGCGCACTCTTCTTCCGATCCCGGTCAGGCACAGGAGAAGCCGCCCATCAACCCCTTGAACGCCTGGGTGCGCATTACTCCCGACAACCACGTCACGCTCATCCTCGCCAAGTCCGAGATGGGCCAGGGCATCATGACGGCGCTGCCCATGATTCTTGCCGAAGAGCTTTATCTCGACTGGAACAAGGTGAGCGTTGAGCAGGCGCCCACGGATCCTAAAGTCTATGATCTCGGCACGGGCGGCAGCGGCAGCGTCGCTGGCTCCTGGCTGCCGTTGCGCCAGGCGGGCGCCGCTGCGCGTGAAATGCTCATCGCGGCTGCTGCGAAAAAATGGGAAGTCGGTACCGACACGTGCAAAGCACAGAACGGCTACGTCGTTCACGGTCATCCCGAGCGCTCCTACAGTTATGGCGAGCTCGTCGCCGACGCAGCGCTGCTCCCGATTCCCAATTTCAAGGACGTTGCGCTGAAAAATTCGCGCGACTTCACCATCCTCGGGCACGACACGCATCGCGTTGACGCCGCTGAAAAGGCAAACGGCACAGCAAAATTCGGTATCGATTCGCGTCCCGATGGATTGCTCTACGCTGTGATTGCACGTTGTCCTGTTTTTTACGGCAAAGTTGCCTCGTTCGACGCCGCGAAAGCCAAAGCCGTCCCGGGCGTGCGTGACGTCTTCCAGATCGAGACCAGTGGCCGTGGCGCGTCCACAACCGGCGGCGTAGCCGTCCTCGCCGACAATTCCTGGGCCGCCATCCAGGGTCGCAAAGCCCTCGAAGTAAAATGGGACGAAGGCGCTGCGGCGAAGGAATCCAGCGAAGAATTGCACAATCAATTCGTCGCCAACGCTGCCGCGAAACCCGGAAGCGTCATCAGGAACGAAGGCGACGCCGATGCCATCCTTGCTGCGGCCTCAAAAAAATTGGAAGCCGTTTACGAGCTTCCCTTTGCCGCGCACGTTTGCATGGAACCGATGAATTGCACCGTGCACATACAATCGGACCGCGCCGAAGCCTGGGTCCCGACGCAAGCGCCGCAGTGGGCGCAAGGCGTCATCGCCGAAGCCGCAAAACTCCCGCCCGAAAAGGTTACCGTGCATACCACGCTGATGGGCGGCGGCTTCGGCCGGCGCTATCAAGCCGACTTCGTGATGGAAGCGGCGCAAGTCGCGAAAAAGTCGGGCAAGCCCGTCATGGTCCTGTGGACTCGCGAAGACGATATGCACCATGATTTTTATCGCCCCGCGTCGTATCACAAATGCCAAGGCATCGTGGAGGCGGACGGGAATCTCGCCGCTTGGAAGCATTTCCAGACTTCAACCTCGATCGCGGCCAAGTGGAGTGCGAAAGGCGAAGAAGACAACGGCCAAGGCGAATTCGGCACCGGCGCAACGGTCCCGTACAAATCTCCGAATATTCGGATCGAGTACACGCTGGCGCATTCCAGCGCTCCCCGCGCCTGGTGGCGCTCGGTGGAACATTCCAGCAGCGGTTTCGTCGTCGAGAGCTTTGTCGACGAACTTGCGGCCGCGGCCGGACAAGACCCGCTGGCGTTTCGGTTAAAGCTGATTGGCGAATCTCGCAAAATGCCACAGTTTGGAGGACAGCCGGACTCTCCGCCCCTTGATACCGCCCGCTTGAAAGGCGTCCTGCAACTGGCCGCCGACAAAGCATCGTGGGGCAAAACTCTGCCGGACACCGAGGGTCGCGGCATCGCCGGATTCTATTCGTTCGATTCCTACGTTGCGGCAGTCGCGGAAGTTTCTTGGCAGCCGCGCGACTTGAAGATCAAGCGCCTGGTTTGCGCCGTCGATTGCGGCCGCGTTGTAAATCCCAACGGCGTCCGCGCGCAAGTCGAAAGCGCCGCCATCTACGCGCTCACGGCCACGCTCAAGGACGCCATCACGGTCGAGGGCGGCCGTGTCGTGCAATCCAATTTCAACGACTACCACATGCTCCGCATGAACGAAGCTCCGCCGATCGAGGTCTACTTGGTGGAGAGCGTAGAGAAGCCGACCGGCATTGGGGAGCCCACGGTTCCCGTGATTGCGCCGGCCCTGTGCAATGCGATTTTCAACGCTACTCGCAAATCGACAAAGCAGCTCCGCCTCCGCCGCTTGCCGATTCGCGCGGAAGATCTTGCTTAGCTTCCTGCAGCTCTCGTTCGTTCACAATTTCCGCCTTCGATGACGGCGCTTTTTCATCCGCACTGGACGGACATCCTCGGCATCGTCACCCTTGCTATCTGGTTGCACCTGTTTTTCGGGCGTGGCTCGTTCTGGCGCGTTAAGAAACTCGATGCGGATAATGACCGCATAGACCTACCGGACGTTTGGCCGAAAATAGTCGCTATAATTCCCGCGAGAAATGAAGCAGAGACCATTGGCAAAGTGGTCGCAAGCCTCGTGAACCAGGATTATCCCGGCGCACTTTCCATCGTCGTCGTGGACGATCACAGCGATGACGCGACGGCCGCCATCGCACGTCGGGTTTCTATGGAACATGGCGCGGACGAAAAAGTCCGAGTCGTCACCGCCTCGGCCCTCCCCGCAGGTTGGACTGGGAAACTCTGGGCGTTGCACGAAGCAGTTGTCAGTACCGCCGCCGAAGTCCCCGCATTCTTCTGGTTCACAGACGCCGACATCGCTCATTCGCCCGACACCCTGCGCAGGCTAGTGGCCCGTGCCGCCCACAACAAGCTCGACCTCGCTTCCCTCATGGTACTGCTTCAAGCGAAAACTCAGCCGGAGCGCGCTCTGATCCCCGCGTTTCTCTATTTCTTCCTGATGCTCTATCCGCCCCAATGGATCGTGGACGAGGACTTGAGCACGGCTGGCGCCGCGGGCGGCTGCATTTTGTTAAGACGAGAAGCCCTTGAGCGGATCGGCGGCTTCGCGGCGATCCGCGGCGAAGTCATCGACGATTGCGCCCTCGCACATACTGTCAAGCAAAGCGGCGGTCGCGTCTGGATGGGACTCACACAAAAGAGCGTGAGCTTGCGTATCTACGGTACGTGGAGTGAAATCCTGGATCTAATCGCAAGAACGGCGTTCACGCAACTGCGTTACTCGACTCTGTTCCTAGCCGGCACGCTGGCTGGTATGTTTTTGACATATCTGGCTCCCGTGATGCTCCTGTTCGCACATGATTCAACCGCAAGATTGCTTGGTTTGCTGGCGTGGCTTCTGATGACTCTCTCGTTCCTTCCCACCGTGCGTTTCTATCGGCTTTCGCCGGCCTGGGCGCTGCTCTTGCCGCTGACGGCGACGTTTTATTCCTACGCGACGTGGCTATCCGCCGTGCGCTATTGGATGGGCAAAGGCGGAGTGTGGAAAGGGCGAGCGCAAGCGCCAAAGAGCACTTAGTTGCAAACCGGCTGTGAGATTTTGCTCTGGGAGAAGTCCCGCTCAGCGCTAGGGCTGGGCCAAAAATTTCGCAAGAGGCTCCCAGTAGTTGACTCTCCATCCCTCTGCAAGGTGCTCCGCATCGCCTTTGGGAAATCCCGTGTGGTCAAAGACAATCTTGGTTTCAGCGCCTTGCTCGACGAGTTCAAACCTCGCAATCGAATAGATACCAGGATCCCAGCTTCCGGCTCGCCAAGCCTGGACAATTCGTTCGTTCGGCACGAGTTCGATGTTCCGGCCAGAAATATGGCCGCCGAAGAGTGAGAATGCACCGCCCGCTTCGTTCTTGATTTCCGCCGCAACATTGTCCGGCGCCATGCCGGACTTCACGGCAGCACTCAGCTGCATGACCTTATGGAATTGTTTGGCTTCAGTAAGCGCTTCATAGACGATCTTGCGGGTGGCTTTGAAAACTGTTTCGTCGTGAATGGATTCGGCCGTATGAGAAATATTCTCCGTGGTAGCTCCCAGCGCTTCGGCGGAACCCAATCCTAAGCTACCGAGCGCCAAAGCCACACCGGCAATTGCCTGGCGCCGCGTGGGATTTGTTGCGGGTGAATAAAGATACTTCGTGTTGCGCATGGTCGTCCTCCTGATTCTCCGAGATCATTTTCTTGCTCATCCGGGAGAGCATGGAAGCATGGCCCCAAAATATGTTCAAGATAATATTTTGCTGGAGAAGAGAATGCTCTTTGGGCGATACTTCGGCGCATCAGGAACGAGGGGGAAGCCATGCCTTATCCCAAAGGGCACCGCAACGAGGTTAAGAAGAAGATCGTGCAGAGCGCGCGGAGGCTGTTCAACCGGCATGGCTTTGACAATGTTTCTCTTAGCCAGATCATGGCTGGCGCAGGCCTCACGCACGGCGGATTCTACAGCTACTTCGAGAGTAAGAGCGATTTGTATGTGGAGGTCTTGGGGTGCTTCTTTACGGACCCCGAATGGAAGAGTTGCTGGGAAGGAGTGGAAGTGGACTTAGCCTCCAACGACGTAGGGCCGCAAGTGGTGCGTGCTTATTTGTCCCGTCAGCATTTTGAGGACGTGGAAAATTCCTGCCCGATGACGGCGTTGCCAACCGACGTGGCGCGCAGCAGCGCAAACACAAAGCTCGCGTTCGAGACAGTGTTCCAAGCGATGGCCAGCGTTCTGGAGCGCAGCATGTCCGTGCGGAAGTTGGCACGTCGAGACTCTGCTCAGGCAATCGCCGCCCTGTGCGTGGGAGGAATGGTCGTGGCGCGCGCCCTGGCCAATCGAGCTTGTGCTGACAAATTGCGCGATGCATGCATGAGCGTCGCGCTCGAGCTCGGAGGCTGGGACACGATTAAAAAATGCAAGAACGGAAATTCGAAACGAACTGAACGAGTCTGCGCCGCGGCTTCCTAGCTCCGGCTGGAGCAAAAAGCAGCGGCTCCCTATCTTTGTTCAGAAATAGTCCGCAGCGAAAATGGGGCGGGCGCATTGCCTGGGCGCGCTTGCGAGCGTATATTGACGGGCGACCCAGGATAGCAGCGGAGAATTGCGGGCGAAAATTTGAGACATCGGGGTGGTACCGTGAAGAGACTGTGTGGAATTGTGTTGGGTATTTTGCTGCTGGCGGCCATGCCTTTGCCGGCGCAAGCTCCGGGCCTTTCCGGGATGTACGCGCAGATCCGCGCGGAAGAGACGAACCACTCGAAAATCATGTGGATCATTCATGAAGTGGCCGATGTGTATGGTCCGCGCGTAACAGGCACTCCAAATCTGAAGGCGGCGGACGACTGGGCCGTCCAGACGATGAAGTCGTGGGGACTCTCGAACACGCACCTGGAGCCGTGGACGTTTCAGCCGCCGAGCGCCGCAACACCGGTGCCCGGTTGGGAAAACATGGAGCTCTTGGCGGAGGCAGTTGCGCCTTTCCACGGAGAATTGATGGTGAAGCCGCTGGCATGGACTCCGAGCACGAACGGAGTCGTCACAGCGCAGGTCGTGCGGCTCGATCCGCCGGGACTAGCCCCGCCCACAGGTGGCGGCTTCAACTTTTTCGGAGGCGCTCCGCCTCCACCGGAACCAAAATGGGCGGCTCCGCCGATGCCTGCAGCCTCAAAGCCCGCGGAGCCGAAACAGCCGACACAAGCTGAACTCGATGCCTATCTGAATTCAGTGAAGGACAAGATCCACGGTGCCATCGTGTTCGTTGGCCGGCACGTCGATGTTGCGGAGGACATGAACCCGGCAGCGATGCGGCGTCCCGAAGACGAATGGAAGTCGCGCTTCGATGCGAAAAATCCGCGCCCGTTCCGCTTCCCCGAGCAGCCGAAATTGCCGGAAGGGCAGCTGACGCGACAAGAAGTGTCGAGACAAGTGGATCAATTCCTTGTGGACAATGGCGCACTGGTGCGCGTGAACGATGCAGGCCGCGCGCATGGAATCATCATCGCGCAGCAAAACGGCACGTATGACTGGTCTCGCGCCGTGCCGACCCTGGTGATGCGAAATGAAGACTACGGGCGAATCTCGCGAATCATGAACGATGGAACTCCGGTAACGCTGCGCATCAACATCCAGAACAAGGAATATCCCGAGGGCACGACCGCGTATAACGCGATTGGCGAAATTCTGGGCACGGACAAGAAGGATGAAATCGTAATGCTCGGCGGACATTACGATTCGTGGCACGACGCCACGGGCGCGACCGACAACGGCATCGGTTCTTCGATGATGCTCGAGGCGGTGCGGATTCTGACGGCGCTGCACGTGAAGCCTCGGAGGACGATCCGCATCGCGTTGTGGAGCGGGGAGGAAGAAGGATTGCTGGGATCGCTCGCATACGTGCAGCAGCATTTTGGAAGTTTTGAAAACCAAAAGCCGGAGTACGCGAAATTGGACGCGTATTTCAACATCGATTCCGGCACGGGGAAGCCGCGAGGCGCGGGAGTCTTTGGTCCCGAGGCGGCGGCGGACATGGTTCGCGAGGCGATGATGCCATTTGAAGAATGGGGATTCATGGGAGTCCTCAAAAGCGACAGCCGCAGGACGGGAGGAACGGACAGCACTTCGTTTAACAACGCCGGGCTGCCGGGAATCGGGCTGGCGCAGGACGCGTTTGATTATGGTTCGTTCACGCATCACACGAATTTGGATACCTATGAGCGAATTTATGAAGAAGACGTGAGAGAAGGCGCGGTCGAGATTGCTTCGGCGGTGTACGCAGTGGCGATGGCCGACGACATGATGCCGCGCTTCAAGGATTCGGAGATGCCGAAGCCTGTGCCGGAACCTGGGCCGGGTTCGCAGGCGACACCGGTGCGGCACGTCCCGGCGAACTGAGGATTGAGCGCTAACCTATTTTGCAATTACAAACGTGGAGTGAAGTTCCGCCTTGGAATTGCCGCCAACCCAAATGTCGAAAGCGGCGGGTTCTTCGACCCAGTCTTTCTTTGCGGTGCTCCAGTAAGTCAACTCATCATTTCCAAGGGAAAAGTGGACGGTCTTTTTTTCATGCGAAGCGAGCGTGATGCGCTCGAAGCCTTTCAGTTCGCGCACGGGACGCGAGGTGCTGCCGTACCGCTGATGAATGTAGAGCTGGGCGACTTCATCGGCAGAGGAGGAGCCGGTATTATCGACGTCGATGGAAACATGAATTGTTTCGCCGGGCTTGATCTCGGCCCGGTCCAGTTTTAAATTTGAAAAGCTAAACGTGGAATAGCTGAGACCATAACCGAACGGATAAAGCGGCGTGCTCTCTTCGTCCCAGTAACGCTTGCCTTGATTTTCCGGAGATTGGGTCGTGTTGTGCGCGTAATAGATCGGTAGCTGGCCAACGTCACGCGGCCAGGTGACGGGAAGCTTGCCTCCGGGGATGGCGTCGCCGAAAAGTAGATTAGCGACGGCGCTGCCGCCCTGTGTGCCGGGGTACCAGGCTTCGAGAATTGCCGGCACGTGTTGTGCACCCCACTTGATGTTGAGAGGGCGGCCATTCATTAGAACAAGTACGGCCGGTTTACCCGTCGCGGCAACCGACTCGAGAAGCTGCTCCTCGCGGCCGGGAAGATCGAGGGATTCGCGTGAGGCCGCCTCGCCGCTCATATTCTGCGCTTCCCCGAGCACGAGAATCGTGAGGTCGGAGGAGCGCGCGAGGGTGACCGCCTTGGACATTTCGTCTTTTGCTTGTTCTGGAGTCCAGACGGGCGCAGCCTTCAAGTGGAAGATTGCGTCGAAAAATGATGGAAACGTCCGCCGAATCTGAACGCCGGGGGCGTAACTGAGCTCGGCCTGTGAGCCGAGTTTATTGCGGAGGCCCGCCAGGACGGTAACCGTTTCCGGGAGATCTTCCTGAAATGCCCAGGAGCCGATGGTGTCGATTTGCGAATCGGCGAGCGGGCCAATGACGGCAATTTTCTTGTAAGCGGACTTGTTCAACGGCAGAAGATGGCCCTCATTCCGAAGGAGCACGGCAGTACGCTCGGCTGTGAGGCGCTCGGCGGTCCGATGCTCCGGCGTGGAGAGAATTTGGCGGGAGCGATCCACGTCCACATAGGGATGATCAAAAAGTCCGAGGCGGATTTTCATTTCAAGGATAGGGCGGACGGCGTCATCGATTTGTTGGCCGGTGATTTCGCCGCGCTGAACCGCAGCAGGAAGGCTTTTGGAAAAGGCGGTGAACCCGATGGCCATTTCCATGTTGACCCCCGCGTTGAACGCGGCGAGTCCAGCTTCGTCGACATCCTTTGCGAAGCCATGTTTTTCGAGGCTCTTCACGGAGTTGGCATCGCTAACGACAAAGCCGGTAAATTTCCACTGATCGCGTAGGACGTCATGAAGAAGCCAGCGATTGCCGGTGGCGGGGACGTCGTTCAAATCGAGGTAGGCGCTCATGGCGGAACCGATGCCGGCTTTAACGGCGGCATGAAATGGGGCGAGGTAAACGTTGTAGAGGAGAGTCTCGGGAAGGTAGGCTTCATCGTAGTCGCGGCCACCTACTGCGGCACCGTAGCCCGCGAAATGTTTCATGCAAGCGAGGATGTGATCAGGCGCACCGATGAAGTCACCCTGAAATCCACGAACCTGTGCGGCCGCCATGGCCGAACCAAGATACGGATCTTCGCCAGAGCCTTCGACGATGCGGCCCCAGCGCGGGTCGCGAGCGATGTCCAGCATCGGAGCAAAAGCCCAATCGATACCCACAGAGCGCGCTTCTTTTGCGGCGATGGTCTGAGCCTGTGTGACAGCGGCAGGATCCCAAGAAGCGGCCATGGCGATGGGCACGGGAAAAATCGTGCGAAAGCCGTGAATGACATCGAAGCCGAAGAGGAGGGGAATGTGGAGACGGGTGTGCTCGACGGCGAGGTGCTGGAGTCGGTTGACTTCGGCGGGATCGGTGACGAAGAGGAGTGAGCCGACGTGGCCGCTGGAGACGGCGTCGTCAATGTTCTTGGATTTGGCAAAATCGAAGAGCTGGCTGAGCTGCCCAATTTTCTCGTCGATAGTCATTTCCTTCAGGAGCGAATCAACGCGCCGGCTAACCGTGGTCTCATCGGGAGCGGGGCCAGCCGAAGTCTGAGAAACGGCGAAGGGAACCAGTGCGAGCGCAAGGACAAACATAAAACTAGTCCATAGGGATTTCTTGCGAAGGGCGAGCGCCAAATCCTTCTTCACGATTACCTCCCAAGAAGAAAGGGCGATGCTAATGGGCTGCGGCCAAAGATTCCAGAAGAAAAGCAGGAAATGTAAGCTTTGGCACGCATTTGTGCGAACATCGGCACCACGCACGATTTGGGTCGATTGGCGGGTAAAATGCCGGCTGGAGGAAACATGGCAAGAACGCGGCGGGAATTTTTGACCAACACATCGCTGGGCTTGATGGGCGCGGCGATTGTGGGCACGCAGCAGCAGCAAAAACCGACAGAACCGCCGGCGGGGACGCCTCCGGCCTTTGGGACGGGACCGGCCGTGGGACCGGAAGTTTCAGCAGAAACGTTCGCCGAAGCGGAGAAGGTGGTGCAAGTAGAAATGGGCGCGGCCGAACGCGCGATGGTGGCATCGAGTTGGCGCGGCAACATGGCCGGGCTGTACGAGCGGCGGACAGGACCGCGAAAAGTGGCGATCGAGGCTGCAGTGGCACCGTACTCGAAGTGGGATCCAATTTTACCGGGACAGAAACGCGGCCCTGAACGACAACGATTCGTTCGCACCGCAAAGAGCGCGGGAGAATTGCCGGCGCAGGACGAGGATATCGCATTTGCATCGGTGACGCGACTTTCGAGATGGATGGAGACGCGCAAGATTACGTCTGAGCGGCTGACTAGGATCTATCTGGAGCGGCTCGAGAAATACAATCCGAAGCTGCGTTGCGTGATTACGTTGACGCGCGAACTGGCGCTGGCGCAGGCAAAGAAAGCGGATGCGGAAATTGCCGCGGGAAAATATCGCGGGCCGCTGCACGGGATTCCCTGGGGCGCGAAAGATTTGCTGGACACGGCAGGGATTCCGACGACGTACGGAGCGGAGCCGTTCCGCGATCGAGTGCCCGCAAAAGACGCGGCAGTCGTGAAGCGCTTGCACGACGCGGGCGCGGTCCTGGTGGCGAAGCTGAGCCTGGGCGCGCTGGCGCTGAATGACATCTGGTTCGGCGGGCAGACAATGAATCCGTGGCTTCTGGAGGAAGGATCGTCGGGCTCGAGCGCGGGACCGGGTGCGGCGACCGCGGCGGGACTCGTAGCCTTCGCCATCGGGAGCGAAACGGGAGGGAGCATCATAGGGCCGAGCATGCGCTGCGGATTGACCGGCTTGCGGCCGACATACGGGCGCGTGGCGCGAACGGGAGCGATGACGCTGTGCTGGTCGCTGGACAAGCTTGGGCCGATGACGCGCAGCGTCGAGGATGCCATGCTCGTGCTGCAAGCGATTTCCGGGCCGGACGCGGGAGATGTTTCGAGCGTGCACAGCCGACTGGACTTCGATTCCAATGCGAGCGTGCAGGGATTGCGCGTGGGATATTTTCCGAAGTGGATGAACGAGAGTCCCGCAACGGAAGTGGACCGTGCGGCGCTGGAGACGGTGAAAAAAGTTGGCATGGTTCCAGTAGAGGTGAGCATTCCGGAATGGCCCTACGATTCGCTCGACGTGATTTTGTTCGCCGAAGGCGCGGCGGCCTTCGAGGAGATTACGCTGGACCACGCGGTCGACGAATTGAAGGTGCAGACGTACGACGCGTGGCCGAATATTTTTCGGCAGTCGCGATTTCTTTCGGCGGTGGATTTCGTGCAGGCGGACCGTCTGCGGAGAAAAGTGGCGAACGAGATAGCGCGCGTTTTTTCGCAAGTGGACATACTCCTGGTGCCGTCGCTGCGCGACGAGATGCTGACGATTACGAACTTCACGGGGCATCCTTCGCTCACCATGCGCGCGGGATTTGTCGAGGTTTCCGAGGCGCGGACGGATTGGGCGCCGGATCCTAGTCGGCCGTTGCCGAAATTTTCGCCGCCGAGGCGCGTGCCGCATGGAATAACATTGATCGGGCGGCTCTTCGAGGAAGGCACGATCGGGCGAGCCGGGCTGGCGCTGGAACGGGCGTTTGCCGTCGTTGACGAGAAGCCTCCAGGATTATAGGAAGTAAGAGGAGACCTGGCTGAAACTCTTAGGGCCGGGCACCATTGAGCCTGCGGGATGCAAAACATCGCCGTACCCCACCCCCTGCTTTTTGTAAATATTGATTCTAAAGCGCTTAGTATATTTGCAAGTCTTTTATAATCAATACTTACGAGCGATTCTGCAAGTGTTGATTTTAAAAGAGTTGAAAGTAAACATAATTACTCCAAAAGGCCGAGTGGTGGCTGTTTTCGGCAATTCGGATAGGCTATCAAGGGTAGCGAGGGAGCCCGAATCGACGCCCCAGAAAAAGTAAAAGCGGGAGTTGGCTCCCGCAGGTCGAACATGGATTTGTGCAACAAAAATGGTAGCTAAAGATTTGGAATGATTCAAGGAAAATTTGCGGCTAGCAAAAATTTCAGCAGGCTATAGTCAAGAGTGGGGAGGATTTGGTAGCCTTGGAAGGAAGTGAGGTACAGGGCTGTATCCCGCGGTAAGGGAACGGCACCGGAGGCCAGCATGAGCGTTGTTCCCCAATCGGGCGTCGGGAAGATCACCGTGCCCGAACTTCTGCAGCGGAAATCTTCCGTTGCGGCTTCCCAAACCAAATCACGGAAAATTACCTGTTTGACGGCGTACGACTACCCGACGGCACGGCTGCTGGATGAGGCGGGGGTGGACGTGCTGCTTGTGGGCGACTCGCTGAGCATGGTTGTGCTGGGATACGAGAGCACGCTGCCGGTTACGATCGAGGAGATGCTGCACCACACGCGGGCGGTGAGGCGTGGGACGCGGCGAGCGCTGGTGGTGTCCGACATGCCATACGGCAGCTATCACACGGATACGGCGGAGTCGCTGCGGAACGCGGTGCGGTTCGTGAAAGAGGCGGGCGCGGAAGCGGTGAAGGTGGAAGGCGGCGAGCGGCGCCTGGAACTGATTGTGCGGCTGACGGAGGCGGAGATCCCGGTCATGGGGCACGTGGGATTGACGCCGCAGTCGGTGAATGCGCTGGGCGGATATCGCGTGCAGGGCAAGACGGTGGACGCGGCGGAACAGTTGCTGCGCGACGCGCGCGCGGTGGAGGCGGCAGGAGCGTTTGCTGTGGTGCTGGAAGCAGTGCCGCGAGAACTGGCGGCGCAGATCACACGCGAATTGCGGATTCCGACGATTGGGATCGGCGCAGGGCCGGAGTGCGACGGACAGATTCTGGTGATTCATGATTTGCTGGGATTGACCTTTGGAGCGACGCCAAAATTTGCGCGGAAGTATGCGGACGTGGGGAAGATCATCGCAAGAGCGGCGCGGGAGTATTGCGAGGACGTGCGCGGAGGGACGTTCCCTTCGGATGGGGAGTCCTACCACGCGGCGCAAACGGCGAAAGAGGAGAAAGAGGCGCCCGTCAATACAGACGGGGATTGGTGAATTTCAGAAGTTGGAGGTTAGGAGTTAGAAGAAAAAGCGGATTCCTCGCTACGCTCGAAATGACAATATACAGCACATCGTGCGGCACGCCGCACTTTGCGGGGGAGCTGATTGGGGGAAGTCATGACGCCGGAAGAGATGAAGGTGCTGTATGACTACAACGCGTGGGCGAATCACCGTTCGCTTGATGCGGCGGCGGGTTTGACTGGCGAACAGTTCACCAAGCCGATGGGTTCGAGCTTTGCGTCGGTACGGGATACGCTGGCGCATATCTGCGGCGCGGAATGGGTCTGGCTGGAGCGGTTTCAGGGGCGGTCGCCGGCGTCGTTGCCGGATGCGGCGGAGTACACGAGTGTGGCGAGTTTGCGAACGAAATGGGCGGAACAGGAGGCGAGGCTGCTGGCGTTCGTGGGGAAATTGTCGCAGGAAGATTTGAACCGCGTGATGGAGTATAAGACGCTGAAGTTCGGCGTGTATCGCAATCCGCTGTGGCAATCGATGCAGCATGTGGTGAATCATGGGACGTACCACCGCGGACAGGTTACAACGCTGCTGCGGCAGCTTGGAGCACAGCCGATCTTGACGGACTTGATGCATTTTTACCGTGAACGCGCAACGGCGGCGAGCGCATAAAAGAAGTTCAAGGTTCAGGAGTTCAAGCAAGGGATAGCAGAAAGCAGCAGCGAGACTCCGGGAATGCACAGACTGAAGTCTGTGCTACTTGCAGCGTGGAAATAATCCGAACAATAGCCTGGATGAAGGAATACGCGCGAGCGGCGCGAACGGAGGGGCTTGTCATCGGACTGGTGCCGACGATGGGAGCGCTCCATGAAGGACACACGGCGCTGGTGAAGCGGGCGCGGCAAGAGTGTTCGCGAGTGATTGCGTCGGTGTTTGTGAACCCAAAGCAGTTTGGGCCGAAGGAAGACTACAAAAAGTATCCACGCGATTTGAAGAAGGACGGGGAGAAGCTGGCGGCAGTGGGCGTTGATGCGTTGTTCGCGCCGGAGACGACGGATGTGTATCCGGATGGATTCCGGACGTACGTAAATGTCGAGGGAATCAGCGAGCGGCTGGAAGGACGTTCGCGGCCGGGGCACTTCCGTGGAGTGGCTACCGTAGTGCTGAAATTGTTTGAGATCGTACAGCCGAACTTTGCGTATTTTGGGAGAAAAGATGCGCAGCAGGTGCGCATCATCAGCGAGATGGCGCGGGATTTGAATTTGGATGCGGAGATCGTGGTGTGCCCGATTGTGCGGGAGGCGGACGGGCTGGCGCTTTCTTCGAGGAATGCTTACTTGACCGTTGAGGAACGAAAGGCTGCGACTGTTTTGCACCGGGCGCTTGTGGCGGCGCGAAATGAGTTATCTGCAGGCGTGCGCGACGCTCTGGAACTGCAAACGGTGATGCGGCGCACGATTGAGGCGGAAAAACTGGCTAACGTCGATTATGCGGAGATTGTAAGCGCGGATACGTTTGAGTCCGTGGTGCGCGTGGCGCGGCCGAGCTATGCGGTGCTGGCGGTGTTTATCGGAAAGACGCGGCTAATCGACAATCTTTTTATCGAGCCGGTGGAGCGAGGCTCGGAAGAGTCTGTGTTTCACCTCTGAATGGCGATTTACCGGGGCACGAACACTGGTCGAAAATGTAGGGTCATCCTCGGAAGGATGACCCTACATTTTCGACACTATGGCAAGGACCTCGGCGGCATGGCCTTTCGCCCGGACGTTGTCCCAGATGTGTTCGAGCTTGGCGTCCGGACCGATGAGGAAAGAGCTGCGCACGATGCCCAGGAACGAGCGGCCGAGGAACTTTTTCATGCGGCGTGAGCCGAAAGCTTCGATCGTTTTAAGATCGGCATCGCTAAGGAGGTCGAAGTTAAGTTTGTACTTGGCTTTGAAAGAGGCTTGGGCCTTGACCGAATCGCCGCTCATGCCGAGGATGACCACGCCCAGCTTGTCGAACTGCTTTTTTGCGTCACGAAACTCGGACGCTTCGATCGTTCAACCGGAAGTGTTGGCTTTCGGAAAGAAAAAGAGCACGACGCGCTTGCCGCGGAAGTCAGAGAGGGAGACGTCGTTGCCGGCGTCATTTTTCAATCGGAATGCGGGGGCTTTGTCGCCTACTTTGAGCATGTGTTCACCTTCGCGATTCGAGTTTCGGTAACAGAACACTCGGGCCCGAGTTACAACCTTTTAAACAACTATGAAGATGCCGGGCTAAAGCCCGACGCTACGTCTCACTAGGCGCTTCGTCGTGCGATCAGGTTAGCAGCTTTCGCAAGATGTCGTTAACAGCCTGGGGATTGGCCTGGCCGCGCGTGGCGCGCATCACCTGGCCGACGAAAAATTTGAAGACGCCTTCGTTGCCAGATTTGAATTTGGCGACGTTGTCAGGATTTTTGGCGATGATTTCGCGAGCGGCCTGCTCGATGGCGGAGATGTCCACTTGAGCGCCGAGGCCTTCGGCGGCGACGATTTCGGATGCGCCGCGGCCGGTGTCGAACATTGTGGCGAAAACTTTTTTGGCGACCGCGGCGGTGAGCTTGCCAGACTCGACGAGCGTGAGGAGTTCGGCGAGAGCGGCGGGCGAAACTGGACTGGCGTCGATTTCCTTGCCGGAATCATTCAGACGGCGGAGAAGTTCGGTCTGAATCCAGTTGGCGGCGGACTTAGCGGGTGCCCCGGCCTTGGCTACCGATTCAAAATAATCGGCGAGCGCCTGACTGCCAGTAAGAAGATCGGCGTCGTAGGGTGTTAGACCATAGGAAGAGATGAAGCGGGCGCGCTTGGCTTCGGGGAGTTCGGGGAGGCCGCGGCGAACGTCTTCGCGCCAGGCGGAGCTGACGTGGACGGGTAGAAGATCCGGCTCGGGGAAATACCGGTAGTCGTGGGCTTTTTCTTTCGAGCGCATGGAAACGGAACAGGATTCGGTTTGATCCCAGAGACGCGTTTCCTGGGAAATGCGGCCGCCGGATTCGAGGACGCCGATGTGGCGCTCGATTTCGAATTCGAGGGCTTTTTGGAGATAGCGGAAGGAATTAAGATTTTTGACTTCGACCTTGGTGCCAAATCCCTTTGCGCCGCGGAGGCGGACGCTGACGTTGGCATCGCAGCGGAGCGAGCCCTCTTCCATGTTGCAATCGCTGACGCCGGTGTAGAGCATGATTTGGCGGAGCGTGGTGAGGTAGGCGTAAGCTTCTTCGGGCGTCCGCATGTCCGGTTCGGAGACGATTTCGCTGAGCGGCGTGCCGCAACGGTTGTAGTCGATGTAGGCCTTGGTAGCGGATTGGGAGAAGCCTTCGTGAAGATTTTTGGCGGCGTCTTCTTCGAGGTGAAGACGCGTGATCCCGATGCGCTTTTTCGCGCCGTCGTGATTAATTTCGAGCCAGCCGCCTGTGGCGAGGGGCAGTTCGTACTGCGAGATTTGATAGCCCTTGGGTAGATCGGGATAGAAATAATTTTTGCGGGCAAAGCGAGAATGTTCGTGAACGGTGCAGTTGAGCGCGAGCGAGGCGCGCATGCCCAGCTCGACGGCGCGTTTGTTCAAGACAGGCAGCGTGCCCGGCAGACCGAGGCAGACGGGGCAAACGTTCGTATTCGGCGGATCGCCGAAACGGGTCGAACAGCCGCAGAAAATCTTGGATTTCGTCAGAAGCTGGACGTGGACTTCCAGACCGATGACGGTCTCGTATTTCGCGAGCACTTCGGGGGCGATGGCCGCCGCCTCTGGAGCTGATTTCGCCATGGTGGAGCAAGAATTATAGCATCAGGCCGGATGGGGATGAGATGGCTGCGGAGCCGGCCAGGCAGCTTACGCTTTTTCGAAAGATGGCTCGCGAAAGGCGGGGAAAAGGCGCTCCGCCAGAGCAAATCCTCCAAAAAAGAGGGTGGCATAGAAGGCGTCGCCGACGAGAGTGTTCCAGAAGAACGGAACTCCAGCGGCGTAGCAGGCAAGCAAGCCCGCGCTATTGCGCGGATAGGAGAGGCCAAGCGCCCAAACGGCAAAATTGGTGACAAGGAAAAACTGGATGGCGCCAACGAGGGTGGCAGTGCCGATGCGCGCAACGCCGCGACGTTTGCGCAGCCAGAAACCAATGGCGACGCTGACGAGAAAACTGGCGTAGACGATGGGCATCAGTTTATGGAAGCCGACGAAGATGTCGCCGGCAAAGAGCGCAAGGAGGGGAAAGAGAAACGCAAGACGGCGATCCCGGATGATTGCACCCGAGAACAGCGCCATAGCGCCGACGGGGGTGAAATTCCATGGATGGGGAGCGATGCGCAGAGCGGCGGCAAGGACAATTATGGCGAGAGCGAGGAGTGTGCGATAGAGCAGATTTTCTTTTTGAGACAATTGCGTGTTCATAATGTTGCTTTCTCCATTTTTTCAAGTATATCGCAAAAAACAAAGCCATCCCGGTGGACGACTTCTCCGGTGCGAACGGGAATGGGCGAACGAAAGATAGGGCCGTCGAAAACAAAAGTGTGGAACTCGCCGTTTTCGCCGCAGGGATCGGCGTTCGGCGGAAGATCGCGAAAGAAGGATTCGTCGAGCTCGCGGCCGGCGAAACTGGATGCGAGGATTTTGGGATCGACGCAGACGGCGAAGGCGCGAAAACGATTAGCGTGAAAAGAGCGGATTAGTTCGCGCGTGTCGTGTTTCCAGATGGGGAAGAGTGCAGTCATGCCGATACGCGCGAGATTTCTTTCGCGGTAGCCGCGAAGGTCTTCGAGAAAGATATCGCCGAAAGCAACTTTTCGGACGCCTTTTTCGAGGTGGGTGCGAAGCGCGGCTTCCATGCGCGCTTCGTAAATTGGATTTACACATTGCGGCGGAATGCGAACTTCGTGCAGGGGGAGGCCGATGGATTGCGCTTGCCGCTCGAGAAGTTCGCGGCGGACGCCGTGCATGCTGATGCGCTCATAGCCTTCTGTGACGGTGGTGAGGAGCGCGACGACTTGAAGGTCGCTCCGCTGAAGCAGCGCGTGCAGAGCCATGGCGCTGTCCTTGCCGCCGCTCCAACAGAAGAGAATGGGTTCGCGTGCGGACATCAGTTTCTGCCGGAGAAAGTGTAGCGAACCCCGGCGCGCACCTCACGGCCAAGAGCCGGATAACCCAGAGCGTCCTGATATTGCTTGTCGAAGAGATTGGCTGCGCGGGCGTAAAGCGAGACGCCGCCGCCAATATCGTAATGCGTTGCGACGTCGAGGCGAGCATAGCCGGGATTTCTTGTGAAGCCGAGCCCGAGAAAGTCCGAGTCGGTGCGAACTCCGGTGAAATAACCGCCGATCGTCAAAGCGAAACGGCGGTAGGTGGCGTTGAGAGTGAGCGAGCCTGAATTTGGAGGCCGACGCAGAAGACGGTTTCCGGGCAGTTCGGTGGGATCGAATGGAGCAGAAGCTTTGATCACCAGGCTGTCGTCGTAGGTGTAATTCCCCGCAGCGCTCAGCCAGCGGGTAAACCTGGCTTGGCCGGCGAGATTGAGTCCTCGAGCCCGAGCAATGTCGGTATTGAAAAAATATCCGAAGTCGGTGGGCGAGCCCGGAAGAGTAAGGTTGCAGTTGTTGTTGAAGGAGGTGCAGAAGGCGAAGGTAACGATGTCGTAGAAGCGGCTGGAAAAGTATTCGCCGGTGAGGCGGATTCGATCGTTAAGCAACTTTTGTTCGAGGCCAGCGGTCCAGGTCTTGCTCGCTTCGGGCTTGAGCGAGGGATTGCCGAAATCGCCGAAGTTGTCGCCGATGATTTGGTCGAAGCGCGGCTCCTTGATGCCCTGGCCGTAAAAACCGCGCAACAGAGTTTCTCCCCAAAATCCGCCGCCGTAACGAGCAACCAGAGACGCTCCAGCGCGTGGAACGACGCGAGTGCCAAAGAAGGCGTTGGCTTCGGCGCGGGCGCCGAAATTCAGAGAGATGCGGCGATGAGGCCGGTAGCGAAAATCCAAAAACCCGGCCTGATTGTTGCGGCGAGCGTGCGGCACATCAATGGAGGTCAGGAAAGCGTTTTCGACTTCATATTGATAGCCGCCGGTTACCGCGAAATTGGGACGCAGGTAACTGGATTGGGCGATCACGTTGGCGCGGTTGTACTGGAAGCGGCTCTCGCCGGTGAAATCGCAGAATTCAGCCGTTGCGACGGCGTTCGGATCGGTCTGAGGGCAGAACGCCATGGGATCTGTGGCAAAAAAACTTTGCAGAGGATTGTCGCTGTGCTGGCGAGTATAAGATTCGCCGCCGCTGATTTGATGCCGCCAGTGTTTGCCGGTGGAGAAATCCCAACGGGCGCTGGAACTGAAGACGTGCTGCGCATATTGCTGATCAAGATTCGGCGGTTCGAAGATGGTTTGGCCGGGGATGCCGGCATCGCTGGTGTTGTTACGGAGAGTGAGGCGCAGTTGATTGTTTTCACTGAAGCTATAACCAAAATTGCCGGAGAGGGTACGATTCAGGAAGGCGTCGTTCGGTCCCTGGCCCTCGGTCTTCAGGTAGGATGTGGCGGCGGAATAGTCAAACTTGCCGAGTAAACCGCTGAGTTGAGCGCCGGCGCGGCCCGAAGAGAAATTGCCGCCTTCGCCAAAGACGCTGAATTCCGGAGAGCGCGTGGAGCCACGATGGGTGAAGAGCTGAATGACACCTGAAACAGCGTCGGTGCCGTAGATGGCGCTTTCGGCGCCGCGGACGATTTCCACTTTGTCAATGTTGTCGAGAGTGAGATCGGAAAAATCCACGGCGCCGCCCGGAGGATTGATGGGTGCGCCATCCACGAGAATCTTGGTGAAGTTTGAGTTGCCACCATTGAGAAAAATGGAAGCAGTTCCACCCTCGGGTCCGGTACGGCCTATGGCAATGCCCGGCGCAAAAAGAAGGGCATCGGCGAGAGCGACGGATTGCCGCGCCTCGATCTCTTCCTTCGGGATGACAGAAACTGAAGCGGTGGTTTGCTCAGCAAGCGTGGGTTCGGCTTGCGCGGTAACGACAACGCTTGCGGAGAGACGCTCCAGACTGAGACTGACGTCCAGAGTCCGCTGTTGATTTGGGGCCAGGTTCAAAACAAGTTGATGAGAGACAAATGGGGAGCGTTCGAACGAGACGCGATAGCGCCCGGGTGGAATCGTAAGCTTGTAAGCGCCATCCGAAGACGAAATCGTCTTCCAGACCCGCGCTGTGGTATCACCCTCCACTTGCGCGGTGACGCTCACTCCGCCGATGGCCGCACCGCTGGAATCCAGCAGGCTCCCAAATAGATGGGCGTCGGAGGAATTTGAATTGTCTTGTGCCAGAGAAGAAAAGCTGACTGCGAAGACTGCAATGAAAAGAAACGCAATTCGTAGAATCTTGATTTTCATGTTTTCCTCCGCTCCCTCTCGCGCGGGAGTTGAAGGTTGGCCTGAGGCCTGGAAAAGATCGCTCGGGCTTGCAGACTTCGCCGGTCTCCTGGCTTGGCGGCAGTTCGGCCCCATTCTGCTGGGACCGGTGCGCGGCCTTCCCGTAGCGCTGCCCTAATTTCTGTGAGCGATCTTTCCTGATTAGGATCGCGAACAATGAGCGATGCGCTGCAGTGGCCGCAGCAGTACCTTATTCCGCCTTACAGTCGCGCGGCGGCGACGGCTTTTCGCGTATGGCCCCAGCGGTTGGCGAGGGCAAACGCACCGTCTTCCCGTGCACGAAGTCCGCGGTGATTGTGGGGGGCGCAGTGGCCCGCTGTGGGTGATTCAAGTGCCGCGGCACAAGCCACGGCGTTGGGGTGAACGATGGAACAGCTACTCATTTTGCAAGCGGCACGTTCACGCGCGGACGGCCAGACGAGCCGAGTTCCACGGTGAGAGGCGTCTGAAACACTTGTTCGAGCAGCTCGCGCTGGAAAACGCTCGCGGGCGGCCCAACGCGAAGACATTTGCCTTTTTGAAAGAGCGCGACCTGGTCGGCGTACTGGCCTGCGAGATTTAGCTCGTGCGTGACGACTACAACCGTGTAGCGATTCGCGGACGCAAGCCTGCGCAACGTATCCAGCAGATCGACCTGCGCACCTATGTCCAGGTGCAAGGTAGGTTCGTCCAGAAGAAGCAGCAGAGGTTGCTGCGCCAGGGCGCGCGCCAGAATGACGCGTTGTTTTTCGCCGCCGGAGATTTGATCCATCCAGCGGTCGCTTAGATGTTCCGCGCCGACCTGTGCAATAGCATTTCGCGCGATGAGGATGTCCTCTCCGGTCTCGAATCGCAGCGTGCGGCCATACGGATGCCGGCCTTGAAGCACAAACTCCCAAGCGCGGGAAGGAAAAAGCAAGGGGCTTTCCTGTTGGACCATGGCGATGCGCTGGCCGCGTGTCCGGTGCGGAAGTGTATGCGTGACGAAACCATTCAAGAGCACGCGGCCGGATAGCGGTTGAAGGGCGCCGGCGATTAGTTTTAACAGAGTGGATTTGCCGCAGGCGTTTGGCCCGAGTATGGCGACAATTTCGCCCGGACGCGCCTGAAAACTTGTCGCTTCGAGCGTGAAGAGAGGAGCTTGTGTTGGATTTGCGGAGTAAGCATAGCTGACTTGCTCGACGCTCAAGCGAATATCGGAATTGAAATCCCCGGCGTCTCCAATCGGACGCAATCCAGAGGAAGCAGGAGAGCGAGCGTAACTGCTCACGCCAGCCTCCTGCGCATTAAGTAGAGAAAAAGTGGCGCGCCCGCGATGGCGGTCATTGCGCCGACGGGAAGCTCCGCGGGAGAAACGACTGTGCGCGCGAGGGTATCGGCGACGACAAGCGCAATGGCGCCGCCAAACGCCGCCGTTGGCAAGAGGATGCGATGGTCGGAACCGAAGAGGAGGCGCATTACGTGAGGCACCAGCAAGCCGACGTAGCCGATGGCGCCGCTGACAGAAACGGCCAATCCAGTTAACAGGGATGCGGCGATATATACGACTAAACGGACGCGGCGGACGTCCACGCCGAGGTGCATGGCTTCTTTCTCGCTCGCGAGCAGCAAATTTAAGTCCGAGGCAGTAGTGTAAATG
>DATLVZ010000052.1:0-21266 GCA_035576885.1 Candidatus Acidiferrum sp. | reverse complement strand
CGCGGAGCTAGGGGGCAGGTCAGGATCAGTAGCCAGTGTGCTGTTGCCGCAATAGGCGGTCTGCAGGATCGAACCATCAGGATATGTCACGGCGGTTTTTCGATTGATGGCATCGTAGGAGTAAGTCGTCGTCCCGGGGCTGCTCGTCGGGTCGGTGCCTGCACGATAGGGATTTGAAACGGAGTGAACACGTCCTAGAAGATCGTAAGTGGTGTCAGTGTATATGGTGCCTTGGGGATCCGACGTGAGCTGGGACTGCGTGGTGCGGCCAAGACCGTCTTCGAGGATCGTGGACGTGAGATTCGTTGCGGAATTGATTTTCGTTGAGGACGATTGGGAGAGTGGAGGGATGTCATTATAGGTGGTTGTGGTCTGCCCCCCGTCGGAAATATTTTTCTGAGTGGTGCGACCCAGAAAATCGTAGGTATACGATGTGCCGCTGAGCCCCGCGGTGATTTCGTTCTGATCCTTATGGTTCTGGACGAGGCTCGTGCAGGGATAGGTCACGACTTTGTTTTGCTGGCCTAAGGGATTCGTTACAGTGCTTACCCAGGCTTGACCGGTCTTTCCTGCCGCAGGCGGACAGAAAGTGTTGGCCAAGCTGTCCGTGTAGTCGTAGCTGGTGGTGTGGCTAAGGGGATCTTTTAGGGCCCGAATGTTGCCGAGGATGTCGTAGGTGTAGGTGGTTGTTAGGAGGGCTCCGTCGGTGTTACGCCAGTGTTTAACGCGGGTCGCGTTTCCACGAAGAGTAAACGCCGAGCCGTGCCCGGTGTCGTCGTGCTGTGCGGCATTTGTGGCGGACTGGAGAGGGTTATCGCCTGCAACATAATTGTCATACTCGTATTGAGTTTGGGCGACCTGGTTGCCGGAGCCGTCATACGTGGTGTCGGTGAGAACCTTGTCGACGATGTTGGGAGCAACGTAGGCTGAGTTCGAGTCGTGCAGATAGGTTTTGACGTTCTTGCGGATAAGAGGGCCGGGGCTGCCAGAGCCCTAGTCATAGTCATCGATTTCTTTGACGTTGCCGCGGCTACTGGTGATTGTTTGAGTTGACGGACCAAAGTTTTCGCAAGTCAGATCATCCGGGCACCATATCAGCGGGTAGCTCAGCGAGTCGTAGACGTACTCGGTCTTTCTGACTAGCCCGTTTTCCAACTGAGTGGTCACACGAACCGGGAGCATCGAGTTGTCACTGAATGCCGTGTAGTTGATTGTGTATTGCCGAAGAGGCGTGCCCGACGCCGTGCCACTGTAAATCTTCGCCGAGAGGTTCTGTCCCTGGAAGACGGCATAGACGGATTGGTTCTGGAGTGGGTCGGTGGCGGTTACAATATCGCATCCCGGGTAGCCAGTAGGGCAACCGGAATTGCCTGGAACGCGGGAGAACGTCCAGCTTGAGTTGACACCGTTTACGGTGAGCGTCCGGCTCGTGAGATATCGATACATCTGAAACTGAACTCCGTAGTTCGCCCAGGTGTAGGCGACGCTCGCTCCAGTGGGGAATGTGAGATTCGTGAGGCAGCCATAGGCATCGTACGAAAAGGTATAAGACCTGCCATTAGGCAAGACTATGGAGGTTACGGCAGGTCGGGTGCTTTGGTAGTTCCAGCCAAAGCTGAAGGCCGTGTGAATCGAAATACTGGCGTAGTTGACCGTGTAATTTTGAAGCGAGCCGTCCGAAGCGTGAACCGTATAGATCACTTGGTTGGTGCCATTCGTTTGCGTGACGATCGAGCGCCCCAGGGAATCTAGCCCTGCCGGATAATTAAGGGTTGAGTTTCCGTTGGAGTCTGAAATTCCTGTGACAAACACGAATCCATCCGCTGGGTCGCCTACCTCTATGGCAGATTTGGGAAAAACCGTTCCATTCGAACCCATGATAGTCACGGCCGCACCCGGGGTAGGCATGCTGCCCCAGAACCCTTGGTCGTCTCCATCAGGGCCCGAGTTTGAGTAGGACCAGCTTCCGTCGGGACAATCGCCGTTTTCGTAGTTTAAGCTCAGCTGGTGTTTAGCTCCTTGGGTGTCTTGGAGAACGTATCCATTGGTACCGTGAGCAGTTCCTGATTGGCCCACATCTAAGCAGGCTGTTCGAGTGTAGTTGTGATAGCTCAAAGTTGGCTGATTGGTTTGCCAAATACCGCCATTCGGAACGTAATTGGCGGCCGTGAAAGTCCAAATGTTCTCATTGTTAGGACCTCGTTGAACAAGAGAAAGCAGGCGTCCGTCGTAGTGGAGACCAAAGTCGAAGTCTAGGCCATTTCGGCCTTTGGTATGGATGATCGGGATGTTTACAACAAGATTGCCCGAAGCCACGACCGTATGTTCGAGGCTGGTACCAACCACAGAGGAGAAAGGCAGGTCGCCACTGCGGTTCTGATCGGTGACGGTTGTGGGGGCCACATCTTGAGCTCTGGCTGGGGAGGTTGTGACAACAGCGAACAGCAGGATGGCTACCGGGGAGAGTGTACACGGAACGCGCATGTGGCCTCCGGAGGGCGTTCAGAAATCGGGACAATATCAAGTAGGTGTATGGCTGTCAAGACAATTATCTTGAAATATTAAACTTGTGCGCGGCTCGATCCGAGTGCGCAATCGGGCAATCAGAAGTTTCCAAAATGTTTGGCCGGCGGCGTCCCAATGGCGTTTGGATGAGGATGAATGGGAAGCACGGGGAGAAAGCGCGCGGAGAGAAAAAAGAGGAGGCGGGCCAGGTCGTCCCGCCTCCTCGTGTCCCCTTTCGGGGAAGTCCGGCCAGCCTGACGGAGGGTGGCTCGCCGGTCGTGTGTTGGCCTACCTATATAATCCCGGCAGAACGAAAAAAGTTCCTGAGAAAATTAAAAAGTGACTAGAATCTTCGAGGAAAACAGCTCTCGCGTCAGGGTGCCTTTGCCTTATGTCACGTACATCCAACCTGAGTCCAGATAATATATTGCGTTTTCTGCAAGTTACGAGAGGAGACGCGTCGGCGAACGAGATCGCGGCGGGGCTAGATCTGGGGCGGGCGGAACGTAAGGGCTTATTTAACCTGTTGGTCAAATTAAAGAAGCGCGGCGCCATTCAGGAATCGCCGGGAGGACGCTACCGGCTCGCGGGACGGAAAGGAGGTGAAGAGCCGGCAGACAAGGATACTCGTTCCGCCGCGCATGGGCCTGTGAGTAGCGGCGCTGAGAGGATTGGTTCCGGGGAACGCGTGTCGACAGCGCATAGTTCCACGGGGAACGTTCGGACGGCCGCTGGAGCGCATTCGTTGGCGCGAGATGAAGTGCGCGGGCGGCTGGTGCTGCACCACGACGGGTATGGGTTTGTGGTGCCGGATGTGCCGATGCCGCAGCTGGATGGAGACGTGTTCATTCCGCGAGACGCGGTGGAAGACGCGATGCACGGGGACCACGTGCTGGCGAAGCTAGGGCGCGTGAGTCCATCTCGCGGAGGAGGAGCGCGCGGCGGGCAGAGAGCGGAAGGGCGGATCGTGCGCGTGCTGGAGCGGGCAAATCCGTCGGTGGTGGGATTGTTTCGCTATGGGCCGCGGGGAAATGTCGTGCTGCCTTATGACGTTCGAATGCAGCATGAAGTGGAGATTCCTCCTGGCGAGGAATTGACGGCGGCGCTGCGGACAAAATTGGGTTTGGGCGATGCTGTCGGGCATGGGGCGCGTGGCGGGCGTGTGCCGCGGTTTCCGGAGCTCGATGGAGCGGTGGTGAATGTGGAACTGCTGCGCTATCCGCGCGGCGGAGCGGCGCCAACGGGACGCGTGATTGAAATTCTTGGGCGGCCCGGCGATCTCGGTGTGGATATCGAGATCATTATTCGCAAGCATCATCTGCCGCACGAATTTTCCGGCGCGGTCTTGGCGGAAGCGGAGCAGCGAGCCGCGGCGGTAAGTGAAACGGAGCGCGTGGGGCGCGACGACTTTCGGCATTTGCCGATTGTGACGATTGACGGAGAAACGGCACGGGATTTTGACGACGCGGTGTACGTGGAGCGGCGGGCGAATGGCGGCTGGGGATTGCAAGTGCACATCGCGGATGTGGCGCACTACGTTCGAACGGGGACGGCGCTGGATCAGGAAGCGCGGCTGCGCGGAACGTCAGTGTACTTTCCGGACCGGGCGGTGCCAATGCTGCCGGAGGCGCTTTCGAATGGGATGTGCTCGCTGAAGCCGCGCGAGGAGCGGCTGGTGGTGAGCGCGCTGATGGAGTTTGACGCCACAGGCAAAATGCTGAGCGCGCACATGACGCCGGGAGTGATTTGCTCGGCGGAGCGAATGACGTACACGGACGTGAACAAGGTAATCGAAGGCGATGCGGACGCAACGGTGAGGTACGCGGGGCTGGCTGGACATTTTCGCGATATGAAAGAGCTGGCGCTGCTGCTGAACGCGCGGCGAAACGAACACGGATCGATCGATTTCGATTTGCCCGAGCCGGTGATTGAGTTCGATGAAGAGCAGCGAATGACTAATATTGTGCGAAGCGAACGGAACATTGCGCACCGGCTGATTGAAGAGTTCATGCTGGCGGCGAATCGCGCGGTAGACGGCTATTTGCTCAGGCGGGGAATTGCGGCGTTGCACCGCGTCCACGAAAAACCGGATGCGCGGAAAGTTTTGGAGTTCGAAGAGCTGGCCCGGGCGTTTGGATATTCGCTGGGCGTGGCGGATTTGCATCAAAGGGAGATTGCGGTGCGGCATGGACGCGTGCCCGCGCCGGCAAAAGCGGGGCGGCCGGATTCTTACGGACACGGGCGCGAGCGTGGGATGCGCGTGGCGCTGCCGGGTTCGGAAGAGATAAAAATTACGCCGCAGCATTATCAGAGATTGCTGAGGAAGTTGGCGGGGAAGCCGGAAGAGCGGATTGTTTCGTACCTGATGCTGCGATCGTTGAAGCAGGCGCGGTATGCGGCGGAGCCGCTGGGGCATTTTGCGCTGGGCTTTGATGAGTACACGCATTTCACTTCGCCGATTCGAAGGTACCCGGACTTGATCGTGCATCGCGTGCTGAAGTGGGCTTTGGAACATCCGCACGCCGCCGAGCCTGCGGCAAGCCATGCGTCACGCGGCGTGGAAGCGACACTCTATCCGCAAGCGGAGCTAGAGGAAATTGCGTCGGAAACTTCCGAGGCCGAGCGGCGCGCAAATGGGGCCGAGCGGGAATTGATGGATTGGAAGACGGCGCAGTTTATGGAAGCGCATCTGGGCGAGGAATACGAGGGGCTGATTATATCGGTGCAGAAATACGGCTGTTTTGTGGAGCTGTTTGAAGTTTTTGTGGAAGGGTTGCTGCCGATCAATGCTTTAGAAGATGCTGCGGGGGCGCGAGTCGTTTTCCGCGAACGGGATCACGCCATCGTAGCGCTACGCGGAGGCGATGGGCGGCGCGGCGGGGCTGGGTCTCGTGGTGGGCGCGGTGCAAAACCCCAAGAACGTGCATGGCATTTGGGCGACCGCGTGCACGTGCGCGCGGAGCGCATCGACCCGATGCGGCGGCGCGTGGAGTTCGCGATTGCAGAGGTCGCCTAGTTGGACAAAAAGAAGGCTGAACGGCAATTTTAGTGTCCCCGCGCGTTCTGTTAATCTGGAAGGTCAGGCAGGCAATGGCGGTTTCAGCAGCTCGCCTTCGTCAAATTCCATCGGAAGGGAACATTTAACGTGAGTACATCCACAGTTACAGAACGCGGCGTGAAGCGCGTGCACAATTTCAATGCGGGGCCGGGGGCTTTACCGCTGCCGGTGTTGGAGCGGATCCGCGAAGAGTTGCTGGATTGGCGCGGGAGCGGGATGAGCGTGATGGAGATGAGCCACCGGTCGCCGGAATTCGAGAGCATTATTGCGGCGGCGGAAGCCGGTCTGAGGAAGCACCTGCAAATTCCAGAAGAGTACGCGGTGCTCTTTTTGCAGGGTGGCGGAAGCATGCAGTTCACCATGGCGCCGATGAATTTGTGCCTGCCGGCGAAGCCGGTGGATTTGATTCACACGGGGACTTGGACGGCGAAGGCCCTTGGGGAATTGAAGAAAGGAATCTTGCATCACGTTGCGGCGTCGACGGAGGCGGAAAGATTCGCGCGATTGCCGCGCAAGGATGAAATTAAGTTGTCGGCGGATGCGTCGTACGTGCACATGTGCACGAACAATACGATTGAAGGCACGCAGTGGACGGAGATGCCGGAGACGGGGAGTGTGCCGCTGGTGGCGGATATGTCGTCGGATATTGCGTCGCGGCCGATTGACGTGAAGAAATTCGGACTTATTTTCGCGGGCGCGCAGAAAAATCTCGGGCCGAGCGGCGTGACTGTGGTAATCGTGCGAAAAGATCTCGCCGAGCGGGCCGACAAGAATCTGCCAACGCTGCTGCAATACCGTACGCACATTAAGGAAAAGTCGCTGTATCACACGCCGCCGACGTTTGCGGTGTACATCGTGGGACTGGTGATGGATTGGATTGACATGGAAGGCGGGATTGCGGGGATTGAGAAGCGGAACAACGCCAAGGCGAAACTGCTCTACGAAACGATCGAAGGAAGCAATGGCTATTATCGCTGCCCGGTGGAGAATTCCTCGCGCTCGAAAATGAATGTAGTTTTTCGTGTTGCTGGTGGCGAGGAGGCCAATGAAAAGCAGTTCGCCAAGGAAGCTGAGGCCGCGGGGCTTGTTGGCACGCCGGGGCACCGGTCGGTCGGCGGGATGCGCGTTTCGCTCTACAACGCCGTCACGCTGGAAGCCGTTGAAGCGCTGACCAGCTTTATGCGCGAATTCCAACGGACGCGGGGCTGACCAGCGCGTACCACGAGCTAAAGCCCAAACTGTCCTGCGGCAAGGCCATCCTACCAACGAATGTTTCTTTCCCCTTGTGCTTCTACAAGAGTTGGGCTACTCTCTTGTCGAAGTAACAGGGGAATCCGCCGATGGCGCATAAGCGAATTGAACTTCCGCAGGGTACGCTGGATTTACTTATTCTTCGCACACTGGCTTTGGAGCCGCAGCATGGGTGGGCGATTTCCGAGCGCATCCATCAAATCTCGAGCGACGTTTTGCTGATCCAGCAGGGTTCGTTGTATCCGGCGCTGCACCGGCTGGAGCGCCGTGGGTGGATCAAAGCGAAGTGGGGAACCTCCGAAAATAACCGACGCGCGAAATATTACGAACTCACCAAAGCAGGCCGCAAGCAACTCGAACTCGAACAAGATTCCTGGAAAAAGCTGGCGGCAGCCGTCGCCCAGATTTTAGAGACGGCGTAAGGAGGCTTCGGTGTTCAACGATCTGCTCTTTCGTCTTCGTTCGGTATTTCGCCGCGATACCGTGGAATCGGAAGCGGATACTGAGCTGCGCTTTCACTTCGATCAGCAAATTGAGAAGAACCTCAAGTCGGGTCTGACGCGCGAAGAAGCCATGCGGCGCGCGCGGATCGAATTCGGCGGACACGAACAGCTCAAGGAAGAGATGCGGGACGCGCGTGGCGTGAATCTCATCGAAACGCTCTTTCAGGATATTCGCTACGGCCTGCGAATTCTTGGCCGCACGCCGGTTATCACCAGCATTGCGATTCTTTCCCTTGCCTTGGGAATCGGTGCTAATACCGCCATATTCAGCTTAATTGATACGGTTATGCTGCGGCTCCTGCCGGTGCAAAAGCCGGAAGAATTGATGCAAGTGCTGCGAGCTGATTTTTCTCGAGGAGGCGAGGGCACTCCCAGCTTTACGAATCCACTTTGGGAAGAAGTACGAGATAACCAGGATGTTTTTTCGGGAGTCTTCGCATGGGGTGATAGCCGATTCGATCTAGCGCAGGGCGGCGCGGTTCAAAACGCCAACGGAATTTTTACTAGCGGCGATTATTTCAACACTTTGGGTGTTCGACCGGCGGCCGGGCGCTTAATTACGCCGGACGACGACAAACGGGGCGGCCCCGCCGTAGCAGTCCTCAGCTATGGTTTCTGGCAAGAGCACTTCGGAGCGTCGCCGAGCGTAATCGGAAGCGCGATCTCACTCAGCAACCATCCATTTCAGATTATCGGGGTCAGTGCCCCGGGCTTCTCTGGCGTCGAGGTCGGCAGCAAATTTGACGTGGCGATTCCGATTTGCACCGCAGACGTCTTCGATGGGAAAAATTCCCGGCTAGACCATCGGTCTTGGTGGTGGCTGAACATCATGGGGCGCGTTAAGCCAGGCATAAACAAGGACCAACTGAAGGCTCGGCTCGGCGTTATCTCTCCACAAATCTTTGCCGGGGCCCTGCCGAAGAATTGGGATGAGAAAGGGCAAGCGAGATTTCTGAAACTCATGCTGGTAGGCAAACCGGCGGCAACCGGAATGTCCTGGGTGCGGCGGCAATTCGAACAGCCATTGAATATCCTGATGGGTGTCGTGGGTCTGGTGTTGCTCATCGCGTGCGCAAATATCGCGAGCTTGATGATGGCGCGTGCCGCGGCTCGTCATAAGGAAATCGCGGTGAGAAAGGCGTTAGGGGCGTCGAGAGCGCGATTGATTCGACAGCTGTTGACGGAGTGCGTCCTGCTCTCGACGGCGGGCGCAGTGCTTGGCCTCGTCTTCGCGCGCTGGGGGAGCGCGCTGCTGGTGCGTTACATTTCCACAAAGAACGACCGGATCTTTCTTGATTTGACGTTCGATTGGCGGATCTTAAGTTTTACGGCCGCAGTGGCCCTTTTCACGGGGCTTCTCTTTGGCGTGCTGCCTGCGTTTCGTTCGACAAGCGTTTCGTTGACCTCCGCGATGAAAGGCAGCCAAGCGTTCGAAGCAGAAAGCGGAGCGAAGTTTCGTCCAGGAAAATGGATTGTCGCGTCGCAGGTGGCGATGTCGCTGGTGCTTGTGGTGGCCAGCGGGTTGTTTTTGCGCAGCCTCGTGAAGCTGGTCACGATGGACATCGGGTTCGATCGAAGCAACGTGCTGATCGTGAACGTAAATCTGCGCACCGCAAAAGTTGCGCTCGAGCAGCAGCCCGCGATGTTCGAAGATATCGAGAACAGATTGCGCACGCTCCCCGGGGTCGTGTCCGCCGGCCGGTCGGTGATTACACCGGTCAGCAACCGGGTATGGAACAATGCGCTGGAGGTGGACACGCCAAATGCGCCCAAAGGAGATGATGCGGTCGCCTTCTTCAACTTCATTTCGACTGGCTATTTTAAAACCTTTCGTACACCACTCCTGGCAGGACGGAATTTTAACGGCAGCGACACAAAGACATCGGCCCAGGTGGCCATCGTCAATGAAACGCTGGCACGTAAGTTTTTTTCGAACACAAATCCGGTTGGGAAGTTTTTCCGAGTTCAGCCGGAGCCTGGTAAAAGCGCTGTGCCCATTCAAATCGTCGGGCTGGTAAAGGATTCCAAGTACGAATCGCTCCGCGAAGAGAACTCCGCCACAGCGTACTTCCCAATCACACAAGTCACGGAGCACGCGTCAGAGCAAGCATTCGAACTTCGAACGTCGGCGCGTCCCTTGGCCCTTGTTACCCCCGTGCAGCAAGCCGTTGCAGGGGTGAGCAAAACGATTCCCCTCGACTTCTCAACACTGGCCCAGCAGGTTGATGACTCGTTGGTGCAAGAACGGCTTCTCGCGACGCTTTCCACTTTTTTTGGGGGCCTGGCGCTGCTGTTGGCGATGATTGGACTCTACGGCGCCCTGAGTTATTTGGTGTCACAGCGCCAGCCGGAGTTCGGCATCCGCTTAGCTCTGGGGGCACCGCAAAAATCCATTCTTGGTTTAGTGATGCGCGATGTTGTGCTCGTCCTGGCGGGCGGCCTGGGGGCGGGAACCTGCATCTCCCTGGCAGTGGTCGGCCTGCTTCAGAAAATGCTATTCGGCCTCGCCGCGCGAGACACGGTGACTTTGCTCGCATCCATTGGTGTGCTTTCTGCCGTGGCTTTTTTTGCGGGTTACCTGCCGGCACGGCGCGCCATGCGCAGCGACCCGATGGTGGCTTTGCGTTATGAGTAGTCGAGTGTCGGCCAAAGAAGTGGCAGCGATGAATTAGGAGTGCGCCATGTTCAGCGAGCTCATGTTTCGTCTTCGAGCGCTGTTTCGACGCGAGGCCGTGGAGGCCGAGATGGACGAGGAACTGCGGTCACATTTCGAGAACCAGGTCGAGAAGCTCATCGCAAGCGGCCACTCGCGCGAGGAAGCCGTGCGGCGCGCACGGCTCGATTTCGGAGGACATGAGCAGCTCAAGGAAGAATGCCGTGATGCGCGCGGCGTCAGCGTGATCGAGACACTTTTTCAGGATGTGCGCTACGCGCTGCGGGTGTTGCGCAACAGTCCCGGTTTCGCAGCCGTGGCCATTCTGACGCTCGCTCTGGGAATAGGCGCGAACACGGCGATTTTTTCGGTCATCGATTCCGCACTGCTGCGTCCGCTGCCGTATACGGATCCCGCTGGATTGGTGATGGTCTGGGAAAATAATTCACAGCACCCGAACCCGCATAACACGGTGTCTCCGCCGGACTTTCTTGATTGGCAGAGCCGGAATAGTATCTTCGCCGAGATGGCCGCCATAATCGATCAGCACGCCAACCTCACCGGGAATGGCCTGCCTCAAGAAGTTGTTCTGCAAGATGTTTCCGCCAACTTCTTTTCGGTGCTGGGCGTGAACCCCGGCCTTGGGCCGGGATTCACGGCCGAAAACGGCCAGAAGGGCCATGACGACGTCGTGATACTAAGTTACGGCTTCTGGAAAGAGCGCTTTGCTGGCGACGCCGCGATCATTGGAAAAACCATCTTGCTGAACGGCCACCCTCTCACTGTTGTCGGTGTCGCTCCTCAGAACTTTACGTGGTTCATCAAGGACGGGTCGTTCACCGGCGCGAAGCCGCAGATGTGGTCTCCATTTGTCTTCCCGCCAACCTTCAGTGATCGCAAGGACATTGGCCGCTTCTTGAGTGTCGTCGCGCGCTTGAAACCCGGGGTGACCATCACGCAAGCACAATCGCAGATGAACACGATCGCCGCGCGAATTGCCGAGGAATACCCGGATTTCAACGGCTATTGGGGCGCCAATGTGGTTCCGGTGCGCGATCAGATTTCGGGCGAACTTCGGCCCGCTCTGTTGATCTTGTTCGGGGCCGTTGCTTTTGTGCTGCTGATCGCGTGTGCAAACGTCTCGAGCCTCCTGCTGGCGCGGGCCTCCGCTCGCGAGAAGGAAATCGCAGTGCGCACGGCTATCGGAGCCAGCCCCTGGCGGATCGCGAGCCAACTGCTCACAGAAAGCGTTGTTTTAGCGTTCATCGGAGGCGCGATTGGAGTGGCGCTTGCGGTTTGGGGCACGGATCTTTTGCTTGCGGCGAGTCCGGGGAATCTTCTTGACTTACGCTCGATTCCCATCGACTGGCGAGTGTTATCTTTTGCGGCGGCGGCCACATTGATCGCCGGCTTGCTCTTTGGCCTATTGCCTTCTTACATCTCCGCGCATTCGGGAATTTCAGAGACGCTCAAGGAAGGCGGCCGCGGTTCGTCCGCAGGAAAACAGAGCCGTTTGGCTCGCAATGTGTTTGTGGTGGCACAGATGTGTCTCGCGCTGGTTTTGCTGGCTGGTTCTGGATTGCTAATTCGCAGCTTCATCCGGTTGGTTGGGGTGGACCCGGGTTTTGACGCAAGCCATCTGCTCACGTTCAAAGTTTCGCTTCCTTCCTCGAAATATGGGACAGATCCGGCGAGGCTGGCGTTTTTCCGGCAGCTTGTCGCCAGGATATCGCGGCTTCCCGGAGTGCGATCCGCGAGCATGAACAGCTTTCCGCCTTTTTCCGGGCTTGGCTCGGCGACCGGCGTCCACGTGCTGAGTCAGCCGGAACGCTCGCTGATGGATCTTCCCGTGGCGGCGGTCCGCGTTGTAGGGTCGAATTATTTTTCCACGATGCAAATCCCGTTACATGCCGGGCGCACGTTCAGCGAACAAGAGCTGACCGAAATGCGTCACGTAGCCATTATCAATCAAGCGTTTGCGGACCAGTATCTCAAAGGCGTGAATCCGCTCGGCCAAAAGGCCGTCATTTATATGAAGAGCCTGGAGGAGAGCAAGAATTCACCGTCGGAAATCATCGGCGTGGTCGGCGACGTCCGCCAGATGGGGCTCGATACGCCTGCCGAACCCACAGTCTATTGGCCGCATCCCGAGCTGGTCATGTCAGGGATGACGATTCTTGTCCGCACCGTAAACGATCCGCTCACACTCGCTTCGGCGGCGCGCAATGAGCTCCAACAACTGGATCCCGAGCAGCCGATGGCTGCCGTTGCTACGATGGACCAATTGCTCGCGGGCTCACTTTCCCGGTCGCGATTCACCATGCTTGTTCTCGGCGTTTTTGCGGCGCTCGCACTGGTACTGGCGAGCGTGGGTATCTACGGTGTGATCGCTTACAGCGTCACGCAGCGCACCCAGGAACTCGGTATTCGCATCGCTCTCGGCGCGAGCCGCCGCGATGTTTTACGGCTCGTTCTCGGCCAGGGAACGCGACTCACTCTGTTTGGCATAGGCCTGGGTATTATCGCTGCGCTCATCGTCACGCGGCTTATGGCCACGCTGCTCTATGGGATAAGCGCATCGGATCCGGTCACGTTCACCGCCGTCGCGTTTCTGCTCGCGGTCGTCGCCATGGCCGCGTGCTTCATCCCCGCGCGGCGCGCCACACGCGTCGATCCCATCGTTGCCTTGCGTTACGAATAACCAGTGGAACAAGAAAAACGCGCAGGAATTGCCCCTCACGAGCAGTTCCTGCGCGCTTCAATTTCACATATTTTTGTTACGCCAAGTCGAAGAGAAGGACTTCGGCGTTGTCCACACCGGTCAGTTCGACGGTTTTTTCTTTCGAGATTGCCGCGCCGTCGCCGGCGTCGAGCTGTTTGCCGTTGAGCTTGACGCTGCCTCGCGCCACCTGCACGTACGCGTGACGCTCAGGCTTGAGCTCGTGCTTTACGGCTTCACTTTTGCCCAGCACCGTTGCGTATAGTTCATTGTCCTGCCGGATTTTCACGGAGCCTTCACGGCCGTCAGGCGAAGCGACCAGGCGCAACTTGCCGCGCTTCTCTTCTTTGCTGAAGGTCTTTTGGCCGTAGACCGGCTTCAGGCCCTTCTCTTCCGGAAACATCCAGATTTGCAGCAGGTGCACGGGCTCGGTCTTGGACGCATTGAATTCGCTGTGCGTGACGCCGGAGCCTGCGCTCATATACTGCACGTCGCCGGGGCGTACCACGGAGCCGGAGCCCATGCTGTCGCGGTGTTCGAGGGCGCCTTCCAACACGTAAGTAACGATTTCCATGTCGCGGTGCGGGTGTGTTGGAAAGCCTTCGCCCGGGGCAACGCGGTCGTCGTTCAAGACGCGCAGCGTGCGAAAATGCACATGCTTGGGGTCGTAATAGTCGGCAAACGAAAACGTAAAATAAGTATCCAGCCAGCCGTGGTTGAAATGGCCGCGTTCCTGGCTCTTGCGGATGTCGATCATGGTCCACCTCCCGGTTTGACACTGGCATAATACTCGTTATAACGACTATTGTCAAGAGGCACATTAAACCTACGCTTTCCCGCCCCGCCTTCTTTCCTTTCCCACAACGCCAACACCTGTTTGTAGTTACAGCTATCCTGGTCCCATTCCCGGCGGCCTCCCTTTGGTATAGACTTGTGAAGTAAGAGGCATTTGCCGTCTCTGATTCCGAGGATCGCCTTATGGATTCCGCGCCAACCGCAACGCAAACGAGAAAGCCCGATAGTGCCGTCACCGCACGCCAATCGCTCACCGTCACGGACAATCGCACCGGAAAATCCTACGAAATCCCCATAACCCATGGCTCCATCCGCGCCATGGACCTGCGCCAGATCAAAGTGGACCCCACCGAATTCGGCATGTTGAGTTACGATCCTGCGTTCAACAACACGGCGTCCTGCGTGAGCAAGATTACGTTTATCGATGGCGACGCCGGCATCCTTCGTTACCGCGGCTACCCCATCGAAGACCTCGCCGAAAAGAGCACGTATCTCGAAACCGCTTATCTACTGCTTCACGGAGAGCTTCCCACCGCGTCGCAACTCAAGGACTGGACGTACAACGTCTCGCATCACACCTTCATCCACGAAAGCATCAAGAAATTCCTCGACGGATTTCACTACGACGCGCACCCCATGGGGATGATGATCTCGACCATCGCGGCGCTCTCGACTTTCTATCACGATGCCAAGGATATCTTTGACGCGGAATCGCGCCGCAAGCAGACCTACCGTCTTGTCGGCAAGATGCCCACGATTGCGGCATTTTCCTATCGGCACACACTGGGTATGCCGTATGTCTATCCGGACAACGAGCTCAGCTATCCCGGCAATTTTCTGAACATGCTGTTTCGTACCACAGAGACGAAGTACCGTCCGAATCCCACGCTGGAGCGGGCTCTGGATATACTCTTCATCCTGCACGCGGACCACGAGCAGAACTGCTCGGCCAACACAATTCGCGGAGTTGGAAGCTCGCACGTCGATCCGTATTCGGCTACGGCCGCGGCTATCGCGGCGCTCTATGGGCCGCTCCACGGCGGCGCGAATGAAGAGGTACTGCACATGCTGCTGGAGATCGGCTCGGTGCAGAAAGTTCCGGAATTTATCAAGCGGGTAAAGGCGGGCGAAACCAAACTGATGGGCTTTGGCCACCGCGTGTACAAGCATTATGACCCGCGCGCCCGAATCATCAAGCGCGTGGCCTATGAAGTCTTCGAATTAATGGGCAAGAATCCGTTGCTTGAAATCGCTCTCGAATGCGAACGCATTGCTCTCGAAGACGAATATTTCATCAAGCGCAAGTTGTATCCCAACGTGGATTTCTACACCGGCCTGATCTATCAATCCATGGGCTTTCCGATTTCCATGTTTCCGGTGCTGTTTGCGATTCCGCGCACTTCAGGCTGGATCGCCCAATGGGCAGAGATGCTTCTCGACCCTGAACAGAAAATTGCCCGGCCGCGCCAAATCTATCTTGGCCACGACACGCGGCCCTACGTTCCCATGGACCAGCGGAGTTGACGGCAAAACTCAATCCGGAATATACATGGGTTCCCAGCTAGAACAATTTGCAGCACCACAATACAGTGCCCACTTCGGCGTTGTCACTCGACAAGTCTGTCCGGCTGGGTATATTTAACCGAGAGAGGCGGCATGGCCCAGCCATCGAATATTACCGGGACTCATGGAGTGCGTCGCCGCAGCCAACGCGTCCTGATGCAAGTGTCCGTCCGCGTTCGCGGGAAGGACACACAGGGCAATCCGTTTGAAGAGGAGACGGAAACGCTCGCCATCAATGCGCACGGGGCTCTGATCCTGGTTGGTTCACGCGTGACGAGCGGCAGTAAGCTCCTGATGCAGCACAATCGCACCCAGGAAGAACAAGAATGTCATGTCGTGTTCCTTGGTCCGGTACGGGGAGGCAAGGCCGAGGTCGGCCTGGAGTTTTCCGAACCTTGTCCAGCCTTCTGGCGGGTGGCGTTCCCTCCCGAGGACTGGTCATCGAAACATCCGGATGCCCGTCCGCTCTCAAACATTCGAACGAAGAAATAACAACCATTTACTCGCAAGTCCGCCATTATTCTTCCTGCCCGAAATAGAGTCCAGGTAAAGTTTGTTCGATTTGAATCATTCAGAGCGGAGACAGAGTATGGGATCGATCCGCGCCGCGCGTCTTGCGGGAATGTACGTAGCCACGAGAGCAACGAATGTCAGCAGGAGCGAAATACCGGCGAACGTTACGGGATCTGCAGCGCTAATCCCGTAAAGCAAGCTGCGCATCAGGCGCGTGAAAACAAGTGCGGCTGCGAGCCCCGCGGCTACGCCGGTGACGGCAAGCGACATTCCTTGAAGTACAACCAGCTTAACAATCTCGCGCTGCGTGGCGCCAACCGCCATGCGGATTCCGATTTCCCGCGTTCCCTGGTTCACGAGACAGGACATGACGCCATAGATTCCAATGGTCGCAAGGGCCAGTGCGACTCCGGCAAAAATTCCCAACAAAAACATCGAGAATCTGCGCCGGGCTAGAGACTCGGAAACGCGTTCGGACATGGTCCTCACGGAATACATCGGAAGGTCCGGATCAATGCCGCGCAGTTCTTTCTTGGCCGCCGGCGAAAGTGCGGAAGGATCACCCTGGCTGCGCATGACCACCGTCATGGCGCGTGACGGGTACTGTGTTTGCGGCAGATAGAACGCAATGCGCGGTTCGGAGTCCAACGACTCGTGTTTTACGCGGCCGACAACGCCAACGACAGTTAGCCACGGCACCTTGGATTCCACCATGTGAATGCGCCTGCCAACCGCTTCCTGTCCGGACCAAAGCTGCTTGGCCAAGAAGTCGTCAATAATTACCACCGGCGTTTTTCCGTTGAGGTCCTCTTCGTTGAAAAATCGGCCGCTCCGGAGCGGAATCTCCATCGCTTGAAAATAGCGGCCGCCAGCAACGCGAGCGTCCGCGTTCAAAAATTTCTCTCCGGGAAGCGGCGTTCGCCCTTCGACGGTGATGGGCGTCCATGCAAACGACTGGCTGAGCGGGAGTGAGGTGATTCCTCCAGCGGCCGTGACGCCGGGAATTCGGCCAAGTGCGCTCCAAAGCTGGCGATACGTGTTCAAGCGCATTTGTTCATCGTCATACCTCTGTCCATTCAGCGCCAGCTCGAACGTCAGCACATTCTTCTGATTAAACCCAGGCGCAATGCTTTGCAGTTGCGCGAAACTCCGCATCAACAATCCCGCTGCAATCAACAGGACGACAGACAACGCGAGTTCCGAGACCACCAGGAGCCGGCGCATGTTGTTCCCGCGGCCCCACACCGAGCTTGTTCTGGCGGAGCTTCGGCCGGCGTCTTTTAGCGTCGTGTTCAGATCGATACGCGAAACGCGCAGCGCCGGAACCAAGCCAAAAAGGATCCCGGAAAAAACGGAAAGCAGAAGTGTAAAAAGCAAGACGCGCGCGTCGATGCCGATATCTCCCAGCCGCGGTATGCTCTTTGTGCCCAGAGCGTGGATCCACCGCACACTCCAGATGCACAAAATCACTCCCAGCAGCCCTCCGCACAGGCTCAGCAACAAGCTCTCGGTAAGCAATTGACGAACAATCCGTCCGCGGCTCGCTCCCAGGGCCGCGCGCACGGCGATTTCTTGCTGTCGCGCCACCGCACGCGAAAGCAGCAGATTTGCAATATTTGCGCATGTGATCAGCATGACAAACCCAACTGCACTCAGTAGCACCAGCAAGGCACGCCGCACGTCGCCAACGACCTGATCCTGCAACAGCACAATTCCAAAGGTCAGCCCGCCATTCGGAGGATACGATTCCGGATAATCGCGCCGCAACCGCGCGGTAATGGTGTCCATTTGCCCTTGCGCTTGCGCAATCGATACTCCCGGCTTTAGCTTTCCCAAAATGTTGTAGTCTTCGTGCGTCCGGATTCCCGCAGCATTTGGCCCCAAAGGGAATGGCAGAAAAACGTCGGGCTCTTCCGGGCCATAGAGCGTCGGTAAAACTTCATGTGGTAAAGAAAAGCTCTGCGGAAGGATTCCAACCACCTCGTAGCTTTTCCCGTTGATGATGATGGATTTGCCGAGCATGCGCGGATCGCTGCCATAGCGCCGCGCCCACATACCGTAACTCAAAACTGCGGTTGCAGGTCGATCCGGCGCATCTTCATCCGGTAGAAAGAGCCGCCCTGAAGCCGGCAGTGCCCCGAGCATGGGAAGAAGATTCGACGAAACCCGGATTGTGCCGACGCGTTCTGGTTCGCCTTCCCCGGTGAGATTGTCGTTTCCACCGGATGCGATGGCGACTTCCTCAAAACCGGGATGTCCGTTCTTGATGTCGAGATACTGTGCGGTGGAAAACCAATCTTGCAGAATATCCAAGCCGGGCGAACGATTCCATAAAATCACAAGCCGGGCCGCATCTTTGTAAGGCAGGGGCCGCAACAACAACGCATTGGCCACGCTGAAAATGGAAGTGTTCGCCCCGATGCCGATGGCCAGCGACAACATCACCGCCAGCGCGAAGCCAGGATTCCTGGTGAACGACCGAAAGGCGAGACGAACATCCTGGGCCAGCATGTTCATGGCGAAGTCGTGACATCCTAGGACGACAAGCCGTCTCCATCGACTTGGGGGGAGAGAGGTCGCCAGCCATATAGACGAAAGTGCGCAGGAAAAGTCTCGTGAATCTAAAACATTGACCTTCCCTACAAGAGACCCCTAATTCGCGCGGGAATTCCAGTGCATGAAGAGTTCTTAACAAGTTTCGTTGACCGCAGGAGGCCGTGGGACCTACGATGGCCGGGCAAATTCAGCAGCTAAATAGTTTCGAGGGAGAATTCCATGTATCCACGCACGCAGTCCGCTTGCCTTCGCGCCGGGCTTTGCCTTCTAAGCTTGGCGGCGCTTCTTGCGCTCGCCTCGCTGAGCGACGCGCAAGGGTTGGCGAGCAGCGACCTGGCCCGCTTCCGCTTTGCCGGAGACGCGGTTCTATCCCCGGACAACCATCACATTGCTTACACGGTGATTTTGTACGATCGTTCAGGCCGGCCATCGCCACAACTATGGATCATCGATCTCGTAACGCAAAAATCCGTTCTTGTCGGCGGTGAAAAGGATGTGGCGGGAAATCCTCATTGGTCGCCTGACGGGAGATGGCTGGCGTTTCAAGGAAGTGTGGGCGAGAAGCATGGCTTATTGCTCGCCCACGCGGATGGCTCCGGCGTCACAGCCCTTGCGGAGATGCGCGGCACCAACAGCCCGCTACCGGGCGAAGGCCAGGATCTTACGTGGTCGCCGGACAGCAAGCAGATCGCCTTCGTCTCTTCGACGCCGGACGCAAGGGCTGACGAGGCCAGCGGCGATCCGAGGGTCATTACGCGTTATTTGTACAAGCCCGATGCCGGGGAAGGCATGACCCGCTTCAACGACAATCAAAGGCTACACATTTTTGCAGTGGACGTGGCGACCAAGCAGGTGCGGCAACTGACGCAGGGAATTTACGACGAGCACTCCATTGACTGGTCGCCAGACGGAACAGAGATTCTCTTTGCTTCGAACCGCGAACCGAATCAGGATGAGTTTTTTAATTACGACATTTTCACGCTAAACGTGGCGGACAACAGCGCTCGCCGCCTGACCGCCACGGAATACAACGAGTACGACCCGCTCTGGTCGCCCGACGGCAAGCATATCGCCTATCGCGGCACCAAGCGCGGCCTAACCGACCGCGAGACGACCATGGAGGACACTCACGTCTGGATGATGAACGCCGACGGCAGCGATCGGCGTGAGATTGGAGGGGTGATTGACGACCGCCAGGGCGCGCCAAAGTGGGCGCCCGACAGTCGCTCCGTTTATTTCACAGTGCAAGAGCGCGGAAGCAATCCTCTGGTGAGGTTGCCGATTGCCGGTGGCTCGCCGGAATATGTCGTGAAGGATATTGGCAGTGTTGGTGGATTTTCGATCGGCAAGGACGGCATTTTGGCTTACACCTATTCGTCGCCGCGAGACATGGCGGAACTTTATGTGAAGAATGGCAGCGGCGCCGGGCGCAAGCTCACGGACTTGAACGAGGAGGTGCTTGCAGGGAAACAGCTTGGCGAAGTCGAGTCTTTCACATTCGTAAGCAATGACAACAAGTTCGAAGTCGAGGCGTTTCTTACCAAGCCTCTCGGCATGTCAGCGACTTCGAATCACCCACTCATCGTGAACATTCACGGCGGCCCGCACGGGCAGAATGGTCCCGGTTTCAATTTTAGGAATCAGGTGTACGCCGCCCGTGGCTGGGCGGTGCTGAACGTGAATTATCGCGGCTCAACCGGCTACGGACAGAAATTCGCCGATGCGGTGTTTGGCGATCAGGACGGCAACGAAGGCCAGGATGTTCTCTACGGCGTGAGCGCGGCGGTGCGTCGCTATTTGTGGATCGACCGCGAGCGCATGGGCATCGAGGGTGTCAGCTACGGCGGACAGCTCACGGATTGGCTCATCACGCAGACCAACGAATTCAAAGCCGCCATTCCGACGGCGGGCATCGCGAATCTTGTCAGCTACAACTACATGACTTACTACAACCAGTATGAGGAAATGGAGTTCGGCCAATTCTTTCACCAGGGCAACTTGATGGATGTGGCCTGGGAACGCTCGGCGCTGAAACACGTGGCCGCGGCACACACGCCGACCCTGTTGATGCACGGCGAAAACGACAACGATGTGCCCATCGCCGAAGCGGAGCAGTTTTTTATTGCGCTAAAAGACGTGGGAACGGAGGCGGTCTTTGTGCGCTACCCGCGCGAAGGCCACGGCATTCGGGAAACAAAGCACATCATCGATTGGACCGACCGCTCCATCGTATGGTACGAGAAGCATTTTCCCAAGCCGGGCGCGGAAGGCGTGACGAACGTGCAGCCCTGATGGGCGCCAGGAAAGGAAAGCAGAAAGGGCCCCGACGGAACCGGGGCTCTTTTCTGAAAGTGTTTCAGATTTCGTGTTGCGTTTTTAGAATCAGACAATTGCGCTTACGACTTGGTTTCAGCTCCAGCCGTCGCAACGGCTGCCACTTCTTCGCGGGCGGCGCGCTTGATGCGGGCGGCCTTGCCGCGCAAGTCGCGCAGGTAGTAAAGGCGCGCGCGGCGGACTTTGCCCTTGCCGACCACCTCAATCGAGCTAATCGAGGGCGAATGCAGCGGAAAAATGCGCTCGATGCCCACGCCGAAGCTCACGCGCCGCACCGTAAACGTAGCCCCCGAAGCGCGGCCCTTCTTGGAAATCACGACCCCTTCAAACGCCTGCAGGCGTTCCTTTTCCTTCTCGCCCTCGCCTTCTTTCAGGCGGACGTTGACGCGCACCGTGTCGCCAGGGCGAAATTCGGGGAGGTCTTTGCGCAGTTGCGCTTCATGGAGTTTAGCTATAACCGGATTCATGTTCGTATTCCCTGCAGACCCACTCAGGCGGGGCCAGCTCTTCAAAGGCAAACGCCTATTATAGCGAAATATTCACAATTTACCTAGGGCATTCGACCATGGTGGGCCGGGTGAGTCGGGATTTTCAAGTTATGAAACGATGAAGCCTGCCACCTACGCCGGGGCGGCCGCGGAAACGCTTCGGCGAATGACGGTTTCCGCGAAACGCTCCATTTCTTCGAGTTGCGGGCTGAATTGGAGGAGGACGAGGTCCACGCCAGCGGCTTCGAATTTCGCGAGCCGCTCTGAGACTTGTTCGGGCGTCCCCACCAAGCCTGAACGCAATCCACGGTTTGAAACGGAATAGTCT
>DATLVZ010000051.1:0-24777 GCA_035576885.1 Candidatus Acidiferrum sp. | reverse complement strand
CCATCGAGGAAGCCCACATCTCGACAACTCTGGTGCATCTGGCCAACGCTTCCTATCGCCTGGGCCGCACCCTGCAATTCGATCCCGCTACGGAGCAAGTCATCGGCGACGACGAAGCCAATCGCCTCCTCCGCGGCACCTATCGCGCTCCGTATGTTATACCCGAGGAAATTTGAGCCACTAGGGACTGTCGGCCGCTCAAAACGCATTGCCTAGCCGAATGCACACGTCACAAAACTGGGGCACAAAACTTGGTCACAAAACTAAGTCAGGAAGATCTCGCCCGGCAAAGTTGTAATGAGGATCAGAAGAAATACAAGCAGGATCACCACAAAAAGAATCCTTGCCTGTGTACGCGAAAAGACCGCCCCTTTCGACGTCACCGCCTTATTTCTCACCGCCACAATCCCGTGCACCCCAATCAGAACGGCCACAAAAAACAATTTGTAATGCAGCCACCGCGCATGCAGATAGTAGCTTCGGTTTGTGCTTACCAAAACAATTCCCGCGACCACCGTGAGCAACGCGCCCGGATCGGCAAATCCCCGCAAGCAAATTCTCCCCATCCGCGCCAAAGTTCGCCGTACCTCTTCGGAACTCTCCTGGGAGTATTGCGCCAAAACAACCGTTGTCATCAGCAATCCGCTCACCCACAGCAGAAAGCCGAAGACGTGCCCCACTAGCGTCCATGCCACCATTCCGCAATTCCTCGCCGCACACTCTACCACCGCCCCTTACACCTACTGCCAGAAAATCAATCGCAGCACCTCAGCCCTGGTCCTCGCACTCTCGCCAAGCGTAAAATTGACATGCCGTGTTTCTTGTCGCGTACACGCTTGGGCACCCTCGCTCCCCTTACCGTCTAGGTGTCTCTTGAGAGAGCCCGCACACTCTTGCAGGGTGGCTTTATAATGGATCGACCCTCCCTCGAAGCTCTCATTGAGGCCGAGGACCTCGGCCTCGACATTCTCCACCCCGGCGGCCTCGCGATAACGCGCGAGTTGGCTCGCGCTACCGGTATCGTGAGCGGGACGCGTGTCCTCGAAGTCGCCGCCGGTACTGGAGAAACCGCGCTCCTGCTTGCGGCGGAGTTTGGCGCGCAAGTCACCGCCACCGATCTGTCGCCGCGAATGATTCGCCGCATGCGAGACAAGTTCCCGGCGCACGATTCAGCGGTCCAACTCACCTGGGCAGATGCGCATCAACTCCCTTTCCGTAACAACGCATTTGACGTCGCGCTCTCGGAGTGCGCCGTCTGCCATTTTGACAAGCTTCGTGCCTTGCGAGAGATGGCACGCGTCGTTCACACCGGAGGCCGGGTTGGCATTCATGATCTGTGCTGGAAAGACGGCGCGCCGGAAGCTCTCCGCCAGCGCCTTGCCGAAATCGAGGAGGAGCGCCCGGAAACACTTAGCGGCTGGCAGCGCGTGTTTGAAGCCGCCGGCCTCGCCGATGTTCAAGCGTTCGATCGCTCCGATGTGATAACCGCCTGGACGCGCGACACGCGCCGCGCCATGGGCCTCTCTGGATACCTCCGCGCCGTCAAAACCGCTTTGCAACGTTGGGGAATACGTGGCCTTCGCGCGGTCCTCCAATCCGAGCGCATCTTCTCCAGCACCTACCTCAGCTACGTCCTAGTCGTCGCCATCAAGAAGTGACGCCCACTTGAGCCTGCATTTCTCTCATACGACCACCTCGCCCCGCTATCATCCCGACCGGAGCGTCAGCGCCGTTTGCTCACGCGCAGGGGGGACCTCTCTTCTCCTTGTTTCCCTTCCTCCGCCTCTCTCGCCACCAGTTACACCGACCTCGCCTCCGTCGAAAAAAAGATCGACACCGTCGAAGCTAACCCGTTATCCCTGAACTCCGAGATCTTCGGCTCACAGGGGATGGGTCAGCAAACAGCAAACGGGAACAGATTATCTGCACCGATAACATCCAGTCCGAATACCATTAGCATGCGGTAAAAATCACCCTAGAAGCTGCGCAGGCTTGAGGGGACACGTACGTGGGACCTCCGCAACGGAAATATTCGTCACCGAACGCCTGTTGCCGCTCCTTTCCGAGGCCAAGCCCCTACTGTCCGACAATCTTCGAGCAGTGCTCAGGCAAGCCGGTTCCCGCCATGGTCGGCGATATTTCGCCTCTTGAATAGGACATAGCCAGCCAGCGACAGGGCCTGACGTAGCTGAGAGTTCTCTCCACACATCTCCACAGTCTCACCAACCCGTCTCAATCCAGCCAACTCTCTCTAACCCCTCGACTCGTCCGAATCCGGGTGTCTCCAAAGCTGCGCTAATACCTTAGTTCCCCGCATCCGGCGTATTCAACGTCCCAGCGTCCCATCGTTCTTCCTTCCAGGGGACGCTAGCCGCGTGCGGGGACCCTCCCGCTTCTTCCCACTCCCAATCTTCAAACCCCGAGTCTCCAGCCCTATCTCACCCTATCCTTCGCCGTCGTCTAACCCTCAAATTCTGCCGTCCGACGTCAGTTTTCGACCATTCCCTGTAATTTATTTTACCACCTCGCCAATGCCGTGCTGGCTTCTCCATGTTCTCCTCGCCATCCACCTCCTGCGTGAATCGCCCCTCGCTCTTCCATCTCGTCTCCTACCTCGGTCATCCCTCACACCGTGAGGAATCTGCTTTTGGGCAGTCGATTCTCACCGCTGGCCACTCTTTTACCCTGCTTGCCCTGAGGAACGAAGGGAGCCTCGAAGAACCGCTCGTTTACGCTGAGCTAAGCCGAGGGGCCGTTAACCCCTTTAGAATCCGCTCTTCCACAAAACCAGCCTCTAACTCGTTTGGAATCCGCACTTCCAAAACACTGGACTTAGAACCCTTTAGAATGAACCTATCGGCGGGTCCCCCTCCCTCTTTTTTCGTAAGTGTTCATTCTAAAGATAGGTAAAGTGGTTTGTTTTCATATACTTTTATAAGTGTAGATTCTAAATAACTTGCTCGCCCGAACTTGCACCACAATTGTGCAAGAATTCGGTTTGTTTCGTCAGTGTTGCGAATAGAGGAGTTAGGCCGAAAAGCGTGCGCCAGAAAGCAAAAACGCCAGCAGAGATGCTGGCGTTCACGGGTTCGGTCGCGATATTACCCACTCAATACTTCACGCTAGGTGTCACTTTTTGTCAAGGGAAAAGCTGAAAAAATCGGGGGTTGGGGCGGCGGGGAATGGCGGGGGAAAAGTCAAAACCAGCAGCCTTTAAAAGCGAAGGCTGCGGCACCCGGCGGTGTGAGGAGTTCCTTCGCTCACGACGGGGATGCGAGCGTGTGGAGGAAGTGCTGAGCGGGAAGCGGGATTTGAACAAGGACCATATTGAACGACTGAGCGCGCGGTTCCACGTGTCGCCAGAGGTTTTCTTCTAGCTGGTGCATTGTGGTGCAGAGTGGTGTAAACTGGGCTCATGGCGAATACCGAAAAGGCCGTGCGGCAGAGCGTATCGATTCCGGCACGGATCGCGAAGCGCGTGAAAGCGCTGGCCAAGACTGAGAAGACGAGCGCCAGCCGAGTGCTGGTGGATTTGATCGAAACAGGCCTTGCGTCCAAAGAAGCGGAGAAAGAACGGTTCTTCTCCTTGACGACCCGGCTGACAGAATCCACCGATCCTGCCGAACGGGAGCGCTTGAAAAGCGAGCTCGCGCGAATGACCTTCGGTGAGTGATGCCGAAGATTCAGTGGACGAATCTCCCGCCGGCTTTGCGGCAACACCTCTTTGACCGGGTCGCGGAGCGAAGGATTACTGGCGAGGATTTATATTAGCTAAAACTGTGGCGCGAAACCGAGCCCGAAGCGCCCGACGGGTGGTGGTACAAGGATTTCGGTTCCTTCAAGATTTGCGGTGAAGGCAAGTTCCCCAAGACATTCCTGCTCCGTGGACAAGCGGCCAAGGGCAAGATGATCTAGGGAGGGACGGCGCTACGAAAGGCGATACTCGCCGGGGGCGAGGAAGGTGAGGAGGCCGAGGTCGCGGAGGACTTGGAGTTGCTGGCGGATTTTGTCGCCGACGTGGGCGTTGTTGGGATGGAGTTTCGCCAGCGTGTTGGCATGGGCATAGACATCCGCAAGAGAGAATTCTGGTTTGTTCAGGGAGCGGACGACATTGAGGACGTCGAGGGTCCAACCGCGGTTTTCTACTTTGAGTTTTTCGAGCGGGCGTAAGCGGCGGTAGGCGCGGCGAACTTCGGCGACGGGGCGGGCGGTGCCGTCTGCGACGATGGGAATGCGGGCGTCCTGCGGGATTTTATTGAGCAGAATGTTGCAGCCGACCCATCCAGCGCGGCGAGCGGTTGGTGCGAGAGGCGGGCGGCATTCGATGGCGGACAGCGCGAAGGCGAAGTGCGGAATTAGAATGACCGTGCGAACAGCCCAGGCGGCCAGGTCGTAGTGCAAGACGTAGAGGTTGGGCGTGCGGTCGGTGAGGATGGCGCTCTTCATTTGCGAGTAGGCAGAGTCGAGAATCTTCGCGCCGAATGGTCTGGATTGGCTCTTCAGTTGGAATGGTGATTCGCAATTTGGACACGAATAGTCGAGCGTCGCGGTGCCATGTCGGGCGGCGTCAAGTCGGGGAGAATCGCATACTGGACAGAAAAAATTTGAGGCACCCCAAGATTCAGTTCCAACGCGAGCGCGTTGGGAGGCGCTTTTATATCGTCCGAGACGCGCTGTTGGCAGGTGCAAGTCCACTCGGTGATTAGATCACGACTGGACGAGCGAAAGGCAGGAGAGATTTCTCGCTACGCTCGAAATGACGGTGTGGGGTAGGCGGCTATCTGGTTGGTCAGGCGAGGTAGATGGAGGTTTCGGTTTTGATGATGAAGAGGGCGTCGGAGTCGGGGTGGCCGGAGGCGCAGAATTTTTGGCGGGCGTCGTCGAGGGAGTCGGCTAGGACGGAGAAGATGACGCGGCGGTGGTGCGGACAATGGTTGAGCTAAGTCAGGCTCCTGGCTGCGGCGGTTTGCCTCTGGCAAGAAACCTCTCCCCAAGCACGACAAGGACTCGCAAAGCGCGTACGTACTCCTTATTTAGAACGCCCTGAAATGTTTCGCAGGGGTCCCCGTTGCGTTCGAGCATGTCTTTGGCTTGCCGAATTGCCCGTTTTACTTCCTGTTTTTTTGGATTTTGCATATCGAGCCTTCCTATAGGCCAGCAGCCTTATATCTAGAGCACCTTCACTTCCAAAAATAAACCGAATCAATCGGGATCATTGATCGAGTGGGAATGGGAGTCAAGCGGGGAGGGATGAGGTAACGAAGTAAGGAGGAAAAGAGAAAAACAAAAAAAGGAATTTTACGCAGAGGGCCATACAGACACAGAGTTCACAGAGAAGAGGGAGGAAGGGATAACACAGTGGCGCAGAGAGAAGAGGAAAGTAAGGAGGAATGTGATAAAGTAAGGAATGGGAGAACGGGCATGAAGAGAGAAGCAAAGGGCATGAAGAGACAAGCGAAGTTGACCAGCAAAGGGCAGATTACCGTGCCGCGGGATATCCGGCGCAGGCTGGGAGTGCGCGCGGGGGATAAATTGGAGTTTGAGGACAAGGGCAACGGGGTGAGGGTGAAGGCGGTACGAGATAAGAGTGTGTTTGAAAAGTATGCGGGGATTGGCAACCCGGGCATTGGAAGTGGACGAAAGGCTATACAAAAGTGGATACGGGAGATCCGCGGCCATGAGGACGACGAGTGACGGTCGCGCTCGACACGAACGTTCTTGTGGCTTTATGGGATGCAAGCGACAGCCTGCATCCAGTGGCGCGAGCGGCTCTGGAGGCGGCATCAAACAGGGAACCACTGGCCATTTCAGGCGTGGTGTATGCGGAGTTGATCGGCGCGCCGGGCAGGACGGAGACGTTTGTGGACCGGTTCTGCGAAGAGGCGAGGATTGCGGTGGAGTGGGAGTTGAAAGAGAAAATCTGGAGGACGGCAGGCAGAGCGTTTCAGGCTTATGTACTGCGGCGAAAAAAGCACGGCAGATCGGAGCCGCGACGATTGCTCGCGGATTTCCTGATTGGAGCGCATGCGCTGGAGAACGGTTACAAGCTCTTAACCCTGGACGGAGGATTGTACAAAATGGCGTTTCCGGGCTTGAAGCTGGAGATTGTGTGAGAAGGAATGAAGCTTGAGAAGAAATCTAAGCGCGGAGACACAGAGGTCGCGGAGAAGAGAATATGTGGGATTTAGTTTTGGGGTGCGGTGGGCTAGTATTGCAGAAGAATTAAGGTATGCCGAAGTGCGAGGGTGATTATGGAAGTAAAACTGGACGCCGAAACAGAAAAGCTGGTCCAAAAAGAGATTGAAACTGGGCGATTCCCGAGCGCTGCCGCGCTTGTGGGCACCGCGCTTCAGCACTACTTTATTGCGCGGGAGTTTGGGGAGGAGTACACGCGCGAGAAGATCGACGAAAAAATCGGACGCGGCTTGGCGCAGCTCGAAGCTGGCGAAGGCGTTGACGGCGAAGAATGCTTTGAGCAGTTGAGAAAGCGGGGCCAAGAAATACGATCGCGTGGGAAATGACCACGTTTCGTCTCTCGCCGGAAGCCTATCAGGACCTGACGGAAATATACGAATACATAGCGCAAGATAATGTCGACGCCGCAGACCGCGTGCGCGAGGAACTGCTGGAAGCAATACGAGGACTTGCGGAGATGCCCGGCAAGGGCCATAGCCGAATGGACCTGACGAGGCGGCCCGTATTGTTTTGGACAGTTCGCTCATATCAGATCATCTATAAGCCTGGAACGCGGCCGCTGGACATTGCCGCTGTGCTGCATGGCAAACGAAACATCCGCAGGATTCTACGAGAACGATAGGTCCGACAATCGAGTTTGGTCTGGTATCCTCTTTTGATAGGCGAGGTCGAACTCAACCGTGCATGACTTGAACTATTTTCGGGATCATTTGGATTTGTTTGCGGAGATGGCGGAGAAGCGCGGCACGCCGCTGCATCTGGATGCGTTTCGCGTGTTGGACGGGCAGCGGCGGGAGTTGATTACGGCGACAGAGGCGTTGAAGTCGCAGAGGAACAAGGCGAGCGATGAGATTGCGCGGTTGAAGAAGGCGAAGCAGGACGCGGACGCGTTGATTGGGGAGATGAAGTCGGTTTCGGAAAAGATTAAGGAAGCGGACGAGCGAATTGCGCAGTTGAATGCTACGCAAAGCGAGTTGATGCTGACGATACCGAATCTGCCGCATGCGTCGGTGCCGGTGGGGCACAGCGCGGAAGACAACAAAGAGGTGCGGAGATGGGGAACGGCGCTGAAGTTTGATTTTGCGCCGAAGCCGCACTGGGAGGTGGGCGAGCGGGCGGGGATTTTGGACTTGGCGGCGGCGACGAAGATGACCGGGGCGCGGTTCGCGGTCTACAAGGGATGGGGAGCGCGGCTAGAGCGGGCGCTGGCGAATTTCTTTCTGGATGTGCACACGCGGGAGCACGGGTACACAGAGATTTTGCCGCCGTTTTTGGTGAATACGGCCTCGCTTACTGGAGCAGGTCAATTGCCGAAGTTTGCGGCGGATTTGTTTCGCGTGGAGGGGACGGATTTTTGGCTGACGCCGACGTCGGAAGTGGAGCTGCACAATCTGCACCGCGACGAGACGATTGCGGAGGAGAAGCTGCCGATTTATGTGACGGCGTGGACTGCGTGCTTTCGCTCGGAGGCGGGGGCGGCGGGAAAAGATACGCGGGGGATTTTACGGCAGCATCAATTTCAGAAGGTGGAGATGTTCAAGTTTACGCATCCAGAGAAGAGTTACGAGGAGCACGAGAAGTTGCTCGCGAATGCCGAAACGATTTTGCAGCAGCTGGGGTTGCACTACCGGACGATGTTGCTGTGCACGGGGGACATGGGATTTGCGTCGGCGAAAACGTATGACATCGAGGTGTGGCTTCCGTCGAGCGGGGAGTTTCGCGAGATTTCATCGTGTTCGAATTGCGAAGCGTTCCAGGCGAGGCGCGCGGGGATACGATTTAAACCGAAGGGCGGAGGGAAAAGCGATTTTGTGCACACGCTGAATGGGTCGGGGCTGGCGGTGGGGCGGACGTGGATCGCAGTGGTGGAGAATTATCAGCAGGCGGATGGGTCAATTTTGGTACCGGAGGTTTTGCGTCCGTATATGGGGATAGAGAAGATTCCGTCGGGCGGGTAAGCCCGGGCGGTACGGGTACGGCATAGGGTGCCCCACGAGTGCAAACCATTGATAATAGGGTATTTAGTCACAAAATAGGGTCGATTTGACTAAAGCAGATGAGGCTTTTACGCCGCGCAAAGTGTTGAAAGTACGTGTTTTCGTTTGACCTGCCTTTTCGCCTTGCATACACTCGCCTCAGTGGCATGTTGTGCACCAATCTGATAGACCCAGGGGGACTTACGGGTTGCCGGAATTGGCAAGGCTCGGCAAACCACAAGAATGATGAATTTTTTGGCGCGCATATTTAGGTTTATGTTTTGGCTGCTGATCGTGTCGTGGAGCGTGGCGCTGCTGCGGCGCGTGATGGCGTGGATGTTGCGCGAAGCGATGCCGGCGCAGATGGACCAGGCCTCGGCGGGTTCTTCGGCTCAACCTGGAGCGGGAGCTGACGACGCGCAAGGCGGTTTGGCGGCGCGGCGATTGGTGCGCGACCCGGTTTGTGGCACACACGTGGCGGAAGTGCTGGCGATTCCGCTGCGCGAGGGCGGGCAGTTGGTGCACTTTTGTTCGGTGGCTTGCCGCGATAAGTATGTGAACAGCACGCAGCGGATGGCGGCAAACGGTTAGCTAAGAGCAAAGAGCGGATTTCAAACCCCGGGCAGTGGAAAACTTTTAAATTTTGAATCGATCGAGAAGTCGAGACTAGAGGCGTAAAGGAAAGGACCGAAGCCGATGGCCACGGTCGTAAAGCCCACAGGGCCGCTGAGACAGATTGGAGCGCCGCCGATGGTGCCGCGCATCGCGCCGCGAGAGGACTTGAATCCGTTCCGCATCGCGCAGATTCAATTTGATATGGCGGCGGAGTTTCTGAAGCTGGAGCCGGGACTGCGGCAGATTCTGCGGACGCCGAAACGCGTGCTGGAAGTTTCGATACCGACGAAGATGGACAACGGGCAGGTGAAAGTCCACACCGGGTTTCGCGTGCAACACAATATCTCGCGAGGGCCGGGCAAGGGCGGGATTCGCTACCACCCCAACGTGACGCTGGATGAAGTGAAAGCGCTTGCGGCTTGGATGACGTGGAAGACGGCGGTGGTGAACGTGCCGTTTGGCGGCGCGAAGGGCGGCGTGATCTGCGACCCGAAGCGCATGTCGAAAACGGAGCTGGAGCGGATGACGCGGCGGTACGCCAGCGAGATTTTGCCGATCATCGGGCCGGCGATGGATATTCCGGCGCCGGACGTCTACACGGACGCACAGACGATGGCGTGGATCATGGACACGTATTCCATGACAGTGGGACATTCCGTGCATGGAGTGGTGACGGGGAAACCGGTGTCGATCGGAGGGTCGGAAGGACGGAGCGAGGCGACGGCGCGCGGGCTGGTCTACGTCGTGGAAGAAGCTTGCAAACTGAAAAAAATTCCGCTGCGCGGCGCAACTGTGGCGATTCAGGGATTTGGCAATGCGGGCGCGACGGCGGCGCGACTCTTTGCCGAGAAAAAGGCGAAAATTATCGCGCTGAGCGATACGCGCGGAGGCGTGACGAATTCGCGCGGGATCGATCCGATTAAAGCGATTCGCTATAAGGAGCGGTCCGGGACGGTAGTAGGGATGCCGGGGGCGTCGCGAATTACCAATGATGATCTGTTGACGATGAAGTGCGACATTCTCGTGCCCGCTGCGCTCGAAAACGTGATTACGCTGCATAACGCGGAAGCGATTAAGGCGCGAATTGTGGCGGAAGCCGCCAACGGGCCGACGACGCCGCACGCCGATGAAATTCTGGCTAGGCGCGGGATCACCGTGCTGCCGGACATTCTCGCGAATGCGGGCGGAGTAACGGTGAGCTACTTCGAATGGGTACAAAACATGGAAGGGCTGATGTGGGACGTCGAGGAAGTGAACTTACGGCTGCAGAAGAGCATGGTGCGGGCGTTCCACGAAATGGTGGACACGATGCGGAAGCATCACGTGCCGCCGCGCGCGGGCGCGATGGTTCTGGCCGTGGGGCGTGTCGCTGAAGCGACGCTGGTCCGCGGTTTGTTCCCATGAGTTGCAAGTTCATCGAATAGTGTTTTAGCGGATTCAATTCTTCACGGCCGGAGATTCTGTCCGGCCGTTCTCTTTTGTCGTGCGTTCTTTTGGATCCCGAGTCAGAGTAAATTCTTGTTGCGCGGGAGAAGACAGGCGCGTACATTCGCAATTGCCGGTCCGCCCAGCTGGGGCGACCGGCTATTTTTCTTCGAGGGATGCTCCTAAGCACGAAAATGAGCACGACGAACAACAATCATCAAGCGGCGCCGCCGATTTTGCTGACGATTTCGGGATTTGACCCCTCCTGCGGCGCGGGGACGGCGGCGGATTTGAAAACGTTCGCGGCGCATGGATGTTATGGCGTCGCGGCAATCACGGCGCTGACGGTGCAGAACACGCAGGGCGTGGAAGATGTACACAACATTCCAAGCGCGACGCTTCGCGCGCAGCTCGAGGTGCTGGCGAAGGACTGCAATATCGCGGCGGTGAAAATCGGGATGCTTGGGAACCGCGGGAACGCCGTGACCGTGGCGGAATTTCTGGATGCGCACAAATTTGCGCACGTGGTGCACGATCCGGTGATGAAATCATCCAGCGGGACGGAGTTGCTGGACGCAGGTGGTGTGAAGTACGTCGCTACAGAGCTGTTGAAGCGCGCGAGCGTGATAACTCCGAACGTGCCCGAAGCGGAGATTTTGACGGGAATGACGATCAAGGACGTGGCGGATATGGAAGCCGCGGCGCGGAAGATTGTGGAGATGGGCGCGCAAGCGGTGATCGTCAAGGGCGGGCACATGGGACGCCCGGTGGATGTACTTTTCGACGGAACGGACATGGTGACGCTGCCCGGCGAACGCGTGAACGAAGAGGAACTGCATGGAACGGGCTGCACGTTTGCGTCGGCGCTGGCGGCGCATCTGGCGGTCGGCCGCGGACTGCTAGAGGCGGCGACACTCGCAAAAGCATACGCGACGAAAGCGATTGAGAAGGCTTATCCCGTCGGCAAGGGCCGGCTGCCGCTCGACCATTTCTACCGGCAGAGGATCGAACCGCCTGCGCGCGGCATCCATGAAGTGCCGCAACATGGGCTGCATCCTGCGGCGGAGCCTGCCGCGCACTAACGCCCCTCGCGCTGCCCGGCGAGATTTCCGGGCGGGCTCCGGGAAAACCTATTGCGGGGAGCTCGGCGAATCTCCATGAGTCCCAAACGCAAAATCATCGTCTACATTGCGACGAGCGTGGACGGCTACATCGCCCGGCCCGATGGCGACGTGAGGTGGCTCGACCGCCCGCGGCCGAAAGGAAATTACGGGTATGGCGAATTCTTCAACAACATTGATGCGATCCTCTGGGGACGGAAGACTTACAGCAAGGGACTCGAGATGGGAATGAACGCCAAGGAATTCGGAAAGGGCATCCCAAACTACGTTTTTTCGCGGCAGCCGCAGGAGTCGGAGGAATCCGGTTTCAAGTTTGTCAGCGATCCGATTAAGGCGTTTGCTCAGAGAATGCGGAAGAAGCGGGGCAAGAACATCTGGATGATGGGAGGCGCGGAGATTATTGCGTCGTTTCTGGATGAAGGCGAAATCGACGAGTTTCAAATTAACGTGGTTCCGATCTTGATTGGCGAAGGCATTCCACTGATACAGCCGCGACACCGTGCCGTGCGGCTCAAGCTGCAATCCAGCAAAGCGTTTCCCGACGGAGTGGTGAGCCTGCATTATCAAGTGACGCGCCAAGAGTAACCAGGAATTTAAGACGACCGGAGCGTCTTTTTCCCGCATGCGTAGTAATTGGAGGCTAGCCTTGGCGAGAACCAGCAAGCTGATACCTGCGGCGCTAGGATTTCGAGTCAAATCTGGTTGGGCGATGGCGGTGTTGCTTTCTGGCTCTGAAGGCGAGCCGCAGTTGCTCATCTGCCGGTCGGTTTTACTTTCCGATCCGAAGATTCCGCAATCGAAGCAGCCATACCACGCGGCGCTAGAACTTCCTGAGAAAGAGGGGAAGCTGGCGACACGGAAGCTGAGACAGGTGGTGCACGGCGCCGCGAAAAAATCCGTCGGCACACTCTTGAAGGAGGCCGTGACCTTGCAGTGTGGCGTTCGAGGCGCAGCTTTGGTGGTAGGCAGTCTGGTTGATCCTGCCACGCTGCACAACGAGCACATTCGCGCGCATGGATTGGAAGGGCAACTGTTTCGTACGGTCTTGGAGGATGCTTTTCGCGCGCGGAAGATTCCGTGTAAAGCTTTCTTGGAGAAGGGTGCTTACGAGACCGGGGCGGGGATGCTTAGGAGAACGCCCGCGCAAATCAAACGGGCAGTTGCAGCCCTTGGCGAATCGCATGAAGGCCCTTGGAGGGCGGAAGAGAAGCTCGCGGCTTTGGCGGCGTGGATGGCCCTCCATGCTTAGACTGAGGACAGCAGATCCAGAATGCCACGTGTTGGGACTACCAAAGTAGCGACACGCGTAGCAGCGAGGCCGCATTGATTTCGCGCCGAGCCGGTGCGTGGGTTTTGGTCGCGTTTACCCTTGCAGTGGGGGCGGTTGCGATGCTGGCGCCTCGCATCCCACAGCCGCAGTCCTATCATAACTTCGCCGACCAACGCGGCTGGCTCGGAATACATGATTTTGGAAACGTCGCCTCCAACCTTCTATTTGCCGTGGCTGGCGCTTGGGGACTGATTTTTCTGCTCCGAAAATCAAAGCAAGAGTGCTTTGTCGAGTCGCGCGAACGATGGGCATATGTCCTGGTATTTCTTGGGCTGTTTCTCACGGCGTTTGGATCGGGTTACTACCATCTCGCACCGGACAATGCGCGATTGGTGTGGGACCGCCTGCCGATGACGCTCGCGTTCATGGGCTTGGTGTCAGCGATGATTTCGGAAAGGCTGAGCGTGCCGGCCGGCTTTTATTTGCTTCCGATATTGGTGCTGATCGGCACTGGCAGCGTCGTTTGGTGGGGGCACACCGAAACGGTTCGAGCGAGCGATTTGCGCTTTTATGCGGCGGTGCAGGTGTATGCCGTTCTTATTCTGCCCGTTTTACTTTTGCTGCCGCCGCGGTACACGCGTAGTTCCGATTTCGCGGTGGTTTTCAGTTTTTACGTGTTGGCGAAAATCTTCGAAACTGAAGATCGGCAGATTTTTTCGTTAGACCGGCATACGATCAGCGGGCACACGCTGAAGCACTTGGCTGCGGGCGCGGCAGGATTTTGGATACTGATGATGCTGCAGAAGAGACGGCCTATCCAAGGCCAATAAACAGGCTAAAACCGCCGGGCTAAAGCCCGGCACCTACATTTTGTATCTTACATTTTGTAAATGATGCGCCCGGCGACGATGGTAGCGATGGGTGCACCTTTGAAGGTGCGCCCGTCGAAGGGGGAGTTGCGGGATTTGCTGGGGGATTGCTTTACGTCGTAGGTCCATTCGTGCGTGGTGGAGAATATCGTGAGGTCGGCGGGTTGGCCGGCGGCGATTTTGCGTTCGAGGCCGAGGACGCGGGCGGGACCGGTAGTAAACAGTTCGATCATTCGCATAAGCGAGATTTTCCCCGCGTGTACGAGCTGTTCGAGGGCGAGTGCAAGGGCGGTTTCGAAGCCGAGAATGCCGAAGGGGGCGCGGTCGAACTCGACGTCTTTGAGGGCGGGCTCGTGTGGCGCGTGATCCGTGGCGATGGCGTCGACGGCGCCGTCGGCAAGACCTTCGATGAGGGCTTCGCGGTCTTCGCGTGCGGCTAGCGGCGGATTCATCTTGTAGCGCGAGTCGTACTGGACGTCTTCATCAATCAAAGTGAAATGATGCGGCGTAACCTCGCACGTTACATGAAGACCGCGCTGCTTGGCCCAGCGGACTTGCCCGAGCGAAGCTTTTGCGGAGAGGTGTGCGACGTGCAGCCGCGCGCCGGTGAGTTCGGCAAGCTGAACGTCGCGCGCAACACAAACGGATTCCGCGGCGGCGGGCATGCCGGGAAGGCCGAGCCGCGTGGACGTAACGCCTTCGCGCATGACGGCGCCGGCAGCGAGCGAAACATCTTCCGAATGCTCGATGACAGGAAGATCGAGCGAGCGGCAGTAGTCCATCACCTGGCGCGTGAGTTTTGCAGTGGCGATAGGTTTTCCGTCGTCACTAACGGCGACGATGCCGGCTTGCTTCATGGCGGCAATTTCCGCGATGGCTTCGCCTTTGCTGCCAACGCTCGCGGCGCCGATGGGCCAAACGCGAACGCTGGCGGTGGCTTTGGCGCGATCGAGAATGAAGCGCGTGACGCTGGCGTTGTCGTTGACGGGCTTTGTGTTCGGCATGCTGCAGACGGCGGTGAACCCTCCGCGAGCCGCGGCGCGCGTGCCCGTCTCGATGCTCTCCGAGGATTCCTGGCCGGGCTCACGGAGATGCGCGTGAAGGTCGATGAAGCCGGGACTGACAATGAGGCCAGTGGCGTCGAAGATTTCCGTCGAGGAATTCTGAGCGATTTTTCCAGGTTGCGCGACTTCGACGATTTTGTCGCCGTCGAGTAGCACATCACGCGGCGCGTCAGTCCGCGAGGCTGGATCGATGACGCGGCCGTTCTTAACGAGCAGCATGCGAAGGGTCCTTGTCCGTGGGTGAAGTGGAATTCTCTTTTTTGTCCGTTGCCCGGCGATTGCGCGGCTGTTGCGCTTCCGTGGCGGGAAGCGCCTCTTGCCCCGATTCTTCCGAGCCTCCCACGAGAAGCAAGTACAGCAGAGCCATGCGCACGGCGATTCCATTGGTGACTTGCTCGAGCACGCAAGACTGGGGGCTATCCGCGACTTCTGGAGTGATTTCGACGCCGCGATTCATCGGGCCGGGATGAAGAATGATGGCGTCGGGCTTGGCGAGGCGGAGGCGCTCGGTGCTGAGTTGATAAAGAAGGATGTAATCCGCGGCGGAAAGAGCGGGCTCATGGAGGCGCTCGGTTTGGACGCGCAGGACGAGAATGACGTCGGCGCCTTCGAGAGCTTCTTCAATGCGAAATATCCGGCGAATGGACGCTCCGGGTGGGCCGAGGCTTTCGAGTTCGCGTGGAACCCACATGGCCGGTCCGCAGAGCGTGAAGCGACAACCGAATTTTGAGAGCAGATGAATGTTGGAGCGGGCGACGCGGCTGTGAGAAATGTCGCCGAGAATGGTGACGTTCAAATCTGCGAGAGAGCCTTTTCGGTCGCGGATCGTTAGGGCATCGAGCAAGCCTTGCGAGGGATGCTCGTGAGTGCCGTCGCCGGCGTTGATGACGGGAATATCGAGATGGCGGGCGACAAAATCCGCGGAACCAGAGGCCGCGTGGCGCATGACCAGGCAATCAGGCTTCATGGCGTCCAGCGTGTGCACGGTATCGAGAAGCGACTCGCCTTTTTTCAAGCTGGAAGATTCCGCCTGAAGGTTCATGGTGTCCGCGCCGAGACGGGCTGCGGCGGCGCCGAAGCTGATGCGTGTGCGCGTGGAGTTTTCGAAGAAGGCCAGAGCGACTGTTTTGCCGCGGAGAGTAGCGAGTTTTTTGAGAGGATTGCGCTGGATGGCCTGAAAGGACTTGCTCTGGTCGAGAAGAAAAGTGAGTTCGTCCGCGGAGAGCGGTTCAAGAGCCAGAAGGTCGCGAAAACGAAAAGTCACATTTGCACTCTTTGACTGGATAGCGAAAAACCCCGTATCAACTATGACTCCTGGCGGTCGACGAGAACGACGCGCTCTTCATTATCAATCTCGCGGAGACGCACTTCTATGATTTCCGTGTCGCTGGTTTGCACGGTGCGTCCAACAAACTGAGCTTCGATAGGCATTTCGCGATGGCCGCGGTCGATAAGCACGCAGAGAGAAACGCGCTGGGGACGTCCGAGGTCAAATAAGCCGTTCATGGCGGCGCGAATGGTGCGGCCGGTGTAGAGGACGTCGTCAACGAGGACGAGGTCCATCTGGTCAACGCCAAAGGTAATGTCGGAGGACTGCAGAACGGCGTGTGGCGCTACTTTCGAGAGGTCGTCGCGATAGAGGGTGATGTCCAGTGTGCCGACGGGGACATCGACGCCATCGATGCCACGCATGGCTTGGGCGATGCGCTGCGCCAGGGGCACACCGCGGCGGCGAATGCCAATCAGGGCGAGATGCTTGGTGCCGCCGCTTTTCTCGACAATTTGATGCGCCAGACGTCGCAGGGTGCGGTCGATCTCCGGCGCGGACATCAATTGGGCTTTTTCAACGATGCGCATGTTCGGGTAATCCTAGCATAGTGACTGGGGAGACGTGGATGGTGACTGGTGGTGGGACACAAACGTCTTCTTGCCGCGGCTTTGGAGGCTCGGACGGCGTGATAGACTGCCGCGCGACACTTTTAGCGAGGTGAACATGTCGGTTCGAACGATGCGGCGAGTGAAATGGAGGGTGATCGCGGTTTTCTGCGCAGAAATCGTCCTCGTCTTGAGTGGATTGGGGTATGCGCCTGGCGCGATGGCACAAGAGACGAAGGCAGTAGCAGCCAGCGCTCCCGCGCGGCCAAAACTGGTGGTGATGCTGGTGGTGGATCAGATGCGTGGCGATTACGTCGACAAATTTCAAGGGCAGTGGACCGGAGGATTGAAGCGGCTGGTGGAAGAAGGAGCCTGGTTCCGCGATGCCGCCTATTCGTATGCGTCCACAGAGACTTGTGTCGGGCATTCGACAATTTCCACGGGAGCATTCCCCGCGGCACATGGAATGATTTCCAATTCATGGTGGGACCGCGACTGGCAGAAGGGCGTCACTTGCACATTCGATCCGAAAGTAAAGAACACCGGGTACGCGGGGGCGAATGTGGAGGGTGGAGACAGTGCGTGGAGAATGTTGATGCCCGCGTTTGCGGAGGAATTGAAGTTTCAAAGCCGCGAAGGAACGCGAGTGGTGACATTTTCGTTGAAGGCGCGCGCGTCAATCCCCCTGGCGGGTCATCGGGCGGATGCAGTGACGTGGTTCGAACCGGCGACCGGGGCTTGGACGACTTCGAGCGCGTATCCGATGGCCGCGTTCGTCGAGGAGTACGTCAAAGCGCATCCCGTGGCAAAAGATTATGGCAAGACGTGGGTGCCATTGCTGCCGAATAGGGCATATCTCTATGGGGAGGCGGCGGTGGGAGTAGTGCCGCCCGCCGGATTTGGAACTTCTTTCCCGCATCCGCTGCGGGGAAACCCGGACAGCACGGGACCGGACGCGGCTTTCTACGCGCAATGGGAGACCAGCCCCTACTCACAGACCTACTTGGCGGACATGGCGGAAAATGCTGTGGACGAGCTGGGATTGGGAAAACGCGCAGGAACGGATTATTTGGGAGTGAGTTTTTCTTCTCTGGATTTTGTGGCACATCACTTTGGGCCGCGCAGCTGGGAAGTGCAGGACGAACTTGCACGGCTGGATCGTGATTTGGCCCATCTTTTTGCGCATCTCGATAGCGTGGTGGGGCGAGGCAACTATGTTGTAGCGCTTAGCGCGGACCATGGGGGCGGACCCATTCCCCAGGACCTAGAAAGTACGGGGATGGATGCGGGGTGGTTGAATTTGGCGGAGGCGCAAGATCGGATCGAAAAGTCGCTGGCGGCGCGCGGGTACGGGAAACCCACAGTGGCGCAGCTGGATGGAAGCGATGTTTATTTCACACCTGGGACCTACGACAAGTTGAAAAAAGATCCTGATTCGATGTATGCGGTGATTGAGGCGATCAACAGCGTTCCAGGCGTGGCAGAAGTGTATCGCGCTGAGCAGCTCGACGATCGTCCTCCGACGGATAGCCCTATTCGCAGAGCGGAGGCAGCCAGTTTCTTGAAAAGCAGAAACGGGGATTTGGTGATTGTGCCCAGGCCGTACTGGGTGTGGGACTATTCGATGCCAGGCCACCCGCGGGGATACGCAACCACGCACGGGACTCCTCATTATTATGACCGGCATGTGCCAGTTTTTTTCATGGGATTTGGGATTCGGACAGGAGTTTATTACGAGGCGGTTACTCCGGCGGATATCGCGCCTACGTTGGCTGCGCTTTGTGGAATTACACTGGCTTCGCCGGACGGACACGTGCTGGGTGAAGCTCTGGCCAAGACGTCCGCGTTGCATACGCTGCGAAAATCGTCTGAGGGAGTGAGCGCTGGAGCTGCGAAACAATAGACCTTTCTTTTTCCACAGACTGACTAGTTGACATGAGAATTCGGGAGCCTCCGCGGGGCTTCATGATATTCTTTTCCAGAAGTGAATCCTGCCGGAGTCGTTGATCTGACCGTGCAAGTTGGCGCGGTGCGCCTGCGGAATCCCATTCTCGCGGCCAGTGGAACGTTCGGCTATGGCGTCGAGTTTGCCCACCTAGTTGACCTATACCGCCTTGGCGGGCTGGTCGTCAAAGGCCTCTCCCGGGAACCCATGGAAGGGGCACCTGCGCCCCGTCTTTGCGAGACCCCCTCAGGTATGCTGAATGCCGTAGGGCTCCAAAACATCGGGGTCCGGGCGTTCGTGGCAGAAAAACTCCCAGTACTGCGAAAATACGATACGGCGGTCATTGCCAATGTCTTCGGCTATAGCGTAGAGGACTATATCGAGGTGATTCGGGTCCTGGAGGATGCCGAGGGCCTGGCGGCCTATGAGCTGAATATCTCATGCCCCAACGTCAAGAAGGGGGGGATGCAATTTGGAAACGACCCGACTCTGGTCGCCGAAGTGGTGGGAGCGGCCCGAAGGGCGGCGGCCAAGCGACCACTTTGGGTGAAGCTCTCGCCAATGGTTGCAGATATTGGACTTATTGCCAGGGTGGCGGAGGGTTCGGGCGCCGACGCACTGACTGTGGCGAACACCTATCCGGCTATGGCGCTCGATGCGCGGACCGGCAAGTCTTGCCTGGGAAACCAGACGGGGGGCCTATCAGGTCCGGCTGTTAAACCGATCACGCTAAGGTTGGTTTGGGAAACGCGCAAGGCGGTAAAGTCACCAATTATCGGGGTCGGAGGCATCGAGACGGTCGAAGACGTGCTTCAATACCTTGCAGTAGGTGCGACTGCGGTACAGGTAGGAACGGCCAGCTTCACTGACCCTTCGGTCAGTCAGCGACTTGTAGGGGAGTTATCGAGAGCGCTTTCTGCATCTAAGACGTTTACTATCAATGAGATAGTACGAAAAATTTCCGCAGATTTTGGTTGACATAACGACTGAGTTTTGCTACACTTTTTTGGATATGAGTAGCACAAAGAACACACTATGAGACGACCACTCTTTGTTTTCTGGGCCGCTTTCCGATGGGTGCTCCTAATGTTCCTCATCGTTCCAGTCATGGATGCCCCCCTCGTCGCGCACTTGAGCGCTCCGGTTAAGCCGGTGAAGACCTGGGTTGGCAACGCCAGTTGGTATGGGCCGGGGTTTAATGGCAAGAAGACTGCGAACGGGGAGCGCTTCGACTGCGAAGCGCTGACCGCCGCACATCCGAACCTGCCGTTCGGGTCCATCGTCCGGGTTGTAAATCCCCGCAACGGGAAGTTTGAACTGGTACGTATCAATGACCGAGGTCCCTATCAAGAAGGGCGCGAAATTGATGTATCCTATCGTGTCGCCCGGAAGATCGGTCTGATTCATTCGGGCGTGAGCCAAGTCCGGCTCGAGTTGGTGGAGTTGCCACTAAAACGCTGACCCCGTCGAATCCGGGGTCTTACATGACCTTGAGCTTCGACGCCCATCCTCGCAGCAGCTTGATCGTGGCACTCGATTTTGACTCACTATCTTCTGCGGCAAAATTTGCAAAGCAAATCTCCGATCTCGTAGGTATGTTCAAGATCGGCAACCAGCTGTTCACCGCCGCGGGCCCTGCGGCAGTGAAAGAAATTGCCGCGCTGGGTCCCGGCATCTTTCTGGATCTGAAATTCCACGACATTCCGAATACAGTCGCAGGTGCGGTGCTTTCCGCGGCAGCCATGACCGGCGTGCAGCTTGTGAATGTGCACGCACTCGGAGGCCGCGCCATGCTCGCGGCAGCCGTGCAAGCCATCAGTGCGGGCGTTCCGATGGGAGCTGACCGGCCGCGCTTGCTTGCCGTCACACTTTTGACGAGCATGGATCACAAAGCCATGAAGGAAGTCGGAATCGGCGGCGTGCCAAAGGCGCATGTGGTGAAGCTCGCGCAGCTTGCCAAACAATCGGGCGTGGATGGCGTGGTCGCGTCGGTGCAGGAAGCGCGAGCGATTCGCAAGGCCTGCGGACGCGAATTCTTGATTGTGACACCGGGTGTGCGGCCAACTGACAAAGAAACTGGGGCGGAGGCAAAGCGCGATGACCAGGCTCGCACGGCGACACCTGCTCAAGCCATTCGCGCCGGAGCGGACTACCTTGTAGTAGGCAGGCCAATCCTCGCGGCCACAGATCCGCGGGCAGCGGCCCAGGCGATCGTCGATGAAATTGCCGCCGCGAAGTAGACGAATCGTTTTTTTCCCTCAATTCAAACACAGCTGTGCGCATCGCAGATTTCGCGCGCGGCGTGAGCCGCAGGCAGGGGCAATGGCGCCTGTGCTACCTTAAACATCGCGAGCTGCGCGATATCTCGCGCGAACTTTCTTCGCCCATGAACACAACTTCCAAGAGCGTAATTGTCGGGACGGCGGGGCACATCGATCATGGCAAATCCGCGCTTGTGGAGGCCTTGACGGGGACGCACCCGGACAGGCTCGCGGAAGAGAAACGGCGCGGGATTACGATTGATCTGGGCTTCGCATTTCTGGAGGAAGACGGGATTCGATTTGGTTTCGTGGACGTACCGGGGCACGAACGGTTTGTGAGCAACATGCTGGCGGGGGCCGCAGGCATCGACCTAGTGCTGCTGGTGATTGCGGCGGATGAATCGATCAAGCCGCAGACGCGAGAGCATTTCGATATTTGCCGGTTGCTGGGTGTCAAGCGTGGCGTCGTCGCGCTGACGAAAAGCGATTTGGTCGATGTAGACATGCTGGGGCTGGTACGGCTCGAGGTGGAAGAATATCTGCGCGGCTCGTTTCTGGAGCGAGCGCCGATTGTTCCGGTGAGTGCGAAAACGGGAGCAGGCCTTGCCGAGCTGAAGCGGGCTCTACACGCGGTCGCACTGGAAATTCCAGGAAAAGATGCGGCGCGATATTTCCGGCTGCCGATCGATCGCGCGTTTGCGATGAAGGGATTTGGGACGGTGGTGACCGGCACATTGATCTCGGGGAGTATCGGCGCGGAAGATGAAATCGAGTTATTCCCCGGAGGCAAACGGCTTCGCGTTCGCGGCGTACATTCTGGCGGAAAATCCATTGAACGCGCGAGTGCGGGGCAGCGGACGGCAGTAAATCTCGCCGGGATCGACCACGGCGACGTGAAGCGCGGGATGACGCTGGCGACGCCGGGACGTTTTCGAAGTACTCGCAGGGTAGATGTGCGGCTCACGCTGCTTCCTTCCGCGCGCAAACTGAAGCATCGTTCACGCGTGCATTTTCATGCCGGGACGGCGGAGACAATTGCTGAGATTCTTTTGTATGGCGAAAGCGCCCTTTCGCCGGGGCAGAATGCACTGGGCCATCTGCGGCTGCAGGAAGAAGTTTTGCTGCAGCCGGCCGACCGGTTCATCGTAAGGCAGTTTTCTCCGGTCGTTACCATCGGCGGTGGCGAAGTGCTGGATTGCCTGGCAAGACGGCCGACTGTGCGAGATACAAGCCGAGCTGCGTTTCTCGAAACGATGGAACGCGGCAAACGCGACGAGGTGCTTATCGCGATGACGGAGCGAGCGATACTTGGTCTGGAGTTCAACGAAATAGTCGCGCGAACAGCTTGGTTTGAAACAGAAATTCGAGAAGTTGCGCAGCGTCCGAATGTAAGAGAGAGAATCAAAATCGTATCGACCGAACCACTGATCTTGCTTGGTCGAAAAGCATTCGATGAAGCGCGGCGGAAAATCGCGGAGCGCGTCGAGCGATTTCACAAGGAGAATCCGCTCTCCCCCGGAATTGCCCGGGAAGATTTGCGCGCGAGCCTGGGAAGACGAGTGCGGCCGGAGACGTTTCGCGCAGCTCTAGAAGAGCTGGCAAGCGAGAAAAAACTGGACGTGCAAGGCGAGCTCGTGAAGCGAGCCGGAGCGCAGATTGCATTGCTGCCGGAAGAGGCAAAGGCGAAGGAAGAAATTGAACGGGCGTTTTCCGGCGCAGGATTGGCAGTGCCATCGGTGAAAGAGGTGCTGGCGAAGCTTTCGGTGGAGACAAGACGGGCGGAAAAGCTTTTGCAAATGTTGTTGCGAGAAAAAAGTCTTGTTCGGGTAAGCCCGGAGCTCATTTTTCACCGCGATGCGCTGGCTCATCTGAAAGAGCAACTTGTCGCGTACAAGAAAGCCAAAGGCGAGCGTATTTCCGTGCCGCTTTTCAAGGACTTGACGGGGATTACCCGCAAGTATGCTATCCCGCTGCTCGAATACCTGGACCGGGAGCGCGTGACACGCCGGGCCGGGGACGAGCGTGTTATACTTTAGATTCCTGCCGGTTAACATTGCCCCGGGTCCCTAGCGGCGTGCTAAGGTGTGGTTGGCAGGTGTAGGAGGCAAGATGGAATTCCCAATGCACTGGCTGATCATTTTGGTCGTCGTGCTGATTTTGTTCGGCGGACGAAAGATTCCCGAGCTGATGCGCGGGCTGGGCGAAGGCGTGCGCGGATTCAAAGAGGGCATGTCCGGGTCGTCACACGCGCAGTCGACGGCCCCTCCTGCACAGCCCGCTGCTCCCGCAGAGAAGCCTGCGGAAGAAAAGAAGGCGTAAGGAGGATTTTCACCTCCACTTCGTCGACTACGGGTTTTGAGGCGCTCTCGGATGAGGGCGCCTTTTTTGTTTTTGTGCGGCATGTTTTCGGAGCCGTGCTCTGAGCGGCTTATTGGGAAGCTGTGAAAAGCGGACAGGCAAGAATGCCTGTCCCACAAGTGCGGATTGACGTGACTGGCGGCGAGCGTTAGATTATTGGACAGCGCGAAGGGCGCATCCAGTCCGCGGAAAGGGCCGTGCCCACCTTCAGTTTTCGAGCAAGGTTACGAACCTTCTTTCAGCCTGATTCGGGCGGACTCCAGGCGCAGTCACGAAAGGAAGGTCGTAATGGATGCCAAGCGGCTGCCGGCTCGCCCGAGCCTGGAGCAGTACAAGAAACAAGCGAAAGAGCTCGTCAAGGTCTTTCGAGCAGAGCAATCCCACAAGTCTTCCGAGTCCACAGCAATTCAAAGGGTCAAGACTTGCCATCCGCGTTTTGCGGATTTGCCGGCCGATAAAATCAGCAGCACGAAATTCGCACTTGCCGACGCGCAATTCGTGATTGCGCGGGAGCATGGCTTCGAGAGCTGGCCAAAGTTTGCCAAACATGTCGAAGCGCTGGCGAGCGCCAGCTTCGCCGCTTCGGTAAGTGATCCGATGACGGCTTTCGTTCAAGCCGCGTGTGTTCCGCGCGATGCCATGCACTCCTCGGGTACCTTGGAGCGCGCCGAGGCGATCCTTGCGGCGCATCCCGAAGTGGCGAGCAGCAACATTTATACTGCGGCAATTCTCGGCGATGTGATGGGTGTGAGCCGGTTTCTGGCGCTCGATGCGCAGAGCGCAATCGCGAAAGGTGGCCCGTGTGGTTGGGATGCGCTGACATACTTGTGTTTTTCGAAGTATTTGCGGCTCGATCGCGCAAGGTCGAAGGGCTTCCTCGCAGCGGCGAAGGCACTGCTGGATGCGGGCGCCAGCGCGAATACCGGATGGATGGAGAGAAATCACGAGCCGCATCCAGAGTGGGAGAGCGCGATTTATGGCGCTGCAGGAATTGCCCAGCATCCGGGCGTGACGCGGTTGCTTCTCGAGCGAGGCGCCGACCCGAATGATGGCGAGACTCCTTACCATGTTCCGGAAACGTACGACAACACGGTGATGTAGATATTGGTGGAGAGCGGCAAGTTGAACGATACAAGCTTGACGACGTTGCTGCTGCGCAAGACCGACTGGCACGACTTCGACGGAATCAAATGGCTGCTGGAGCACGGCGCTGATCCGAATCGAGCAACACAGTGGGGGCGAACGGCTTTTCATCACGCGGTTTTGCGTGACAACAGCCCCGGCATTCTCGAAGCGCTGCTGGAACATGGTGCTGATCCGACCCTGGTTGCGGAGAGGCCGGATCTGCGACTCCGAGATGGTCCCGGGATGTCCGCGGTAGCGATGGCGGCGCGGCGGGGACGCGGCGATTTGCTGGAGATGATTGAGCGTCGTGGCATTGCGATCGAGCTGCAAGGAGTGGAACGATTGATCGCCGCTTGTGCGAGGAATGATTCGGCGGCTGTGCGCGCCATTCGTGCGAAGGAGCCGCAGTTGGTCCGCGAACTGGTGGCGCAAGGAGGCAAGCTGCTCGCGGAATTTGCGGGCGTTGGGAATACGGATGGGGTTCGGCAATTGCTCGATCTCGGAATAGACGTCGGCACGCTGACGGAATACGGCGATCCTTATTTCGATGTGGTGCAGAACAGCACGGCGTTGCACTCCGCGGCGTGGCGTGCGCGGCCTGCGACGGTAAAGTTTCTGATTGAGCGCGGAGCGCGAGTGAATGCGCTGGATGGAAAAGGCCGCACGGCACTGGCGCTC
>DATLVZ010000050.1:0-61107 GCA_035576885.1 Candidatus Acidiferrum sp. | reverse complement strand
ACAACTCCCTCGTCAACCGGGCCCCCTATTCACGCTGAAAAAATCAACAGCGACCCGTGGCCCCTATCCCGCGCAATAAAAACAAGCTCCCATGACCCTCTCCTGAGCATCAATCCACATCTGGTGAGAAATCCGCGCTAGGAGTTGGAGGTTGAAGCTTGAAGCTTGAAGCTTGAAGCTTATGCCGTCACTTGCAGCACGCCGGCCCGCAGCAAGACTCGGTCGCCTTCTTCTGTATTGGCTTGACCGCTCTCACAAATGCGCTCAAAAACTTGCCATCCACCCCCTTAGAAAGCGCCTCAACATCCAGCCCCTTTTCCAACAGAAACTCGCGCGCGTCTTCGACCCGGTAAATGCGGGTAGGTTCGACCTCGATCTTCTCAAATCCCGCTGCGGCCAGCTTGTCCCGGTATTCATTCTCTTCAAGCGCTCCCGCCACGCACCCCACCCACAGCAGAATGCTCTGTCGAATCTGGGGAGATATTTCTCCTCGCGTAACCACGTCCGATACAGCAAATCGTCCGCCCGGCTTCAGCACCCGAAACGCCTCTCGCAAAACGCCGTCTTTGTCGGCGGAAAGATTGATCACACAGTTCGAAATAATCACATCGACGGAGTTATTTGGCAGCGGTATATGCTCGATCTCGCCCTTTAAAAACTCTACGTTTTCCGCCCCCGCTTTGCGCTTATTCTCGTTTGCCAGTGCGAGCATTTCATCTGTCATGTCGAGTCCATACGCTTTCCCGGTCGGTCCCACTCGTTTCGCTGAAAGCAAAACGTCGATCCCTCCTCCGGAGCCAAGGTCGAGAACCACGTCACCCGCATTCAGTTTCGCCAGCGCTGTCGGATTTCCGCATCCGAGCGAAGCCTGCAGCGCTTTCTCCGGCACCTGCGCCATTTGCGTCGAGTCGTATAGATTCGAAGTAATCGGATCGCAGGCCGTCCCGCTCGCAGGTGCTGCGCCACAACAGGAACTTCCGCCCGAGCCCGCGCGCAAGGCCGCTTGCCCGTATTTTTCACGCACTATTTCCTTAATATTCGCATTCTCAACATTTGTGTATGCCATGGTGTTCTCCTAACCGCAGAATGCAACAATGTCTTGTGGCCGAAGCGCTTTGTTCCGCGTGCAGCACTCCGAATAAAGAAATTGCATCAACTCCTGCAGCGCCTCCGTGTTCGCGGTGTACCGCAGGAACGTGCTCTCGCGTTTCACTTGCACCAGATTTTCATTTTTCAGCTTGTCCAGGTGATGGGACAGCGTCGAATTCGGAATTTCCAACTCTTCTTGAATGTCTCCCACAACAAGCCCTTCCGGATGGGCCGATAGCAGGAGTTGCATGATGCGCAGACGCGGCTCCGTCCCCATGGCCGACAGCATGTCGGCGTACTTTGTCACCTGCTCGCTGCTTTTCTTGGTTGGGCGGCTTGCCATATTGCGATATTTGCAGAAATATAGTGCGATGTCAAGGGCTTTCTCACTCTCTCCGTGAACTGCCCCTCATCGGCTTTGCAGTGCTATCATCGCGGGCGCCATGACCCTAAAAACTGCGTTCTCGGCAGCGCACGCGCTCTTGCTCTTGCTTTGCCTCACATCTCCGTCGGTGTTCTCCCAATCAGCCCAGCCTGCGCCCAAGCACGCTGTTGTACTACATGCCGCGCGCCTCCTCGATATCGAGAACGGGAAAATAATCACGCCTGGCGAAGTGCTGGTGCAGGACGAACACATCGCCGAGGTAGGTCCAGAGGTCAAGCATCCGCCGGGCGCCGAACTCATCGATTTAGGTGACACCACGCTATTGCCTGGCCTAATAGACGCCCACGTCCACCTCTTTCTTCACCCCGGCGCAGAGGATTTGCAGACCGTCGAGGAGTCCCTCCCGCAGCGCACGATTATCGCGACTCTCGCCGCGCGCGATGACCTGATGGCCGGTTTCACCGCCGAGCGCGACATGGGCACCGAAGGCGCCGGCTCCGCAGACACGGCTGTCCGCAACGCCATCAATCGTGGCGATATTCCCGGACCCCGCTTGCGTATCTGCGGCAACGCCATCGACATTCTCGGTGGACACGAGGATGCCAACCGTTTCAACCCCGAACAGCGCGTCCTCTCCAACGCTACTTACGCGAATAACGCCGCCGAGCTCGTCACCGTCATCCGACAGCAGTTCAAGGAAGGTTCGGATTTTGTCAAGATTTATGAAACGGGCCCTGACTCGTTTCGCGATGGCCACTTTTCCACGCCCTATCAGTACACGGAAGCCGAGCTCCGCGCCGCCGTCGAAGAAGCCGCCCGCTCCGGCAAGCGCGTAGCGGTTCATGCCACAGGTGAACCTGGCACTCTCTTTGCCGCCCGCGCAGGCGTCGTTTCTATCGATCATGCCGACCAACTCAGCGACGAAACCATGCGCCTTATGCGCGAGAAACTAATCTTCGCCGTTCCCACATTCGCCATCGCCGAATACTTTGCCGATCACGCGGTTTCTCCCCCGGCGGCCGAGCGCGAACACCGCATGCTCGACTTCCACAGTATGGAGTTTCGCAAGCAGCTTGCCGCCGGCGTCCCGATGGCCATGGGCTCAGACGTCGGCCCCTTTCCACATGGCACACAAGCCCGCGAACTTAGCCTGATGGTCAAATACGGCATGACGCCCCTCGCCGCGCTACAGGCTGACCTTCTCAATGGCGCAAAGCTCCTCGGCTGGCAGGATCAGATTGGGGCACTAAGGTCTGGCTTTTTCGCGGATATCATTGCCGTTCCGGGCAATCCGCTCAGCGACATCAGTGTCTTGCAAAAGGTTAACTTCGTTATGAAAGGTGGCAGGGTCTACCGGCGGGATCACTAGAAAAAACATCAACTCGACGGGAGCCAAACCTGCGCGCGAGGTTGAAAGCTGTCATCCCGCCGGGACATACTATTCGCACGGAAATGCTCATCTCTAGAATCCGTAGTAAAGAATGTCGCGCATTCCTCGAGCGTGTGGGCTTCGGACGACTGGCCTGCTCCTCGAACAACCGTCCCTATATTGTCCCCATCTATTTTGTCTACGACCGTGAGCGCCTCTATTGCTTTTCGACGCTAGGGCAAAAGATAGAGTGGATGCGCGAGAATCCGCTGATTTGTGTCGAGGCCGATGAAATCCGGGCTCACGACGATTGGACAACCGTCATTGCGTTTGGCCGATACGTGGAAATTCCCAACACTCCCGACAACCGCAAGGGTTGGGAATATGCGCGATCGCTGGTCCAGAAAAGATCCCAGTGGTGGCAGAGCGGATACACTATCACCCAGCTTCGCCGCCAGCCCAAGCTCCCGGTCCCTGTCTTTTATTGCATCCTCATTGAAAACCTGAGCGGCGTTCGCGCCTCCCCCGACATCTCAGAATCCTCGAAACGCCGCCCGCGCCTTTCCCCTAACTAGTGAACTCGCCAAACCCTCGAATCTTCCCAAAACGGAACAGTTCCTTTGCGTTATCGTTTCCGAGACGGCGCCTCAGAAATCTCTCGTAATGTTACCAGCGGCGCGTTTGAATCAGCGTAAACTGAAATTGCTATGGAAAAACTCAAAGCATTTCAAGACGTCGCTCGCAACAATGGCTTCGTTGACGCGGAAGAAACTGAGGACGGAACCGTCTTATGGTTGAAGAAGCCGACCGCCGACACCGAAGAGCGCATGTGCCTCGACAGCCTAACGGACAGCGTCACCGTGTTCTGGGCCACCATTCCGTGGAAGATAAACTCCAAAACCTTTCGCGCCGTATCTGCTTTCCAGGAGTGGTTTACTCTAACCACTAAAAAGGCCGCTACAATCACTAACCGCGAAGCCCTCTTGCGTCTTGCCATCGACAAGAACGACGCAATTGCCTTGAAGTCGCTGAGCAACAACAATGCCGAACTCATCCGTGCGTCCATCGTCCGCTATTTCGCAGCGGCCACCGTCTTGGAAAAGTTCCAGCCCGCGGTCATGCAACGCGTCGCCGAACACGCTCGCTCCTATCATTCCGAGCTAGACCCTGACCAATGGATCGCCAAGGCCGTCAATTCCGAATGCGACCGCTTGCGCAATGAAGCAATTCGAGAGAAGGCCGGTAGAGCTTAAGTCCCCGTCCCCAGGCCAGAAGGAGCGCTTCCCGCGATCTTCGACGATTCCTCGTCACACCCAAGGCAATTCAGCTGGCAGATTAGCGCGCAATAGGATTCAGTTGCGGGGGTCGCGCCTGAGGAAATCCAGGTGTGTGCCACACCACGCTGTGTGCATCCTCAAAGCCTGGGCGTATCCCTCCTGCGGCCGGTACGGAGTAACCCAATGCAGGTGATTTGAAACGGCCACTTGTCTCCTTCACGCCATCTTTCTGGTCTGGAGCGCCGCCGTCGTCACTCCCTCGAATCTCTGAATGTATAATTCGTGGGCGAAGATACACTATAAAACGTGCTCCTCACCTCCTTTGCCCCCTCCAGGAGCGCCTTGCGACCCGTCCGTTTACGGAACGAGGCATCCCGCATACGGACATCTAGCGCCCCCACAATTTTCGACAATCGCAATAAGACACGTGAGATCAGCGAAATAGGAAGAGAGTCCGCTGGAACCGCGTATGCTTCGAAACCACCAAGCCGCATCTTGCGTTTCTCGCCTAGGAGAATTGAGGCACTATGGGCACGTTCATTCAGGACGTTAAAATCGCGTTCCGGCTGATGGTGAAGAATCCTGCGTTCAGCATTGTTGTTGTGTTAACTCTGGCACTCGGCATCGGCGCGAACACCGCAATTTTCTCTGTTGTCAACGCCGTGCTTCTCAGGCCCCTGGGCTATAAAGATTCCGCTTCGCTCGTCAACGTCTGGGGAAGGTTCGACAATCAAGGCATCCCGCGCCTCTGGATTTCGGAGCCTGAATACTGGGACTTGCGCGACCGTAAGCAATCTTTCTCCGAGATTGGTGCGTATTCCCTGGGGAACGGCGCCAATTTGACCAGCAGCGACTCCCCTCCCATGCAAGTTTCCACTCCCGCCGCTACGGCAACACTCTTCCAAATTCTTGGCGTCCAGACTGAGCTCGGGCGGACCTTCACCGCCGACGAGGACCAGCCGGGCCACGACCACGAAGCGCTACTTAGCTTTGCGCTCTGGAAAAGCCTGGTTGGCGGCGACCCGCAGATCGTTGGCAAGTCCATCCAGCTCGATGGCCAGCCGTATACCATTGTCGGAGTGCTCCGCAAGGACTTCTCTCTGGGCGGCAAACAAGACCTGTGGATTCCTCTCGGCCTCAATCGCACCAGGCCGCAGAATCGCGGCTCCCACTACTTGCACGTTACCGCGCGATTGAAGCCCGGCGTCGGCCTGGCGCAAGCTTCGGCTGAAATGGACCGTTTCGCCGCTCAGCTCGCGCGCGAAAATCCAAACAACTACGCCTCGGGCAAGGGTTGGGGCATGTTCGTGGTTCCTCTTAAAGAGCAACTCGTCGGAAGTGTCCGGCCTGCGCTCTTGGTGCTTTTAGGCGCCGTCGCGTTCGTTCTTCTCATTGGTTGCGTCAACGTGGCAAATCTTCTCCTGGCGCAAGTGTCGGCGCGCGAAAAGGAACTCTCCATTCGCGCTGCGATGGGAGCGGGACGCATGCGGATCGTGCGCCAGTTTCTAACTGAGAGCCTAGTTCTCGCCGCCGTTGGCGGTACGCTTGGTCTCTTCCTCGCCTACTGGGGTGTGTATGCCTTGCGCCTTCTCGTCCCCGAGAACTTTCCGCGAATCGACGAGGTCGGTGTCGATCCGTTCGTCCTCTTGTTCACGCTGGGTATTTCTCTGCTAACCGGGTTAGTTTTCGGACTTATTCCCGCCTGGCATGTGGGCCGCGCCAACCTGCAGGACGCACTGAAGGAAACCGGACAAAGCACCTCGGCGGCGAAGGGCGCCCGTCGGCTGCGCGGCTTCCTGGTTGTGTCGGAGATCGCGCTGGCCGTGCTGCTTTTGGTTGGCGCGGGCTTACTGATTCGCAGCTTCCAACATCTCCTCGATGTCAGTCCCGGTTTCCAGTCACAGCATCTGCTCTCGATGAGGCTTTCTCCTCCGGCAAACACCTACCCGGACGGAACCCCCGTCCAGACTTTTTATCAACAAGTTCTGGATCGAGTGAGAGCGATTCCTGGGGTACAAGCTGCAGGAGCGGTTTCTGAGATGCCTCTGAGCGACTCCTATTCTTCAGGCTCGACTTTCTTCGAGCAGACTTCCGTAACGGATCTCCCGCGATACGCCGGATTGAGCAATTTGCCTTACACCGAAATTGATTACCGTACGGTTGTGCCGGGTTATTTCCAGGCCATGCAGATTCCCTTGGTGCGCGGCCGCTTTCTGGCCGATGCGGATAAGAGCGACGCCCTTCGGGTTGCGGTTGTGGACCGCGATTTCGCGAATCGCTTCTGGCCTAACGAGGATCCCATTGGCAAACGCATCGCTGTTCAGGCCGTCCCCAAATCCAATCCACGCATCCCCGAATGGTGCACAGTTGTTGGCGTGGTCGGTCACGTAAAACATTATGGACCGGACGTCGAAGGGCGCGAGCAAGCTTACTTCCCCCTCGCTCAACTCTCCTTTGCGCGAACCATGTACCTCGCCGTGCGCACGAACCTCGAACCAGCCGGCGTTACGAGCGCAATCCGCCAGCAAGTCTTCGCCGTCGACAAAAACATGCCAATCTACGACATCGCCACGATGGACCAGCTTCTCTCGAATTCCGTCGTCCAGCCACGCCTGAATTTGACGCTTCTCGTCCTGTTCGCCGCGCTCGCGCTTCTGCTTGCGGCCGTGGGAATCTATGGCGTGATGGCCTACAATGTAAGCCAGCGCACGCATGAAATCGGCATTCGCATGGCGCTAGGCGCACAAACTGAAGATGTTTTGAAGCAAGTGCTGACGGAAGGGGCGTGGCTCGCAGCCATTGGTCTCGCGCTCGGCCTCGCGGGCTCGCTCGCAGCAACACATTTGATTGCTACGCTACTTTTCGGCGTGAAACCGACCGATCCCCTGACCTTTGCCGCGGTCGCCGTAATCCTAACCGGCGTCACACTCGCGGCCTGCTACATCCCCGCACGCCGTGCCACCCGCGTTGATCCAATCGTTGCTTTGCGATACCAATGAATCATGGTCCCGCAGTCCACAGCCGAACGCCAAGAAAAATGACAGATGTTTGCCGGAAAGTGCGGCTGGATGCCTGCACGATCGCGCCAACATGGGCTTGGGATTCTATCGATTCACTTTCGCGCATTCAGATTTGGAAACGCACAACAATTCGACCTAGACTGAGAGTCGGATCACGTCGGCCCTTGAGACGAGTTCCGTCCCCGTTTCTCCTCGCCGCAACCTACGCCTGGACCTCAAGTTGCACCACGTAGTGCGCCCCGCTTCCGGTCATGCTGAATTGCCGGTACGTTTTGCTTTCGTCATATCCTTCGTCAAGCGTACCCTTCCCCGGCCTGCAGTTGCCGTCCGTGCTCACCTTGATCTCCCCAATAAAGTCATCGCTGCCGTGCCCGGGTTCGTTCGCATCGCTCTCCATCATCGTAATCGTCACGTCCTGCAAGTTCGTTTCATTCCAAATCAACTTGTCTGGACGAATGTCCACTCCAATCCCGAAGTTACCCACCTCAATCCGTGCCAGCGTTCGTCGCTCGCCGCCACCGATGGACACCGTACAATAGATTTCGTCCTCGTCGCTCTCCGTCTTTCCGTAGCAATGCACTCGGTGCAATGTCACCTTCACGGTGTTTCTCCTTGATGTCAATATGCCCGCGCAATCTTTCACAGGCTAATAAAATTCCGGAGGCTTGTACATGTCACAATTTCCCAACATTGCCTCCACCGGCGCTGCCCCTTGGGCCAGCTTCTTCTCAATACACGGCGGCCTCGCTCGACAAGCCTGTCGATTGCTAAGAACACCGTTGCATTCGGGCTCTTTCTGGTTACGTACTCTCTGAGCAGTGCCCGCAGCTACGCTGTCCTTGCCTTCTGACCAGTTAGCAGTCACGCCTCGATATCAGAAGTCGCCAATTATCGGGACCGCTTCCAGCCGCTGGCTAGCAGGCGTATAGTGGCTCCCTGCATGGTCACCCACGAAAACAGCAGCGGTGCCACCCCTGATGCACCAGCTCCCGGTTTTCTCGCCCGCACGCTCTTCAACACCGGTCACAAGGTGATCGGTCTTCGCTACCTCTGGCTTGCCTTGGGCAGCGTTCTCCTCGGGATGTTTCTTTCACTGCTGATGCGCATCCACCTCGTCTGGCCTGCCGTGCGAATTCCGTTTCTCTCAGTTTTCAGTGGCACGGCAGAGCGCTACACCGCCCTCACCATGCTCCACGGCTCGCTGATGGTCTTTTTGGTCCTCACAACCGCCCCGCAGGCCGGCTTCGGCAACTATTTCTTGCCTTTGCAAATTGGCGCTCGAGAAATGGCGTTCCCGGCCATGAATCTTTTTTCATTTTGGGCGAACGTCGCTTCGCTCGTCGGCATGACCTCTGCTTTCTTTGTTCATCCTGATGCGGGCCTGACGCTTTGGACAGCAAGCGTTTCTCTTTTCTGCTTCGCGACTTTGCTCACCTCGCTCAATTTCGCCGTCACCACGCTCGATCTCCGCGCGCAGGGTATGACGTTGCCGCGAATGCCGCTCACCGTTTGGGCCTGGTTCATCAACGCCCTTCTCAGCACGTTAATTTTCAGCATTCTTCTCGCTGCTTGCGTTTTACTGCTAGCAGACCCTCTCCTCGGTTCTCAATTTCTTTCGTCGCTAGCGTTTCTCTCTCATCAGCCGGCATCCCTCGCGCAGACTACGCTGCTCTCCCTTTGGCAGCGCCTCTTCTGGTTTTTCGCGCAGGCGGAAGTTTACGTCGCCATGCTCCCGTGTTTCGGAATCGTCTCACACCTGCTCTCCACCTTTTCGCGCAAGCGCGTCTGGGCGGAACGCGCCGCAGTCTTCGCTCTATGCGGCGTCGGCGCATTCGGATTTTGCATTTGGGGCCAGCACATGTTTTCGAACGGGCTCAATCCCTGGTCACCGCTCTTGTTTTCGCTGCTGGCATCCTCTCTTGGCTTGCCCGCCTGCGTTCTTGTGCTCAGTTGGTTCGGCACACTCTGGAACGCCAAAATCCGGCTCACGACAGCCATGCTTTTCGCGCTAGGATTTGTTTCCCTGTTTCTGACGGGCGGCGTGTCCGGCATTGTTCTCGCCGGCAACGGTCTCGCCGCCTCTTCCATCAGCGACGATTTTGTCACCGGCCACTTTCATCTGGTGATGGGCGTCTCTGCTACTTTTGCAATACTCGGCGCTCTTTTTTTCTGGTTTCCAAAAATGTTTGCGCGCCGTCTCAACGAAACGCTCGGCAAATTTCACTTTTGGCTTACCTTCGCTGGCGTCTATTGCTTATTCATGCCCATGCACTGGCTCGGACTGATAGCCCATTCTCGCGCGCCCGGTGCCGATTTTTCAGCGCTTGCGCCGCTCGTCACTTCGCTTCGCACTTTCATCACCACCGCCACAATTCTTACCGCCGTCGCGCAAATACTCTTCCTTTTCAATTTTGTCTGGAGCCTCGCGCGTGGCGAAAAAACCGAAGACCCCAACCCGTGGCATGCCACCACCCTGGAATGGACTGTTTCGTCGCCTCCGCCCATCGATAATTTTGGTACGTCTAACCCCGTGATTTATCGCGGGGCGTACGACTTCTTCCCCGCGGCCACCTTGGAAGATTTTGTTCCGCAAAATGTTGTGCAGCCTTTTACGGAACGTGCATCACAGACGGAGCAGGCAACGAACGCGGGCGTCATCGAGAGCTAAATACGGATCGCATGCCGGGCACAACCATCGTCGAAGATATTGAGCTCCTCATCGAAGATATCGGTGGAGGCGGCGGAAAAGGTCCGCCGGCAGGCGGGGATGATGGCGGGGATGATGGCGGCAAACGCCGCTGGCCTCAATCGCCCTCTCCTCGTCGCTATGCCACGGCGATCATCCTTGGCATCCTTTCCATCGTCATGTTTTTCATGGCCTTGGCCAGTGCCTTTATTTTTCTAAGGGCCACAAGCAGTCGCTGGGTGCCCATCCATCTTCCTTCCATTATTTGGTTCAACACACTGGTCTTGCTTCTTAGCAGTTGCCTGATGGAGTTGGCCCGGCGCCGCTTGGCGCTCGCGGACCTCCGCCAATTTGGCAGACTCTGGTCGATTGCGACCGCTCTCGGCATTTTCTTTCTGCTAGGCCAGCTCGCCGCCTGGCGGCAATTCGTTATGGCAGGTTTCTACGTGGCCACCAATCAGGCTAGCAGTTTTTTTTATATTTTTACCGGACTGCACGGCTTGCATCTTCTCGGAGGAATCTGTGCTTTGTTTTATGTCTCTTTCCGCAAATTTGAGAAAGCGAAGGTCTCGCGCTCTGTCGCTGCGGAAGTTGCGTCCTACTACTGGCACTTCATGGACGGCCTCTGGCTTTTCCTGCTCGCGCTCCTCTACTTGAGCAAATAGACCTCGACTCAAAATTGTGACTAGACTTGGGACAACGGGATTGACATATTGCATTTCCGCGGATTAATGAGTAACAAATTCAGCGACCGCTTCGGCAACTCGCGTTACCTGTTCCGGCCTCAGCTCCGGAAACATGGGAAGCGATAGCACCTCTTGAGCGGCGCGCTCCGCATGTGGAAAATCTCCCGCCTTGTGCCCCAGCGAGGCATAGAGCGGCTGCAAGTGTAGCGGCACAGGATAATAAACCGCGCATCCGATTTTTCGTTCGCTTAAAAACTGCGCAAGGGCATCGCGCCGTTCCACGCGAATAGTATATTGGTGGAACACGTGTTCGAATCCTTCCGGAATGAGCGGTGGCATGACACCTGGAATTCCGAGCAGAAGTTTTGTGTACGCCGCAGCGTGCTCCTGTCTCGCGTGTTGCCAGTTGGGCAGGTGCTGCAACTTCACTCGCAAAATTGCGGCTTGGATTTCGTCCAGTCGGCTATTCCATCCCGGCTCGCTGCTGATGTACTTTGTGGATTGCCCGTGATTTCGCAGCGTTCTTAGCCTCGCGGCTGCCTCGTTCGAATTCGTGACCACCATCCCCGCGTCCCCGTACGCGCCAAGATTCTTCGTCGGATAAAAGCTCATACAGGCCGCATCGCCGAGGGAGCCAGTGCGCCGGCCCTTGTAATTTGCTCCGATGGATTGCGCATTATCTTCAATCAACTTGAGATTGTGCGCTCTCGCAAAATTCACGATCGGATCCATATCACACGCGAGTCCGTAAAGATGCACGGCGATGATTGCTTTTGTTTTCTTGCCCACGCGGCGAGCGAGGTCCGAAGGATCGATGTTGTACGTGTCCGGCCGAATGTCTGCAAATACTGGTCTTGCTCCGAGCGCGCTGACGGCGCTGCCCGTCGCAACGAACGTAAACGGCGGAATCAGCACTTCGTCGCCTGCCTGCACGCCGCAAGCGCGCAGCGCGAGGATCACGGCGTCTGTGCCGGACGCGACGCCCACACCATGCGCCACGCCGCAGAGTTGCGCAATTTCCTGTTCGAACGCCGCGCCTTCTCTGCCCAGGATAAAGTGTTGGGACGCAAGAACTCGTTCGACGGCGGTTCGAATCTCCACTCCAATCGCCGAGTATTGCGCCCCGAGATCGAGCTGCGGCACCGGGTCAAGCAGGGAGCTGGTTTGTGGTTGCTCGATCATCGTTTAATCAGGAGCAATTGTAAGCCAACTGCAAATCAACGCCGGATGCAGCTTGCTGAGTATACGCCAACCATCACAGTGCCCGCGGCTATCGCATATAATGTTGCGCCGAACTAAATGTTTGCGAAACGGACAAATTGGAATCTTGAGCCGAACCGCCTGAGCGCGGCTTTGGCGGTGCACCTCGCGGCTGGCAAGCCGTTGCTCGACTTGACGGTCTCGAATCCCACGGAGTGCGGCTTCCAGTACGATTCGGAGGACATCCTGGATGCGCTGCGGAATCCCGCCGCACTGAAGTATGAGCCGAATCCCCGCGGGCTCGAAGTTGCGCGAACGGCGGTCGCGCAATACTACGCCGAGCATGGGGCCGCAATTCCGCTCCAGGATATTTTCCTGACCACGAGCACGAGCGAAGCCTATTCGTTTGTGTTCCGTCTGCTTTGCGATCCCGATGATGAAGTCCTGGTCCCGGCGCCGAGCTATCCGCTCCTGGGATTCCTAGCGGATTTGCAGGACGTGAAGCTGGTGCACTATCCGCTTCTCTATGACCATGGTTGGCAAACCGATTTTCACGCGTTGGAACAGGCTATTACGCCGCGGACTCGCGCCGTCGTCGTGGTGCACCCGAATAACCCCACCGGTCACTACTGCAAGCCGCTTGAGATGCGGCGGCTTACTGAGCTTTGTGCAAAGCGGGGTCTAGCGATTATCGCCGATGAAGTGTTCTTCGATTTTCACTTGGCGGCAGAGAAGCCCGCGAGCTTTGCCGAAAACAGAGGAGCTTTGACGTTCACTTTGAGCGGCCTATCGAAAATCTGCGGCCTTCCGCAGATGAAAACAGCCTGGCTAGTCACCAGCGGCGCGGAAGAATTGAAGAAGGATGCTCTTTCGCGGCTCGAGATGATCGCCGATACGTATTTGTCGATGAACGCGCCGGTGCAATTGGCACTCCCCGCACTATTGCAACAACGGCGTAGATTCCGAACGCAAGTGCTTGCGCGTGTGAAAAAAAATCTGACCGAGCTCGACCGCCAATTGGCCCCACAAAGTTCTTACAGCCGTCTTCTACTCGAAGGCGGCTGGTGTGTCGTCCTTCGCGTTCCGGCCACCCGCTCCGACGAAGACCTCGCCATCGAGATCCTCGCGTCCCGCTGCGTCCTCGTCCACCCCGGCCAGTTCTACAATTTTTCCTCGGACGGGTACTTGGTTGTAAGTCTGCTCATTCCTGCAACCGAATTTGGGAGCAGGATTAGGCCATTACTTTTCGCATTTCCACAGTAACGAAATGTCTGTTTGATTTTCAGTGATCCGTACCGTGAGCTGACGTCAATAGTCTGGACGTCTTTTTCGCTAAGGATTGGCCTCGTTGTGCGGTCGCAACAATGCAAATTCCAAAGATGAATCCGCAGAATTCGACAGTAGATTTTGTAAAGCTACAAAAAACAGTATTGAGTATCTCAGTCTACTTATATTTGAATATTTTTAGCATTTAGTACTACTACTTAGTTCTGGCGCCATGCTTAAGTATATGAAGAATGGAAGGTTAACATAAAAGTTCCAAGGCCTTTATTCATGGCTACGAACTTGCATGCTTTGATGCAGGTTGCCTCGTCCCTACAGGATGTGGACAGTTCGAGACGCGAGATGGTACAGGTCTACCAATGCAGTCCGCGGAAATTATTAACCAGTACGGAGGAAAAAATGCAATTTCAGCCCGATCTAAAAAACGGGAAAGCAGACTGGAAGTCAGGGTGGCGTGTTCTAGCAGTTGCAGTCGTGATGCTCATGGTTGGGCTTCCTCTTTTTGCGGCCCTGACGGGGGACCTGCAAGGAACTATTTTCGATCCAAAAGGCGCTCTTATACAGGACGCGAAGATCACCATCACAAATGAGGCTACCGGGGTAGCTCGAGAGGTATTCACGAGCGCAAATGGAGACTTCTCTGCTCAACAGCTGGACATTGGGACCTACAAGGTAAAGGTCGAGAAGACTGGATTCCGTACGCTGAGTACGAAAGCGGCGATTCGGAGCGGTGAGCAGACCCGCTTGAATTTGACTTTGGAATTGGGGCAACTGGCGGAAACGGTGACGGTCGAAGGCGCGGTCGGCCCAGAACTCGATGTCAGCAGTGCCCAAATCAGTAACTCGTTTAGCGAGAAACAAGTGCAAGACCTGCCAAACTTCGGTCGTGACCCGCTTGCCTACGCAACTCTGACTGCGGGAGTTGTGCCAGTAACCAAGGACAATCCTTTTCTGGGGTCGGGAAGCTACAATTCGAACGGTCAGCGCGGACGAGGCAACAACATCACCGTGGACAATATCACCTCAACGGATATTTCCACCACAGGATCGTCCGAAACAGGAACATTTAGTCTGGATGCGGTGCAGGAAGTGAAGCTAATTACCAATAACTTCTCTGCCGAGTTCGGAAGAAACTCCGGTTCCCAGTACCAAATCATCACCAAGGGTGGAACGAATAACTATCACGGTACTATGTATTGGAGCCATCAAAATGCGGCGCTCAACGCCCGCGATTTCTTCGACACCACTGGCAAGGCGACACCGTTTATCCAAAACGCATGGGGATTCGTCGCCGGGGGCCCAGTAATCAAAGATCATCTCTTTGCATTTGGCCACTATGAGGGAATCAAGAATCGCGGCGCAGGCAGCAGCAGCGCCGCGTCAGTCCTGAAGCCCACTGACGTAGCCGGTATCACCGACCCCACTTCACTGGCACTATTCAATGGAGTTGGGGCACCCACTGATCCCAGCGGAGTTCTGAACGGGGCGGCGCCGAATGCCGGAAATCAATATGCATGGTCAGTAAGGATCGACGAAAACTGGCGCGGAGGCAAGGACAGCATTTCCTCGCGCTATGGCACGAATCCAGTTAGTTCTGTTAGCCCCGGCCTTACATTTATAGGCACCAACCTCACAAACTACGGGGCTAACGTTGTGGATACGGACAGACAGTTTTCCTTTGCGTATACTCACAGTTTCAGCCCGGCTGTAATCAACCAGTTCAGGTTCGCATTCGGTAGAAGCAATCCCTCGTTCCAGCCGTTCACCACCCTTAAAGCGCCTTTTACCGCGGTCATCAATATTACGGGGTTTGACAGCATGGGTGTGTCCAACATCCTTCCCCAAGGCCGCGTGCAGAACACTTTTCAATACTCCGATTCAGTTTCTTATTCTGCTGGAAAACATAACTACAAATTTGGATTCGACGCCATCCGCTATCAAGCGAATAGCTTCTTTGATGCCAACTTCCGGGGGACATTTGCCTTTGCTAGTCTCTCAGATTTCCAGAATGGTATCCCGCAGTCTTTCACTGAGCGTTTCGGCACTTCGGTCCGCGGGAACCGGTCAACTGATTATTTTGGCTATGCTCAGGATGACTTCCGCGCGACCAATACCCTGACATTGAATCTGGGCGTTCGGGTGGAGTCCTCTGGTGGTGTATCGGAAGTAAACGGCCTGTTGGCTAACCTGAATAGGGCTGACTTCTCACCACTCGGTGGTGGAGGAATTGGACCGCTCGGTTCGATCGACCTCGGCGGCGAGGCCTATCGGCGGAATACGAATTGGGCTCCGCGCTTTGGTATTGCTTGGAATCCGCGAGGCGGCAAATTCGTGTTCCGTGGCGGCTATGGCTGGGCTTACGACTATATCTTTGGGAACCCCATCACCAACCTGCGGTTCTCTCCCCCGTTTGTGCCTTCGACGACAATCCAGGCGTTCACCGGCAATAACACTTATGCACAGGTGGCTGCCGGGACTTCCGATGCACAACAACAAGCAATTGCCGCAATCGGGCATTTCCTCCCAACCCAGGTGAATTTCGGCAATGTCTCTCCCGTGGATCAGCACCTCCAGAATCCGAGGGCCGACCAGTGGAGTTTGGGCGTGGAGTACCAACTGTCCAAAGACTTTCTCGTCAAGACCAGCTATGTGGGAACCAAAGGGAATCGGCTGCTGAGGTCATTGCCTATCAATCTCGTGAAACCCGCTGTTGTACCTGCCCCGGCCACTGACACTACAGACGAGGCGAACCGTCTGGCCGCTTTCCGTGGAGTGTTCGTCGGAGAGACTGGAAGCGCGACCGGCTCAGTTGTCAACAACCGTTTTGACCCGCGGTTTAACGCCGTGACCCAGGTTCAAAGCGCGGGCAGTTCCATCTACCACTCTCTTCAGGTCGACGTGATCAAGAGACTTAGCCATGGTTTGCAGTTCCAGGCGGCCTACACATACGGTCATTCCATCGACGACACATCTGACGTTCTTGGGGTGCTTGTGAATGACTCCGCCAACGTGCAAAATCCGCGCGACATTTCCAATAACCGCGGCAATTCCCAATTCGACCTTCGCCATAGATTGGTACTCAGCCACCTGTGGGAAATCCCGTTCGCTAAGGACACGACAGGCTTTAAGAAAAAGGCTTTGGACGGCTGGGGTTTCTCTGGGGTTTGGTCAATCCAGTCAGGCTTCAAGTCGAATATCTTCTCCGGTTCGCGCCGTGGCATAAGCGACATTCTCTTGGCTGGAGGCGGTGTTGTTCGGGCAGACCTTGTAGGTCCTCTCAGCAGCTTCCATCCCGTCCCGATAGGAAGTGCTGCCGCCGCAAATATCCCCAGCCGCTGCGTGCGCGGGGTCAATACATCGTCCAACGCCGCGGTCATTTGCGACGACTCAAGCGGGTTTCCGTTTGTTCAGCCGCTGCTTGGGAACGAAGGCACAATTGGCCGCAACGCCTTCCCGTTGGCTAACTTCCAGGAATTTGATTGGGCATTCCTCAAGGACACTCAACTCACGGAGCGATTCAAACTTCAGTTCCGTCTTGAAGTGTTCAACATCTTCAACCACACGAACCTTTCCGGGTTCCAGAACACACTTAGCTCCGGCTTCTTCGGGCTATACACGAGCACTGCTTCCAACTCTCGGCAGATGCAGGCGGGTTTGAAGCTCAACTTCTAGCTCCTGCTTAGGCTTCAACCGAGGGGCGTCGTAGTTCAGCGCCCCTCCTTCCTTTTTTGCCTGAATCTTTTGCATGCGGGACTATGAGGTTTGCGTTGGAAGCGACTACAGATTCTTCAGATGTGCCAGCCGGAACGGCGACCCCAGGTGTTCGCGGAGGTCGACCCAATGCTGTTCCGGGATGGTGGCGAAAACCTCGACGACTTTGGGATCGAATTGCGTGCCGGAGCACCGGCGAATCTCTTCGCGCGCGTGCGACATAGGCAGGGCGCGGCGGTAAGGACGGTCGCTGATCATCGCATCAAGCGAGTCAGCGATCGTGAAAATACGGGCGCCGAGAGGGATTTGGTCGCCTTTGAGGCCGCGCGGGTAGCCGGTTCCGTCGAAGAACTCCTGGTGCGCCAGCACGATTTCCGCGGCATCCCGCAGAAACGGGATGCGTATGAGCATGTTGTAACCGATCTCACAGTGTGTGCGCATGATCTGCTTTTCATCGTCGGTGAGCGGCCCCGGCTTGCGCAAAATGCCGTCGGGTATGGCCATTTTGCCGATGTCGTGGAGGAAAGCCGCGCGCGCAAGAATGGCCAGGTAGTGATTGGGAACAGGCATCGCTTTGGCGATCGAAATGGTGAAAGCCGTGACGCGCTGGCAATGACCTTCCGTCTCTGCATCCTTCAAGTCCAGCGCGCTGCCTAGAGCTTCCAACGTGTCGTCGTAGGATTGTTCTAACTGCGCCAACGCACCAGTTAGCTGCGCGGTGCGCTCCTCGACCTGTTGTTCGAGTTTCAGCTGGTAACTCCGGTTTTCCGCGACCAGTCGGCGGTGCTGAAGCGCTCGTCCAACTCCAAGAAAAAGCTGATCTTTCTCGAAGGGCTTTAGGATGTAGTCGTACGCTCCGCGGCGAATGGCCTCCAGCGCCGTGGAAATGTCGTGGATGGCAGTGACCATGATCACAGGGACTTCCGGATCATACTCGCGCAACCAGTCGAGCAATTTGATCCCGTCCATTTCGGGCATGATCATGTCGCTCAACACCAGATCCGGCGTGGATTTCTTGACTTGCTCCTGAGCCGCTCGCCCATTGCTCACGGCCGTGCAGCGATATCCTTTCGACTCCAGCATGGTGGAAACGACTTCTCGAATCGCTTCTTCGTCGTCGACGACCAGTATCTGTTCTAGCTCCACGAATGTTTGCCCCCATGGTCATTATACGGGACGGCACAGCAGTACTGAGGTAGTCTTGCCCATTAAGAAAATAGCATGTTAGCGTCGGAGGAAGCTCTAGTGAAGGCTTCGTGCCGTCAGCAACAAGATATCAGACCGTTTTTATGTCGGGGCGGCGGCCATGCTGGCCGGGAGGCAGCGCATCGTGTTGGTGAACCAAGGCCTGCTCGGCATCGCTTTCTTCGAGGCGACGGCGTTCATCGTTCTGCTCGTCCTCTTTTTCATTTTCCAGCGCGATCATATCAATCGGTATTTCAGAGTGTGGGTTGTCGGCTGGCTTGTGTTCACTTTGGCCTCGCTCGCCGAAGTAACCATGCTCGGCCGCGATCTTCCCCAGCTGTGGCTTGCGGTGGTCATGGGAAGGGTGGCGGCTTTGCTTCTCTTTTCCGCCGCGATCGTTCAATTTACCTCTGGAACTGGCAAGCGCGGCCTGCCCATCCTGCCGCTCGCGGGACTTGTACTGTTCGGTGTGTATTACTTTCAGCGCAGCGTTTCGCCGTTCTACGGAAACGTCCAATGGGGCACGGCGCTGCTGGCGAGCGCGGTATGCCTTTGGACAGGGATGGTCTTGTGGAGGTCGCGGCCGTTGCAGGGTGGGCACGGCGTTCGATTGCTGGGTGGCATATTCCTCTTAAGCGGCTTGCACGGCATGGACCGTCCTTTGTGGCTCCAGCATCCATATTTCTTGTTGCGCGTGGCGTTTGACCACTTGCTGGGCGTGGCCCTGGGGATTGGCATGGTAGTAGTGGTCTTGGAAGGTGCGCGGGCAAGAACCGTAGAATTGAACGAAAAATTGCGTCGGCTCACTTTGCTCACGACTGCGAGCACGCAAACGTTATCCGTCCAGGAAGTCTTGGACCGCGTCCTCGCTCACCTTGTGGAGAGTCTGGGAGCCACGCATGGATTGGTGCGGCTGCTGGAAGGTGAAGGAGACAAGACGCAGCTCGTCGTGCACGCTTCTGTGGGTTTCCAGCAGGAATATCTGAAAAAGTTCGGATCGATGGCCGCGAAATCATCTTGGTCGCAAAAGGTTTTGCACAAAGACTGCGAGTTCTTGCGTTTGGAAGATGAGCAGGACCCAGGAGTACGCCAGAGAATGGCGGAAAGCGGCATCGTTAACGTCATTACCATGGCGCTGCCCGGCAAGGATGGCCCGCTTGGCATCATTGCGATCGGTTCGACGAGAAACGAGCAGTTCCTGGCCGACGAGATTTCCTACCTCCTGAACATCAGCAACTTGCTGGGATTGACGCTCCAGAACGTGCGGCTTTTCGAACAGGTAGCCACTGTGCAGCAGCAGTGGGCTTACACCTTCGATTCTATCGGTGACCCGATCCTCGTTCACGACCGCCAAGGTCGCATTCTCCGTTGTAACTTGCGATTGGGTCATCTCCTTGGCAGGGATTCGCAATTGCTCGTCGGCCGCGCCGTCACTGATCTGCTCTCGCGTAAGAACATTGCGTACAAGATGTGCCCGTATTGCGAAGGCGTCGCAGGAGAAGGCGATGATCCAGACCCCTGGCTGCAAGGCTATTTTCTTGCCTCCAACTCCACGTTCACCGATCCTGCAGGAAATCTGCTGGGAACCGTACATGTGCTCAAAGACATCACCGAGAGAAAGCGCGCGGAAGAAAAATACCGTACGCTCGTCTCAAGCGTGCAGGAAGGCGTGTTTATTTCCACCCCGCAGGGGCGATTCCTGGACTTCAACATCGCCATGATGCGCATGACGGGATATGAGAACCGCGAGGAGTTACTGGGTGCTGATATTCCGGCCGCGATGTATGCAAATCCCGCGGACCGCGACCGCCTCAAAAAATTACTCCAGGAGCACGGCTCGGTAGCGGATTTCGAGTTCGAGATGAGACGCAAGGATGGCGAGATTCGTACTGTAATCGAGTCTTCTATCGCGGTCAGGGACGCGGCCGGAACGGTTAACGCCTACCAGGGCTTTCTTCTGGACATTACCGAAAGAAAGCGCGCGGAACTGGAAGTCCGGCGGCGAAATCGCGAGCTCCTGGTATTGAACTCCATCGGTCAGACACTCACGGAGTCCATGGACTTGGGTGATTCCTTGCACCGCACGCTGCGGCAAATGGCCGAGTTGTTCAGCCTGGATGCTTGCGCGCTGTACCTCTTTGAAGAGGACAGCTCGAAAATCCGGCGTGTCGCGGCAGTGGGTCACCGTTCCGAGTACGCCAGGAATTTCCCCGCGGTCGCTGTTAAGCCGGAGCTGTTGCACCACATCAAGGCCGTGCACGCCACTTTTCTATCAGTCCAGGGACTGCCGCTTCCCGCCATATTTCGCGAGGCGCAGAGGAAAGAGGAGCTCCTGTCGGCCTATGTCGTCGTGCTTTGGTCCAAGGATCGCGTGATTGGAGGCCTGACGGTTGGGAGCCGCACTCCGAAGGAATTCTCACCGGCGGACGTCAATCTGCTTATCGCCGTCGGCAGCCAGCTTGCGAGCGCCATCGAACGTACCACGCTCTACGAGGAGGCCAGGCAGGCATACGACAATTTGCGCCGTGCGCAAGAGCAGCTCCTGCATAGCGAAAAGATGGCAGCCGTGGGTCAATTGATTTCGGGCGTGGCACATGAGCTCAACAACCCACTCACCGCTATTCTCGGGTACAGCCAACTGCTCACTTCAAGCGGGCAGATGGGGCCGCAAGGAATTGAATACTCAGACAAGCTCTACAAGCAGGCCCAGCGAACGCATCGCATCGTGCAAAACCTGCTTAGCTTTGCCCGGCAGCACAAACCCGAGCGTGTCCTGGTGCAGTTGAATATGATTTTGGAGGAAACTTTTGCGCTACGCGACTACGACTTGCGTATGAACCATATTCGGGTCCACCTGGAGCTTGCTCCCGACCTCCCTGCCACTTCTGCCGATCCTCACCAGCTTCAGCAGGTTTTCCTGAACATGGTTAACAACGCTGTGGACGCCATGCTGGAGCACTGCAATGAAGGGGACCTCTGGGTGCGAACGAGCACCAATGGTGACAGGCTGTTCATCGAATTCACGGACAGCGGCCCCGGCGTAAAAGATGCATCCAAGGTCTTCGATCCGTTCTACACCACGAAACCCGTTGGCAAGGGCACAGGACTCGGTCTCAGCATCTGTTACGGCATTATTACCGAGCACGGTGGGTCCATCCGCGTGCGCAATGTGCCCCCCCGGGGAGCGTCGTTCACCATCGAGATCCCGCATCAGGGGGCGAAGCCGGCAAAGTCTTCCGATCCGCTGCAGCCCATGGAGCAGGCGAGGGAAGGCCGTATTTTGTTGGTGGATGAGGACGATTCGGTGCTGGAAGCCGTCAGGGCCATTTTGCTTGAACGGGAGCATGCCGTGGAGACTGCAAAGAGTGCAGCAGATGCAATGGCGCTGCTTGAGCGGAAGGAATTCGACTTAATTGTCGCGGACCTGGAACTCGCTGGTGCGGGAGGGCGGAACATACTCCACGATTGGATCTCTGCCCGCAAGCCCGGCTTGACAAAGCGCTGCGTGTGGATGCGCGGAGCCGCCCCGCTTGGGAAGTCTCCGGACGAGGCGCCGCTGCTGGGGAATCAAGTTCTCCAGAAACCGTTTAAGGCGGCTGAGTTGCTTGCCGCCGTGGACGCGGCTCTAGCGGGATTCCAGGCGGCGCCCGTCCGGAGTTGAAGCAAGACTAGCCGCCAGCGCAGCCCGTTCCCCAAGTTCCTTCATCGCAGTTTCCAGTCTTCCCGCAAGCTTGCTCACAACCCCGCTTAGCGTTCCTAGCTCGGGAAGCGGTGCAAAACCAAAGAGGAATTTGATGCGGATCATTTCATAGCGCAACGAAAAAATCAGCCCCAGGCGCAGCCGGGCGAACTCCTGTGCCACGCCGACTTTCGGCGACATCGTGGAAATAACGCGCGCCAGTCGCCACAACTTGAGAAAATCAGAGCGCAGGCAGCACAAATAAGCCAGCGCAATCCTTCGCCGCTCTTTTCGCGTTCTCTGGCTCAACCCGCGCGAGCCGCGCGCGGCAAGAAACTCGAAGTCTGCCGCCGCCATCGCCTGCTGCACTTGCCTAAGATACGTCGCGTGACTCCGTCCTGCTTCCTCCGGGAATCCGAGGTCGTTTTCGAGCTTCCCGTCCCTCTGAGGTTCACGCAGGACCCCGATGAGCAGGATTAGGAGAAGCACTGCAAAACCAGCTAAAAGAAAAAGAGAGAGATTCAACGTGGACGCGCCTCCAATTTCCAAAGTCTCAGGAGCTTTTCATTGAGCTGGCGCAATTGCTCGTTAATCTCGGGAGCGAGCCGCTGATATTCAGAATCCGAGTACAACGCGGCCTGCTGGTCCTCGACCGGCAATGGCCTACGGACGGCGGCCATCCAGATGGTTTGTACAAGCACAAAAGAGACCATAGTCACGGATTGCCATAGCGCCTGATGGACAGCAAAGCCTTTACGGAGAAGGGCTTGAAGGATGGTATTGATCAGAATCTCGGTGCAGGAATACAAACAAAATCCACCGAGGATCATCTTGTAGGTGGCAGCGACGGGGATGGAGTAGTAACGGACCAGGAGAAGGAAGACGATAAGCGCTGTGGCAAAAGTGAGATGGTAGCCGCGATTGAGTTCGAACCACTGAGCGAAAGCCCAGTTATCGCGGGTTGCCAATACCGAGAGAGTTACGACAATAGCTGAAGTAACGGCCAAAGTGCGCCATCCCAGGCCCCAAATGCCTTTATACGGTCGAAGGGTGATCTCAAGAATCTCAGTTGTGGCCAGAGCCTGAGCGAGGAGTGTAACGCATTCCGAGTACCAAGCGAGGGTGAACGAAGTGTGAGAATCAGTCCCCCAAATGGAATACAAAATCACGACGAAACCTGCTTGGCAAATATTGAGTGCTACGTATGCCGTGAAAAAAGGCAGCTTCCGGAAATTTCCTTTCAGGAAAAGCAGAACTAACACGATCAGTTGGGCCAGAATGCTGCAGGCCCATATCCATTGCACGTACGGGGGTAGGCCACTCATGACGGCTGAATGCTAGCATGTCTTGACTGGCCGGTAAACAAACTAGTTGTGTTCGTGGCGATAGGCGGTCGACAGCAAAACCGCCCAGCGGGCGGCCGCGGGTAGCCAGCAATCATTCCTTTGATAGGATGCGAAGATCCTACTTGAGTTCGAATGCGACTAAGACCGCACTCAGATTGTGTCGCCTCCCTTTCAAGCCTGATGGGAAGGGCAAACCCAATCGCAGACATTTCTTATAAGGGATGCTCCGCTACCCGCTGTTCGCTACTCAGACGAGTTGCGGAGCCGTGAGGATTCTCGGGGGTTTACGCCATCCGTCCAGGCGGCGTAGGTGGCATGGGAAGAGGTGAGCCGCTGGCGCTGAGGAGGATAGAACGCGGGGGCGTAGGTGGCATAGGAAGAGGCGAGCCGCTGGCGCTGAGGAGGACGGAACGCGGCGGCGTAGGTGGCATGGGAAGAGGTGAACCGCTGGCGATGAGGAGAATGGAACGCGGCGGCGTAGGTGGCATAGGAAGAGGCGACCCGCTAAGCATGGCGACCGAAACCGCACCAACGCGATTACTGGATAAGTGTTTGACCGAGCTGTTAACAGGTAGTACGATCAAAACTGCGACGACAAGCATTGCAAGGCGAGCTGAAATGTTTTTCATCATGGATGAACCCCTCCTGGCTCAACCATGAAGGACAATGGGTAGTACTGATGGTATTGATTTAAAGCGTTCCGTCTTCGGAACGCTGCAAGGCTTGAAAATGATTTCCCAACTGCACCAAAACCGCCGGATCGTTCAGGACTTCACGCTGACCACCCTCGCGGGGATTCCGGGGGAATTCGCCCGGCTTACCTATATCGCCTCGCTTCGCGATCTCTCGAGCGGAAGATATGAGCATGCGGGGCTCGCGGCCCTGTACCCAGACGAGGCGATGCAACAGGCTTTGCGGTTATGCCACGAGCAAATTTTTGAGCGGGTTTTGGAAACGCCCCTGGAGCGGCAAGAAGCTGATCTAAAAGCGTGTCTCGAACGTATGCCGGGAGGGCTCCCCGAGGTCCTCAATCATTGGCGTCGCATGGAGGCTTATCGAGTTTTGATGCCGGAGCAGGCTCCGGGCTATCTCAAGGAGCTTTTCTGCTCGAATCTCCGCGCACTGCTGGAGATTCTTCAGGATGAGTGTTCCAAGGCTCGTTCAGCCGGGTAACCATACCTATAACACGGCCGACCACTTCCGCTTCTCCTGGAACGTGCCATCCCTCCGGCGCACAGCGCGAAAGCGGATGTGGCTGCATCAGCAGGCGGGCGCCATTCTGATGAAACCATCCGCATCGGTAACCGTCTCGAACTTCGACAAAATACATGGGCCGGTCGTATTCGTTGGCCCAATTGTCGTCTTCCACGCGTCGCGCGCTGACATCCACGAGAACCACACTGCCAGGACGCAGCAGTGGCACCATTCGCCGATCCGACAAACCAATGTAGCCGTACCGTTGGTGGGAATTTCCATTCGTAAGTACACCTTCTAGGCTGCCCCATTGTTCGACCATGCGGGAAAGCAGTTCTGTCCGCTTTGGATCGAAGGCTGGATCGAATCGCAAGGGAGTTCTTAGAGCGACAGGGGGCGCTGCAAGGTGCGTGTGGGGCGCTTGAAACGCACCGCCATCTGGGAAACAGTCTTCGATCGGAACATCGTACCAGCGGAATATCTCGAGGGGATTTAGATGGTAAACTACGGCGAGCGTGTAAAGCTTGTGCAGGCCCGGAGTGACGCCGCGGTTTTCTATATCCGCCAGGCGGCTAATATGAAGAATCAATTCCGGACGTCCTCGTCGCGCCGCTAGTTCATAACTGGCGCGTTCGACGTCTCGATACGTAAAACCAAGTCGTTCACGGGCTTGCCGTAGACGAAGTCCGGGAAGCATGTTTTCCTCGGGAGAGCTGGGAATTGACACAGCAGAGTATAACAGAGTTACCATTTTGTTAAGGAATCAGAACAAGCTTTTGTGGATTTGTCGAACGGATTTTTCCGCTCAAATCAACAGTCAATTCCATTTTGGGATTCCAGGTCACCACTCCTTGGCTATCTTCATTCATTCCATTTGATTGCGGCTTACCGGGGATCTGTTTGTCAGACTAGAACAAAGCAATCGCTTTGAAGCAGTGGGTCCCCTCCAAGAATAAAGCCAGTTTCCTTTCTTATTTCATCGTGTTCCTCTCGATTCGTCCACCCTTCCGAGTTATCTGCTATTCTGCAATCACTATGCTTTTAGCGCTCAACAGACGTGCTCACTGCCTAAGTACGCTCCTCCTGGCGGTTGCCTGGTTCGCTGCTAGCGGTACTCTCCGCGCCCAGCAAGCTGCGACTGTCCCGCCTGCGGCATCTAGGCCGAAAGCCGACAATACCGAGTTTGCTGCCGCGGCGGATGAAGTGCTCCAGGAAGTCGGCGAGATTACAGGACTGAAGCTGCTTACTCCCTTGAAGAAAACTCTGCGATCCAGGGAGGAGATACGCGCCTACGTCATACGCGAAATGGATGACGAGAAAAACCCGGCGGAGCGTTACGGCGAGACGAAGAGCGCCGAAGCCTTCGGCTTGATACCCCAAGGATTCGATCTCGATTCTTTCATGGTGGACCTGCTTACCGAGCAGATCGCTGGTCTCTACGATCCCAAAAACAGGGAATTTTACATCGCGGATTGGATTCCTCTAGAGGACCAGCGCATGGTCATGGCTCATGAACTGACCCATGCGCTGCAAGACCAGCATTTTCAAATCGAGGCGTGGGTTAAGGCGGCGCGTCCGAACGATGACGCGGAACTGGCCCGGGAAGCCGTGCTCGAGGGCAGCGCTATGGCCGCAATGATCGATTACCTGTTAAAGGGAACAGGCCATAAAGTGGAAGATTTACCTGACATTGATCCTTCCGTTTTCGCCGGCGATTTGTCGAAGACTCCCAAGCTCCAACAAGCGCCTCAGTTTCTGAAGGACGCGTTGACCTTCCCGTATTTTGCAGGATTGACGTTTTCTGCCTCGCTCCTGAAGCTGGCCGGGTGGAACGGCGTATCGGCCGTTTTTGCAAAGCCTCCTCTTTCCACGCAACAAATCATGCATCCCTCTCTATACAAATTAGGCAGGGTTCCCGCCGTGGTCACAATACCCTCGCTCGAGAAACTTCTCACCTCGGACTGGGCGAAAATTGATGAAAACGTAATGGGTGAATTCGGTTGGAAGGAAATTCTGAAGCAATTTCTCGATGACGAGAGAGCCAGCCCGGTTGCCGCGGCCTGGGAAGGTGACCGGTACGTCCTCTATCAGCAGAAACAAACGAAAAAGCTGCTCTTGGTGGCGCGCTTGCGTCTGGACAGCGAAGATCACGCCGAGAGTTTTTTTCGAGAATATTCGGAAGCGCTTCAAAAAAAGTACGGGATACACCAACACGCCTCAAGCCAGCCCGAGTTCTTTTCTCATGAAACCCTGGGCGGCGGAGTATTTTTACGCTGCGTGAAGACGGAGTGTCTCTCGGTGGAGGGCACTAACCGAGCTGCTTTTGACGGCATCAATGAAATGATTGGCTGGCCTGCCGTTGCTGTCGCGGCCCGGACGACCGCCGCTACTCTGCAACCTTTTGTGCATAACCCTATTGTTATCATGAGAAAACAAGAGTTCCCTCCGTTCGCACACCCCTAAGGGCATAGTCTCGCACCGCGGAGAGTTGCTCTGCCAAGTTAACCGGTTATTTAAAACTCCGGTTAAATACGGAGAGTTCAGCAGCACCTCTATTTCTTGAACTCACCCCGCCTTCCAGGCGGCTGATTCGACTCAAAAATTTTTCCGCCATGCGCGAAGCGCGCGCTGCGGCGTACGGATCCCGCGAGCGGCTGCTCATGCGCTGAAGCTTAGCCAAGCCGAGGCGAGCAAATTCCGCGGCGCGAGCAGAATCCTTTGCACGGCGCTCGTAATGAATAGCAAGCTGTTCACACGCCAGAACGCCATCCTGCGGATCCGCGACGAGTTCGAGCCAAAGCGCGGCCGCGGCTGCGTGCTCGCCACGGCGTTTGGCTAGAAGAGCAAGCTCGCGGCAGGCGCGCGGGCGGAATTCGGCCGGCAAGCCAAATTCGATGGCTTGTGAGCAAGCGATGCGAGCGCGATCGGAATCGCCGCGACGTTCGAGGAACCGCGAAAGACCAAAGAGATCGAGACTGTCGATTCCATCGCGTTCCGCTTCTTGCGAAGCGAGAAGGGAATTAATCTTGCCAAAAAGAGCGGCAAGGCCTCGCAAATCCATCTGATTGTGTCGGACCACGCCGGCAATCGGCGCCGAAGGGCCGCCGCGAAGATAATCAAAGTAAAATTGTGGAATGAGAGAGGAAGAGATGTCGTCCTCGCGATGCCAGCCGAGACGCGCAGCATCGAGTACGCGGCGCTCGAGCTCAATTAAGCGGACGGAGCCCAGGCGAAGTTTCCAAAGGGCTCGTGCAGGATGAAGTAGATCCAGATGTGCGGCGAGTCGCGGCGTGGAAATAGCGCGCGTCATCGTGAAGCGATTTTCGAGGAGCGGCCAGTCGAAGGATTTGCCGTTGAAGGTTACCAGAACGGGGCGCTCCGCGACGCGCGCGGCAAGTTCATGAAGCAGAGAATGCTCCTCGGAAAAATCGCGCATGAAAAACTGTTCGACTTGAAGCCCGCCGGCGTCCCACCACGCAATGCCCACAAGAAATGGATAGGTACCGGTGCCGCCGGCAAGGCCGGTGGTTTCCGTGTCGAGAAACAGCCACTTGAAGGGATCTTCAAGAGCGATGTGCGTGCGGCGAGTGACAGAAGAATCGCGTGTACGCGAGAGAAGTTCGAGAGCGACGGCGGATGGCTTCGAGAACTCAGGCGTGGAAAACCAGTTGCGAATGGAGAGATGCTCGCCGAAATGGTTTCTTGCAACGCCTGCGCCGAGAAGTTGCGCGAGAGAATCTTCCTGGTCGGGGGCACGCAGGGCGGCGGGACGCGGCGGCGCAGAGCGCGCGGGCCGAAGCGCAGCGAGCCGCGAATATTTGTCGACGGAGGCGGACATCTACCTACAAAGCCTGTCGAGAATAGCGAGTGCGGATTCTTTGGCACGCGGGGCAAGGTCGCCGGCCGGGCCGACGCACGATGGGCAGCCTTGATCGCAAGCGCACGCGCCAATCAGCTCGCGAGTTTTGTGAATGAGCAGGCCATGCGCGCGGAAGAGCGGCTCCGAAAAGCCGATGCCGCCGGGATAGGCGTCGTAGAGATAAAGATTGGGTTCGAAGAATTCTTTCAAGTTTGAGGCAGAGGCGTCTCTGAAACGCGAAGGTGTGAATTCCTCCATCGTGTCTGCGCCGCGAGCTTGCACGGAAACAGCTTGCTGCGTCCCTACAAGTTCGCCGCCAGAGTCAGGCGCCGGCGGGCGCTCGCCAATGGCAGTGCCGAGATCGCGGCCATCGCACATGAGGAGCAGCGTCGCAATAGAAGCGAGGGCGTGCAGCACTCCAAACATGCCGCTCTGGCGCTCGCTCACGCTGTAAGGAAGAGATTCGAGCAGCGGCCTTTCCAGAGTGATCCAATACGATGTCGTGTGCATTTCGTTCTCGGGAAGTTCGAGCTTGCCGTCGCCGATGTTTTCATTCGTGAAAAATTTTATTTTCTTGAAGCCGACAACTTGTGAGCGCACGAGAACATCGCCGTGAGAGTGTGAATTTCCGTAAGCAGCAGGCGCGGCCACCGTTTCGGTGGCCTCCAGGACGCGGACCTGCGTGTAGCGAACAGCGTCGGTGTAATAATCGACGTCCACCTGCTTTACATAAGCCTTGCGCTCTTTGAAATCGAGATGCTCGACGTGGTTTTGCTGCCCGCCGTGAATGTAGATGGCTTTTTCGTGGAGGAAAACTAGTGCGCTCGTAAAATCCACTTCGCCGATCACCTTCGGTGATCCCGTTACATCGATGATGATGAAATTGTCGCTGGTAATCGAGCGCAGGCTTATCGTGTCCGCGGGGTAGGCTTCCTGCGTCCAGTGGTAGTGATCTCCGGCGAGATGCAGAAAGCCGGCTTCGGCAAGGCGCGCGCAAATATCCGGCAGGTCGACCTCCCCAAATCGTTCGCCGTGCGCGATGGGCAATTCGAACGCGGCGCATTTCAGGTGATTGATAAGAATCTCAAGATTGTCCGGCTGGATGAAGGCGTGCTCGGGTGTGTTCCCGAAAAAGTAGTCCGGATGACGAACGATAAACTGATCGAGCGGCGAGGAGGAAGCGACCATCACCGCGCAGGAGCTTCCACTGCGGCGACCGGCGCGACCGGCGCGCTGCCAAGTGCCGGCAATCGAGCCGGGGTAGCCCGCCATGACTACCGTGTCGAGCGTGCCCACGTCAATTCCGAGCTCCAGCGCACTCGTGGTCACGACGCCGCGGATGCGGCCATCGCGCAATCCGCGTTCTATCTCGCGGCGTTCGTTCGGCAAATAGCCGCCGCGATAACCGCGAATGGTTTCCTGCTTGCTCGGCGGCTGCGGATTGGCCTGCTGAAGATAGGTGAGAAGAACTTCTGTCTGTAGCCGCGAATTGGCGAAGACCATGGTCTGCAGGTCGTGCTTCAGAAATTCCTGCGCGACTCGCGAAGTTTCGTTGATATAGCTGCGGCGAATGCCGAGCGCGCGATTGACGACCGGCGGATTATAAAAAACGAAAGTTTTCTCGCCCGTGGGAGCGCCGTTGCCGTCGAGTACTTCTACTTCTTTTTCGAGCAACCTGGCCGCCAGTTCTCCAGGATTCGCGATAGTCGCCGAGCAACAAATGAATTTCGGATCACGGCCGTAAAAATTAGCGATGCGACGCAACCGCCGCAGCACATTGCAGAGATGGCTTCCAAAAACTCCGCGGTACGTGTGAAGCTCATCGATCACGATGTAGCGAAGGTTTTCGAAGAGTCGCGTCCAGCGCGTGTGGTGGGGAAGAATGCCGGTGTGCAGCATGTCCGGATTCGTGAGTACCACGTGCCCCTTTTCTCGGATGGCTCTGCGGGCGTCGGCTGGCGTGTCGCCGTCGTAGGTGAAGACGCCGAAGCGGTTATCCAGACGCTGATTGAGGTCGTAAAGCTCCGCCAATTGATCCTGCGCCAGTGCCTTGGTGGGGAAGAGATACAGCGCGCGAGTGTCAGGGTTCTCGAGAATGGAATTGAGGATCGGCAGATTGTAGCAAAGTGTTTTTCCAGAAGCAGTCGGAGTAACCACCACAACGTTTTTTTCGGCGTGGACAGCTTCGGCGGCGCTGGCTTGGTGGGTGTAGAGTTGGCGAATGCCCTTGGCCCCGTAAGCTGAGACCAGCTCCCTGTGGACCCATGCTGGAAACTCGGCCCATTGCGCTTCTCGCGCGGGGAAGTAGCGCACTGCAGTGAGCACGTCGCCGTCGACATCCCGCGTAGCGAGTGAGTCGAGGACTTCGCGCACCCGCGTGAGCGACGAACCAGCCCGAGGCTCAAGCGAGCCAAAGGCCGCAGCCCGCACGGCCAGAGAATGGGACATAGAGAGGCCCTCCTGCAATTCGCCTTTTGTTCGCCAAGGCTAGCACGCGGCGATTGCGCCTGCAACAGAGAAATGGTACTCGCTCACCGGAATTTCGCGGAATTTTAAGACTGACGAGACCACTCATGACGATGACCGAATCGTGGTGCTTCGGATTGCTTGCTAGAATGAGTTCGGCGGTTGTAGCCAAAGGTTGCGACGCGAGGTGGCGCGTCTGGTCGTCGCGACGCGGCCGCAAGGAGCACAGTGGTCCAGCTTACCGTTCTCTTCGATGGGGCGTGCAACTTGTGCCGGTCGGGCGTCGAGCGCGTACGCCGAATGGACCGGCGCGGCCTCATTGAACTTGTGGATCTGCACGACGTAAGCGTGCCCGCCCGATTTCCCCAAGTAGATATCGACGAAGCCATGCGTTTGATGCAGGCCGTGGATCCCAGCGGGCGCGTGTACTCCGGAGCGGACGCCTGGGCGCGCATTGGCCTGGCGCTGCCAGGGTGGAAGGTGATCGCCTGGCTCCTTCTCGTGCCGGGCATTCATTTTGTCGCGCAGCGTTTCTACGGCTGGATTGCGCGCAATCGTTATCGGTGGAATCGCGAGCTTTGCGAGGACGGAACCTGCGCCTTGCATGTCGACCAGCGTTCGAACAGCCGAAAAAGCCCCCGCATCAGACCCTGAAGGAATCTGCCCGCGTCGCTACCCCGGTACCTACCCCGCTATAATGTCCCGCGTCTATGGATTGGACACCCTCGTCCGTTATTCGCGGGCTCTTCGATTCGACGAGTGGGCCCTCGGACCGCTTCCTGTCGCGCTGGATTTTCCTGCGAGCGCTGGGCGCGATATATTTCTCGGCTTTTTTCTCGCTTGTATTTCAAATTCGAGGATTGATAGGTCCTCAGGGCATCCTCCCGGCGCGCGAATATCTGAAAAATATCGCCGACCAGGTCGGTTACGCGCGCTATTGGTACGCGCCGGGCGTTTTGTGGTTTTCGAGCGGCCCGCACATGCTGATGGCGCTTTGCTGGGCGGGTATGGCCGCCGCAGTGCTGCTTATTCTCAATTTTTGGCCGCGTGGGATGCTCGTCATTTGCTTTCTCTGTTTTCTTTCGTTCGTCAGCGCGGCGGGAGATTTCTCAGGGTACCAGTCCGATGGAATGTTGCTCGAGGCGGGATTCCTCTCACTCTTTTTCGTGCCCGGTGGACTCCGGCCACGCATGGGAGAAACGCGGCCACCCGTTCGAGCGGCCCTCTATCTGCTCCTTTGGGAATGGTTCCGCATTTATTTCGAATCCGGAGTCGCGAAAATCGCGAGTGGCGATATCGAGTGGCGGAACTTCACGGCGATGGATGAGTATTATCAAGACGGACCTCTGCCAACGTGGATTGGCTGGTACTTGCAGCACCTGCCCCATTGGTTCCACGCCGCAACGGCGTTCTTCACGCTTGCGCTCGAACTGGTCTTGATTTGGGCGGCGTTTCTTCCCCGCCGAATTCGAAGCGCTCTTTTTTTCGTCGTGACGCCCTGGCAGATCGGCATAATTCTCACGGCGAATTACACTTTTCTAAACTATTTGGTCCTCATTCTGGGATTTCTGCTGCTGGACGACCGCTTCCTGATGCGATTTTTCCCCACGAACTGGAATAGATCGCTCCTCAATCAAGCGGTCGTTCCTTCCATCCAGGCCGAGCCGCAGTTCGGTGACCCGCTCTCGATCTTGGTGACGCCATCGAGTCCATCCAGCGACGAGAGTTTGGCCACCAAAGAGCCTCCACGAGATTGGACGGCGAACCTCCTCTCGTGGCTCGCTCCGCTGCGTGTAGCGGCAGTAGCGGTCATGCTCGTGTGGATTTTCTATGCAACCGCCGTCCAGATGATCTGGATGGTCACGCCCGCGCCACTCCCTACGTCACCGGTAGCCCTGCTCGATCCATTCCGGATCGCCAACCGCTTCGGACTATTCGCGGTGATGACTCGCAACCGTTACGAAATCGAATTCCAGGGTTCGAATGATGGCCAAACCTGGATCGCATATCCCTTCCGTCATAAACCGCAGGCGCTGAACAAGGCGCCGCGCATTTACGCGCCTTACCAGCCGCGATTCGATTGGAACTTGTGGTTCGCGTCGCTAGGCGAGTGGCGCGACAATCCGCTTGTCCTCCGTACGGAAAGGCGGCTGCTTTTGAACGACGCGGACGTCCTCGCGCTCTTCGCCGCCAATCCCTTTCCCCAAGGACCGCCGCGGCAAGTTCGCGCGGTCCTCTGGCAATACTGGTTTACGTCCATGGCGGAAAAAAGGGAGCACGGATTGTGGTGGCGGCGCCAGTTTCTCGGGCTTTATGCTCCGGCGATTGAGCTGGGACCGGACGCCAGGATTAGTGTCACAGAATGGCCGCAGCCATTGCCTCCGCGGGAGTAAATGGCGCGCGTTCACTCTTTCGCGCGAGCGAGGGGGCTAGCGGCGGGGCGAAGAATGAGGAGTGCGCCTGCGAAAAATAGAATCGTAGACGTGGCGAACGCGGCTTGCACGGAAATCGCACTCCACAGAGTTCCTACCAAAAGGCTCGACAGGAAATCCCCTACCGCGTTGACCGCCGCCAGCGTGCCGAAGGCCATGCCGTGCTGCTCTCTGGGCACAAGCTCGGCCGCGACGGAATCTTCAAGAGCTTCCTCCGTACCGACGTAAAGCCCTGCCAAAATGAAAATTACGGCAAGCAGCCACAAGGAGTGCGTCCCGGTGCAGAGCAAAATCGCGGTGACTCCGGCCAAAGCGTAGCCGCCCGAGAGAACGATTTTGCGTTGAGGAATGTGGTCGCTCAGCCAGCCGCTGGCGTAGGCCGAGCCGGCGTAAAACACGTTGTGTACGGTATAGAGCACGACTGCGATGCTGGCCGCATGCGCGAGGCCATACTTAGGCGCGAGCATCCTCGAGGCATAGAGGATGAGCAGCGAATGAGAAAAATCACCTGCCCCAAAGATGCCCACGCCGAAAAGAAACCGTCGAAAAGGAGAGGGAAGATCGCGGATGCCTGTCAGGAATGAACGCTTCGGTTTCGAAATGCTGGGACGTTCTCGGACCAAAAACCAGAAGGAAGCGACAGCAATTAGACCGGGAAGCAGCGTCCACAGAAAAACTTTGTGGTAGTTGTGTCCGGTCTTCTCGAGCAGCCATAGTGCGGTGAGCGGCCCGGCTATAGCTCCGATCGTGTCCATCAGACGTTCGAGGCCGAAAGCACGCCCATAAGCACTCGGCGAGACATCCGCGGCAAGCAGCGCCTTCCGGACCGGCGACCGGACGCCGCGGCCGAGCCAGGCCGTCGCGCGGCCAATCAGGACTTGATACGCGTGCATGGCAAACGCGAAAGAAGCGGTCGCGAGCGCAGTAACAAGGTAGCCGCACGCGGCGAGCGGCTTCCGATGCTTCATTTGGTCCGTCAAATGGCCGGAGGCAAGCTTCGTGAAACTCGACAGGCCATCGGAGATGCCCTCGATTATGCCGAGCCAGGCTGGTCCTGCTCCTATTGCTGCAAGAAACGCGGGCAGAATCGCCGTTGCGGTTTCGTGGCTCCAGTCGCTGAAAAGACTGGTGAGGCCGACACCGAGGACGGTTCGATTCAGCCAGGACTTGTTTTGCGATTCATCCGGCATGGAAGGAGAGTCTACAGTCGTGAGGTATTAATTCAGAACAAAATTTGCGCCGGCCGAAGACTGAGTTGAGTGATGATCCCGTTGAAACCGCAATACTGTGTCGTTCGCTTATTTCTTTGCTGCTCGATACAAAATAACCCGCACTTTTTCGAGCGTGATTAGCCCGCCCTCCACCATTTCGTCAAGCCGCGGAAGAATTGTCTCGATTCGCTCGGTCGATTCGATCACTTCGACTATGATGGGCAAATCCTGCGAGAGACGCAGAATTTTGTCGGTGTGGTAAACGCTGGAGCCGCCGAACCCGCCGACGCCGCGCAGCACAGTTGCTCCGGAAAAGCCGTCTTTGCGCAGCATCTCTACAATCGCTTCGTGCAGCGGTTTGCCGTGCCATTTGTCGGACTCGCCGATATGGATGCGCATCAGCGTCCGCTCGCCTTCGAATTTTTCGTGTGTCATCGCGGCTCCTAAAAGCGGTTCGCCAGCCGAATCCCCGCCACCGATAAGAACAAGCCCACAAACACGCTCGCGGCCACGTACGTTGTTGCCCGCAGCCACTCACCATCTTCCAGCATCTTGGCCGTCTCCCATCCGAAGCTGGAGAACGTGGTATATCCGCCGAAAAAACCGACGGTGATCGCCACGCGCCAGTCCGGTGAGATGAGCATGCGGTTCAAGGTGAACTGGCCTATTAAGCCAAGCAGAAAGCAGCCCGTCAGATTAATCAGCAGCGTGCCGTAGGGGAACGCGCCGCCCGCGCGAACTTGCACGACGCCCTGCAGCCCGTAGCGCGTCAGCGTGCCGACTGCACCGAAAATCGCGATCAAAAGAATGCGCAAAATAGCTCCGATCCGGCGGCCATGTCGGCGCGCAACAAAAAACTCCTGGAGCCGCGCGGCCGCCAGGAGTCATCAGAGCCGGGATATGCCCGGCTCGGTTCAGGCGAACTCCATCGCCTTAGGAATTGCTTCACCAAAAAGTCTACTGCCCCTCGGTTGCTGACGCAACACGTTGTCACTTCGCTCGTGCACGGTCACTGCCGCTAGCAAATGGTCAGTTTCAACACAGACCGAGAACGACTTATGCAAAGGCGCTCATTGCCGGTTGGCTGGTGTCACGCTTTTGCCCTGAAAAAGTACGGCGCGTACTTTCTCCAGCGAATGAATGTCGCTCAGCGGGTCGCCTTCGACGGCGACAAGATCGCCTTCCTTGCCGGCTTCAATGGTTCCGAGTTGATCGAGTCCAAGCAAGGCCGCGCTGGTTTTTGTCCCGGAAACGAGCGCTTGCTGCGGTGTCATGCCGTACTTCACTTCCGTGATCATCTCGTCGCGCACTGTTCCTGTGCCCGGCGCGTAGGAATGGTCCGAACCCGCGGCCATGGTTACGCCGGTGTGCAGCGCGAGTTGAAAGCTTGGAAAATGCGTTTTTGCCAGCGCAGTAACCTTCGTGATCACGTATTCAGGGAAATGCATTTTCTGCCCGTTCGCCACGCTTTCGTCCACCACGAAGACAGTGGGAACCATCACGATGCCATGGCTCTTCATGAAGTCGGCCGCGGCTTGATCGAGTTCCGACCCATGCTCGATGGAGTCCACGCCAGCCTCCAGTGAGGAACGAATGCTGCGAATGTTTTCCGCATGCGCCGCCACTTTGACGTGAGCCATGTGCGACTGCTGGACGATCGCACGCAACTCCTCCAGCGACACCTGCTCCGACGTGGGCGAATCGAGCGGCGAGAGCACTCCGCCCGAAGCCAGAACCTTAATCACCCGCGCTCCATATTTGATTTGCAGGTGAACCGCTTTTTCCGCGTCGGCGGGCGAATTGATGAATCCGTGCATCGGTGTATAGAAATCGTCCATCGGCATATAGGGAGGTGCGGGATAGAAGTCGCCATGACCGCCAGGGATTGTAATTGCGTGAGCGGCGGGAACCAAATGCGGCCCGGGAATGGTGCCGTCTTCAATCGCATCCTTTAGGGCTACGTCGATGAACCCGTTCGTGGCCAGAACGCGCGCGCCGGCGACGCCGGAAGAAAGCGCGTAACTCATCGCTCTACTGCCGCGCAGCGCGGCTAGCGGCTCTGAAACGGCCTGCCCGAATGGCCCGGACCAGATGTGGATGTGCGCATCCACGAATCCGGGCATGACGGTGTAACTCGAAAGATCGATTTGCTCCGCTCCAGCGGGCGCCGGAATGTCTTTACCGGCGGCGGTCACCTTTCCGTCCGTTATGACCACCTCTGCTTGCGTGAGCGGCGGTTTTCCGGCGTCGTAGATCAGCTTCCCGCAACGCACATAGACCACTTTCGGAGGTGGAGCGGCGAACGCCACAACCGAGCCGAGCAAGCACACCATCGCAGCCATCAAAACTCTTCGCATCCCACTCTCCTTTTGGGCGTTGCAGGCGGCACGCATTGCCGCCGGGAAATTCACCGCGCCAGCCTAAATCGCACTTGAGATGAAGTCAAATAGCTTGCATCAAATGGAGAGACCTTGCAGGAAGCCGGGGTTCTTTCTCCACGCACTTGTCACGGTTCGAGCGTCAGTAGTGGAAGTGGAATCGCAGTTGGACGAAAATCTCGCGCGGATTCAGATAGTGCGTCCCGCCAAACGTAAAACTGTTATCCAGCAGCACGCGGCGGTTGGCCACGTTTATCGCCTGCACATTCAAGGAAAATCGGTCGCCGAACCTTTTGCCCACCGAAAGATCAAATGTCGTATGAGGCGCGAGGTGTTCGTTCGGGGCCGGGGGAGAATTGCCGTTCGTGAAACCTGATGCGTAGGAGATGTCGGTTGAGGCGTAGGCGCTCCACGGCAAGCTGTATTGCCCGCCGAAATGCAGCGTATTCCGCTGGTCATGATCCAAGAATCCAAAGCCGTCGCCGAAGGAAAAGTCCGTCAATCCCCCGTTGATGTCTCCAAAGCCGAGCGCGAGCTGATTCGAATACGTCAAATAGACTTGCGCTCGATTGCGGATGTGCGGGGAACGCAGCGTAAGTTCCCAGCCGTTAATGCGCGCGCCCTGAATGGTGATGGGAAAGAACAGGTCCGAGTCGTTGAAACTGTTGTGGTCGAAGTAATTCTTCGATCGGGTCAGGAAGGTGTCCGCGTCAAAGGTCCATCCCCGAAACGGAATGGTCACGCCGAATTGGCGCTCTTCGTCGCGTTCGCCGTGGAGCGGGGCAAAACCTAGATTCTGGTTTGTCGCCGCGACCACCAGGGGACCCGAAAGGGTCAGGAGGGGAGGCGCCTGATAAAAGCGGCCATAGAAGCCACGAAAAACCCAATTCAGCTTAGGGATACGCAGTGAAGCTCCGGCTCGTGGACTGGTTGCATTTTCCACTACGTTTCCGGAAAAGTGCGTTTGGCGGAGGCCGGCGTTGACCGTAAGCCATGAATTTACCCTGATCTCATCTTCGGCATATAACGCCGTCAAGCTGCCGATTGAATTCACCTGCGTGGGAGTCAGATTCGAAGCGCTGGTTTCCGGACAAGTAGAGGTGGGAGGTGTCGGACAATGGAAGATCAAGCTGAAGAGTTGAGAGTCCTGCTGCGCAAAGGCGTAGAGACCCGTGCGCAGATTATTGCGCTTCTCGACCCATGTCACCGTGGCCTGGCCGCCCTCATAGTTCGAAGCACGGTGTTGCGTCGTGGAGCTCGGCAGGTCCAGCTGGCTGCTTTCGTAATTTGCTCGGTTGTAGTGGTAGAACGGTGAGACAGTGAAGACCAATCCGGGCGTCAATGTGCGTACCCACGTCAAAGCCACAAAGGAATCGCCTTCGCGATTGGCATCCTTCAATAACTGATTTTGCGTCTCGGGATCAGTTGGATCGAACGGCACCTGATAGTAGTCTCGCCGAGCCTGGGCGACGAGCCGCAGTTGGTCCTGCGAATCCACGTTGTACATGAGCGACGTAAATCCACCAAATCCATTTGCGCGATCGTGAATAACCGCTGAAGTCGGCGTTTGCAAGCCTAAATCTGTCCGGTTGCCATTCACGCTAGCGTAGTATGCAAAACGATTCGTATGCCCTCCGAAATTGAACTGATCGTCCGTTTGATAAAAGTTTCCGCCGCTGACTACGAGTTCCGCCTCGTTGTTGCGTTCGAACCCCGTGCGAGGTGCGACGTCAAAAACGCCAAATGTGCGATCGCCGAAATCCGCGGCGTAGCTGCCGCGCTGCATTTCGAGCGTATCGATATCATTCGGGTCAATCTGTGGGCCCAGGTTGCTGGCGATGTTCGTGTTCGGGATGGCCACGCGGTCAATCAACCAGCTCACTTGATGTCCGCCGCGAACATGAAGCTGATCGTGGGTCACATAGGCGCCCGGCATGTAGTCCGTGATCATGGCCAGGCTATTCGTGCGTGCCGCGCCCGGCGTTTGCTCAATCCCCGCCCGGTCGACAAGCGTAGTAGGCGTCACCGACTCGGTTTGCCCCGGTGCTGCTTCCGCTGATACCGTCACCGATTGATTCTGCGACGCGATGTGCAATTCGATGTGCAGAATCGGCGCTGTTCCCGAGAGAACCGTGAGGCTCTGTTCCACTGCGGCAAAAGACGCGTCCGCGACGGTAATGGTGTATGCCCCGAGGGGGACGGCATCGAAATGAAATTCGCCATTCACGTCCGTTTGCGTTTTTTGCATGTAGTCCGACGATTGAGCCTTTAGAACCACCTCGCTGCCTGGAACGGGCCGATGCTGCGGATCGTGGACGATGCCTCGCACGGTGCCCAACACCGTGGCGAAAGCCAAAGCTCCAAGCAAAAGAGACGCTCCCAATGTCTGCAAAACTCTTCGCATAAAATTTCTCTCTCCTGCGAAATAGCAATTGCGCGGCTGTGAAGCCGCGGTGCGGGTATTTGAACGTCAGTGGAGAGTGGTCCCTTTTTAGAGGACTGGAGAATCGAATCGAGGCGGCGGAGAAAGAGGTTTGATGAACTGCGAAAGTTCCAGCGGGCGTGTTTTCAATACTGGGCGCGCCGCTTCCTCACCAGCCGGGACAAGAATTACCGCAGGCAGCAGAAATGCTCCCGGTATCAGTGCCGGACGGGCTGGGTCCGGGCAGCAGGACATCGAGCATGCCATCGTGCTGCCCATGGCACTCACGTCGTGTCCGCAATCCTTCGGAGACGATTGTTGCGGACGGGTGGGCTGCTGTTTTTGGTGATGATGGGCCGCGATGGGGCAGTAACCACCCGCACAGCAGTCCATGCTGTGCGCCAGCCACGCCGCCCCGGCCAGCGGCGCGTACAAGAGCGCCACTGCCAGCAAGGAGCACCAAGCTGCGGCCATCCGAACCCGCTCTTGTCGTTTCAAACTCACCCGGATCACAAATCGCCACAATGATACCCTAGTTAGACGACCGCGCTGCTTTTTTGGTAGCCAAACGCCGCAGACCGGAGCACCAGTGTGATTGCATTGCAGGGTTTCGCTTTCCAGCGCGAACGCCGCTGCCCCTGCCATCTTGACTTGCCCGCGCCTGCGTCGCAGACTTATTTCATGGCTCACACGTATCTTCTGTTTGATTTCGGCACCGACGAAGAGAAAGCGCAGCTTGCGCGGCACAAACTCGAAGGCTGGAAGCAGGCCTTCCGTCTCGACAAGAAGCTGCTTTACAAGCTTGAACGTCCCGAATCCGAGGGGCAAAACTCTCCAGAACCTGCTCAAAAGGCCGCTGAGCCGCCAAATCCCGAAAAGTCAAAGGCGAAAACAAAGTCAAAATCCAAGCCTGGCAAAGCGGAAACCTCCAAGGAAGAAGCGCCCTCCAATGGCAAAGTGAATTTGCTGGTGCGCCTCTATTTTTCCGGCCACGAAAAGCTTACCGAGCAGCGCTGGCTCGACCGCATTCCGGCCGAGGAGCCTTTCAAGGAAGCTTCTCCGCGAGTTGTTCGCCAGGGCGAAGCGCAATTCGATGAAGTCGTGAAGCAGTTCGATTCTTTGGAATAGCTTTGCCAAATAGCCGGAGCTCAGCCGGAGTTCAGGTATAATAGACTCCCGCAGAGGCAATACCCACTTCACAACGAGGGCAGAACGAATGGCGGTACAAACGCGCGTCAAACTTGCCAAGCTTGACGCTCCCAAGTTGCAAGGCCTTGATCGCGACACCCTCATTCGCATTTACCGCACCATGTATCTTTCCCGAAGGCTGGACGACCGCGAAATTCAGCTCAAGCGTCAAAATAAAATTTTCTTCCAGATTTCCGGCGCCGGCCATGAAGCTGTGACCGCGGTTATGGGGCTACTTCTTCGTCCCGGAGTGGATTGGATCTATTCCTACTATCGCGATCGCGCCCTCTGCCTGATGCTGGGGATGAAACCCCTCGAAATGCTCCTGCAGGCAGTCGGCGCGAAGGACGATCCCAGCTCGGGCGGACGCCAGATGCCTTCACATTGGGGACATCCCGGCCTGAACATCGTCAACAAGTCCTCCTGCACCGGCACGCAATTTGTGCAATCCGTGGGCGCTGCGGAAGCCACGCTCTATTATGAAGGGCGTCCAAAAGCCCTGGCACAAGCCAAGAAGGCGCCGCTCGGCGAGTATGTGCGCCACGAATCCGACGAGATCGTTTTTGTCTCCGGAGGCGACGGCGCGACCAGCGAAGGCGAATTCTGGGAATCCTTGAACGCGGCATGCGCGAAGAAGCTGCCGATTCTTTATCTGATAGAAGACAACGGCTACGCCATATCCGTTCCCATCGAAGTGCAAACGGCGGGCGGCAGCATTTCAAAACTCACGCGCGGCTTCCCGGGCCTGCAGGTTGCGGAATGCGATGGAACGGATCCTCTCGAAAGCTATGCGGTCTGCAAAACCGCCGTTCAATATTGCCGCGAGCGTCGAGGGCCCGCTCTCGTTCACGCGCACGTCACTCGCCCCTATTCCCATTCTCTTTCCGACGACGAGAAACTGTACAAGACGCCAGAAGAGCGCGAAGCCGAAGCACACCGCGATCCGATATCCAAGTTCTCTTTGTTCTTGGTTCGCGAAGGCATCCTCGACCAGAAAGAGATCGAGACGCTCGAAGGCGAAGTCGATCAAGAAGTGCGAAACGCGGCCGACCTAGCGCTAGCCGCCGAGGCACCGCAGCTCGATTCGATTCGCGTCAATGTTTATTCGCCTGAAGTCGACCCAACTTCTTCCGCATTTGATGCCCAGCCGCAACTCCACGGTGCGCCCAAGACGATGGTGGAAATGGTCGCCGCAACACTCTCCGACGAAATGGCCCGGGATGAGCGCATCACCGTCTTCGGAGAGGACGTCGCCGATGCCAGCCGCGAAAATAACTTGAAGCAAGTAAAAGGCAAGGGCGGGGTGTTCAAAGCCACCTCCGGCCTGCAGCGCAAATACGGCCACGATCGAGTCTTCAATACGCCGCTCGCGGAAGCCAGCATTGTTGGCCGCGCCATCGGCATGGCTACGCGAGGCCTCAAGCCCGTCGCGGAAATTCAGTTCTTCGACTACATTTGGCCCGCGATGATGCAGATTCGCGACGAGCTTTGCGTCATGCGCTGGCGTTCGAACGGCGTATTCAAGAGCCCGGCCGTGTTGCGCGTGGCCATCGGAGGCTATCTGACTGGCGGCGCCATCTATCACAGCCAGAGCGGCGAATCCATTTTTACGCATTGCCCGGGACTACGTGTCGTGATGCCTTCCACCGCTCTCGATGTCGCCGGGCTGCTCCGCACCGCCATTCGCTGCGACGATCCCGTCATGTTCCTCGAGCACAAGCATCTCTATCGCCAGCCATACAATCGCTCCGAGTATCCCGGCCCGGACTACACCATTCCGTTTGGCAAATCGCGTTTGGTTAAGGAGGGCACCGAGGTCAGCATCATCACCTACGGGGCGCTGGTACACCGCGCCGAAGTAGCCGCCGCACAATTGCAACGCGAAGGCATCTCCGTGGAAATCGTGGACTTGCGTTCACTTTCGCCTTACGACTGGGAAGCCATCGCCAGCACCGTCAGAAAAACACACCGCGTCATTGTCGCGTATGAAGACATGCTCAGCTGGGGCTACGGTGCGGAAATCGCTGCGCGCATCGCCGACGAACTCTTCGACCAACTCGACGCTCCGGTGAGACGCGTCGCGGCGATGGACACCTTCTGCGCCTACCAGCCAAAACTCGAAGACGTGATCCTCCCGCAGACCAGCCACATCACCGCCGCCGTGAAACAGATACTCCAATACTGAGCCGTCAGCCCGCCGGCAATCGACTTACTACTTCCCTGATAATATTGCGAAGCAGCGATTTGGAGTCCGGCAGCCCTGCTGCCGCTGTTCTCATCGGCCCGCACGACTCAATATATGGCGAGGCTCAGTAGGAAACTTTTTCACCCACTTTGGCGTATCCTATAGCAGGGAAGGTTTGAAGCATTGCTATTTTGGAGGTACACAAATGACTTGCCCAAGCTGCAGCAAAGACATCGCAGTCGGTTCGAAGTTTTGCTACAACTGCGGTGCAAAACAGCCGGAATCCGGTGCGCCGGGCCTCTCTCCGGCCACCGGCGCACAAAAGAAGCTCATGCGCTCGAGTACCGACAAGAAAATCGCCGGAGTCTGTGCCGGCCTGGCCGACTACTTCGACGTAGATCCGACCATTGTCCGGCTGCTTTGGTTGCTGTTCGTGATTTGTGGAGGCACGGGCTTTCTCGTATACGTAGTTCTATGGATTGTCCTGCCGCTCGCGCCAGGTGGAGTCGTGCCCACATCGGCGTCCGTCACCACCACGTAGCGTCGTCCACTGAGTATCACCTGTTAGGTTTTGGATTCCGCGGCCCCCGTGACTTCCCTCCGCTCTCGAACAGAGGATAGTCCACCGATATTAGTCCTGCACCCATCGTCGCCAGCGCAAAGCATCCTGTCGCTACAACCAGCGGGTATGCATATTCGTTCACGGCCAGGTAGCTGTGCGGCACATAAACTTTCCACATCAGCATAATCGTCTCGATGGCTAACAGCAGCGCTGCTCCTCGTGTAAATAATCCCAGCAGCAGCAAACCTCCGCCAAACAGCTCAAGCACACCGCAGATGTAAACGAAGTAACCTGGAATAGCGTGCTGTGCAAAGAGCGCGTGCATTGCATTCGTCCGGTGGGCCAGCATGGGGTAGCCGTGAGACATGAAAATGATGCCAAAGGCCGCTCGGAGCATCAGCAAAGCGAACGGCTGCAGCGCATTGAGAGATTTCATCGATTTCCTTCGAAGCAGAGTTGGAAAACGAACTGGCTGCGGCATTTTAGCAGAAAAACAAACTGACCATCGTTGAACGCCGGAGCTGGCCAGGAATCAGGTACAATTCTTACCTAAGAAAAAGTGACGCACCCGAATCCAATGCCAATAAATTGCGTCAGAGCCGAGGTAAACGCCGTTTCTGGCACGGCCATTTTCCTCAAGGATGCCAAGCAACCATCCATCTGCCTGACCTTTGAGATCGCCGCATGAAGCGCAAACTCTTGATTGCCGTGCCCCTGCTTTCCATCGTCGTCCTGTTTGCCTGGATATTCAGGCCAAAGCGTGAATCCCTCGGAGAAGCTTATGTGGGTGAACGAACGGCTACACTTTGGAGCAGCGTCGCGCTGGTTCGCGAACCGCTGGACACCCTGCATTACGGCGACCGCGTCGACGTCGTTGCCCGCCGCAACGACAGCATTAAAGTGCGAACCGCGGGCGGCGAATTGGGATGGGTCGAAGGGCGTTACTTAATGGATCCGGCTCTCTGGCAGCGGAGCGCAAATCTTCTCCAGCAGGTCATGCCTATGACCATGCAAGCTCGCGGCCGAACCAAGGTAGCGACCAATCTTCGTGTTGCCCCCGGCCGCACCCAAGCGCGTCTTTATCAGTTTGCGCGCGGCGTGCCCGTGGAGATCGTCGGGCGGGCGGTAGCAGACTGGGTTCAGGTCCCGGACGAAAAAGATTCTTCGAACGAGGCCCCAGAGACGAAAAAGGAGGATTGGTTCCTGATCCGGGGCCTGGCCACACGCCCGCCAGGAGAATCCACCTCGCGTGCGGCGGAAACAACCACGACGCAGCCCGGCGACCAAACCTTGCCCATCGCCGGTTGGGTGATTGCAAGATTTATCGAACTCGATTTGCCCGATCCTGTCCGCGATGGAGCTTCCTCCTCAAACATCCGCCCGGTCGCCTGGTTTGAGCTGAATCGCGTAACCGATCCTTCCGGCGACAAACCTCAGTACCTCCTGGCGGCGGCGCGAGGACCGGAAGGCCAGCCATGCGATTTCACCACGCTGCGCGTCTATACCTGGAACTCGCGCAAGCAGCGCTATGAGACGGCCTTCATTGAAAATAACTTGTGCGGCCAGCTGCCGGTCCAGATTGGAAAAAGCCCGAAGGGCGATCCCGAATTTCGCTTTCACGAGATGGACGGGAATAAAGAAGAGCGTGTCTATCGGCTCATGCAGACGATCGTCCGCCGCATCCGCGAAGGTTCGGAGAAAGCGAAGCGGCCCGGACGCGCCCGAGAGAGCGACCGGCCTAAAAATAATTTGTTTTGAAAATTGAGTACGCTCACACCGGTTGCGCACGTAGAATTGCCCGGCCACCCGAAAGGAAAAGCAAAAAATGGCGCTGCATATCAGCGAGTCTGAAGTGCGAGCTGTGCTTACCATGCCGATGGCCATCGAAGCTGTCGAACGGATTTCGCGAAAGCAGGCCAGCGGAGAGGCCGTTGTCCATCCTCGCCGGCGTTTTGAGTTGCCGGGAGGAGGTTTTTTTCACTACATGGCTGCAGCGGATTTTTCAGCGGGCTATGTGGCGATGAAGCAGTACACCTATGTGAAGGGAAAGATCAGATTCTTGGTGCCTCTATATGAAATGCCGACGGGCGACCTTGTTGCGTTGATCGAAGCGGATTATATGGGCCAACTGCGCACGGGAGCCGCTTCGGGCGTGGCTACCAAGTATCTCGCTCGGGAAAATAGCCGCGTGGCTGCCATCATCGGGACGGGGGGCCAGGCGCGGACGCAGCTGGAAGCTATCGCTTGCGTGCGAAATCTAAAGTCTGCGCGAGTGTATGGCCGCGATGCCGCGAAGCGCGACAGGTTTTCGAAAGAGATGAGCGAAAAGCTGGGTTTTTCCGTGGGAAGCGCTTCTTCGTCGAGCGAAGCTGTGCACGGCGCGGATATCCTGTGCACCGCCACCACAGCTGCCAGTCCCGTTGTGAGCGGCGCCGATCTCGCGCCCGGCGTGCACATTAACGCCATTGGCGCGAATCACGCGCACAAGCGCGAACTCGATGAAGACGCCGTCGAAAGCGCTGATGTTATTGTTGTGGACTCCATCGAGCAATCGCGCCAGGAAGCCGGGGATCTCATCCTCGCCTTTCAGGGCGACGAAGTGTGCTGGACTGGGGTAAAGAAATTGTCGGATGTCGTTGCGGGGAAAGCGCCCGGAAGGACGAGCGACGCTGAAGTTACGCTGTTCAAGTCCAACGGGATTGCTTCCTGGGATTTAGCCGTCGCCATGAAAGTCTACGCACTGGCAAAAGAAAAAAAATTAGGAAAGGAATTGCCTTTTTGGACCGATGCTGGCGCGCCAGGGCCGCTGCGCTGATTATTGCGCGGCTTCCTTGAGTTTGCGGCTCAGCGCTTGGTGCAGGCGGCTGCGCACGTCGCCCGGCAAATCGATGGGTTCGCAATCGCAGAAAATTTCGATGGTCTTTTTCGTTTGGTCTACTACCAGCCTGCACTCCTCGCAGTCGGCGAAATGGCGCTCGAGTTCCCGTTTCAACGCCCCATCGAGTTCGCCGTCGATGAAATTCGAGAGTTCGCGGATTACGCTCTGGCAGTTCAATTTGCGCCACCTTGCTGGAAATAACGATTCAGCTTCTCCCTCAGCTTCAGCCTTGCCCGCAGCAGCCTCGATTTCACGGCAGGAACCGAAAGTCCCAGCGCGGAAGCCGTATCCTCGGTCGACAATTCCTCGATGTCGCGCAGCACAAAAACCATTCGATAGTCCGGCTCGAGCTCTTCGATCACGCTGGACAAGATTTCGCGCATCTCCGTTTGCGCAAAACGCTGCTCTGGGCCGGGACCCCAGTCCTGCAATTCGCGCGGCATCAACTCTTCATCGCCGGCAATGGGTTCATCCAGCGAAAACTGGTTGGGCCGTCGCTTCCTCAACCGCATCAATGCTTCGTTTGCGGCGATGCGAACCAGCCAGGTATAAAATCGCGAATCGCCTTGAAAATCTTTCAGGTGTGAATACGATTTGAGGAAAGCATCCTGCATCGCATCCTCGGCGTCCTCGCGGTTGCCGGTAATGTTCATCGTCAGCCGGAAAATCTTCCGCTCATAACGATTGACAAGCTCTTCAAACGCGCCCAAGTCGCCTTTTTTTGCGGCGGCCACCAACAGATGCTCGTCTTCGCGAGCAACTTTCGAAGCCAGGCGGTGTGGGTTTGGTGTGCTCAAAAGATTCCGTGGGAACGCATTCAGTATTGCTCCCAACATCTCCGTCTTTACGTTAGCACAAATCACAAACGCGCACGCCTCACTCCCTTCTTTTGATGAGGCAGCCTGGGGGCACGATTCAAAATATTGCTTCCCATTGTGCCAATCGCCCCATCGCAAGCTAACGAGACAACTTGACAGGTTGTGTCTGGCAATTTAGAGTTCTGGCCGGGCCTTCCCCAACGCACGATGGGCTACCGACATTCAGTTTTCCTCCCTGCTTCTTCACTCCGAGAACCATCAGATACCGCTTTATGATATCCGGTATCATTGAGTTGCGTGGCGGATTGGAAGGCGGCAACGGTGGCTCAATTCGGTCCCTGATAAACAGCCTTCGATGTTCCGCGAGAGGCCTTGACCGTTGCGACCATCCGCCGCGAATCGCTGGCGCTTCGAAGAGGAAATAGGCAACACTAGGAAGATGCGAACGCTCCCCGACCATCTGCGGAAAGGCATGAAGCTGGTCATCGTCGGCTGCAATCCGAGTGAGTCCTCCGTGCGCGTCGGCCATTATTATGCCGGACGCACCAACCAATTCTGGCCCATCTTGTATCAAAGCGGAGTGGTGCCTGAACCGTTTGATTATCATGATGATAAGCGCGTGATCGAATTCGGGATTGGGCTCACCGACCTGGTCAAGCGGCCGACCAAGGGAGTGGAAGAATTGACGCGGGAAGATTTTGCCGAAGGCCGGATCGTGCTTTCCCAAAAGCTGGAGGAGTTCTCTCCGCATATTATCGCCTTCAACGGGAAAATAACTTACGAACAGTTTTCGCAGCGTAAGTGCAAGTTCGGTATTCAGAAGGAGCTTCTGTATGGAGCGCGTGTCTATGTTTTGCCGTCGAGTAGCGGCCAGAACACACAGGAGAAAAGCGAGAAATTGAGGCATTTCCGCAAGCTCGCGCAGCTCGTTTCGCGGACCGAGAAGGAACGTGACACCAAGGGGCATGCCGCCGAGGGAGAATAGTACGGAGAGAGTTTATGAGTAACGCAACGCAAGCGGCGACGCCGGGTCCGGTCCTTCTGGAACACAAGCACGACGGCATCGCGGTGTTGGTGATGAACCGGCCAGAGAAACTGAATGCGCTAAACAGCGAACTTTCGACTGCGTTAAACGAAGCGCTCGCTCGGATTGCGGAAGATAACTCGATTCGCGTCATGGTGCTCAGCGGCGCGGGCCGTGCCTTTTGCGCGGGCGGCGACCTCGCGGCCATCGGCAGGGGACGCGAGCGCAATGAGACCGCGGAGCTTGAGCCGATTTTGCGCGCAGGCATGCAAGCCGTTCTGAAAATGCGCCTTATGCCGCAACCAGTGATTGCAGCGGTGAACGGGGCGGCGGCGGGCGCGGGGATGAACATCGCCCTTGCGGGGGACATCCGGATCGCCGCGGACGGCGCGACGTTTGGGCAGAATTTTTCTCGAGTGGGATTGTTCCCGGATTATGGCGGGACGTACTTTCTTCCGGAGCTGGTGGGGCCTTCGGTCGCCGCCGAGATGTTTTACACTGGAGATATGATCGATGCGCAGACCGCGCTGCGACTGGGGATCGTCAGCCGCGTAGTGCCGGCTGCACAGCTGGAAGCGGCAGTGAAGGAATTGGCGCAGAAAATCGCGCAAGGACCTCCGATCGCGATTCGCGCCGTGAAGAAGGTCTTATTCGGAAGAAGTAAGGACGAGCTGGTGAGAGCCCTGGAGCACGAAGTCGAGCTGCAAATGAAGTGTTTTCATTCGGAAGATTGCAGCGAGGGAATTCGGGCATTTTTCGAAAAGCGGCCTCCGCAATTTCAGGGCAAATAGTACTTCGGTCCGGAAGCTTTCCCACGACAAAGCAAACTAAATGGACGATCTGCAAATCACGGCAAAAGAAGTGAGCGAGCGAATCACGCGAGGCCAGAAAATGCTTCTCGTAGATGTGCGCGAGCCGTGGGAATACGATCTTTGCCGAATTCCGGGCTCACAATTGATTCCGCTTGGCACGCTGCCGGCGAATCTGAAAACGATGCTGGACGCGCACGACGTGATTTGTTATTGCCATCACGGGATGCGCAGCCTCGACGCAGCAGTGTGGCTGCGGCAACAAGGCGTCGAAAGCGCGAAATCGATGACGGGCGGCATCGAACGCTGGTCCGTCGAGATAGATCCGCAGGTTCCGCGATATTAGGGCGGCGCTACAGGGACTTACTGCCAGGATTCGGGAATATCTGATGGAGATACAGACAATCGCGATCGTCGGTGCGACAGAGTTGGGCCGCACCATCGCGCGTGCCGCAGCGCTCGCCGGATTGCGCGCGATTCTTGAGGACGTTTCACCTTCCGCGCTTGAGCAGGGAATTGCCTGGATCACGCAGCGGCTCCGCGAAGACCTTGCGCTCGGAAAAATCAGCACGGCGGCTCGTGATGCCGCATTGGCGAATCTAAGCTTGGCAAGCTCCGCAGAGGATGCGTCACGAGAGGCGGATTTGATTATCGAGACAGTTTCCGACGAGATGGAAATGAAGATCGAGTTGTTTACGATTTTTGATAAGTTTGCGAAGCCGGGCGCCATATTCGCGAGTACCACGAGTTCGCTTTCGATCACGGAGTTGGCGGCCGTCACATTTTGTCCGGAACGATGCATCGGGATGCGCTTTTCCACGGATGTCCGGGGGGATGAGAGTCTGGCATTGGTCAAAGGGCGCGAGACTTCCGTGGAGACGATCGCAGTTTGCCGCGAAGTTGGCCAGCGTATGGGAAGGGAAGTGTCCATGGCGATTGGGGACCAGGTCCTTTCCGCCAGCGGGGACGATTGAATTCCGCTGATCGGAGAATCCTTTTGCCGAAGAAAACTGGCGATCAAGAATGGAAACGAGGGACATAAGAGAGAATATGAACAAGGCCATTGTGGAAAAAATTGTGATCCAGCAGGGCGACCTGACGGATATGGACGTGGATGCGATTGTCAACGCCGCGAACAACGACCTGAAACTGGGCGCGGGAGTTGCAGGGGCGATCCGTCGCAAAGGGGGAGAAGAAATACAGCGCGAATGCGATGTGATCGGAAGCATCCCCGTCGGGTATGCGGCCATCACGGGCGGCGGCAAGCTGAAGGCCCGTCACGTGATTCATGCGGCGAGCATGCAGCTCGGCGGACGGACCACTGCGGCCAACCTGCGCAATTCCGTCGCGCACTCCCTGCGAATCGCCGCGGAGCGTGGCCTAAGAACAATTGCATTCCCCGCCGTGGGGACAGGAATCGCGGGGTTTTCGATGGAGGAGTGCGCATCCATCTTGCTTGAAGAGACTGTGCTGCATCTGAAGACGCAACCCTCGGTCGAGAAGATTTACTTCGTGCTTTTTGACGACGGGGCCTGCGAAGTATTCCTCCGCGCGTGGAAGCGGATGCAAACCGACTCATTCGCGGCGGGCGGAAGGGAGTAAGCGCCGGCTCCGCCCTGTTTCCTTAACGAATTCACAGCTCTGTCCATGCACGCTCGACCTTTTCACCATCCAACCTAGTCGATTGGCCTCACAAGCCTTATCGCGGTCCACCCAGGCTGGTGGGCTTCCCTGCCTAGCTCCGAGCGGAGAAGAAGGCATAGTTCGCCCCCTCCCCCATGTTTTTGAAAAGATGTGAAAAGAAAGGATTTAGGAGATAGGGGTCTGCAAAAGATGTGATTCTAAAAGGCTTACAAGTCGTTTATTTTTATATTCTTTCGAGGCATCCGAAAAGATGTGATTACAAATGATTTAGGGGGCCGCCCCCCCTCGAAGGGATGGATGCCGCGAAGAAGATGAGAGTGAAAGAGTCAAGGCCAGAGCCAGACTGCGATGCAATTCTTCCTGACTGGTATACTACCCTATCGGTAAAAAAAGTCAAGCGGAATTTGAACTCGATACGAGTTCCGCGCTAACGCGCCAACACAAGAGTTAGCGCCCGGCTCCAAACGTCACTTCCTTCCAGGACTTGCCGGAGTTACCGCAGGCGGGAATACAAAACAAGCGGCACGAAATGAACTGCCACCACAACAAAAGAGTCAGATTGGCGAGAGTGGCCACCGAATCAAGCAGGCCTGCAAACCACCGAGGCCGCTGCTCACATCGGATTGGGTTTTTCGCTGGTTGACACTGAGCCGTTCAACTTGTGCAATTTTGCCAGCTGCTCCCGTACCTGATCCGTGTTTTTCGCCTGGGGAGCCAATTCCAAGTACATTTGCAACTCTGCGATCGCCGTGGCGTAGTCGCTTTTGCGGGCAAAAATTTCAGCCAGTACGAGATGCAGCTGGGGAAAACGAGTGCGCAGGTCTACGTGTTCCGCCGTGAGCGCGCTCTTTTCAGCGTCTTCGATGCGGTTGAGCTTGAGATTCGCAACTGCGTTATAGAAATAGGCCTCGGCGTAATTCAACGGATCAAGGTCCAGGAGGTAACCAGAGACGGACGCCTGATTCAAAGGATCAAGATCCAAGATGTGACCAGTAAGTTTAAGGACATCTGCCCAGTTTTCTGCTTGGTAGGCCATAAACGCGAGCGACAGATAAGGCGGCAGGAACTTGGTATCTATGGTCGTGGCTTGGATATAAGCGGTGCGAGCCGCGTCGTCCTGATTTTCCTTTTGTAAAACGGTGCCCAACTGAAACCAGGCGTTCAGGTACTTGGGGTAGATGCCCACAGCCTGCTCAAAATATTTGTGTGCGTCGGCTAGTTTGCCGTGCCTCTCGGCATCGAGGCCTTTCTCAAACGCTTTTCTGGCGTCACTGGGCGCTCTGTAGGGAGTGGCGCTCAGCGTCAGGCCTTTGATTTTTGTGGCTCTCTTCACGACGATGGCACCGACATCAATACTGTTGCCGAAACTATCGAGGTCCATGAGGCTGATGACGCCAAAGTGAAAACCAGAAGCCGAGGCCCGGAGCTCACAATTCTTCAATTCGCGCCGCGAAATTCCCATCGTCAAGTCCTTGCCAGGCGCGCTAGTTTGCGGGGCCGAGTCGGCGCTAGCATCAAGAAATGTATCGGTTCTTGATCCCAATTGCATGCTGAAATCGCCGCGCATGGATGTATGAATCTGTTGACGCACTCTGTTGTTGCAAATCCGTTCAACCATCACGTCGTTTGGAAGAGCTGTGCCGTCGTCGGCTGCAACGCGTCCGCTGAGAAACATCACGAAATCGCCTGTCGGTTGACTTGGCTCCATACTCGGGGGAGTGGGAGTCGCAGACCGGCTCGGGGGCGTGGAAGGCGGTTGCGGAGTTGGTGGAGCAGGGGGTTTTTGGGCCACTGCAACTGGCAACAGTACAGGCATTGCAAGCGCAAGCAGGACGAATATGCGCAGACGATGGCTCATATATGGGTTCCCAAGGAGGGAACCACAGGTGTGCAAAATTCTAGGGCCCTAGCTGTTTCAAGTCAAGGCCACCGAGTCCAGGGTTGAAGGCTGCGATTATCCCGGGCGTCTACCGGAAACTGACCCAGGAGAAGATTTGGATGGGCATCGCGAATGGGTTGTGAGGGCCGAAGACCCAAAGTGACGCTGTTTCTCACTTGCGACACACGTGATCGGTTGCTACTGGCCAGGCTTTTTCAGGACCGGGCGGTCGCCGGCGGGAGGCGGGGGAGGAATTGTGGAGGCAGGCGTCGCGCCAGTGGCGGGGTTTGCAGCGGAGATGCCGCCTTCGGCGTAGGCCTTCTTGAGCCAGCGCTCGGCTTCGAGCTGCGCACCGCCCGTGTCGTCATTGGTTTGCTTGGCTTTGCTGTATTCGTTGACGGCACGCTCGCGCTGGCCGAGGAGATCAAAAATCTTGCCAAGATAAATGTGGCCCCAGACTTGGGTCCATTTCTCGGAGGGCTCGGGAACAGCTTGCAGCGATTCGCGGAAGGCGTTGGCAGCGGCCTGATAATTCTTCTGGTAGAAGAAGGCTTCGCCCATGCGGAAATTGGCTAGCGGACGGCCAGGCTGGATCGTGAGAGCTCTCTGATATTGGCGTATGGCGTCGTAATAGAGGCCTTGCTCGGCGAGCTCTTCTCCGCGGGCAATAGCGGCGCGAGAGCGAAGGGAAGTGCTGCCTTTGAGGACGAGATTGTTGGGGTCGATTTTGATGCCCCCGGGTTTCGGGCGGCCGAAAGTCTCGACTGTAAACGGGGATTCTAGACCGAGGACGTCCACCCACTTTGTTTCTGGATTGCCTTCCGTATCAATGCGCAATTGGACGGGCATGCTGAAGGTGTCGATAGGCTGCTTGATTTTGCCGACGACGCGAAATCCCTTGGGAGTGCGGTAGACGACGTACTCGACGGTGAAGTCGGGCACGCCGGTGGAATTGAGCCACTGCGCAAAAAAGGCGCGGAGATTCGGAGCAAGTTCGCCGGGTTTGGCGGCTGCCTGGACGTCTTTATCGGCCAAGTTAATGAAGTCATCGATGCGCGCGGTCTTGCCGGCGTACTGAGTTGCAAAATCGTGGAGAAGAGTCCTGAAGGCGACATCGCCCATGAGGGCACGAAGCATGTGGAAAACCATGGCGCCTTTGTTGAGGACAACTGAGCGGTAGTCGCTTGAATAGGGCGCGAGGCGAGCTGCCTGGGCGATGGGGGCGGCGTCTTCATACATCAGGGCGCCGACTGCAAATTCGTCAACGGCGCGGAGGCCAGCTTCCTTGCCGGCGCTTTGCTCGGCGTACATCTCTTCGCAGTAGCGCGAAAAGCCGTCGGTGACCCAAACATCAGCGGGCGAGGCTGGAAGGATGGAGTCGCCAAACCACTGAGAGGCAACGAGGCGGGCGATGGTGCGCTCCGCGGTTTTCGGCTCCCAAAGGCGGCGGCTTAGAAGAAGAACGCCGGGAGCAGAAAAATCGCGGACAGTGCCATCGGGCAATTGAATCACGGTAAACGCGGGGTCTTGCAGGCCGCCGAACATGTCGGAAAAGACCGTAACGGCGCGCGCGACGTCGTCCGCAAAACCCTGGGCGTTGGCGGAATCGGAGCGCGGAGCGTAGACGGCTACTTCGATACCTTCGGCTTGCTTGGGACTCAACTGGAGATTTCCGGCGACGAAAGTGCCGTGCGGGCCGGGAGTCGGGCACTCGAATGTGTAGAGGAGGCGTCCGCCGTCGCCGGCTGCTTTTCCCGCCATGGGTGTTGGCGCGGAACTCTTGCCAGAACCCGCAACGGCAAAGGTGTCCGGCACGTTTAGATGAAACGTGGCGGTATAACGATTGGAGGGAAAGTCGGTGAGGGGGAACCATCTGGCGGGAAGAAGGAGATAGGCATTGTCGCGGCTGATGACGGCGGCGCGGACGCCGGGGACAGGGCTGTTTTCTTCATTGGCGAGCATGCCGGAATAGGTAAAGGTCAGAGTGACTTTTCCGCCCGCGGGCACAGGTGTAGGCAAGGTGACGAGAACGTAGAGAGGATTCATTGAATCGCGGCCAAAACCCAACGATTTACCCTCGGCGGTTTTTACGTCGCTGACGATGAGATTCGGATGCAACTCGACGCGGAGATTGCCGGTTACTTCGGTAGCTCTGAAGTCGATCTTCGCGATGGCGCTGACGGACTGGCGTGTGGAATCGAGCGTGGCGGAGATGTCGTAATGTTCTGCGAGAAAACCGATAGGCCGGGGCGGTGCCTGGGCTCGGAGCGGAAGAGCGGCGCAGGCGAACGCCACGAGGAGCAAGACGGCAGACTTAGCTGGAATTTTTCGGCGGAGGGGCATCCAATACCTTTTAGCGGGCACCTTTCACAGAGGTGCAAACCGACACCTTTCTACTTATATAGGATAGCAGACACGGGGCTAAGCGTTGCCAGCGGCAGTTGAGAGAAGGCCGACAATCGCGTCGGCGGCACGGTCGACGGCGCCCGGAGGCCCCAGGCGTGTACGGACATCAGCGAGGCCGGCTCGAAGTGCCTCGCGAGCGCGCGAATCATTCAGGAGGCGGAGGACCTCTGCGGCGACTCTCTTCGGAGTGAAGTCCTTTTGAATCAACTCGGGAACGACTTGGCGTTCGCCAATCAGGTTCACCATGCTGAAGAAGGGCGTGCGGACGAGAGGTTTGGCGAGCAGGGCTGTGAGAGGAGTTACGCGATAGACGACGACCATGGGGACATCGAGAAGCGCGGCCTCGATGGTGGCGGTGCCGCTGGAGACGATGGCAGCGTCGGCGGCGGCGAGCGCGTTATAGGTCTGTCCTTCGACGATGCGGAGGCTTAGCGCGGGGTCCCAACCCATTTGAAGGTCGTGCATGTTGCTGTGAGCGGCTGCGGCGACGACAAACTGCGCGGGGCGCTGCTGCTGGATACGAACACAAGCTTCGCGGATTATGGGCATGTGCTGGGTTAGTTCGGCGTGCCTGCTGCCGGGCAAGATCGTGACAATCGACTGGGCAGGATCGAGATTTTGTTCGCGGCAGAAGTTCTCGCGGGATTTCGTAACTTGCACGGCGCCGACGAGGGGATGACCGATAAATTTCGTGGGAACGCCGGCGTTGCCGAAGAAGGCCTCTTCGAACGGAAAAATACACAGAGCTTGCGAGAAACGGCGGCGGACGATGCGCACTCGCCAGGGGCGCCACGCCCAGAATTGCGGGCAGATGTAATAAATGTTGCGGACTCCAAGCGGGCGGAGCTTGCGAGCGAGGCGAAGATGAAAGCCGGGAAAATCGGTGAGGATGGCGAAAGGCGGCTTGCGGCGTTGGGCTTCGGAAACCAGATGACGCATGGCGCGGATGAGAGAGGGAAGGTGGCTGAGAATTTCCGTGATGCCGACGACGGAGACTTCCTTGTAATCGGTGATGACGTCTACGCCAGCGGCGCGCATTTGCGGGCCGCCCATGCCGAAGAGGGTCACGTCCATGCGTTTTTGCAATGCGGTGGCCAGGCGTGCGGCATACATATCCCCGGAAGCTTCGCCTGCGGAAATGAGGAGCGGAATGGGAGGCATGCGGGGCGGCGACAATCAGTCGGTCGCGGGCTGAGGAGTGGGCAGCGGCCCGCGCGGCTGCTCTGCGAGATGGCCGGCCGCATCGCGCGCGTCTTCGGGCAAGCCGAGTTCCTGCTCTTTGTATTGGAGTTGGTAGAGGCGGTAGTAGATGCCGCGCTGCGCGAGGAGCTCTTGATGGGCGCCCTGTTCGCGGAGGCGTCCTTTGTGGAAGACGAGAATGCGCGAGGCGTATTGAATGGTGCTAAGGCGATGAGCGATGACGAGAGAGGTGCGGCCGGAGAGTAGGCGGTCCAGCGCCTCGCGGATTTGCAGTTCGGTTTTGGTGTCTACGCTGGAGGTGGCTTCGTCGAGGATGAGGAAGCGTGGGTTGTGGGCGAGGGCGCGTGCGAAACAGATGAGCTGGCGCTGGCCGACAGAGAGAGTGGAGCCGCGCTCGTTGACGCTCGTGTCGACGCCTTCGGGGAGAGTGCGGACAAAATCGCCGAGACCGATTTCGTCAACGGCGCGTTCGACGGTCAGGCGGTCGATGCCGGGAGAACCGAGACGGACGTTGGACTCGATGGTTCCGGTGAAGAGGAAGGAGTCCTGTAGGACGATGCCAAAATGCCGGCGCAGATCCTGCAGGTTGAGAGTCTTGATATCGATGCCGTCGAGAAGAATCTGGCCGCGCTGGACGTCGTAGAAGCGGAGGAGCAGGGAAATGAGAGTGGTTTTGCCGGCGCCGGTGTGACCGACGATGGCGAGAGTCTGGCCGGGCTCGACGCGGAAGGAAACATCGCGCAGGACCCAGTCTTCATCAGCCGGTTCGGGGACATCGCGGTAGCTGAACCAGACGTTGCGAAATTCGATTTCGCCGCGAGGAGAATCGAGGCGGACAGCCTGGGCAGAGGAATCAATGGTGATGGGCTCGTCGAGCAGGCGGAAGATGCGTTCGGAAGCGGCCATGGCGGATTGCAGAATGTTGAATTTTTCGCTGAGGTCCTGAATGGGGCGGAAAAAGCGGGTCGCGTACATGGTGAAGGCGGTGAGCACGCCGAGGCTGAGGCCGCTGGAAAGGACGCGATTGCCTCCGGACCAGTAGATCAAGGTGATGGTCGCGACGCTGAGGAATTCAACGGCAGGGTAGAAGAGCGCAAAGGCGAGGATGGCGTCATACCAAGCTTTCATATTGTCGCGGTTGCGCTTCTCGAATTCGATGCGGGCCTTGCGCTCGCGATTGAACAATTGCACCGCGCTCATTCCAGAAATATATTCCTGGAGGAAGGCGTTGATACGGGCGATGGCGGTGCGGATGCGGCGGTTGGCGTCGCGCACAAACTTGCGGAAGAAATAGGTGACCACGAAGATGAAAGGGAGGACTGCGAAGGCATCGAAGGCGAGACGATGGTCCACGGTAAACAGAAAAGCGGCCATGACGACGAGGAGAAAGAAATCGTTGATCATGGTGACGACGCCGGCGGCAAAAAGGTCGTTCAAGGCGTCAACGTCTGTGGTCACGCGCGTAACGAGGCGGCCGACAGGGTTGCGGTCGAAATAGCTCATGGGCAGACGCTGGATGTAAGCAAAGATTTCCCTGCGCATGTCGTACATGGTTTGCTGGCCGACGCGCTGCATGATGCGAATTTGCGCGTACTGGGCCAGGAAATCGGAGATGAGGATGGCCAGGAAGGCGAAGCTGATCCATTCGATGCCGCGCCAAGCCTGACTTTCTGGAATGAGATGTGTAAGAGCGGGAGTAAAGTAGCCGTCGATGGCTTTCCAAAAGAGCCAGGGAGGGGCGAGTTCAAGAGGAGTGACGACGGCGACGAGTGCCATGGCGAGAACAACGCGCCATTTGTACGGCCGCAGATACTGCATCAGGCGACGCATGAGGCGCGCGTCGTAGGCTTTGCCAAGCTTCTCTTCTTCGTGAATATTGCTCATGCGCGTTCGAGTTCTTCTTCCAGCAATTGCTTTTGATAGAGGTCGGCGTAATAGCCGCCGCGCGCGAGAAGTTCGTCGTGCGTGCCGCCCTCGGTGATGCGGCCATCGCGCAAGACGACGATTTGATCGGCGTCGCGGACGGTCGAAGTGCGGTGCGCGATGAGAATCGTGGTGCGGCCGCGCATGATGCCGCGCAGGCGGCTGAGGATGCGCTCTTCGGTCTGAGTATCGACGCTGGAGAGCGAGTCGTCGAGGATCAAGATACGCGGGTCGCGCACAATGGCGCGGGCAAGGGCGGTGCGCTGCTTCTGTCCGCCGGAAAGCGTGATGCCGCGTTCGCCGACCATGGTGTCGTACTTCGCGGGAAATTCCTGGACGTCACCGTCCAGGCTGGCAACTTCGGCGGCTTCGCGTACTTGCTCGAGATCAAATTTTGGCAACCCGAAGGCGATATTTTCGCCGACGGTTTCGCTAAAGAGATAGGTGTCCTGCGGGACGTAGCCGATGGCGCGGCGAAGCGTGTCGAGCGGCCATTCGCGAATGGAGCGGCCATCGATGAGAACAGCCCCATCGGGCGCTTCCCAAAGACGCGCGACGAGCGCTGCGAGAGTGGTTTTTCCGCTGCCCGTTGGGCCGACGATTGCGAGCGTCGAACCAGCGGCGATGCGCAAGTTGATGTCGTGAAGAACGCCGTCCGCGGCGGAACCATTGCCATTTCCGCCGCCATTGGCACTGGCTCCGGCCATCGTGGTCGGATAAGAAAAATTGAGATTGCGAAACTCAATTTCGCCTTCGACATTTGTTTCAGGTGGGACGGTGGCGGCGCGGTCATCGATTTGCGGTTGCGCAATGAGAATGTGGTTCAGCCGGCCCATGGAAGCTGCGCCACGCTGAAATATGTTTGTGACCCAACCCAGGGCGATCATGGGCCAAACCAGGATGCCGAGATAGCTGTAGAAGGCGATCAGCGCGCCGAGAGAAATTCGGCCGGTTAGCACGAGATGGCCGCCCCGCCATAAGACGATCAAGAAAGTGATGCCGATGAGAGCCTGAAGCGAAGGCATGAACATGCTCCAAGTACGGATCAATTTCACGTTGCGGGAGACGTACTCGCGGTTGGGCTCGTCGAAGCCGCGAATTTCGGCTTGTTCCTGGGCGTAGGCGCGTACGACGCGGACGCCGGCCAGATTCTCCTGCACTTTGGCGGAGAGCGTCGCAAGGGATGCCTGGATTTTTTCGTACAGCTCGTGGATGACCTTTCCGAAATGCTGCACAACCACGGCAACGACTGGCACAGGCAGGAGAATCCAGAGCGTGAGCGTACCAGAGAGTTGAGACATGACGAGGATCGCGAGAGCCATGCCGATGACAGTCTGGCCGCTGTACATAATTCCAGGACCCAAGACCATGCGCACGGCGTTGAGGTCGTTCGTGGCGCGGGACATCAGTTCGCCGGTGCGATTGCGTACGTAGAATTCCGGCTCCATGAGCAGCAAGCGATTCAGCAGGCCGCCGCGGATGTCAAACTCGATGTCGCGCGAAACGCCGATCAGCACCCATCGCGTCCAGAAGGAAAGCACGGCGCGTATAGACACGAGAGCGATGAGCAGCAGGCAATAGATCCCCAGCGCGTGGCGGCTATGTGGAGAGTAAAAGGGGATCATGCGGCTCAACCAGGAGCCCGCAAGCAGATGCCCTTGCGCACTTCTCTCAAAGGGATGTGCGCTTCCGGCGAGGATGTCGGTAAGGACTCCGGTGGCGAGAGGGATTACGTTTTGAACCACGCTCGAAACGACCAAGGCGAGCATTCCGAGAGTGATTGATCCGCGGTAGCGCCCCAGGTAAGGAAGGAGACCAACAAGATTTTTCCAGGAGGAAGATTTGGACGGCTTTTTGGCGTCCGAGGCGGCGCCAATGGTTGCCGCGGCTGCGCTCATCGGAGCACCGACCGGGCCGTGGACAGGGACGGCGATTCCAAGAGGAAATGTTCGTAAGTGCGGTCGAGCGATTGGTAGCGTTTTGTCGCGGGATTCCAGGCGATGCCGATAGGCAGAACATGGGGATCGGTCGCGTCGGTGCCCTTGAGAGCCGTGAAGTACAACTGGATGCCCTTGACGGGGTCCTGGTCATACTGCACGCGCCAGCCGGCGACCGGCGCCAGGGGCGTTAGCGCGAGATAGCCCTTGGAATTTTTCAGATATTCATCGCAGCGGAGAAGTTCCGACCATTGGCCATCGGAATTTTCGGCAATCACCGCCCGAGTCACGATGGTTCCGGGCAATTGATTTTTTGGCGTTTTCGGGACGACATTCGCGGCGAGAAACTGCTGCTTTCCGGTTTTCGCCAGATCGCCGAAGACGAGGACCTGGGTTTCCTTTCCGAGCAGATTTTGCGCTGCGGCCTGCATTTCTTCCGGCACCGCGGGTTCCGCAGGTTTGGCCGGCGTTTCCGCCACGGGCTTCGGTGCGGGCTCGCCGCCGCAACCAGCGAGCATCAAGGCGACGAGCGCGAGGGAGCTTGCCGCAATGCGGAGTAAAATTCGGCGCGTAAGCGCAAAGCAAAAGTTAGAACGGCGCCCCTGCCCGCGCGCGTCAAATAGCGCAGTAGAGACGGGCGCATTCGCACTGCAGTCGAAAGTTCTTCGTGTTTCGTCCATTATAAAATTGTCGCCGGCGTGAGAGTTACTATACGCCCAGCTTGGCATCCTTTTCCGGGGTGATGAGAACTTTCCTTCCGTGTGAGCCGATCTGTGCACGCGACATTGAAGCGCAATACAGAGATTCTAACCGCTGCCGAGCGTTCGTGGAAGCACCCGCCGAAAGGAGGTTCCTTGCAAGCCACGGTTAACGATGGGCCAGAATCGCGTCGAGGCGCCCTTCAAAATTTTGTTCTCCTTCAGACCAGAGCTGACTGCGCTCGGCGGGGAGGGCTCGCTCAATCGATTCGACCCAGGTGAACAACTGTTGGATGTTCTCGCGCGTCTTTGCGTGATATTCCTTCAGGTTGCCGGGCACGGACATCCATTGGCGAAAAGTGTGCTCCAGGGGATGGTCGGAAGACTCGAAGGGATTCGAAGCGGCGCCGGGAGCGAGCAGGCCGGCATGTCCGGTAAAAAAGTGTTCGAAGCCGAGATCGGCGGTGAAGTGGCCTTCGGAAGCGGCGATGCCACCGTCATACTCGGGGCCATTGCATGTGAGGAGCAGCGGCTCCGGCTTGTGCATCCACTTGAGGCTCCCGGCGTCAAAGCTCCAGAGGTCCCATTTTGCGGCGACGATGTAGGCGCTGTCCGGGTGGATGTGCTGAGCCGCAAGTGCTGCGACTTCCGCCGCCCCGTAGCCGAGATCCTTCAAGTCCCACTCGGCCAGGGGAATCTCGGTGGCGTCCACCGGCTGCACAGTCAGTTCTTTGAATGCGCTTTCCGAGGCGGACAGCGGAGCGGTCGCGAGAAATCTCGCGAGTTGGGCAATCAGGGTGGTTTCCAAGAAATCGCGCGTCCAAATGCGCAAATAGGCTCGATTAGCCATAGCCGGTCAGACACTCTGATTATACTTGCGTAAGTGGCGAGAGGCGAATTCAGGCGATGTTCGCGAGAAAGATCTAGCTGTCGCTGCTGCCGGCGGTTTGCGAGCGCGTCATCGGCGGCTCTGGCTCTGGCGGCGTCAAGCTTGCTGCAATCTGCCGCAAGCGCTCCTGGAGCGCGTCGCCGACTCCGGCAAAAACTTGCGCGCACGTCTCGCGTAGTTTTTCCTCC
>DATLVZ010000049.1:0-71492 GCA_035576885.1 Candidatus Acidiferrum sp. | reverse complement strand
TGAATGAAGCCATGCGCAATGCCGTGCGGCTGTTCGAACCGCAGTTCAACACAGTGGGCAAGCCGCCCATTATTCCAGAATATTTTCTGACGGAGCCGCTACCCGAGATCGATGCGGACGCCGACCTTCTCCACCGCGCGTTTCAAAATCTCGTGCTGAACGCTCTGGACGCCATGCCGGCCGGAGGCACCCTGACCATTCGCAGTTCGGAGCACGACGGCAGCGTTCGAATCGAAGTGGCGGATACGGGAAAAGGCCTGACGCCCGAAGAATGCTCGCGGCTCTTTACTCCGTATTACACGACAAAGGTTCAGGGAACCGGCCTCGGCCTCGCGATTATCCAGTCGGTGATCAGCGACCATCACGGAACCATTTCCGTTTCGAGCGACGAGGGGCACGGAACGACGTTTCACATCGAGCTGCCACAGCGCCAGTCCGCGCGTCCTGCAGCCCCGGCGGAAGAGGCCGCGACCGAGAAGAAACCTCCGCAGAGCTTTACCGTGGCGGCCTCCGGCTGACGCGCAGTTGCAAAGGACACCCCTTGCCACGCAAAGCTCACCTTCTGCTCGTCGATGACGACCCCAATACGCTGGCGTCGCTTTCGCGGGCTTTTCGGCTGGCTGGCCACCAAGCAACAGTTTGCGACAACGCCCCCCGCGCACTGGAACTCTTGCGCACCGAATCCTTCGACTTGATTCTCTCCGACGTGGTTATGCCCGGGAAAAGCGGCATCGAGCTGCTCGAAGACTTGAAACAGGCCGGCGTCAAGACGCCGATCGTGCTCATTTCCGGCCAGGCGAATGTCGAAATGGCGGTGAAAGCCACGAAGCTGGGTGCACTGGATTTTCTTGAAAAGCCGCTCTCGACGGAAAAGCTGCTCGTCACGGTGGAGAATGCCCTGCGGCTTTCGCGCCTCGAACACGAAAACCGTGAACTGCGGCATCGTCTGGGGAAACACGAGTTGGTGGGATCAGGCCCGGCGATGAAGAAGCTGCTCGCGCAGATCGAGCGCGTGGCCGCAAGCGAAACGCGCGTTTGCATTCTGGGCGAAACCGGGACCGGCAAGGAGCTCGTAGCGCGAGCGATCCACGAAAAGTCGCAGCGCCATGAAAATGCTTTCATTACCTTGAATTGCGCTGCGGTTCCCGCGGAGCTGATCGAGTCAGAACTTTTTGGTCATGAAAAGGGTGCGTTTACGGGCGCGGCGGGAAGGCACCTCGGCAAATTTGAACAGGCCGAAGGAGGCACGCTGTTTCTCGACGAGATTGGCGATATGCCCGTCTCCATGCAGGCCAAATTATTACGCGTGCTCGAAGAGGGTGAAGTCGAGCGCGTCGGCGGCGACAAGCCCATTCGCGTGGATGTGCGCGTCCTTGTTGCCACGCACCGGAACCTCGAGGAACTGGTGCAGCAGAATGCGTTCCGCCGGGATCTCTTTCACCGCATTTACGTTTTCCCCCTTGTGCTGCCGCCGCTGCGCGAGCGGCCGGAAGATTTTCCTGAGCTTACCGCGCATTTTGCGAGACAGGTGGCTGCGCAAAATGGTTGGAAAGAGAAGCTCTTTGCCGCCGGTGCGTTTGCGGAATTGCTTCGCTATGCTTGGCCGGGAAATGTACGGGAATTACGCAACGTGGTGGAGCGGCTGGTGCTCCTGTCCGCGGACGATTCCATTACAGCCGATGATGTTCGGCTCGTGCTGCCTGGGGAAGGTTCCGGGGCTGGTTCGGCAAATTCCTCAACTGCCGGAAGCACTTCGGCGGGAACGCTCGCGGAGCGGACAGAAGCCTTCGAAAAAGAAGTGCTGCTCGGAGAAATCAAGCGGCACAATTTCCACATGACAAACGTGGCACGCGCATTGGGATTGGAGCGCAGCCACCTATATAAGAAGTGCCAGCAGCTTGGGATTGATCTGCAATCGCTACGCAAACCAGACTGATGGCGCGACCGTCGCCCCGGCCGAATTTTTCCTCAAAAAATTAGATACGCTTTATAGAAGCCCGTAAATCGTAGATAACAGGGCGAATATAGTTCTTGACACAAATAGCGAAAAGTAATATGTTTTTTGCAGATTGCAATAAGAAGGTTTTTCGATGACTCTCGGTAACAAACTCCGTTCTCTTCGCGCTGTGGAAGGTTCTTTGCGTGGCCTCGGCCGCCCAATGACCCAACAGGAACTCGCCGCGGCCATGAAGCGCGAAGTGGGGCGCGGGCTGAGCCAGGCTTATCTCTCGCAGATTGAAAGTGGCACGCGGCCGCATCTGACGCATAGTACCCGGACGCTCTTGGCGCGGTTCTTTCGCGTCTACCCGGGTTTCCTGGTGGATGATCCGGAAGGATACACGCCCGAGTTGCAGTCCGCACTTCGGGCCGTCGACGCCAAGATCGATTCCTGGCTATATGCCGGTGCGGAACAGTTTGCCGCCGATCCGGATCTCAGCCGTGCTCTCCTGGCCATCGCGGAGCACGAAGATTCACGCCGGGCGCTTTTGCTTCTAGCAGAGATTCTTCGCACGCCTGGTTTGGCGGAACGGCTCGGGGAAGTTTTGCATTCGGGGAAGCAGCAAGGCAATGGGCACCCACCGCCCGGTTCGTTGCATAACTGACCCAAAGGGTCTGGGTCTCGAATTCCAGTCTGCGCAGCGGGGTGCTGCGTTTCGAGGTGTTTTATGACCTGGTCTGATTTCTACCTGCTCTGTTTTGTTGTGGGATTTTCGCTTAGCGTGCTGTCTTTTCTGGCGGGCGCAGTCCACATTCATCTTCCGTTTCGTTTGCACCTGCCCTTTCATGTGGCTCATCACGGCGGAGGCGCCGGCGGCGCAATAAGAGCTGCCGCGCATATTCCGTGGCTCAACATGTCCACGCTCTTAGCTTTTCTCGCCTGGTTTGGCGGAACGGGCTACATCCTCACAACTCGTTCGCACCTGGTTGCGCTCGCATCACTTGGATTTGCAACGCTTGCAGGGTTGGTCGCGGGGTGGCTGGTTTTCAGATTCATGCTGAAACTGATGCGCAGCGGTGACTCGGAGCTGATTGATGCGGATTACCGAATTGAAGGGTCTGTTGGCTCGATCAGTGTGCCCATTCGCGAACGCGGCACAGGCGAAGTGATTTTCTCGCTCGGGGGCGTACGCCGAGGAGCGGGCGCACGTAGCGATGACGGCAAAGCCATTGAGAAAGGCGCCGAAGTGGTCATCGAGCGGTACGAGAAGGGAATTGCGTACGTGCGCCGGTGGGAAGAGTTCACGCGCTGACGAATACGCGCGGTAGAGCACAAAGTTTCTCGGACCGTCGCACGACGCAAACGGTCCGGACGAGTGAAAAGGGAGGTTTTATGTTCGGGTTGCCGCTTATCCCAGTTGTAGTCGGGCTAGCTATTCTTGCTGTTCTTTTCGGTATGGCGCTCTTGGCAAGAATGTTCAGAAAAGCAGGCCCGCACGAGGCGTTGATTATTTACGGCCTTCGCGGGACGCGTATCGTCAAGGGCGGCGGCACGATTATTTTTCCGATGATCGAGCAATGCCGCGAACTTTCGCTGGAATTGATGTCGTTCGACGTCGCTCCGCAGCAGAGTCTCTACACCAAGCAAGGGGTCGCCGTCACGATCGAGGCGGTTGCCCAGATCAAAGTGAAGTCTGATCCGGAATCCATCCGGACAGCGGCGGAACAATTCCTCACCAAGCGGCCAGAACAGCGGGAAGGATTGATCCGTTTGGTGATGGAGGGTCACCTGCGCGGAATCATCGGACAGCTCACGGTGGAGCAAATCGTGAAGGAACCAGAAATGGTTGCCGACCGAATGCGGTCCACCTGCGCCGATGACATGAACAAGATGGGGCTCGAAGTAGTGAGCTTCACACTCAAGGAAGTGCGCGACAAGAATGAGTACATCACCAACATGGGCCGGCCGGACATCGCGCGAATCAAGCGCGACGCGGAAGTGGCCGCCGCCGAAGCAGACCGGGATATCGCCATCAAGCGCGCAGAAGCAACGCGCGCCTCAGCCGTCGCGAAAGCACAAGCCGACCAGGAGCGCGTCGCAGCCGAAACCGCCTCACTCGCGAAGCAAGCTGAAGCGGAACGCGATCTCGACATCAAGAAGGCCAGCTATCTGGAAATGACCAAGAAAGCCCAGGCCACAGCTGATAAAGCTTACGAAATCGAAACCAACATTATGCAGCAACAGGTCGTTACCGAAAGTGTGCGGGTGCAACAGGCGGAGCGCGAGGCTCAAGTGAAGGTGCAGGAAGCGGAAATCGCGCGTCGCGAACGAGAACTAATCGCCACTGTGCTAAAGCAAGCAGAAATCGAGCGCCAGCGAATCGAGACGCTCGCGAACGCCGAGCGACAGCGGTTGATGAGCGAAGCCGAAGGCCGCGCCTCCGCCATTCGTGCGCAGGGCGAAGCCGAAGCGGAAATCATCTTCAAGAAAGGCGAAGCCGAAGCCAAAGCCATGAACATCAAGGCCGAAGCTTTCCAGGAGTACAACCAGGCGGCCGTTGTGGACAAACTTATCAGCACCCTGCCCGATGTCGTGCGTGCCCTTGCGGAGCCGCTCGGCAAGGTCGACAAGGTCACCATCGTCTCGACAGGAAATGGCGACGCCGCCGGCGCGTACAAGCTGACCGGCGACATTACGAAGATTGCCGCGCAGGTGCCGGCGCTCTTCGAAGCGCTCTCCGGCATTCAAGTGGCGGATCTGCTCAGCAAGGTGCGGTTGATCGGCGATAAGGCACCGAAGTCCGAGAAGCCAGAGAAACCAGCCGCGCCCGCGAAGTAATAACGTTCGCTTCCGTCCCAGCAGGCCTATTGCTCGCCGGGACGTTCGATGGCTATTGGGGGATACACCATGACGTTGAAAGACGAATTCTTGTTCTTCTGGGTCATTTGCCTGGTGGTCATTACGTTTGCTGTCCGGCATTTTCTCGGAGGCGTTGTCTACTTGGCAGAGCAAGCGGCAGCATTCAGCATTGTTTACCTGCCGAGCATTTTGCATCTGCTGATTGGCGACATGCATTAGCCAGTTTTGATTTGGGGATGTGGACTGGCACCCGAAAGTCCATAGCGAAAGTGGGGCGCCAGAAGTCTTAGGTTGTTCGAAAGGAGAATTGTCATGGGACTTTTAGAACGAGTAGGCACTTTAATCCGGGCCAATCTGAACGACATGATCGACCGCGCGGAAGACCCGGAGAAAATGATCAAGCAGGTGATGATGGACATGGAGAATCAATACCTCCAGGTCAAGACGCAGGTGGCCGTTTCGATCGCCGACCAGCACATGCTCGAAAAGAAGCTTCGTGAAAACGAAGATTCGGGGAAGGACTGGATGCGAAAAGCCGAGGTTTCTGTCGACAAAGGGCAGGATGATCTGGCACGCGGGGCTCTGGACCGCTTCCACACCTCGCAACGGCTGGCGCTAAGCTACAAAGAGCAGGTGGACGACCAGAGAGCGCAGGTCGAGGCTCTAAAGAGCGCGCTGCAGAAGCTCGAACAGAAACTGGATGAAGCCAAGTCCAAGCGCGATTTGCTGCTGGCACGACATCGACGCAGTGTGGCCCTCGGCAAAGCAGCGCGCGCGCAGACAGCGCTCGGCGACAACTCGAAGAGCGCTACGTTTGAACGGCTGAAGGACCGCGTGCATCACACCGAATCAGTGGCTACAGCGGAGGTCGAACTCTTAACAGACGACATGGGAGAGAAGCTCACGCGTCTTGACCGCGACACCGAGGTTGAGCGCCTGCTTAGTGACCTAAAGTCTCGACGCGGTTTGCCCGGCTGACACGCCGTCGAGGGGCACGAACCGCGGGAGAAGGGTGCCTGCAAAATGGGACTTGCGTTGCAGGACCTTTGCAAAAAATGTTGAAAGGACGAGCGGCTTCAACCATAGCTGCCCTTAGCAGCTTTGCGGAGCTTTACGTTCGAGCCGATTCAAGCCCCTTACGTTTTAGAGGTTTCCAGGAGAGGTCTCCGCGAAGGTATTGCCAGAGGCCTTGTAGCCGCCAAATCATGTGCATCTGACGGTAAGGAAAATGTTCGAGGAAACAGTAGCTGACAAGCCGGACTACGTCTTGCCAGTCGTTATATCGTTTGTAGGTAACTTCTTCTTGCAAGACTGCGCCGAGAGAAATCACGGTAGCAAACGCGTAGCCGAAAAGTAGGAATTGCAGAAAAAATTGCCGGCTCAACACACCCAAACAAGCCGCGAGAAGGATTGTCCCGATCCCGGTGATCTCGATAATCGGCGCGAACAACTCAAAAACCCACAAATGAGGTAGCGCCAGGAAACCTATTCTGCCGTAACGCGGCCGGAAGAGCATATCCCGGTTCGGCAGAAGCACGTCCAGCAATCCCTTCTGCCAACGAGCCCGCTGTCTTGCCAGCGATCGGAGGTCTGAGGGCACTTCTGTCCAGCACATGGGGTCAGGGACAAAGTCGATGTGATAGTCCGCTCGTTTTTCTAGCAAGAGACGGTGCAGGCGGGCCACGAGATCAAAATCTTCCCCGATCGCGCTCGACCGATAGCCGCCCACGGCGCGCACCAGGTCCGTTCGAAATACGCCAAACGCTCCGGAAATAATCATGAGCATATTTCCTTGCCCCCACGCTTCTCTGCCGATCAAGAATGCGCGAAGGTATTCGATCACTTGAATCACTTCGATGCTCTTGCGAGGCAGACGCACACGCTTCAGATGCCCTCCCTCAATCTCCGAACCATTCAAGACGCGGATGATTCCGCCTACCGCTACCACGCGTTTCGGATCCGCCACGATGGGCACCATGATTCGCAGAAGTGCGTCGCGCTCGAGGACGGAATCGGCATCCACAACGCACACATAAGGTGAGGTCGCGGAATTCAAACCTGCGTTCACGGCATCCGCTTTGCTGCCTCCGGATTCTTTGTCAATGATCAGCAGCCTTCCGTCCAGCTCGCTCCGGTACATGCCCCGAACTTGCGCGCACTCCGCTTCGGGTATGTACACGGTTCGCACTGGGCGCAGCCGAAACGCTGCCCGCATTTCATCAAGCGTGCGGTCTTCCGAGCCATCGTTCACCACGATAACCTGGAGTTCCGGGTAGTCCAGGTCCAGCAAGTTTCGCACTGCCACGCGTATCGATTTCTCTTCGTTGTGCGCGGGGACAATCATGGTGATGGGCGGCGCCAGCGGCGATGCCTTAAACCAATCCAGGCGATGACTTTGTAGTCTTCGTTGGTGGGCCGCCGTCGTCTTCAGCGCGACAATCAACATCGCTAGGTAAGTTAGATTGCTGGCGAAGTAATACCAGAAGAGCGTGTGATTCAAAATATCCAGCACACGAATCATGACAGTAACGCCGTCTTCGCGGAGCCACTTTCCGCCATCGCCGGAGCTTTCCCGGACAGCGTTCCGGTCCGCAGAATATTGCACAAAAGCTCCTTCTCCACATTTCCGGCGGCCGCGCCAGATTGAAGGTCCTCTTCCAATTTTTCGCGCAAGCCGGCATTTTCCAGTGCCGTCAAGTAGGCCTGCAGTCCATAACGATCTTGCGTTTTCACCACACTTTGGAAAATTGGAACCATAGGCAGGTCAAGTTCGACGAGCGCTTCCGCCGCTCGAAAACGCACGAGCCGATGCGCATCCGTTAGTCCCAGTAGCAGATCGGGAATCGCACGAGGGTCGCATAATTGGCCCAGGCTTATGATTGCGCGCAGCCGCACAAACCAAACCTGGTCTTTCACCAATTCGTTGAGGGCATCGAACGCCACGCCCTTATTCGAATGTGACATTGCCCGGGCTGCCGCAGCGCGCAGCTCATCGAGGTCGTCCCCGACAAACTGCAGCAGGTCAACGCTGAGCGCCGGAGTGGCCACTTCGCCCAATACGCGGCCAAGCACTTCACGAAGCGCTCCTTTTGCCTGTTGCACATAGGGAATAAGGATCTGCGGGCGCTCCACGCAGCACTGGATGAGCGCGCTTTGCAGCGGCAGCGCGGGTACGCACAGCCCCTCTTCTCCTGCCCAAACCAATATCTCCTGCGCCGCCTGCGGGGATGCGGTACGTCCCAATCCTCGGAGCGCCGCCAGTCTTATTTCCAAGCTGCGGTCGCGCAAGCCCTGGGCCAGCGCGTAGATGCCTTCTGGCGCGCGTGTTTGACCCAGCGCCACAAGCGCCCGCATTCGGCGCCACCCGGTGTGCGTACGAGCCTCATAAATGCGTTTTTCAATGAGCCCGCTCGTTCGCAGGAATCTGAGCAGTCGCGTCGCCTCTTCCGCTCCCGCCGCTTCCAGCGAGTCCAGCGCAATCGTCTCGACGATGCGCCGGTCGAAAGGATTTTGACGCCATGTCTCGTACGGAATCTCTCCGGCAATAAGTCGATCCCAAATTTTGCGAAGCTCGAAGACGCGTGTGTCGCGCCTTGCGAAATACCGCTTTCGATAAAAGCGCCGAAGCAGAATAAAACCCAGCAAAAGCGCGTCTGCCACCACTGCCGCGACGATGGCCTTCAGCACAAAGGCCGCTGGTCCTAACCTCCACAACCGTTCAAAAATGGATTCCATAGCTCAAACCAAAACTTGTATCTGTCCCGCCTTGCGTGCGCTTCTGATACGACCCGTAACCCGTGATGTCCTGGCGGGCATTCACTTGAAATCGCAACCCGCCACCGTACGTTTGTGCGGCAAATCTACCGATTTGATCGATTTGCGCAAAGTCTTCCGAACCGACTGCGAAAAGGATGTTTCCGGAAAGCCGTTTCTCGCCCCAATTCCCCAGCGGAAATCTCAGCCGCGCCATACCTGCCGGTTGCCATTCCTCGCCCGCCCCAGGGAACGCGCTGCGTACGCCCGTAGCTCCAAGCGTTAACGCAAAATTCCGCGGCAGTTCGACAATTGAGGTTTCATTCAGGGTGAAAATTCGTGAAGTCCGGTACCAATACCAATGTTGTCCGTAGACGAATTCCATTCCGCGCAGGAATTTCGTTTCGCTCACTTTCCAGCCGTGGTCGAAGTCAAAAAAGGCCTCGCTCTTTGGAATCACCCCATTGTCGTGCCCGGCTGAGCCACCAGCGGTGAGCGCTCCCCATCGGTGCAGGCGTCCGGTGACCGCACCGGAGAATTTTCCGGCGCGGATTCCCGATCGGTCGTAGTAGCTTCCCGCCAAGCTAGTACCCCAGTGCGGCGTCCATTGCGATACCAGGCTGACCCACCCATCCCGATTTGCGCTTGTAAAATTGAAGAGGTCATTGTCCTGGCCGAAGCGTAACTCATGTTTTAGTTCGTCACGGACGGAAATCATTCCTGCACGTCCTTCAACGCTTGTAGGGTCCAGATTCAGCGCGTTTTGAAACTCCGTGCGAGCTTCGTGGCGTTCGCCGGTCGCTCGCAGCGCGCGCCCTCGGGCCGCTCGCAAGTCCGCGCGTTTCGGATCAATCTCCACAGCCCGGTCCAGTGCCCGCAGAGCATCCGTCGGTTTTCCCTCGCGCAGATATACGCTCGCCAGCCCCATCCAGTTATCCGGGTCATTTCGGGTGAATTTCAAGATTTCAAGGTATTCCTTTTCCGCCTCCGCGAGGCGTCCGGACCACGCAAGAATGCGGGCCCGCCACGCGCGCACGTCCATATCCTGCGGAGCGAGCGCAACCTTGCGGTCGACGATCTTCATTGCCGACTCCCACTCGTGCGCCTCTACAAGTTTCCTGACCTCTGCGTGCCAGTCAGGCGGCCGATCTTGTGAGGGAGCCGCGGCCCCCAATAACGATGCTGTGGTGAGAAGCAGGAGCACACCGAGGAACCATGAGTGGGGGGACTTCTGGCTGAGCAGGCTGTTCTTTGTTCTCAACGTCGAGTTTCCACACGCGTCCACAACCGTTTCTAAAGCAATAGACTGTCCACTCCCTGCCGGAATGTCCCTGTCCTTTGCGCTCTAAGTCGCCTGATATCTTTGCGTTGCAAAGCACTCGATCCAAACCGAAGCGGACATGTCCCGTGGGGGGACACACCCCTGAATTCGTGCCAAATCGGTACATCCTGTGTCTCCATTCTCGATCCGGAGTGAAGCGCGGATGATTCCTGGACGCTCGAAGCCCCGATCTTGCGGATTGTTCCCGGCTGAATTTGATGCTGATTGCTGCAGCTCAGCGCCCAACAGGCGTGTACTCGTAGAGACCGCACAAGGCGAGAATCAGTAAGGCGCTCCCTTCCAGTTAGTCGTTACGCATCTCGCCGTGCGAGAATGTACTTGATGAATCCCTGGATAATTGCCGCGCCACCTGTTTTGGCCGCCGCGGCTGCAGGATTGGTTGGGTATGGCGCAGCTCATCCTCGCTCGCAACTCTTCGGCTCGACGCTTTGCCGCACAGATTCGCCGCGCAAGCTTGCTCTCACCTTTGACGACGGCCCGAATCCTGCGATAACTCCGAAACTACTGGAACTGCTTGATCGCTACAAAGCCCGCGCAACATTTTTCGTTATAGGAAAACACGCGCGTGAATGTCCGGAACTGCTCAAGGAGACGGCCGCGAGGGGCCACATCATCGGAAATCATACAGACGCCCATCCCAATCTTTTCTGGCTCAAGCCGGATCGCATCACGGTCGAACTCCGCTGCTGCAACTATTCCATAATTGCCGCAACGGGCGCACCGCCGAAGTGGTTCAGACCGCCCTTCGGGTTGCGCAATCCGTGGGTCATTCCCGCTGCGCGTGAACTGAATCAGCGCGTCGTCATGTGGACGCTGCTTCCGGGGGACTGGCGTGCAACCTCTTCGGAGTGGCTTATTCCCCGCATGGAGCCCATTGCAAGGCATGCAAAGCGCAACGTGGCCGAGGGTTCTGCTAGGGGCGCCATAGACACGGGAGACATACTTTGTCTCCATGATGGTTCTCACCGCCAATTGAATGCGGACCGTCTGCCAACCCTCGCGGCACTTGAATATTGGCTCCCGCGATGGCGTGACCTCGGGCTGGAATTTGTTACAATTGAAGACGCGGTGAGTGCGCCCGCCACTTAGCCATGGACGAACGCGCCTTCTACACGGAAAAGGAAGAAACCAGGAAGATCAAGCTCGTGTGCCCGAGCTGCCGCGGCGAATTCGAATTTCCCGTCCGCTGGAAAGTTTCCCGGAAAAAAAGGGAGCTCCCGCGCGGCGCCGGCGAAGAAGACCGCAGAAAGTTCGCCAAAGCCACGTCTTACATGGTGCGGCTCGATGACCTGGTGGCATGCTTCAAATGCCGCAAGCGCTTCGAGCTTACCGGACAATCCACGGTGCTCATCAATGATAATCTCGGCGACCCCAGCGCCGACCCCGAAAATTTCGGCAACCGCTGATTCTATTTTGGACGCGGGAATTCGAAGATCCGGCTCTTGCGTTCTAAATCTCCGGGTACATTTCAAAGAAGGCCGAGACCGACTCGTGAAATGTCGCTTCGATCTCTTCCTTGCTGCCTTCGATCAGATGCATGGTAATGCGCGCCGTCCGGCCATTCTTCAGCACCACTGTAGCGTCCTTCACCTCCCCCAACTCTTCCTCCGGGAGCAGCCGCATTCCATAGATCAGCGCCAGCTTTGCCATATACGTTGCCCTCTTTCATGGTTACTTCTTTGGCTGCCCCGAGGCTACTCAGTTTCCTTCGGTGCCGTCAACCATCACGAACTGGCGCAGGTCGCGCAGTCGGGCTGACATCATAAATTTCGGCTCTCCATGCCGGGGTGCAAGCGATATACTCAGGCATCCAACACCTACGCCCGGACATCGGAGATAACATATTGGAGGGAGCTCATGAGAGGGTTGCCCCGCCTGAGTTTACTTTTGAAATGCGCCCTGTCAACTGGCCTGCTTTTCCTTACACCCCTTGGCCGCGCACAAGAGCCGGCAGGCCCACAGACTTCCGCGCCACCTCCCCGAGCGCCGGTGCTGCCAGTCGCGCAGCCGCGGCCGGCTTCATCGGAACAAATCAAAATTCCCGCTGGCACGCGCTTTGCCGTGGTTCTCGAGAACGGCATCTCCACGCGCGGCGCCAAGGCGGGTGATTCCGTTTATTTCCACACTTCCTTCCCCGTCACGCAAAATAATCACGTCATCATCCCCGTTGGCTCTTATCTTCGCGGGGAGCTGATCGAATCCAAGCGGCCGGGCCGCATTAAGGGACGCGGCGAATTTCGCATGCGTTTGGACACCCTAATATTTCCGAATGGTTACACTGTGGACCTGAACGCGGCCCCCCGCAGTGCGGATTCCGGCGGAAAAGAGACCATGGATTCCGAAGGAAAAGTGACTGGCGCCGGTGGCAAGGGGAAAGACGCCGGAACTGTGGCGGAAACGACTGCGGCTGGCGCAGGGATTGGCGCCATTGCCGGCCGCGGCAAAGGTCTGGGAATCGGCGCAGGAGTCGGTGCACTTGCCGGACTCGGTGCAATTCTCTTGACGCGAGGCCCCGAGGCAGAGCTTCCGCGCGGTTCTGCACTCGATATCGTGCTCGAACACGAGTTGGCCCTGGACGGCAGTCAGATTAAGTTCAATAGTGTCGGACAAGCCCAGCCCATCACTCCGCCTCCCGCGCCTCAACCGTAACGCTGCCGAAGCCCTCTGAGCAGCAGCCGGTGCCTGCTGAACATCACAATGAATTTGATTCATTCGCTCGGATAGTCTGGAAGACCCGAGAAAATTGCAAGAAAAGTGGCTCACTTCTTCGCGTCTGCACTGGCACTGGATACTCTTCTATTCAGTTTGAGAAATTCTTAGCAGGCGCCGCCCGCTCCGAAGCCGGCTGAAAACGCATGGGGCTGAAGCGTTCCCAATCCACACTGACGCGCTTTTGCGTCACCCACTCGCGCACCAGCATGGCAGTTATAGGTGTTAGGAGTATTCCGCTGCGAAAGTGTCCGGTCGCGATAAGCAGCCCTTCTATGTCCGTGGGCCCGAGCATGGGCAAGTGGTCCGGCGAGTCCGGCCGAAGTCCCGCCCAGGTTTCTTCGATGCGCGCGGCCGCGAGGCCAGGTGAGAGCTCGATCGCGGCGGCGAGAATCTTTTCAATGCCGCCCGCTGTCAACCCTTTATCGAAGCCCGTGTATTCCACTGTCGCGCCGGCAAGAATCCTTCCTTCATTTCGCGGAACGAGATAGATTCTCTCCGACCACAGAACTCGCTCTATTTTCAAATCGTCCGCGCGCAGCGCCACCATTTGCCCTTTCGCCGGCCGCACTGGCGCATACGCGGCCACTCCATCAATGCTTGCGGAAAAGCATCCAGCTGCGATGACTGTCCAATTTGCCTCGATCTTTTCGTTTTTCAGAATTAGGCCAACGCACCGGCCGCCTTCTCGCCGGATCGCCTCGGCGCCACTCCCGGGAAAGAACTGCACGCCGCTTCGCTGCGCGGCATCCAACACGGCGCTCGTCATGGCACGGTTGTCAACGGACGCTTCGTCTGGACGTAGCACGGCGGCTTCGAGGTCCTCGCTGAGAGACGGCTCGAGGGCTCGCGCGTCTGCAGCGCTGAGCGGCTCCGCTTTCAGCCCCAGCCCACGATGCAAGGCAATCACTGTGCTGAGCTCTTCCCGCACATCCCCGGAAAACAGCGCCTGTAGCGTTCCCTTCGCGCGGTAGCCGGTATTTTGGCCCGAGATTTCCTCCACCATGCCCACAAATTCCGGGTAATGCGCCAGGCTTGCTTTGCCCATTGGCACGAGTGGAATCATCGCCGAACTTTCCGGCGCGGGCGAAAGAATTCCCGCTCCCGCCCAGGAGGCTTCTTGTCCGGGTTCCCGCCGGTCGAACAAGCCGACGCGCAGGCCAGTTCGCGCAACTTCAAGCGCGATCGATCCCCCAATCAGTCCGCCGCCGGCAACGGCAACATCAAACTTTTTCATGTGGCAAGTCTAACGCATCCAGGTCTTGCATTCATGCTGGGAAAAACAAGCAGCTCCTATATTCCATGGCTATTGGATGACACTACTATTGAAACGAACGGGCGCCGTTCTGCGGGGGGCCAAGTCACAAAATTTAGGAAGATTACACTGACCCGATTAACTCTTCCGATAAAATCTGCGCCTTCTTGGCAAGCTCACGAGCCCGCGCCCAATCTCCCGCTAGGCCTGCTTCTCGCGCATCAGAAATAAAGCCGCGCACTTTGGAAGCAAGGTCGGATTGCATGGCGTTCAGCGTTTTTCCTGCCGTTGCGGCGAGATTGCGTTCCGCGGCGCTCAAGTTCAAGTCAGTTTCGCGTCGCAGCAAAGCTGATTCTTGCGACGAGAGATCGGGAACGATCTGCGGAGTATCCAGTTTTCCGTTCGGCGCATTTTGATTGGTGGAAGACGCCACGCCGCGTGGCCGTGCAGGAGTCTGACGCGCCACAGCTAGGGGTCCAGGAGGAGGAGGAATTTCCATCCTTAGATCCGGCAGGGGATCTTCGACATTTCCGGCTGGAGAGGATCGTTGAAGTGCGGCCGGCCGAACCAGCACCGCCGTGCTCCAGGGGATGGCCTGTTTTCGTTGGGCGGCACAACCGCTTACCATCAAGGCAGCGGTGCCAAACACGCCAAAAATCATAAGCACAGGACTTCGCATCACGGCATTGCGGGCTTGGGCGAAGGTTCTCGTCATAGTTAATAGTGTCCGTGCGGATTTAGATCTCAGGCAGCGAGCGGCAGCTCAATTCGGAACGTCGTTCCTTTTCCGACCTCCGTTGTAAAGTCTATCGAGCCGTTGAGAAGCTGCACGATTCGGAACGTGCTGGCTAGTCCGATGCCGCTGCCTCCCGGTCGCGTTGTAAAGAAGAGCTGGAAGATTTTCTGACGGTCCTCGAGCGGAATTCCTTTTCCAGTGTCTCCGACCGTGATTTCTGCCATTTCGCCGCGGCGGCTCAGCACCAGCCGCAACTGTCCGCCGCTGGGCATCGATTCCCCGGCGTTCAGAACCAGATTGAGCACCGCCTGCTTCAACAGAGCGCGATCCACGTAAACTTCAGGCACGTCGATTGGCAACAGTTGTGCCACTTGAATGTTGGCCTTTTGCATTTGTGGCTGCGCTACCTCCAGAACCTCTCTCAGCAATTCCGCAAGCTGCGTGGGTTCGAGCCGCACATCCATTGGCCGCGTGAAATCCAGGAAACGCTTCACAACCGCATCGAGGCGGTCGATCTCCTTGTCGAGAACGTTTACTGCCTGCTTCGCACTGCCGTCCGAATCTGCAGGCAGCGACTCTTTTAGATTCTCCAGCCACAGACGCATGGAGTTGAGCGGATTCTTGACTTCGTGCGCTACCCCCGCGGTGATTCGCCCCAGCGCCGCAAGCCGCTCGCTGACCTGCAGCTGGGTGTTGATACTTTCGATCGAATCAAGATCGCGCAGCGTCACCAGCGCGCCCATGCGCTCGCCATCCTCTTGAATCGCTTGAACGCTCACGCTGACGCGCCTCTCACCCTCCGTCGTCTTCAATTCCGTTTCCGCCGCGACTTCCCTGAGTTCATCTCCTTCAATGTGCAGCGCATCGCGCAGCGGATGTCCGATCGGAAATATCTCCGTCACACGCTTCCCTAGGAACTGCCCTGCAGGAGCTCCCAGAAATTTCTCCGCGGCTGGACTGACCATCACCGCCCGCGCGTCGCGCGTAAACAGAAGTAACCCGTCTTCCAGCCCAGCCATCACAGAGTTCATGTTTTCACGCATCGTACTGAAGATCTCGTGCACTCCGCGCAGCTGCTGGCCAACTTGCGTAATTTTCCGGCTGACCTGGCCGAGCTCGTCCGTGCTTCCCGCAAACCCCTTCACTTCAGGCACAGGGGAGTCATACTGGCCGGCGGAAATTCGATCCAATTGCTCGGAAATACGAGCCAAGGGCGCCAGCGTCGCTCCACTTACTACCGCGGCGAGGATCGTGGAAATCAATAAAGCCAGCAGGACAATCGTGCCGAGTTTCTTCACGATCGGCAGAATTTCGTTGCTGAGCAGAAGTGCCGAAGACACCGCCACGCGCACTTCGCCGAAAGGCGCCTCCCCGTAATTGAACTGAAAATCGAACTCATACGTACCACGCGGCCCAGCAAGAACTTTTAACTGATTCAAGATGCCACGCCGTGTGAGTTGGGCGATCGGCGGCCGGCGCAACGGAAATTTTCCCACCAAGGCTTTATCCGTCGATGCCAGAACTCTTCCCTCATGGTCCGTGATCGAGACTTCGTAAATTCCAGACGAGGCACTAGCCGCCTGCAGCTGAGCTTGTAAACCCTGGCTTGCTCCGAGTGCGTAGGCCACATAATCGTGAATATCATCGGGAGAGTTGGACTCAGGCCGCCATCCTTGTGCCTTCGCATCCCGCAGCGCACCATTGATCTGCTCAAAAGTACTCCTGGCGATTTGGGATGCTCCCTTTTCGCTCTGATCAAGGACCTGCTGAAGGAGCAGCCCGAAGTACACGCCGGACACTGCCGCCACCACCAGCAGCACGAGTCCTGTCATCACCAGCGTAAGTTTTGTTCGCAGCCGGAGCTGCATCGCGCGTCCCTACTCTGCCTCGGCGCGTTCGCCGCCGTATTCTTTCAGCTTATTGTGAAGCGTCTTTAGGCTGATGGCGAGAAGTTCGGCAGCCCGCGTCTTGTTGTTGCCTGTGGCATTTAGCGTCTGAAGGATCAACTCGCGCTCCATTGCGTCGACGGTCGTTCCCACGGGAAACTTGATCGAGGACAGATCGCTGGAGCTTTTCGGCGACGTCTTACCGAATTCTCCCGGCAGGCATGCCCGTGTGATGAGTTCCTTGTCGGACATGATGGATGCACGCTCAAGAATGTTTCGCAATTCCCTGATGTTCCCTGGCCAGGTGTGGCTCATGAAGATATCCAGCACTTCAGCTCCGATGCCCCGCACATGCTTTCCATGCTTTGCGTTGACATCGCGCAAAATGTGCTCCACCAGCAGCGGAATATCGTCCTTATGCTCGCGCAGAGGCGGCAGATTGATATGAAACACATTCAACCGGAAATACAAATCCTGCCGCAACTCCCCGCTGGCCACCGCCTTTTCCGGGTCCTTGTTTGTCGCCGCTAGTACACGCACGTCCACCGGAGTTTCGCTTTTGCTTCCCAATCGCCGCACTTTCCGGTCCTCGAGCACGCGCAACAGTTTCGCTTGCGTCGGCGCGGGCATCTCTCCGATTTCGTCGAGCAGCAATGTGCCGGAATCCGCCAGCTCAAAACAGCCGATGCGCCGCTCTGCCGCTCCCGTGAACGCGCCGCGTTCATGGCCGAAAATTTCGCTTTCCATCAGTGATTCGGGAATTGCGGAGCAGTTGATGGGCACAAATGGCCCATTGGCTCGCGGCGATAGTTTGTGGATCGTTCGCGCTACAATTTCTTTTCCGGAGCCCGTCTCGCCCGTGATCAGAACCGAAGCGGAACTTGGCGCGGCCATCTCAACGATGCGCATCACTTCCTGCATCGGCTTCGACGCCCCCACCAGTTCGCCCAGCCGCCCCGCTTCGCGCAGTTGCCTCTGCAGCACCACGAGTTGGCGCGCGTCCCGTCCCTTGCTCAATGCGCGGTCGAGCAACGCCCGCAGCACCGGCCCCTTCAGCGGCTTTTCGATGTACCAGAACGCTCCGGACTCGATCGCCGCCACAGCGCGTTCTTCGCTCCCTTTGCCCGTGATGATTACCGCGGGGACGTCCAGCAGCTCCGGCCCAAGCTGTTTGAGCAAGTCCAAGCCGTTCATTCCCGGCAGCTCGACGTCCGCAATCAACGTATCGGGCTGATAGCTGGCAAATTTTGCAAGCGCCTCTTCCGCCGTCCCCACGCCGAGCACATCGAAGCCCCATCGTTGCAGCAACTGTTCGTAACCCTTGCGCGCGTTATCTTCGTCCTCGACAATCAGCACCCGGTCCTTGCGCTCGAGCGGCTCCATCGCGCGCACCGTGCTTCTCGATTCATCGCCCATGCGATTATGCCTCTCCCACGCGGCTCTTCTTATTTTCGCAGATTCTGGTGCAGGCTGGACACTTCGACTGTAACAAGCTCCCGGTACGCTTGCCAAGCGCGTGCTGTTCGCCCACTCCGTATGCGCCGCCTTGCATGATTTAGTCCGCGGCGCCGGCCAGAAAAACAAAACCGGCGCAGCCTCCGCGCTGCGCCGGCTCATCCCCGGCATAGAAAATCCATGGCCCAGTAGTGCCCCGGACTCCAGGTTCGTTTCTTAGCCACTTATCCTTCTGATGCGGATTTCCAATCAAGACTTTGTGCTACTCTTTCACCAAGTACAGCGCCCGCTCCAGCTCCAATTCCAGCTTCGCACCCCGCGGCAGGTCCAACTCGTGCCCTCGCCCAGTCTCCATCAGATAAGCTGTGAGTGCTCCCAGCGCTGCACCCTCGGCGGCTTCTTTCTTGTCTTTGTCTTTGACGCCCTTCACCGCGCCGAGCGCCGCACCGGCTGCTGCCGCCTGGGCCGCGTCCTGCTGGGTGCTGCTTCTTCCCTCGATCAGCCCTTCTTGGCCGGACTTGCTCTTCACGCTGTGGTCGCCGGGAACGCTTACGACTTCCGCTACAATTGGCAGCCTGCCGAACTTGGTCTGAATTTCATCGAAGGTCAGCCATAGTCTTGCGCGGCCCGCCACCCCGGCCGGTTCCACGTGGCTCACATGCCCGTTGATCTCCGCGCCGGCGGGCAAATAGATTCCACTGCCTGCTTCCAGTGGTTCCAGCGTTCTTACTTTGAATTTTGCTTTTTCCTGCGTGCCTTTGGTGCCCAAATCATTTTCAAGTGCCACCAAAAACCTTGTCCCTGGAGCGACGCCATAAGTCTCCAGCGGCAATCTATGTCGCTTTCCATCTGCGGCCCTGATTTCCTGGTCATCGGGCTTACTGATGTGGTCCTGCGAGAGGATCGGACTTTCATGCGACTGCTGCGGCGGCTGCTCCTGAGGTGATTGCTGCCCTGCGAATGCCATCCCACATCCCAAAACCGCCGCGAGCACTGCCGTCCCCGATAGAAATTGTCGTACATTACTTGGTCGCATAGCTGCCTCCATAGTGCGCTCTCGGCAAGCTGGACATGCAGGCCATTCGCCATTGCCATTTTTTCATGGCGCTATCAAACAGCTGAAAAGGCGGCCAGTTGCCGGAGTAGTGAAGCAATCTCACTTGGGTACCCCGGCCATGTGTCGGGAATTTGCGACACCCTCGTGGAGGCTAACCCCGACAGTGCAGCGAAAGTCGATATCATGCCAGGGGCGTCCATCCGGAAAGCTATAAAGAGAGGAACCGACGAATTCTCCGCAGAACTTGTCCGTACATGGCAGGCGTCACTCTCCCCGTCTGCGTGTTTTGCTGGCTCGGGTGGTAAACACCAAACAGCCGCGCACCGTCGCCTGGCAGTTCTGCCTCCGCTCCATGCGCGAACTGAAACGCTGCCCTGGACGCGATCAGCCCGCGCTGCTTCAAGATTTCCAGGTAGGCATCCCAGGCGATTTTTCCGAGCGCCAGTACCGCGCGAGGCCGCAAAATTTCCAGCTCACGCACCAGATAGCCCCTGCAATTTGTGATTTCCGAAGGAAGCGGCTTGTTCGCCGGAGGCGCGCAGCGAATCGTAGCGGCAATATAAGCGTTCGTCAGTTGCAAACCATCATCACGGCGCAACGACGTACGTTGATTCGCAAAGCCCGCTTTGTGCAATGCCGCATACAGAAAATCTCCGGAGCGATCTCCGGTAAATACGCGGCCCGTTCGATTCGCTCCGTGTGCTGCCGGAGCTAGCCCCAAAATGAGCAGGTTGGCGCGCGGATCGCCGAATCCTGGCACTGGCTTGCCCCAGTAAGTCCAATCACGAAACGCGCGCCGTTTCTCCCGCGCCACTGTTTCGCGATATTCGACGAGACGCGGACACTTCCGGCACGCAACGATCTCTTCGTTCAGAATCTTGAGTAGCGCGGCTTTCTCGGCCATAACGGAAGGCAGTTTTTCAGGACAGCTTGCGTGCCATCATGCAGTTTAATTCCCTGTAGGGAATAGTCGCCTGAGTCAGCGAGTCGTAAGATCCGTGCGCCAGCCAGTCTTTCGCAACTCGCTGAAACGCTCCCAGCGCCGCGCGCATCGCCGAGGATCCCGCGCTCACGCGCGCCACTCCCATCTTTTCAAGCTCTGCAAGCGAAGGACATCCTGGCGACGCGAGAATATTTAGCGGCGAGCCCAGCGCATTCACCAGCTTCGTGATGATTTCGCGATCGCATAACCCCGGCACGAACAAGCAATCCGCTCCCGCCTCGCGATACGCCCGCAGACGCTCGACCGTCCGCTCAAATCGCGTAGCCTCCGGCCCAATCGGCATCAGATAGATGTCCGTCCGCGCGTTGATCACCACAGGAACTCCCATCGCTGCTGAAGTCTCCCGAATCGCGCGAATGTTTTTGACTTGCAACTCCGTATCGACGTGCGCGCTCTCGTCATCCCCCGTCACGTCCTCAAAATTCAATCCCACTGCTCCCGCAGCTACCATGGCCCGCGTGAACTCGGCAATCTCTTCCGGCGACTTTCCGTAACCTGACTCCAAGTCCGCGGTCACAGGTACGCGAACCGCCCGCGTGATCCTCCCGACCACGTCCAGCATTTCACCGCGAGATATTCTCTGTCCATCCGGATACCCCATGGAAAACGCCACCGCCGCGCTGCTTGTCGCGATTGCCGGATGACCCAGCTCCTCCAGAATTCTGGCGCTGACCACATCCCACACATTCGGCAGCGCCAAAATCCGCGGCCCGCGATGCAGCGCCCTCAGTTTCTCTGCCTTCTCAGCTTGCGTCTTGATGTCCACCGTAAGACTCCCGGAAACAATCTCTGTGCTTATTCCGCGGCTAAAGGCTAGCTATTTGCAGTTGCGGACGAAATATCCAAATTGGAGACCCATTTCCACCCTGAAGAAAACTCGCTCCCCGTGGATACGAGCGGCTTCTATTTTATGAATCCGCCTCACCGCAACAGCGCGAGTACCTCCTCATGAATTTTCCCGTTTGTGCTCACCAGACTTCCGTTATAAATGGTTCGCTTGCCGTTCAAATCCGTCGCGCGCCCCCCGGCCTCTTCAACAATCAACCCTGCTGGGGCCAGGTCCCACGGCTTTGAATGCAAATCCGCCGCCGCCTCGATCGCCCCTTCTGCCACCATCATGTGCTTCCAAAATCCCCCAAACGAACGGCCGTATCCTGCCGCATCCAATAACAGGCGCATCTTTTGCGTGTTCTGTCGATTGCTGTTCGGCCCGGTTCCCCCTGTGAACGCCATCCCGCCATTCAATCGATCCACGTTCGAAACGTGCATTCTTTTCCCGTTCCTCCACGCACCTTCGCCGCGGTATGCCCACCATCGCATACTGAGCGCGGGCGCGCTCACCATCGCTCCCACGATTTCGCCATCGCGTTCGATCCCCAGCAGCGTCCCGAACGTTATGATCCCTCGCGAAAACTCCTCTGTCCCGTCGATGGGGTCGATGATTAACCGAGCCCGGCCCGTTGCTGCTGGGCTCTTCGCATCTCCGCCTCCCATTTCCTCGCCCAGAACGTCCATCGCCAGCCCGCTCGCGGCCACTTTGGCTCGCGCCATCTCCTCAACTCCGCGGTCCGCCTGAGTTACAGCCGAGCCATCGTCCTTTCGGTCTATGCGAATCTCATCCGCACGGAAAAATCGCATCGCGATCGTATCCGCTTCTTTCGCAAGTTCTTCCAGCAACTCCCCATACTCAGTCCGATAGTTCATAGCGTTCCCGCGTGGACTCCCCTTTTTCCCTGGCCGCTCTTTTCTTGCTTTCGACGGTGAATCACCAGTAGTCGATTTTCCTCTTCCAATTGACACCACTAGACTACGCCTCTAGCATACAAAGCAATGGCCATGAACGCTCATGCTGACAGTGGAACCGTCCTCGACCGCATCCTGCATGCACGCCGTCTCGAGGTCGACCATCGCAAACGCGTCCTCCCAGAGGCGGCCCTGCGCTATGGTGTGAACGCCGCGACGCCGCTCCGAGATTTTCCAGCCGCGCTCTCACGCGATTCCCTGAACATTATCGCAGAGCTAAAGCCTGCCTCTCCTTCAAAAGGAATTCTTCGTGATCCCTTCCACCCCATCGAACTAGCGCGTACTTTGGAAGCTGCGGGAGCTGCCGTTCTCTCGGTCCTCACCGAAGGCGAGTTTTTTCGTGGCTCGCTGAAAAACCTTCGCGATGCACGGAATTCCGTCAAGCTTCCCGTCCTTCGCAAGGATTTCATTTTTGATCCTTGGCAAGTCTGGGAAACGCGCGCCAACGACGCCGACAGTTTTCTGTTGATAGTCGCTGCTCTGGATGATGAACTTCTCCGCGACCTCATCGCGCTTGGCCGTGAGCTCAAAATGGAACCACTCGTCGAGGTTCACACCGCCACCGAGCTAGACCGAGCACTCGGCGCGGATGCGCGCATCATCGGCGTCAACAATCGCGACCTGAAGACTTTGAAATTACGCGTGGAAACATCGTTCGAACTCATCGAACGCATTCCCGACGCCTGCATCGCCGTCAGCGAATCCGGGCTGCGCACGCACGACAACCTCGCCAGACTCCGCGACGCTGGCTTCGACGCTTTTCTCATCGGCGAGAGTCTCATGCTTTCACCTGATCCTGCGGCTGCCCTTGGAACTTTTCTTGGCCGGTCCGCGCTCCCGGTTTAGCCCGCTATGATCCTCGTCAAGATCTGCGGCATCACCAATTGGCCGGACGCCAAGGCTGCCTGCGACGCTGGCGCCAACATGTTGGGCTTTAACTTCTACGAGAAAAGCCTTCGCCGCGTCTCCACCGTCGAAGCCGCCACCATGCGTGCGAAGCTCCCGGGCGGTGTCGAGCCCGTCGGCATCTTCGTAAACGCTAAGCCCGCTGAAATCATCTCGCTCCACGCGTTTGTGCGCTTCAACGCCGCCCAGCTCCATGGCGACGAATCTCCCACCATTGTCTCCGAAGTCTCTCGCACCGTTCCGGTCATCAAAGCCTTTCGCGTCGCCGCTGATTTTCCGCTCACGACTCTCGACAAGTATCACGACGCTTTTGCTTTTCTCCTCGATGGCTCCCGTGCCGGCCAATTTGGCGGTACCGGCAGCAGCGCGGATTGGAACGTCGCGCGCCGCGCCGTCGCTGCGCACCGTATCATTTTAGCGGGCGGTCTCACACCGGAAAACGTCGGTGCAGCGATTCGTTTCGTGCGGCCCTATGCCGTCGATGTCGCAAGCGGCATCGAATCGAAGCCTGGCAAGAAGGATCACATGCGGCTGAAGGAATTTGTCGAAGAAGTTCGCCGCGCCGAGCAGGAGTTGGACGCTCTACAAAAGGGACAAACCGCACCATGAGTTCAAGTCTGCATTCAGCCACACTCGCTCCCGGGCGTTTCGGCCCCTACGGCGGACGCTATGTTCCCGAAACGTTGATGGTCCCTCTCTTCGAACTCGAGCGTGCTTACGAAGCCGCTAAAACTGACCCTCGCTTTCAAGCCGAGCTCGCCGATCTACTGACAAATTTTGCCGGCCGTCCCACGCCCCTGCAATTTGCTTCGCGTCTCACTTCCCATCTCGGCGGCCCGCGCATCTACCTCAAGCGCGAAGATCTTCTTCACACCGGCGCGCACAAAATCAACAACGCCATCGGCCAGGGCTTGCTCGCCGTGAACATGGGCAAGCCGCGCATCGTCGCCGAAACCGGCGCAGGCCAGCACGGCGTCGCCTCCGCCACCGTCGCCGCGCATCTCGGCCTCGAATGCGTCGTCTATATGGGCACGGAAGACATGGCCCGCCAGGCGCTCAACGTCTCGCGCATGCGCATGCTCGGGGCGCAAGTCGTCGGCGTCGATTCCGGCAGCCGCACTTTGAAAGACGCCATCAACGAAGCCATGCGCGATTGGGTCACCAACGTCCGCAACACGCACTATCTTCTCGGCTCCGTTCTCGGCGCGCATCCTTACCCCACCATGGTCCGCGATTTTCAATCGGTCATCGGCCGCGAAGCCCGCGAGCAAATTCTCGCCGCTGAAAAACGTCTTCCCACGCATCTCTTCGCTTGTGTGGGCGGCGGTTCGAACGCCATCGGCCTCTTTCACCAATTTTTGCGCGATTCCACCGTAAAAATGGTCGGCATCGAAGCCGGCGGCCGCGGCAGCCAACTCGGAGAACACGCCGCACGCCTCGCCGCGCATCAAGGTTTCACGGGCGCGCGCCCCGGCGTCCTGCAAGGCACCTACACCTACGTTCTCCAAACCGAAGACGGCCAGATCGCCACCACCCATTCCATCTCCGCCGGCCTCGACTATCCCGCCATCGGTCCCGAACACGCCTGGCTAGCCGACGAAGGCCGCGCTGAATACTCCGCCGTCTCCGATTCCGCTGCTCTCGAAGCCGCGCGGCTCCTCTCGCGCATCGAGGGCATCATTCCCGCGCTCGAATCCGCCCACGCCATCGCCGGCCTCATCGAGCGGGCCCCTAAAATGTCTCCCGACGGCCTTGTCATCCTTAATCTCTCCGGCCGGGGCGACAAGGACATGGACACTTATTCACGCCTGCTCTAAGCTTTATCCTTTGTTAAAATCCCATGTCCGCCACAACCTCCAACCAGACTCGCATCTCCAAACGCTTCGCCGCACTCCGCGAATCCGGCGAACTCGGCATCGTCGCCTACATCACCGCAGGCGATCCCTCGCTCGAAGCCACTCACAAATTCGTCCTGGCCCTCGCCGAAGCAGGCGCCGACGTCATTGAACTCGGCATCCCCTTCAGCGATCCCCTCGCCGACGGCCCCACCATTCAACGCGCTTCCGAGCGCGCCCTAAAAGCGCACACGACTCTCACCCAAGTCATCGATCTAGTCCGCGAAATCCGTCAATCCAACGAAGTCCCCATCGTCCTCTTCGGCTATTACAATCCCGTCCTCCAAATGGGACTCGAAAAATTTGCTGCCACCGCCGCCGGCGCCGGCGCAGACGGCGTCCTCATCACCGATCTCACTCCCGAAGAATCCCACGACTATCGCCATATTCTCGCCGCGCATCACCTCGACACAATTTTCCTCGGCGCTCCCACTTCTACCGACGACCGCCTCGCTAAAATCGTCGCCGTGTCCTCCGGTTTTCTCTACCTCATCTCGCGCACCGGCGTCACCGGCGCAAAAGATGTCCTCCCGGACGATCTTCCCGCTCTTCTGCGCCGCGCCCGCAAAGTCACCGAACTTCCCATCGCTGTAGGCTTCGGTATCTCGCTACCCGGCCACGTCTCCGTTCTCGGCGGCCTCGCCGATGCCGCCGTCGTTGGCTCTGCCCTTGTCGCCGAAATCGAAAACGCCACCGCCGCCAACCCATCACCCGCCAACATCGATGCCGCCGCCGCCGCAGTCGCCGCCCGTGTCCGCTCCCTCAAAGCTGCCGCCCGCCACGGCCTCTCCCGCCGCGAGGTCGCCCCATGATTCTCTATCTTTGCTGGCGACCATTCTCAAATTTGTCATTCCGAGCGAAGCGAGGAATCTGCTTTACGCTTCATTGCTCGCCACTCGCCACTCGCCGCTCGCCACTTCTTCCGACGAAGGTGGCCCTGTGAACTTGAGCGACTGGCGCCGCCGCATCGACGAAATCGACAAGAAACTCGTCGAACTCCTCAACGAGCGCTCGCACTGCGCCCTCGAAATCGGCAAGCTCAAACAAGCGGCCAACATCCCCCTTTATCAACCCGACCGCGAAAACGAAGTCCTGGCGAACGCCGAACGCACCAACCCGGGCCCGCTCACCGACGCCGCCATCCGCCGCCTCTTCGAACGCATCATCGACGAAGCCCGGGCCGCCGAACGCGACGCCATGCACTCCGGTGACAAGCACAACAAAGGCGGGAATGAATGATCAGTTTGACCGGTCTTATAAGGAACGCAATTCGTAGCGCCGGGCTTTAGCCCGGCATCTTTGCCGTGTAGAATTCGCCATAACCGAAAGGGAATTAGGACTAACCATGGTCATCGTCATGCAAGAAGGCGCCACCGACGCGCAAATCCAGCACGTCATCGATCGCCTCGTCGCCTCTGGCTTCAACGTGCACCGCTCCACCGGCGAATCCCACACCGTCCTCGGCGCCGTCGGCGTCCATCGCGATTTCGACCATCGCGATTTCGAACTCCTCGAAGGCGTCCGCGAAGTCATGCGCATCACGCAGCCCTTCAAGCTCGCCAGCCGCCAATTCAAACCCGAAGGCACCATCGTCGATCTTGGCCGCGGCGTAAAAATCGGCGGCAACGAAGTTGTCGTGGCCGCCGGACCCTGCTCCGTCGAATCGCGCGAACAAATTCTATCCGTGGCCGAAAGCGTCGCCAAAGCAGGCGCAAAAATTCTCCGCGCCGGTGCGTTCAAGCCCCGCACTTCGCCCTACGCCTTCCAGGGCCTCGGCGAAGCCGGCCTCAAGGTCATGCGCGAAGCCGCCGATAAATTCAGTCTCTTTACCGTCAGCGAAGTCATGGACCTCTCTCAAATCCCCATGATGTCCGAATATGTCGACGTCTTTCAGGTCGGCGCGCGCAATATGCAGAATTACTATCTCCTCCGCGCTCTTGGCGAAATCCGCAAACCCGTCCTTCTCAAGCGCGGCCTCTCCGCCACCATGGAAGAGCTTCTCCTCAGCGCCGAATACATCCTCGCCGGCGGCAATTACAACGTCATACTCTGTGAACGCGGCATCCGCACCTTCGAAACCTACACGCGCAACACACTCGATATTGCCGCCATCCCCGTCATCAAAAAACTTTCTCATCTCCCGATGATTGCCGATCCCTCTCATGGCACCGGCCGCCGCGACAAAGTTCCGCCCATGGCTCGCGCCGCCGTCGCCGCCGGAGCCGACGGCCTCCTGATCGAAGTCCACAACGATCCCGATCACGCCCTCTCCGACGGCGCCCAATCTCTCCACCCCGACGACTTCACCCAACTCATGGCCGAGCTCCGCATCATAGCTCCCGCTATCGGCCGCCGCATGGCCTAACTCATGCCTTCCGCTCACCTCATCAACCGTGTCACTATCCTCGGCACCGGCCTTATCGGCGGCTCCTTCGCGCTCGCCCTGCGCAAATACCTCAACGAAACCCACATCACCGGCTGGGACCGCCCAGAACCCGTCCGCGAAGCCCAATCCAGCGGCGCCATCGACGCCGCTTTCTCGGGCGAACTAGCTCCCGCCGTCGAAAACGCCGATCTTGTCTATATCGCTCTCCCCATCGGCGTGACTCTCGATCTTCTCCCCGAACTCACTCGCCTTGTACCGCCACACGCTCTCATCACCGACGCCTGCAGCACCAAAGTCCGCATCATCGAATCCGCTGTCGATCACTTTCCCGAAGACTCCAGCAAACTTTTTCTCGGTGGCCATCCCATGGCTGGTAGGGAACTATCCGGCATCGCCCACGCCGACGCCGACCTCTTTCGCAACAACACCTATGCCTTGATCGGCGCATCTCCCGATCAAAACGAACCGCGGATCTCCGCCTTCGTAAAAATCCTCGAAAAAATTGGCGCCCGCCCTCTCTGGCTCGGCGCCCAGCAACACGACTACGCTGTCGGCCTCGCCTCGCATCTTCCCCAACTAGCCGCCGTAGCCCTAGCCACTTTCCTCTACGATCATCTCGACGAAAACGGTCTTCCCATTACTCTCGCCGGCCCCGGCCTCCGCGATTCCCTCCGTTTGGCCGGCAGCCCCTACTCCACTTGGCGCGACATCGTCCTCACCAACAAAGAAGTCCTCTCCGCCTCCCTCGATCTCTTCTCCCGCCGCCTCGACGACCTCCGCGAACGCCTCGCCTCCCGCGACCTCGAAGCCGACTTCGACGCCGCCAACGAACTCTACAAACTCCTCCGCTCCCTGTAGGGGCACGGCAAGCCGTGCCCGCCGGCGTGTTCATCCGAGCACACCCCTACTCGCGAATTCTTCCACCACTTGCCCATTTGGCTTCCCTTATTTCAGTTCGACTTTCTCATGCAGCGGCAACTCCGCCGACGATCCGCCCACCATGAACGCATAACTTCCCGGCACCAGCTTCCACCCGTCGCTCGCCTCATCATAAATCGACAAGTATTTCTCGCCGACGCTCACGCTCACCTCTTTGCTCTCGCCCGCCTTTAACCACACCTTGCTCCAGCCCACCAGCCGCTTCGGCGGCTCCCCCGCGCTTGCTGGCAGCCCCGCATACACTTCCGCAATCTCCGCTCCTTCGCGGCTCCCTGTATTCTTCACCTTGAAGCTCACTGTCGTCTCTTTACCTGCACTCACTTTCAATCCCGAATATGCAAACGTCGTATACGAAAGCCCGTACCCGAACGGGAACAGCACCGGCTTCTTTTCCGAGTCATACCACTTGTAGCCGACCTTCAGACCTTCGTCATACTTCACGCTGAACGTGGGCTTTGCCTCCCCAGTTTTCATCACCGCCGCTTCCCCGGTCTCGCCAGGTCCCGGTTTCACCAAATGCGAGTGCGGCAAATCCACTTCGTTCTTTGGAAACGTCATCGGCAATTTCGCGCTGGGATTCACGTCGCCGTTCAGAATATTCATGACTGCGTCCGCGCCCCCGCTTCCCCCGTACCAAGCTTCCAGCACGGCGCTCACCTTATCCAGCCACGGCATTGTCACCGCCGTCCCCGTTTCCAGCACCACAATCGTTTTCGGATTCGCCGCCGCCACCGCCTCGATGATCCCGTCCTGATTCACGGGCAGCGACAAATTCTCCAAATCCATTCCTTCGCTCTCCCATTGATACGCGAACACAATCGTCACATCCGAATTCCTCGCCAGTGCCGCCGCGCTTGCCGGATTCGCGCCCGAATCAAACTGCACTTTCGCCCCTGGAAACTTCGCTTGCAGCACCTTTACCGGTGACGGCGGAAACCACACTTGCGCCATCCATCCCGCCGAAGGTCTCCCCGGCGCGTCCACCTGCGCCGACCCGCTGCCCGACATCATCCCTTCATTGGCATGCGGTCCGATGACCGCAATTGACTTCACCGCCGTGCCGTTCAGCGGCAGCAATCCGTTCGCATTCTTCAGCAGCACGGCACTCTGTTCCTCGATCTTCCGCGCCGTCTTCAGGTCGCCCTGGACATCCACCACGCCCTTCTGTGTCGGCTGATCCACGATCCCGCACGCAAACTCCGACCGCAACACGCGCCGCACATGGTCGTCCAGCTCCGCTGTCGAAACCTTCCCTGCCTCCACCGCCGCCTTCAGCTTCGCCCCAAAAAACTCATCGAGCGGCTCTTCATTGTCCAAACCCGCCGCCGAGGCTTTCACCGTGCTGTGCGTTCCGCCCCAATCCGACACCACAAAGCCTTTGAATCCCCAATCCTTTTTCAGCACTTCCGTCAGCAGATATTTGTTCTCGCACGCAAAATCTCCGTTCACCGCGTTGTACGAGCACATCACCGCTCCCGGCTGCGCGAGCCCCACTCCAATCTCAAACGCCAGCAAATCGCTCTCCCGCATCGCGCGCTTGCTGATAATCGCATCGACCTCATTCCGCCCGCTCTCCTGATCGTTCACTGCATAATGCTTGATATCTCCAATCACGTGCTGCGCCTGCTCGCACTTCATCAAATTCCCCACCAGCGTTCCCGCCAGGATCGGGTCCTCGCCCATGTACTCAAACGTTCGCCCATTCCGCGGCTCGCGCGTGATATTCACGCCGCCGCCCAGTGTCATATTGTATCCCTGAGCGCGCAGCTCCTTCCCGATCACTGTCCCATACGCGCACGCCGCCTCCGGATCCCAGCTCGCCGCTGCCCCCACATCGGACGGCAGCGCCGTCGAGTACCGCCCATTCTCCGCGCTGCTTCGCACTCCGTACGCCGCATCGCTCATCTGCACAATCGGAATTCCCAGCCGTGGCACTCCCAGAATAAATCCGGCCCCGCCGTTGCCCAGCTCAGGCTCAGGGTTTTGCACCTCCCTCGGCCAGCCCGGCATCCCCATCCCGTGCAACAATTCAATCTTCTCGTCGAGCGTCATCTCTTTCAGCACCATCTCCGCTCGCTCGTCCGGCGACAGGCTCGTATTCATCCACGGGTGATTCCGGTCCTCCTTCACCTGCTGCCCGTGCATCCGGTGTTGCGCAAAGGCCCTTGCGGCCATTCCCAAACACGCCGCCGCAGTCGCGGCAAGCACAAATATTCCAGCCATCGCCCAGAGGCTTCCCCGCGCGCCGTTTTTTCCATTCATTTTCATTTTGACCTTCCTCGACAAGGTGGACAGAATTCTCGGACCGATAGCCAAGTGCCACTATAATATCGATATTTCTGATTTATACCAGAACCAAAGCAGACGCCCAACCCCGCCGTCCGTCCTTCCTCTTCTTGTTGGCTTGCCAGGGTACATTTCTTGTCAATCTTATTTATTGACAGATTTATAATTATTAGATATACTCTGGTTTGTGGATTATTGGGTTTTTTCCGCGTACCGCCGCCATCTTGTCGGCGCTGTTGCTTTCTGCGGCCCTGATTTGAATCCTAACTCTTTTCTTAGCAACACTTACCAAACAACCCGCATTTTACACAATTTTGGTGCAAATTTGCCCTGTCAAGTCATTTAGAATGAACACTTCCCTAAGCCATTCAAAACAAAAAGCTTTAATCCTTTTAGAATGAACACTTGCGAAAAAAGGAAGAGGGGGGTGCCGGTTATTGCTAACTAGCCTCTCGAAGAATCCTTCCCTGGGGGAACAAGTGCGGCTGAACCCGGGAATCCCGGCGGCGTTTGTTCGGGCCTAGCGTGTAGGCAGGGAGCCCGGGTTGTAGATAGCCCCTGGCGCCCACCTGAGTCTCTTGCATGCCTATTGTTTCGGTGCCGGGACCGCCACCCGGTTGGCCGGAACGATCTGTGGCTGATAGGAGAAGACTTCTCTGCTGCGGGCATCTACAAACACTTTCAGCCAATTCACGTCGTTCGTGCCGTTCTCCTGGTGGTCGCCAAAGGTCTCGACGCGGGTGAAGTTCTCAACCCTCTGCCCTGTCGCATCCAGAAACGGCTTATCAATCCGGAAGTAGTGCGAATCGCCGTGAACATAAGCGACCGGCCGCTGAAATGCCACCACCTGGTCCCTGAACGCCAATAGAAACGACTGGAAACCGTCGGGCTGGCCATCTGTCTCCGCCAGTGTGTTTGGGTCGCGAACAGGGCCGCGTGTCGCATCCGTTGCGTCAAATCCCGGATCCGCTTGGGAGATCAGCATGACGGCGGCGGAATGACGCTGGATAGCTTCCTCGAACGTCTGCTGCATCCAGACGATATCCGCCTGATTGCGTGCGGCGTATTCTGTCGGGTCAGGGTCCGTATCGCAAAGATTGTTGCAAGACCCCTGGATGTTCAGTGATGCGTACGTAACGTCCCCGATCGTCCAGCGGCGGTTTTCGACGCACGGCACCATCCCGCTTACTCCCAGACACAGCTTGTCGGTCTGCACTTCCTGCTTGAAGCGATGCTGTCCCAGCGTGTACGGCGTGCCGAAGAAAAGCTGCCGCTCATAGTCGAGCGCTGCGAGCGAAGGAACGCCTCCATTCTTCGGCCGGTCGCAGTCGGTCCAGTCGTTGTCTCCCGTCGTAAAGATCACCGGCGCTCGAAACGAGTTGAAATAGCCCAGCGCTTGCGCGTACAGCGCCGGGGTGCACGTCGTGGGAGTAACTGAGCCCGGCGTCCTATTTCCAGCTTTCAAGTCGCCGTCGTGCGCGACGAACGCCAAATCCTGCTTGTTCATATCGGCGATCAGGTTCGGCACGCCAGTCAGCGCCTGCACATCGGAATAGGGCAGGTCGCCCCAAAGTCCAATGGCGTACGTGCCACGCTCGTCATCGCCCCGGCCGTCATCGTTACGGCCGAATCTTCCGGCCGCCAGCGCGGTCGTAGCTGCCGCAATAATCAAAATGGCCAAGCTAACCCACTGCAGATTGCTCCACCCATTGCTCCGTTTTCCTGATTGGCTCAAGGGAGCCTCCTTTGTGCGCTTCATCTGTGCCTCCCGCCCCGTTCCACACTGATATATGTTGTTCCGTGGCCCAGGCAGACGGCACTTTAGACAAGCCCCTACAAACTAGTTTTACGGGAACATGAAAGAACGGTTTAATTCGGAAACCAGGCATCGGATTCTGCTGCTCCTTGTGCGCCATTTTGTTTGCCTTGCTTTTGCTGCCTCAAAGCTGAAAAACTAGCGGCAGCCTGTCATGGATAAACGCATCTCCTCCGCTGACGCCGCCATCGCCAACCTCTCCGACGGTGCCACCATCCTCATGGGCGGCTTTGGTCTGTGCGGCATTCCAGAGAATCTCATCGCCGCGGTCCGCCGCAAGGGCACCAAAAATCTCACCATCGTCAGCAACAACGCCGGCATCGACGACTTCGGCATCGGCCTGCTCCTCCAGAATCGCCAGGTCAAGAAAATGGTCTCGACCTACGTCGGCGAAAACAAACTTTTCGAGCAGCTCGTCCTCAGCGGCGAGCTCCAAGTCGAGCTGAATCCGCAAGGCACCCTAGCCGAACGCCTTCGCGCCGGCGGCGCAGGGATTCCGGCCTTTTACACACCCACCGGTGTCGGCACCATGGTCTCCGAAGGCAAGGAAACCCGCGATTTCGACAGCCGCCAGTATGTCCTCGAGCGCGCCATTCGTGGCAATTTCGCGTTCATCAAAGCGTGGAAGGGCGACCGCTGGGGCAATCTCATCTATCGCAAAACCGCGCGCAACTTCAATCCCATGATGGCCACCGCCGCCGATCACGTCATCGCCGAAGTGGAAGAGCTCCTCGATCTCGGCCAGCTGCCACCGGACCAGGTCCACACCCCCGGCATCTACATCAACGCGATCTTCCAGGGCCCGAGTTACGAGAAGCGCATCGAGCGCCGCACGATCAGGAAATCCTGAAATCAGATTGGACTGTGGAATTTGAGATGATAAAGATGAACGATGAAGCCCCAAGACAGCTGCAAGGTGCGCCCGGAAAAAGTTCGTGGTCGTTTACTGCGGTTTGCGGCGGCTACTTTCTTCTGGGCGGCTGGGCCGTATACAAGATCGTTCCGATTTTTGCTACCTTCTTTGCGGGACTTGGATTTAGTATTTCATCCGGCTCGCTTCTTTTTCATCTTCTTCTCAATTATGTGTGGTTCATCGTTGCCGGAGTGGCCATTTTGGTTACCCTTGCGCTTACCAAACAAATCGGGAATTTCAATGAAGGGTATCGGCGGCTCGTGAATTACGTTCTGCTAATCGTGGCGATTGTTTTCGCGCCGATGGTGCTCGCAGCGCTTGCACTTACGCTGTCCGGCCCATTTCACTTGATCGGGAAATTAGCTCAATAGAATGCTAACCGAAGAGCATAAACGCGAACGGATTGCGCGGCGGATTGCGCTGGAATTGCGCGACGGCTATTACGTTAATCTGGGCATCGGCATGCCGACGCTCGTCGCCAATTACGTGCCAAAAGGCATGGACGTCATCCTTCAATCGGAAAACGGCATGCTCGGCGTCGGTCCATATCCAACTGAATCCGAAGTCGATCCCGACCTCATCAACGCGGGAAAAGAAACGGTTACGGAATTGCCAGGTACTGCATTTTTTTCTTCCGCGGATTCTTTTGCCATGATTCGCGGCGGCCACGTCGATCTAACGGTCCTCGGCGCGCTGCAAGTCGATGAGAAGGGAACTCTCGCCAATTGGGCCATCCCAGGCAAAATGTTGAAAGGCATGGGAGGCGCGATGGATCTCGTCGCCGGCGCCAAACGCGTATTCATTGCCATGGAGCACGCCACGCGCGACAACAAGCCGAAAATCCTGAAGAAATGCACGCTCCCACTCACCGGCGTCGAAGTAGTCGATCACATCGTCACCGAGCTCGCTTTCATGGACGTCACTCCCGAAGGCCTCATCCTCCGCGAACTAGCTCCCGACGCTACACTCGAACAGGTTCAATCCCTCACGGAACCCAAACTGCTGCTTCCGTCCGGCGGTCCCATAGCCATGCCGGTCTGACCACAGATACTTGCTTCTCTGTATCCTGTGCTTCTTCGGTGTTCCCCTCGTAAATGTTTTTCTTAGGAAGGAGCGGAACTGCTAAGGTTCCGGGCCGTGCTGAACGAATAATGAAGCGCGGAAAATACGCTGAAAAAAGTAACGCCGTAAACAAGGAGATGAATGATTTTTGCGAGATGAAAATCCGGATAAGCAGCGGAAAAGACCACCGCGAAGACCAGAATGATTTGAAACGCCGTGGTCAGTTTGCCGAAAATGCTCGGCGGAAATGGCCGGTAACCGGAAATCAGCAGAATGACTACGGCCACGATCAGAATCAAAATGTCCCGGCTGAAAACGATGATCGTTAGCCACCACGCGATTTTCTTCTTGAACGCCAAAATAATGAATGACGATGAGAGCAGCAGCTTATCCGCTATGGGATCGAGATACGCTCCCAGAGACGACCGCTGATTCAGGCTTCGCGCGAGCAATCCATCAATTCCGTCCGAAAGCCCCGCCACTACCAGGACCAGCAGCGCCCATTTGTAGCTTTCATAGGAAATAAGAATAAGAAAGAACGGCAAGAAGCCGAGCCGCAGCAAAGTGATTTGATTGGGAACCGTCCAGATGCGGCCTCTCATTGCAATTGAGGATAACGCAGTTCGCGCAGCCGCTGGCATACAAATCGTCCATGCAAATTGGGTCGGGTGACTTGCCTCAAGCGAATTGCGAGAGATAGCTGGTAAGCGTCCGTCCGATTTTTCGGGTAAACAGCTCGTCCATTGAGGGGATCGAGCCCGTCGGCTCATCGAGAGACACGCGCTCAACCCGGTTCATCGGAAAAAAGATCGTGGGCAGCCCGATGCGCTCGCCGTCCGGCTCGTTGATCTGGCGGACAAAATGATCGAAGGAATTCAGGTCAATGCCGCGCAGCGTCACGCCGGAAGGATTGATATCCAGAAGCTCGCCCCAGACCTTCTCCTTGGGCGAGTGCAAACTCACAACCACGATGGAATGCGGATCCACGGCCGGCGTTTTGTACCGGCAGTAGAGTAGCGCACTTCTTCCTGTATCGGGACAGGATTGTGACGACTGCCCGGGCAAAGGGTCACGATAGTGCATAATCATCAATACAAAGCTAGCGACAATCACCAGCCCCGCAAGCCATCCCATCGCATAGGCTCGCCTGCGTTCATTCATGTTCATTGGCCGCCGGTCTGCGAAGATCTTTCCCAAGACGAATCCGGCTGCCAGCCCGGCTCCGTGCGCGTAGTTGTCTATACCCATGCCCATGAAGCCGATGGCAAACAGAATAACGACGGAACTAACCAATTTCGAACGCAACTCGCGCATCTGAGTGCCGCCGCGCTTCGTAGTGAGCGCCAGCATCACGCCAACGAGCCCTAGCAATGCGCCGCTCGCTCCCAGCGATAAGTTGCCGAATCCAGCGCTAACCAGGAAGCCGAACGCTCCTGTGAGCACATAAATAAAAAGATATCGCGCAGAGCCGTATAGTTCTTCGATCGGTGGGCCGAGCTGCATCAGGGCCATCATGTTGAAACCGATGTGAAGCAGGCCGCCATGCAGGAACATCGCCGTGACAACCCTCCACCACTCATGATTTACAAGGAGATACGGCAATGGGATGCTCATGCCCAGTCTGTATTGCGTCGCGCCGCTCAGACCCCAGAGAATGCTTAGGCCTTTTCCGCCTCCCGCGGCGACAAGCGCCATCCAGCTGATGCCGAGCATTATGATATTCGCGATCAAAAGCGCCGTAGTTACCGGAGCTGGGTGCTCGCCGAAAACTCCGGAAAATCTCTTGCTAAAAGCCGCCAGGGAAAAGCGCAGGCTCGTGCCACAAACGTGACACTTCGTGGCGCTGATACCCACGAGCGAGCCGCAAGCAGGGCAGATCTGCGGACGCGGCTGCCGCTGCTCTCCGCCGCCTCCCACGAATCCCCGCATGGCATTCTTCCAGCGCTCCAAACGCCGCTGCCACTCATACGAAAGGGGCAATTCTCCTCCTTGCGGCTTACGCACCGCGTTCCTATAATACAGAATTCGTGGATTTTTACCGGGAAAGTCGGAAAGCAGGCGTTACCATGGATGGATTTGAGGAATTCGGCCGGCGCATCGACCAGGAGGTTTCGCGCTTGAAAAACATCAACAGCTTCGAAGATTTTGGAAAGCGTGTAGACGAAGAACTCAAGCGCGTAAAGAGTTTCGTGAAGGAAGACGTTGCGCCGGAGACGGAGAAGCGTACCGCGCAATTCCTGCGCGAGGTTTCAGAGAAAATTACCGAAGCGGCGGCATGGATTGAAGCTCGCAACGCTGCGCGCGCCGAAAAAACTTCGCAGAAACCGCCATCGCAAACATGATGCGAGCCCGCTCGTGACCCATCGCCGGTCCACGCGCCGCCACCCGCATTTTCTCTTACTTTTGAATCTTACTTGTTTGCTCTTTGTCAGTGGCTGCGCTGCGCGGCACGTCACGGCGAACGCGCCCCCACCGTCACAGCCCGCACCGGCATCGCCGGAGACTATCGAAGCCTCCAAACATGCTACCGAAGTCGGGCCCGCTCCTGCGCCAAGTCGACCGAAGCCATCGAGCACTCCGGTTCCTGAGGGCTACGTGGAGGAAGGCAACGCCTCCTGGTATGGTGAGCCGTTCAACGGGCGGCGCGCCTCGAACGGCGAGATTTATGACATGTACAAACTGACCGCGGCGCACCGGACGCTGCCCTTCAATACCGTAGTGCGTGTAACAAATCTCCACAACGACAAATCGACAACCGTGCGAATCACGGATCGCGGGCCGTTTGTCGAGAATCGCATCATCGATCTTTCGCTTGCCGCGGCGCGCGAAATTGAGTCCGTTGGACCGGGCGTCGTGCCCGTGCGTGTCGAGGTCCTGACACCCGGAATCGATCCCACGAGCGGCTATTTCACGGTGCAAGTCGGCGCGTTTCGCGATCCCAACAACGCACAACGCTTGCGCGACCGCTTGAATCTTTCCTACTCGTCGATTTTCATTCAGCAGTACGATTCTCCTGAAGGAACGTATTACCGCGTGCGCGTAGGAAAAATTTCAGGAGAAGATGCCGCGCGTCAATTGGGAGAAAAATTGCGCGACCAGGAAGGATTCACACCGTTCGTCGTGCGCCTCGATGCTCAGCAGTAGGGCCGCGAACTATCGTCCGCCCAGATGACCAACGGCAGGGGCACGAGATATCGTGCCCCTACGATCGCGCTTTTATGGTCCGCTCTTTTAACCAGGCAGTTTTGCGGCTATCCTTTTTGCCGGACAAGTTGCGGAGAACCACCCATGAGCGCTGACTGCCTGTTCTGCAAAATCGCCGCGAAACAGATTCCCTCGAAAATCGTTTACGAAGACGCGGACATCTTCGCGTTCGAGGACATCAGTCCGCAAGCGCCAACGCACATCTTGCTTGTGCCGCGCAAACATTTTGTCTCGCTCGATGACGCGACGCCCGAGGATCAAGCGTTAATCGGCAAGCTCCACATGGTCGCCGCGCAACTCGCCCGCGAGCGCAATCTCCTGGGAGGTTATCGCACCGTCTTCAACAATGGCACAGGCGCCGGCCAATCCGTCTTCCATCTCCATCTGCACCTGTTAGGCGGCCGCCAATTCCGCTGGCCGCCCGGATAACCCCAATCAGACGAGCTCGATGAAATCGCGTTCACGGCTCTCTTCGGGAAGTAACGACAAGATAGCTCTATCCAGTGTCGCGAATTTTCCTTTCTTATGGATGGCAAGTCCCAACAGATAGGCATCCGTCACTTGTTGATGGCCCGCCAACCGCGCTTTCAGTGGTTCAAGTGCATCGACGAACCCTATCTCGTCCGGCCAGAACTTGTGCCTGGGGTGGCTCAGGTAGGCCTGCAGAAGAGTCACGGCATCGGAAGGGGCAAGCGCATGCGGCGAGAAAGAGGGATTCGAGAGTATGCGCACGAAAGCAGTCTGTGTCAGAGGGCAAGTCGCCCAGGCCTCGTTAGCGTTGCGCCCAAGCCATTCCTTGACCTTTTCATGAGCGCGGTGGGTAGGCCAAGCCATTGCAATAAGAACATTGACGTTCAGCAAGAAAACAGCTTTCACTACAGCTCGTCCTGGAGTTTTTTGACGTCCTCGCTGCTTACCGCCGGAGAACCTGGCGGCAATTCGACAACATGGAAGCCATTGACGATGCGCGTCCGTAAGGGAGCGTGCAGTCCACGGCGCACCAGGTCTGATACGGCTTTGCCGAGGGCAACATCACGACTTTTGGCGTATGCCTTTACTTCCTGAAAAACATCATCATCTAATGAAAGAGTGGTTCTCATGCTTAAATGATGCTATTGTAAGAAAAAGATGTCAATATTTAACGTACAGCATCATGCTAAGAAATGATGCTTGTACCCCTTCCATCGCGCAGATGGCCCGAAAAGCTGCGGCGCTTGTCTGCAAACTCTCATTCATAACGCAGGGCGACGATGGGATCGACGCGCATGGCGCGACGGGCGGGAATCCAGCACGCGGCGCAAGCGATTGCCAGGACCGCCGCGGATGCGGCTAGAAACGTGGCGGGGTCGGCAGGCTTGACGCCATAGAATTGGCTCGCGATGACGCGAGCCAGGGCAAGCGCTCCCGCAGCGCCTATGACGACGCCGAGGGCGACCGACCATAGGCCTTGCTGCAGGACCATGCGGAGAACGTCGCGAGGAGCTGCACCGAGCGCCATGCGGATGCCGATTTCCTGAACGCGGCGCGCAACGGAGTAGGAAATTACTCCGTACACGCCAAGAAGCGCCAGCGCAAAGCCAATCGCCGCGAACACACCGAGCAAAACGCTGCGCAATCGCTGGTTGCCGAGGGATTCGGAGATGGCACGAGACATGGTGGTCAGGTGGGTCACGGGCTGGTCTGGAAACTCGGACCAGATTTGACGCGTGACCGAGGTGGCAAGAGCGTCGGGGTCCGCGGACGTGCGGACTAGCAGATGAATCGAGCCCGTGCCGCCCTGGAGCATGGAGAGATAGTATCCCGGCGAGGGTTTAGTGGCGATGCGCACGTCACGCGTGTCGGCGATCACACCGATGACTTCGTTCCATATGGGATAGCCCTTTTCGTCTTGCGATGAAATGAGGCGCTTTCCGAGCACGTCCAGCGTGCCCCAGTATTCGCGAGCCATGGCTTCGTTGACGATGACCCCGGCGGGAGCGTCTTTGTTGGCGTGGTCGTCGAATTCACGGCCGCGCAGAAGAGGGATTCCCAAGGTTTGAAAATAAGACGGATAAATGTAGCGAATTTTGGCGGTACGTTCGTCACTGCCTTTCGCGGGGATTTCGCCTTCGACCTGGAGATTGCTCTCCATCATCATCATGCCGGTCAAGAGACCATAGTCGGAGGCGGTGACGCCTGCAACGCCCGGGACAGCGCGGACCTGGCTGAAGATTTCTTTCAGGCGAGCGGTCTGCCGCTCGATGAGCTTGGGGTCGAACTCATTCGTGAATCGAGGACCAGGTAGATCAAAGGAGAGCAAGTGATCGGTGCGGAACCCGGGATTTTGGTGGAGGAGATTGTAAAGAGTCTGCGTCATGAGAGCGGAACCGATGAGAAGGATGAAAGCGAGGGCCACTTCGACGACGACCAGAGCGTTCCCGAGTCTCGATTGATGGGTTGTGCGGGAAGCGCCAAGATTTGTGCCCGTACCTTCCTTGAGAGCTTCGTTGGGGTCCATGCGTGCAGCGCGGCGAGCTGGCGCGAGGCCGAAAATCAGGCCAGCGACAATCGAGGTAAGAAGGGAGAACGCCAGAAGGGTGGAGTCGACGGAAATTTCACTGAGACGGGGCGTGCCGGCGGGAGCGATCCTGCGAAATAATTCCACGCCACCTGCTGCCAGGAGCATTCCAAGCGCGCCGCCGAGCAGCGCAATCAGGCAACTTTCGACTAGACCTTGGCGGAGAAGGCGGCCGCGCGATGCGCCAAGAGCGGCGCGAAGAGCCATTTCGCGTTGCCGAGCGGAGCCGCGCGCAAGAAGCAGGCTCGAGAGATTGGCGCAGGAGATGAGCAAGACCAGCGTGGAGGCTCCGAGAAGCACGAAGTAAGCGGCGCGAATGTTTTGCACGCGAGATTCGAGGAGCGGCTCCGCGGTAAAGCTCAGGCCGGCTTTCAACGTCGGGTAGTCTTTGATGAGGCGTTGAGCGATCGTATCGAGCTGCGCGTTGAGTTGCGTGATTTTCTGACCACGCCGCAGTTTTCCCAGAAGCTGAAACATGAAGGCCGCCGGCTCATGCTCGGTGTCCCGCGTAATAGCCACAGGAATCCAAATGTCGTTTTTCTCGGGGAAAGAGAAACTGCGGGAGGCGACGCCGGCGATGGTATAGGGCTGCTTGTCGAGAACCAGAGTGCGGCCAAGAATGGCGGGATCCGAGCCAAACCGAGTGCGCCAAAGGGAATCCGAGAGAACGGCGACAAGATTTTGTCCCGGCTGTTGGTCCGCAGGATTGAGCAAACGACCCTGTTCGGGGGTTGCGCCGAGTTCTTCGAAGAAGCCATCGGAGACTCCTGTGACGCTGAGTTGCGCAGGAGCGCCCTGGCCCGTCAGCGTCTTGTTTGATTGCGAGTAGACGGCCGATTCTTCCAACGAGGTGGCTTGCGAGCGAATGAGCTGAAAGGCAGGCCAGGAATTTCCCAGAGAAAACGTGGGGAACATGGCGGACTTGGTAGAAACGCTCATGATGCGGGAAGAATCCTTGAAGGGAAGCGGGCGCAGGAGAACGGCGTCGACAATGCTGAAGATAGCGGTGTTGGCGCCAATGCCGAGCGCAAGCGTAACTGTGGCGGCTATGGTGAAGCCGGGATTTTTGCGCAGCATTCGCGCCGCGTAGCGCAAATCCTGAAAAAAGGTTTCGATCAGAGTTCCGCGGCGCGATTCGCGCGATTGTTGTTTAATGGATTCGAGGCCGCCGAAATCGAGGTTGGCGCGGCGCCGGGCTTCTTCCGGCGACATGCCCAACGCGATGTAGTCGGCGATTTGTTTTTCAAGATGGAAGCGGAGCTCTGCATCGAGCTGTTTTTCGGATTTTTCTTTCTGAAAGAGACGACGGAACCAATGCATGGAATCGACTCCTATTCGGCGGTACGGAGAATCAAAGCCACGGCGTCGGAGAGCCGTTCCCAATAAACGAGTTCGGTTTCGAGCTGCCTGCGGCCTTTTCTCGTGAGCGTATAAAACTTTGCGTCGCGGCCGGTTTCGGATTCGCGCCAGTCGGCGGAGAGCCAGCCGCGATCCTCGAGGCGGTGAAGCGCGGGATAGAGCGAGCCTTGTGGGACCTGGAAGAAGTCCTTGGAGATTTGCTGGATGCGCTGGGAGATGGCGTAGCCATGAATCGGACCCAGCGCGACGATCTTGAGAATCAGCATGTCCAGAGTTCCCTTGAGGAACTCCGTTTTTTCTTCCGCCATCGGGACACCTAGAAGTCCTACTATTAAGCCTAGAAGTTCTACCTATATGAAAAAAGCAGGGAGTTGTCAAGAGCTGGAATCAGAGCCGTGAGTCTGTGGAGTCGGAAGCGCGGCGCCGAGGCAAGGGAAACCGAACGTTAAGGTGCGACAATATCCTTCAGCTTGGGTTTGACTTGGAGCGCTGCGAGGCTCGAGGCATCCCAGCCGCCGCCAAGCGCTTTGACGAGGAGAACGCTGGTCACCAACCGCTGGCCGTGAATCACGGCCGCTTCTTGTTCATTGTTCAGCAAATTCTGTTGCGCCGTGACTACATCCAGGTAGCTGACTAGCCCGCCTTTGTAACGATCCTGGGAAATAGCAAGAGTACGGCGAGCGGCGTCCAGCGCGAGCTTTTGCGTGTCGCGCGCCTGTTCGAGGACAGAAAGTCCGGTAACATCGTCCTGCACTTCCTGAAAGGCAGCCAGCACGGATTGCCGATAGTTCGCGACGCTTACGTCATAGCCGGACTTCGCAAACTCTACCTGGGCGCGGCGGGCTCCGCCGGTGAATATGCTTTCCGCTACGTTCGCGCCCACCGCCCAAAACGCGCTTGCTGCATTCGCGAGTTTCAAGATGTCGGATGACTGCCAGCCGCCATTTCCAAATAGATTCAGGGACGGGTAGTACGCCGCTTTCGCAATTCCAATCTGCGCGTTCGCGACAGCCATCTCTCGCTCGCTCTGCGCAATGTCCGGGCGCCTCTCGAGCAAATCCGAAGGAAGTCCCGCGTCAAGCGTAGGCGGCTCGGCGTTCAATTCTCTGGCCGATAAATGGAAATCCGGCGCGGGCTTGCCCACGAGGACCGCAATGGCATCTTCAAATTGTTTTCGCTGTTGTAAGAGAAGCGTTGCTTGCGTGCGCGTAGTCTGAAGCAGAGTTTCTTCCTGGGCGACATCAAGCCCGGAGGCAACCCCGCCCTTGTGGCGGGAATCCACAAGTTCCAAGCCGCGGCGCAGCGTTTCCACGGTGCGATTCAATATTCCCAGCTCGGTATCGAGCTGTCGCAGGGTGAAGTAATCGCCGGCTAGCTCTGCCGTGAGGACCAGCCGCACATTTTCTAGGCTTGCGGCGCTTGCCTGATACGATGCTTCAGCCGCCTCGATTGTTCTGCGCCTTTGGCCAAACAGATCCACTTCGTAACCCGCCGTAAACGGCAGGGCGAAGGCATTTTGTGTATTGGGTCGCAGAGGAGCAACACCGCCGCTTTGCGGCCGGTTGCCGGAGAGCCTTTGCCGCTGCACGCTGGGAGAAACACCGAGGGTTGGGAAGTTCGTTGCGACTTGAATGGCGGCAGCAGCGCGCGCTTGGTTGTAATTTCCAGTCGCCGCTCGCAACGTTTGGTTTGCTTGAAGAGCATCCTGCTCCAGGCCGCTCAGTTCGTCGTCGTGAAAAACGCTCCACCATTCGCCTTTGGGAATGGCATCCTTTGGATCGCTCTCCCGCCAGGGCGCCGATACATCCCACTTCGCGGCGGTTGGTACGCCCGCCCGCTCGTACTTGGGGCCGACCGTACATCCAGCGAGTAGAGAAGCGACGCCCACAGCAAACAGCGAGGACGGGAAGAATTTCTTGTGGAGCATTACCGCTTTGCTCCGGGCACTCCATTCGGGGATGGCGATTTTGGCGGAGGCGTCGACGCCGGGGCTTCGCTGGCGTCTGGCTGCGCGGGCCCGGCCGCTTGCGCGATTTGCTTTACGCGAACGTCCTGTCCTTCATCAAGCGAGTCAGCGGGATTCACTACAATCCAGTCGCTTGGTTCCAGTCCTTGCAAGACTTCAAGCGTTGTTCCGAAGTCCCGGCCGATTGTCAACTGGCGGAGATGCGTCTTGTGATTGGCATCCACAACCACGGCGCGAAGACCCTCTGCCCGGAAGAGCAGTGCGTTCACTGGCACTTGCAGCCGGGAAGCTGCCACCTTCACCTGCAGATGCACCTGAGCGTAGCCGCCCGGGAAGAGTTGGGCATTCTTGTTCGGCACATCCACTTCCGTCAAGAGCGTTCTTGTGTTGGGATCGATGGATTCCGACGTGCGCACCACTTTTCCCTGAAAGTTCAGGCCCGGATATTGCGCCAATTCGAGATAGGCGCCGAGTCCCGCGCGGACCGACGGAGAGTACATTTCCGGCACATTCACGTAGACGCGAATCGGATCCGTCTGCGCAAGAGTAAAGAGTTCCTGCTGGCTGCCGCCGTTGCCGGCATTAATCAATGTTCCGGTGTCTATGTTGCGTTTGGTGATGACGCCGCTGAATGGCGCGTAAACGTGTTTAAAAGATTCCAATTCCTCAAGCCGGCGCACATTGGCTTCTGCGGAGTGCACGGTCGCGGCCTTGGCTTCATAATCACCGACGGCGTTATCGACTTCTTGTTTGGAGACTCCATCCGTTTTGATCAGGTCTTGATAGCGTGTCGAGGTAATTCTGGACAGATTTTCGTTCGCTTGAGCGGTATTCAGGTCGGCGCGCGATTGCGAGAGCTGTTGATCGACTTCGGGCGTGTCGATGTCCGCCAACAGCTCGCCCTTCGGAACTCGGCTACCAATGTCGTGGTACCACTTTTTCAGGTATCCATTCGTGCGGGCATAAATAGGCGAATCAACATAGGCTTGTAACGTACCCGGAAGCACGAGGTCTTCCTGCGCGACCTCCGCCGTCGGATGGATGACCGCCACGGTGGGGATGGCTCGCGCTTCTGTCTCCTCGGCCAAAGCATGATATTGCGCGCGGCGCTGAAACAAGGTGAACGCGCCCAAAATCACGAGGACAATCACGCCGACAATAAGAAACGTGAACAGCCTGCTGCTCTTCGAGGGCGGCGGCCCTCCCTGCTCGGGTTCCATCTGTGATCTGCTTTCCATCATAAATCCGTAGCTCGCCCGTTCAACGGATTCCTTCCGGTTCAGGCTACCGCAGGAGACGCTGATTCGCCACGGTGTCTTTTGCGCTCGCGCCGGCCATGGATCATCGAGAAGACGCAAGGAACAAAAAATAGCGTCGCGAAAGTGGCGAAAATAAGTCCGCCAATCACGGCGCGGCCAAGCGGAGCGTTCTGCTCGCCGCCCTCTCCCAGACCGATGGCCATCGGCACCATGCCGATAATCATGGCCAGCGCGGTCATAAGCACAGGGCGAATACGGACAAAGCCAGCTTGCAGCGCCGCCTCGCGCGCGGTCTTTCCTTCGCTCATCTGTTCGCGCGCGAAGGAAACCATAAGAATACTGTTGGCGGTGGCCACGCCCATGCACATGATAGCTCCGGTAAGAGAAGGCACGTTGAGCGTGGTGTGCGTCAGCAGCAAAATCCAGCAAATACCGGCAAGGGCGCCCGGCAATGCCGTAATGATGATGAAAGGATCCAACCAAGATTGAAAATTCACAACGATTAGCAAGTACGCGAGGATAATCGCACCAGCCAATCCGATGGCCAGACCCCTAAACGAGGTGCGCATCGTTTGGACTTGGCCGCGAACTTCGATGTGGCTGCCTCTCGGCAGTTCATTTTTGACGCCGTCCACAAGCTTCAATACCTCATCAGAAACGCCGCCAAGGTCCCGGCCGTCCACTGCGGAGTAGACGTTGATCATGGGTTGCACGTTGTAATGAGAAATTTCCGCCTGCCTCGCCGTGTTGGTGATATTCACCAGATTTCCGATGATTTGAGGAGGAGCACCGGGCGAAGCCCCGGTCACGGGAGTGTTTTCCAGCGCTTGAAAGCTGTCCACGCGGTACTGAGGAGATTGCACGGCCACGTTGTAGCTAACCCCGTTCTTGGGATCCAGCCAGAAAGCCGGGGCGGTCTGAAAGCTGGAGCTCAGCGAGACCAGAAGGTTCTGCGCAACGTCCCTGGCCTGCAAGCCGACGGATTGCGCACGGGTGCGATCGACGTCCATGTGCAACGTTGGCTCATCAAGGGCCTGCTGCACGTGCACATCGACGGCTCCAGGGATGTGCCGGATCTCCTTCGCCAGCTTTTCCGCAATCACATAATTGCCTCGCTGGTCCGCTCCCGTTACCGCGACATCAATGGGAGCCGGCGTTCCGAAATTCAGGATTTGTGTCACGATGTCGGCAGGCTGGAAGAAAAATTGCACGCCCGGAAAGGCCTGTGGCAGTTTTGCGCGGAGCTCGTTGATGTAAGCGATCGTGGGTCTCCCGCGTTCTTCTTTCAACTGCACCATGATTTCGGCATCGGAAGTGCCGAATGTTCCCGAGTTGCTGTAGCTGAGATTGATGCCGCTGTACGGAACGCCGATGTTGTCCAGAATCGTTTGCAACTCTTTGGGAGGAATGGTGTCGCGAATCACGGCGTCCACCTGATCGGCCAGACGAGCGGTCTCCTCGATGCGGAGACCTGTGCGCGCGCGGAAGTGCAAACGTATCTGGCCGGCGTCCACCTTGGGAAAGAAATCTCTGCCAAGAACTCCGACGAGGCCGACGGAAAGCACGCAGAAGCCCAAGAAACAGATGCCAAACAATCGGGGCCGGTCGAGAACCGACGTCAGCCCGCGACGATAGCCCTCGCGGAACCTTTCAAAGGAGCGCTCGAATCCCTGCTGGTAACGGCGGAAGAAGCCCTGTTTCTCACCGATATGCTCATCGGGCTGGTACTCGTCCTCGCTGCTCAGGAGATACATCGCCATCGTTGGGACGATTGTTCTGGACCACCCATAGGAAGCTAGCATGGCGAAGATCACGGCTTCCGCCAACGGCACGAAGAGAAATTTCGCCACGCCCGAAAGGAAAAACATTGGAATGAAAACAATGCAAATGCAAAGTGTGGAAACGAACGCGGGAACCGCAATTTGCTGAGCGCCATCGAGAATGGCTTGGACGGTCTCTTTACCCATGGCCAGATTGCGGTTGATATTTTCAATCTCCACGGTAGCGTCATCCACCAGGATGCCGACGGCCAGTGCCAAACCTCCCAGCGTCATGATGTTGATGGTTTCCCCGAGGGCGCTGAGCATGAGGATGCTGACTAAAATCGAAAGTGGAATGGAAATCGCGATGATAAGCGTGCTCTTCCAGTTTCCTAGAAAAAGCAGAATCATGAACGCGGTCAGACATGCGGCGATCAGCGCCTCTCTCAACACTCCTTGAATCGACGCGCGCACAAAGACCGACTGGTCAAAGAAAGTGGTGAGGTGCAGGCTTTCCGGCAAGGAGGAGGAGTAGTCCTGCAATACTTTCTTTACGCGATCGACGATATCGAGGGTTGAAGCGCCTCCGGTTTTGTACACGGCCATCAGGGCGCCGCGCTGTCCGTTCGCGCGGACGACATTGGTCTGCGGGCTGAATCCATCGCGAACATGGGCGACGTCTTTCATATAAATCGTCGCGCCATTGACGGTTTTGATCGGAAGATCGTTCAGGCCCTCTATATTAAGCGGGCTCCCGTTCAGCTCCACGAGATACTCGAGCGAACCGAGTTTCACGGTTCCCGCGGGCAGGATCAGGTTTTGTGCATCAATGGCGTTTACGATGTCCACGGGCGAAAGCCCCTTGGACTGCAACGCGGCGGAATCGATGTCCACCGAAATATCGCGCTGCTTTCCGCCATAGGGGTAGGGAAGCGCCGCCCCTTGAACGGTAGCGAGCTGCGTGCGAATGAAATTGTTCCCGAAATCGAAAAGCTGTTGTTCGCTCAAGCTGTCGCTGGTTAACCCAATTTGAATAACCGGAACCGTCGAAGCCGAGAAGATCGCCACTAGTGGAGCGGTTGTTCCGGGAGGAAGATTCTTTAGAATCGTTTGAACGATTGCGGTTGTCTGTGCCAGCGCACTCTGGATATTGGCATTCGGCTGGAAGTAGATCTTCACTACGCTCGTTCCGTCGATGGACTCCGATTCGATATGCTCGACGTCGTTCACCAGCGTGGTAACGGCGCGTTCGGAGTTGGAGGTGATGCGCTGCTCCATCTCTTGAGGCGAAAGCCCGGTGTACTTCCACACCAAGCTGATCACGGGGATGTTGATATCAGGGAAGATGTCCGTCGGCGTGCGCAGGAGCACCACGGGGGTCAGCAGGACGATGACAAGAGCGAGGACCACAAAGGTGTATGGTCTCGCCAGCGCTAATCGGACAATCCACATAGTCTATTGAAATTTCCCTTGGGGCTCTTGCCCAGCCGTGCCACTCATTCGGCCCGAAACAATTCTTCCGTCGGCCCGCTGTTCAGTTAGATTCGCAGGCTCCGTTCTTTGGGTACGCCCTGCGCTTGGGTACGATATATCGTCGCCCGGCCATCGATACGCAAAATAGTCTCGAACTCGGAGAGGTCTTTGCGAGTCACTCGCTATCGCCGAACTCTTCCGGGCCGAGCTGCATCCCACCACGTCCAAATCCCGATAAATCACACGGTTGCCGGTAGGGGAGCAAGCGTCCCATATATTACGCTTTTTTGATGTCCCCGAATTGACGCGGGTCACATTTACGGTTTCCGCCAGGTTGGACTGAGGTTGTCCAACACGATGAATTGAATTGATGCGATGAATTAATCCGATAAATTTGCGCGTCCTTCAAAGTAAAGCCCTTGGTTATTCGACACCTGAAAGAAAATCGTAAGCCTCGCGATTTGTATAACCAATTGATCGGCCGCAACCCGGCCGATAATTTATTTGAGGAGAAGAAGCAGTAGCGCGCCGCAACTTAGCCGCTATTTGTGGGTCATCACAAATACGCCGTCCCAATTTACGGGTGGTTCACTCGAGGCATATTCCTGACAACGCTCCAGGTAAACACGAGACGGCCCGTCCTTCGGCCACTTGTCCAGGATTTCCTGGAACGCGCTTTGCGCTGGCTCCCACTGCCGATCGCGATAGAGATCGCGGGCGCGAGCGAACATTTCCACTTCTACGCGCACGGTTTCCGTCGAGCCGTCCGCAGCAAAATCCGTTTGCCGTCCCATGAGCTGGTAGATCGTGACAGGTTGTAACTTTCCTTTGACGCGCATCAAATCCAGCTCGCGAAAAACAAAGCCGTCGCCCTTGGCGGCCTGATAAGTTGTCTCGTTGACGATGATATGAGTACCGTAGTCTTTGTTCAGGCCCTCCAGCCGCGAAGAAAGATTTACGGCATCGCCGATAGCCGTGTAGCCGCGGCGAAGCGAAGAGCCCATCCTTCCAACGCTGACGACACCGGTGTTGAGGCCGATGCCGATTTCGAGTTTCGGCTTGCCCTCGGCTTCCCACTGCTTTTGTAGTTCACGAACGCGCTGAATCATTTCCAGCGCCGCGTTGCACGCTTTTGTGGCGTGCCCCGGTTCTTCAAACGGCGCACCCCAGAAGGCCATCACTGCGTCGCCGATGTATTTGTCGAGCGTGCCGTGATGATTGAAGACAATGCGCGTCATGTCGGAGAGGTATTGATTGAGGAAGAGGGCGAGTTCCTGGGCGTCGAGTTTTTCGGAGATGGTGGTGAAGCCGCGAATATCGCTGAACATGACAGTAATGTCGGTTTTTTTGGGGTCAACGAGGCGGGGATCGACGAGAAGGCGGCGGACCACCTCGGGACTCAGGTAGTTGCCGAATTCTGTGCGCACCTTGCGTTTTTCTTTTTCCTCCACGAGCGCGCGATACAGCGAGACTAGCAGCACGTTACCTGTCAGCGTCATCGCCGGCACGGTGAAGTTCAGCCACCATCCGCGCAGAAACGCGCCATAGTCCACGGCCACCAGCGGGATCAGCAAGCCCGCGCCAAGCCACATCCAACGCGGCTGCACCAGGGCCATCCAGATGCCAAGCGGAATGCCGAACGTAAAGATGAGCAACGCATCGATCAAAGCGGATCTGGCGTCGCGTTTGATGAAACGATCGTTCAGGATGTTATCGATGACATTGGCATGAATTTCCACGCCGGGATAGTTCGTGCCGCCAAAAGGAGTGGCGCGCAAATCACCGATTCCCGTGGCGGTGGCGCCGATGAGGACCAGCTTTCCCTTGAATGTCCCGGGAGCAGGACTTTTGCGAAGCACGTCCGCGATGGAATAGTGATGGAAAGTTCCCCAAGGCCCCTGGTAGTTGATCAACATCTGGCCCAGCGTGTCCGTGTGCAGCGTCAGCGCTTTGCCGAAATCGATTCGCGAAATCCCAACGGGTCCGAAGAAAAGATTTGTATCTTGCGCCGTGGGACCTAAAAATGCGCGGGCGGCCATGATGTCAAGCGAAGGATAGAGATCCCATTCGGCCGGATTTTCCGAGCGCCCGTAAGGCAACAAAAGTGTGGCTCGCCGCACGACGCCGTCCGAGTCGGGAGGAACATTGAAGAAGCCGGTCCACGAGCTATCGCCAGTAAGCGCGGAGGTCAGCTTATCCAGGTTGGCTTCGGCGCCTCGGGGCACGAGGCTCGCGCCATGGAAAAGCTCCATCAGGTGAAGCTTGTCTTCCTTACCGAACTGCGGCCGCAGCGGATGCGCGGGGGGATATGCGAAAAAAGCAATTTGATCGGCGTAGGCCTGCAGGGTTTCGTCCGATACGCCTTCAAGATCTGCGCGCGTAAAAAGAAAATAGTTTCCGAGGATTACGGGACCAAAACGTTTGATGGCGGCTGCAAACTGGGAATCGGCGTCATACTTCGCGGAGAGTTGCCGCACTTCGGCAGTCAATTTAGGATCGACGGTTTCCCCTGCTTGCTGCCGCCGCCCCAGTTCGTCGGCCAAAGCACGCACTGGCGCCGCGCTTTGATCTGGCTTGCTGAAAGTGATGTCGAAGGCGGCGACTTTCGCCCCATCTTCATGGAGCACATCGAGGAGCTTTGCAAAATAGGCGCGCGAAAACGGCCACCGGCCTAAGACTTCCTGGGCTCGCTGATCGATATCCACGATCACGATAGGGGAATCAGACGATGAGAGCTTCTGAGGCCTGTATCGAAAGCGGGTATCTAGAGTGTCGAGCTCGAGCCGCTCAGCAAGCTCTGAAATGGGAGTTCGTTTTTCCTGCAAAAAGACGAGGTAGTAGACGGAGAGAGACGCGATTGTAATACAGAGACTCAGGATGAAGGAAACGCGGTGGCGCCACCATGACTGGAGAAGTTCGTAGAGGCCGAACAAGCCCCGCCGCTGCCACCATCCGCCTGACGGAGCCGCCATCGCAGTTCGCGCGCTATTCGCGGTAGACGAAATTCATGCGAGCGCCGCCCACCTCAATGACATCACCGTCATTCAGGCGCACCGGCCCCGTAATCGGCTTGCCGTTCAGCAAGGGCATTTTGTCGCCCGGGCCGATGTAGTAGCCGTCATCGCGCTGGTTGATCTGCGCGGCCATGGCTGGCTTGAACCAGCCTTTGAGCTTTACCGTAGCCATCGCGGACTTGCCGATCACCGTCAGCTTGTTCGTGATCATGTACTCTTTTTGATCCGTTCGCCCGCCAAGCACAACCAGAGTAGGAACCTTGAGGCGTCCGGACGCAAATTGCACTCTTTCGCCCGAAGCCGCCGCTTGCTGCAGCATGTCACGCCGCGCCTTGGTGTCCAAGACCATGGTTTCGTTGATGCGCGGAGCGCTGGCTTTGCGCCCGGTATCCCACGGCACGGGAGCATCACCCGAAGCATCCACTTTGATGTGATGTTTGCCGATCCAGATGGAGTCCCCATCGTGGAGCGTGGCGCGTTCCACCCGCAGATCATTGACAAAAGTGCCGTTGAGGCTGTCGAGATCTTCCACCACCAGCCGTCCGCCTTCAAAATAGACGCGAGCGTGATAGTTCGAGACTGCCAGATTATCGACGGGCAAATCGTTGTCGGGCGAGCGTCCAATGCTCACCGGCCGGCTGCCCACCGGCACTTCCTTGACCGTCTTCTCATCAAACATCAGGCTGAGCTTCGCCATCTCACAGTCCTCCTGCAGCGCCGTTTCCGGCCGCTTTTTTCCGCGCCCCCCGGCGCAGCCATGAAAACCAACCTCTGGATTCCGAGCCCACGCGCACGACGATGACGGTGATGTTGTCCACTCCGCCGCGCTCGTTGGCCAATGCGATAAGTTTTTCCGCCGCTCTCGTGGGGTCCGGCTCGGCCTGCAGAGTTCCCGCGATTTCCGGTTCGGTGACCATGCGCGTCAGCCCGTCGCAACAGAGCATCAAAATGTCGCGAGCAAATAAGGTGTGCTCTTCGGTATCTATCTCTATGTCCGGCAATGCTCCCAGCGCGCGGAGAAGCACGCTTTGCATTTCGCTCTCTTCCGCTTCCGCCGCCGTCAAAATACCTCGTCGGACTTGCTCGGCGACGAGAGAGTGATCGCTGGTGAGCTGCTGCAATGTGCCGCCTCTCAGCAGATACGCCCGCGAATCTCCCACGTGCGCGATGCTTAATCTCGAGCCATCGATCCAGGCCGCCGTCAGCGTTGCTCCCATCCCATGCTGTTCCGGATGCGCTTCCGCGGCCTCATAAATGTTCTTGTTGGCCAAGTGCACGGCCTGCGTCAGCCGCGTGGTCTTTTCGCTCCAGCTCGGCTCCGGATTGCTGAGCAGTGCGGCTCCGGCATCCGCCTGCGGATCCATGCAGTACTTGACGATGGTTTCCACCGCAAGCTCACTGGCTACTTCCCCGTGAGCTTCGCCGCCCATTCCGTCGGCAAGCACAAAAAGATTCAGGGGCTCGACAATGCGGAAGCAATCTTCGTTGTTCGTGCGCACGCGACCCAGATCGGTCACGCCGCCGCTTACGATCCGCACAAATTCTCCCCGTACTGCCTGCCGTCTGAACCCGTGCCCACACCCGTACCCGGCAACCCTGTTCTCACGCTAGCAGACCCTTTCCGGCGGCGAAAGGCTTTGACGCCAACTGATTACTTGTTTTTTCGACTCATTTACCGCCTTCGCCTTTCCAGAGGGTACAACTAAACCGGGCAATTTGTGCCCTTCTTTCTGTCGGTCGACCGCCCCAGCGTGCCTCCCTCACTCTCTTCCGCTATAATCTGCGCGCGCCAGGCAATTCGACGATCACGGTCCGCGGCGCGTCCATCAACATGGCCAGAGTCAAAAAACCGCTTCGTAGGCAGGTGTCTGGCCCCCACCGCGCCAGTTTGTCCGCCGCTCAGGCGGGGCGCGAGCTTGCGGAGCTAAATCGAATCGGTATTGCGCTCTCTGAAATCCGCGATGTGGATCACCTTCTCGCGCTTATTTTATCGAAAGCCCGGGAGATCACAGGCGCTGACGCGGGTTCTCTTTACTTGGCGGAACAAGGAGGCAGTGATTCGAACGGTCCCGGACAGAATGCTGGCGGCGCGGACATCACACGTCGGCTGCGCTTCCGGCTGACTCAGAACGACAGCGTTCAATTTCCGTACACCGAACACACGCTTCCTATCACGGAATCTTCGATGGCAGGCTACTGCGCCCTTCACGGCGAGGTCATCGAGCTGGCGGACGCCTACCGCATCCCCAAAAGTCGGCCTTTCCATTTCAATTCCACTTTCGACGAGCAAGCGGGATACCGCACACGCTCCTTGATTACCTTGCCCATGAAAAACGGCAAGGGCGAAGTCCTCGGCGTTCTTCAGTTGATCAACTGCAAACGCCACGCGAGAGCGCGGCTCTCCGATGCGAACGCCGTTCACCGCCAAGTTCATCCCTTTCCCGAACGCGCAGTTCGGCTGGGGTTGTCTCTCGCCTCGCAAGCGGCAGTCGCTTACGAGAACTCGCAGCTCTACCGGGACATAGAAAATCTCTTTGATGGCTTTGTGAACGCCGCGGTGAAAGCTATTGAACAGCGCGACCCCACTACCTCCGGTCACTCCCAGCGTGTCTGTCAGATGACGCTAGCTCTCGCCGAGGCCGTGGATCGCGAGCCACAGGGTCCTCACTCGGATGTGCGTTTTTCCCGCGAACAGATGAAGGAGCTTCGTTACGCCGCGCTGCTTCACGATTTTGGCAAGGTTGGAGTGCGCGAAGAAGTTCTCGTCAAGGCCAAAAAACTCTACCCGCTTCAGTTTTCCCGCCTATTGGATCGCTTCGATTACATCCGGCGGGACATCGAGGCGCGCTTCGCCGAACAAAAGGTGGAAGTGCTCCTCGGACATTTTCGCAGGGAGGCGGAAGCGCGTGTGCGTTTGAAGCTGCTCGATGGCGAAGCCGGCCGGCTCCTCGGCGAGTTGGACCGTTATGTCGAATTTATAGCCCGGGCAAATGAGCCCACGATTCTGCCGTCGAGCGAGTTCGATTTGCTCGCGGAAATCTCCCAGAAATCCTATCGCGACCCGCGCGGAGCGGAGCGACCCTACCTCACCTCCGAGGAGGTCAGATACCTTTCGATACCGCGAGGCAGTCTCGATTCGAACGAGCGTCGTCAAATCGAATCGCACGTCACCCACAGTTTTAATTTTCTGGCGCAAATCCCGTGGACGCATGAGTATCGCGGCATTCCGGAAATTGCCCGCGCCCACCATGAAAAACTCAACGGCCGCGGCTACCCGAATGGCCTGACCGCTGCCGAGATTCCCATTCAAGCAAAGATGATGACCATCTGCGACATTTTCGATGCACTCTCCGCCTCCGACCGTCCTTACAAGCGGGCTGTTCCGACGGAACGCGCGCTCGATATCCTCAAGCTCTGTGTCCGGGATGAAGAGATCGATCCCGAGTTATTCCGCCTTTTCACCGATGCTCGGGTCTACCAGCTCGTTGTAAAGCCTGTATAATCGATGCCTGGACATCTCTTCGACTATTACTTTTTGGTTTCCCCATCCAGGGTGAATTCCTCGCAATTCTCCTATCTCATTTACAATGAAGGTTGGACAGGATATGTGGAGCTACCTTCTTGGGCCGTTTCTGTCTTTGCTTCCCGCACGCTGGCGTAGAGCGCTGCCATTCTCCCAGTCCGTGAACTGGCGCGCTGCCGCCATCCTCAGTGGCCTGGCGGAATCCGTCGTCGCACTCGTCGCGCTCATGTACTGGTATTGGTATTCGATGTCGACCTCGCTCTCCCACCTCGCGGACCTCGCGCTCGCCGGCAAGACGGCCACCGGAACAACCGATCATCATCTCGCCTTCGCGGCGTTGCTAATCTGGTCTACCCATCCGTTGACGTGGGGCATCGCCTTTTTTGGCATCGAGGGCATGGTGCGCTTGTGCGGGGCATTCACAGATACCGTACTGGGCATTTTCCCGTTTTTCCTCGTTGAGAAAATCTATTCAAAAATTCTTCGAAGTGCCGAGCTGGAAGCGCCGTATGCCGAAAAGTTTTCCCAAAGCCATGTAACTTCCTATGTTGGCGCCCTCCGAGATAAGGTTGTGACGGCCCGGCTCTCGCAGGTTCCCGATGAGCTCTGCGTTGCCAGGAACGATTCCGAGGAATTTCTTGAAATTCGCTCTTCACGGGCAAAACCGGACTGGAATCCGCCCCGCGTGGTTCGCTATGGAGACCGTTATTACCGGCTGGAGGAAAGTTCTCGAGGCTCGGGGTCGCGTTCCTTCGTTTACAAATTGCGGCGATTGGCGGCTGGCGTCCCCGGCCGCACCGTTCTGGTTTATTCTCCTGTCGAGGAACCCGTCAAAGCAAATCGATGAGCGACGATTTCGTGTTTGCGCAGTTTTCTTCTTCGCATGACTCCTCGTAGCTTCCTCAGCCCGCCGCCTCTCGACTACAATCTCACCATGCTTGACCGCCGCCTGCCGCCTCCCTTCGTGTTGCGATGCCTCTGCCTGGCGCTGACTCTACCTTTCATACTTGTATCAGCATTCGGACAACAGTCGCCGTCTCACGGTCGCATCCTTTTGTTGCCGCGCACCATGGTTTCGGGAGACAGAGCAACGCTGGCGGTGCTGGACATAAACGGCCGCCTGACACCGGGCGCCACCGTTGTCTTTTCGAATGGCGACCGACTGACCACCGACGCGACTGGCCGCGCCCTCTTCGTCGCGCCTCTCAATCCCGGGGTTATTCTTGGTTCCATCGTCGGCCGCGAGGGCCGCGTTCCCGTAACAATTTTGTCGCCAGATGGAAGTGCTGCGACCGCGATCGAAGTAACCGCGATCCCCAAGTTCGCTTCGCTCACCGACCGTTTCGAAATCGCCGGACGTGGTTTTTGCGGAGGAGCGGACGCTAACCAGATCACTATTTCCGGTGCGCCGGCCTTCGTGCTCGCGTCCTCGCCGACCTCGCTGGTAGTCTTGCCGCCTCCCGAGCTTGAGCCTGGCCGCGCTTCCGTCGACATTTCCTGCGCAAAACGCTATGGGCCGCCTCTCGAAGTCATTTTTGTGGCCCTCAATCTGGAGGCCGATTCTTCGCCGCTCCTGCCTGGTGTGCACCGCCAGCTCTCCGTCCACGTGCGCGGCACAACCAGCAAAATCTCCCTCGAAGCCAAGAACCTGGCGCCGGACATCGCGGAACTTACCGGGGGAAATCCTCTTCGGGTTTCCAGTTCGGGCGGCGAGGAGAACGTGGCCCACTTCGAAGTCGTAGGCCGCAAACGCGGCAATTTTCTAATTTCGATTCGGCTGCTCTCTCCGCGCGCCGTCCCACACTAACCTGCCTCAAAGCGTTTTTGGACGGAGGGGCCGTTCACCCGCAATCTTCTCCCCAACCCTGTGTTACATTTCTTGCTTGTAGTAGGCAAGACAATCTTGGAGACGCCCATGATCTTGTCCCTTGTTGTCAGCGCCGGCCTCGCTCTGGGAGTCGGCGTGCTCCTGGGTTGGCTGCTCGCTTCCTCGCGCGCGAATCGCCTCCAATCGGAATCCGCTGCCGTAGCCGCACAACTTGGTGAAACCCGGAAACAGCTCGAAATTTCCCGCGGCGACTTAGACAAGCTGCGCAAAGACCTGACCGCCGAGCAGACTCTCCGTACTAAAGCAGAAGCTGACCGGCAGAACGAGCGCGCCAATCTTGAGGAGCAGAAGAGTCTCCTGAGCGAGGCCGAGAGCAAGTTGCGGGAAGCGTTCGATTCTCTCGCAGGAAAGGTGTTACAGAATTCAAGCGAGCAGTTTCTCCAGTTGGCGCAGGAACGATTGGGCACTCTGCAGAAGCAAGCGTCAGGCGATCTTGCGCAGAGGCAGGAATCGATCAAGGGCATGGTCGACCCTCTTCAGCAGCGGCTGACGGAAATGCAAACGCACCTCCGCGAACTGGAATCGAATCGTCAATCAGCCTATGGCGAGCTTCGAGCGCAAGTGCAAACTCTGGCCCAATCGAACCGCGATCTTCAGAAAGAAACAGGGACTCTTGTTAGCACGCTCCGGCAGCCTCAGGTGCGAGGGCGCTGGGGGGAGTTGACGCTGCGGCGATGCGTGGAACTGGCGGGAATGTCGCCGCATTGCGATTTCGATGAGCAAGTGTCTGTATCCGGAGATGAGGACGAGAAACGCTTTCGTCCCGACCTGGTCGTGCACCTTCCCGGGAATGCAAACGTTATTGTGGATGCCAAAGTTCCCCTCCATGGATTTTTAAGGGTAGCGGCCGCCCAAACCGATGCTGAGCGCCAAGCCGGACTCGCGGAGCACGTGCGTCTCGTGCGAGACCATGTATCTCAGCTTTCCTCGAAAGAGTATTGGAAGCGGTTTGATCGAGCCCCGCAATTCGTGGTGATGTTCGTGCCAGGCGAATCGTTTTTCAGCGCTGCGCTGGAGAGTGATCCGACCCTTCTTGAGGATGCCATGGAAAAGAAGGTGGTTTTGGCAAGTCCCACGAATTTGATCGCGCTGCTCCGAGCGGTTGCTTACGGATGGAGGCAGGAGCAGATCGCAGAGAATGCCCAAGAGATCAGCGACATTGGCAGAGAGCTCTACGAACGTATCCTGAAATTCCTCGAATACTTCGATGATATGCGCAGCGGGCTTGAGCGGGCCAATAAGTCATTTAACAATGCCGTGGGCTCTATGGAAGGGCGTGTGCTTCCGTCTGTTCGGAGGCTGAAAGAAAAGGGAAGCCATGCGGCCGAGTTGCCCGCGGTAGAACCCACGGAGACTTCTCTCCGCTCATTGAACGCTTCACTTCTCGAAGGCGAGAAATAACCTAGCTAGCAGGCGGTCTGCTCAAATGGAGAGCCTTGCTCCGGCTTCTATATAATCAAGCGTCAGATGGAACCTACCAGCTCACTTTCAATGCAAACTGGAACTGCCGCGCGTCGTAAGCCGCCGTCGGCTGTCCCGCACTGCACGTCGAACCTGCTCCCGGATTGCATAGCTGATTTACCGCAGCCACGTTGAGCCGGTTCGTCAGGTTAAATCCATCCGCAATCACATCCAACTTGAGGTGCTCGCCAAGATTGAACCGCCGCGAAAGCCGCAAGTCAACTTGGAAGAATCCCGGCGTGACGAACGGGTTGCGCCCCAAATTGCCATTGCATCCGAACGGCGGAGTTATTCCCGGGATGCTGAAAGTTTGCCCGCTGTTTGTCAGGCACTTCGTCGGCACCACAAATGTCTTTCCCGGAATGAACTGCGAAGTTGTTCCAGCTCCTGAAGTGATAACAGAAGGCCTTCCGTTTGACGCGCCAAGATCCAGCCGATAATCGGTCCCCGTGATGATCGTGTACGGCCGTCCGGATGACACCTCGATGATCGGTGACATCGTGAAGTCACCGATGAAGTATTTCCAGGCGCCATCGCCGCTCTTTGCCGTCGGCGACTGGAAAACCGCGCTGGTCACCCAGCGGTGCCGCTGGTCGAAGTCTGAATTGCTCCGCTCGAAGAATGGGAAGCGGCTGTCCTGCGGCTCGAGAGGAGATTGCAGGTCCGTGGAGTCGTCGATCGTGTGCGACCATGTGTAACTGGAGAGCATCTCAAAAGCGTGTGAAAACCTCTTCTGTACGTTTACCGTAAGGCCATGATAGACCGAATTGCCGTCCGAGAGCTGCGCGTCCACGCTGTTAAACGCCACCGGAGTTCCAAATCCTGTCGGATAGCACTTCTGAGCAGCGCCCGCCCCGAAAAATCCGGCCGGGAAGCACGAAGCCCCCGCCGCGCCAACCAAGAATGGATATGCCGCCGCGTTTGGTCCCGCAAATGAAGGATTAGGTCCAGAGGGGCGGAAGAAGTTGAAAGCGGCCGCGGTTCCGACGGGTGTCCCGTTCAATCCCGCGAGCGGCCCTGGGCAGTTGCTCAAAGTTCCGACAAGGCTGGGAATCGTAGGAGTAAATGTGCACCCCGTCACTGTGGTTACCTGTCCTGCCGGTACCGCGATGCTTACCGGTGACGAGCTGCACGTGGTCATCCCTGAAACAACGCAATCCGCATAATTTTGCGTGAGCAATTGCGGATCCGTCGAGTTAACATCCACCGGGCGGTTCAAATGCTGTCCCTTCGTGTATTGGTAGCCCACGCTGATTTTCCACGACCCCGCTATCTGCCGTTCAATGGTGAGGTTGCCCTGTTGCGCGACGCCAAATTCGAAATTCCTCGAGACCGGCAGGACGAACGGCAAAATGGGCAGCGGAAATCCCGCAGCCAAGTAATTCTGATTCGCAAATAGCGAATTTGGAGCGAGGGGATCAAACCTCTGCTGATTTGGCAAGTAAGCCATGCTCGGCAGAGCATTCAGGGCTCCCTGGAAAATCGTTGATCCATTCAAATTCGTTGGGCCATCCAGCGCATTACCGGTGACGCTCGAACCACACATCGGATACCCTGGCGGCGCGGACCCCGCGGGAAGGACCCCGCATCCCGAAGATCCTCCACCTGCGGTGATTAACTGCACTGATCGGCCGCCATCTGCCGTAGCTGAGTCAAATGCGACTGCCAGCAAAGGATGATCATAGAACAGGCCAAATCCGGCCCGGATCACGGTTTTCCCATCCCCCTTAGGATCCCACGCGATGCCCAGGCGCGGAGCCACGTTGTTGTAGTCTCGTGGAATTCCCTCCGTCACGCCCAGCGCTTTTTCTGCCGCTGCGTTGAAAGCGTTCAGCGGCGAAAAAAGCGGTGTAATTTCCACGTCGTACCGCACTCCATAGTTGAACGTCAGGTGCCGGTTCGCGCGCCAGCTATCTTGAATGAATAGTGCGATCGGAAAGTTGTCGAATGGCTGGTTAGACTGGCCGATGCCCTGAATGTACGTCGTCGGTATCCCCAACCCGTAGGACTGGAGTCCTGTGGTCCCCGGAAGAGAGAATTCGCCGGGACCGCAAGTCCCGTTGTGCCCGGCGCCGGTCGTCGAACTATAGCAATCATGGAGTGCGTTGCTTGTGACTGTGGATGTTGCGAATCCGCCGAAGTTGACCACGCCGCCGTAGTCCAGCTCGAATATCTGCGCCTTCCCGGATCGCAACTGAATCAAATTGTAGTCGCCACCCATCTTGAACGTGTGATTTCCGCGGATCAGGCTCACGTGATCCGTGAATTCAAAACGCCGCTCGATGCGGTCCACTGTCGAGTACGGCTCGCGCCCAAAGTACGCGAAACCGGGAATGTTCACGCCGATATCGCTTCCGCCCGGAAGCTGGGAAAATCCGAAATGCAAACCACGCCTCGCTACCTGAGCTCGGAATTCGTTAAACCCTGTGGCGCTCAAAATCGTGTCGTGCTGGAACACAATGTCGAGGTCCCGCGACTGGTTTATACCGGTACGCGATCCCGCGTTCTCTCCGAAGGTTTGGTTCTGCGCAGTGGACTCAATTCCCGTTACCAGCGACGGTGAAACTCCGACACGGAGGAAGGAGTTGTTCTGATTGCTCCATTTTTGGTCCAGCCGGAGTGACCAAAGGCTAGTCTTCTCCGTTACCGGGAAGTTTCCGCGCAAGGAATTCAACGCCTTATACGAAGTGGGGAGCGGCACCATCGCGTAGTTGTAACCAAATGTCGGTGCGATCGGCGTCGCGGGACAGACCACGTTCCCCACCGTCGCCCCAATTGGGCAGGTCACTGGAATGGGAAAGTGTGCGCCGGGACCTGGATTCAAACCAAAGTTCGTCGCCACCGCTCCAAAATCCACTCTATTCAAAGCCACACTTGACGCCGAACCCATGAACACCCCGTACTGCACTCCGAGGGTTTGGAACGCGGGAACTCCCGTTTGTAACAGAGATTGCACGGTGGCCGCCTGGGATTGAGTCAGCTGTACGGCCAGCGGGCCACCCGGAGTAGGAAGCGTTACGCTCGTCATTCCCCAGGGTCCTCCGCCTCCTTGTGTTTGCCCGATGCTCGAAAAGCCCGTTTCTTCGCGCAGCGTGTCTTCATAGGAAAAAAAGTAAAACGTCTTGTCCTTTTTCAGTGCGCCGCCCAGTGTGAGGCCGGCTTGAACTCGCGTGTAAGCCTGTTTCGTTGGATCAAGTGTCCCGGTCGCGGGATCCACTTGGCCCGAAAAAGCATTCCGCGCCTGAAAGGCTTTGTTCCGGAGGTAGCCGAAAACGTCGCCATGAAAATCGTTTCCGCCGCTCTTGGTCACAATATTGACGACGCCGCCCGTGGCCCGTCCGTACTCCGCGCCGTAGTCGCCCAAAATAAGCTGAAACTCTTGCACAGCTTCCTGCGAAACTGTCGCGCGTATCCCGTTGATGGAGTTATCCACTGCATCGGCCCCATCGACGCTTACCTCATTCGAACGCGCACGTTGCCCGCCGAAGTTCAGCCCGCTCGTTGGCGCCGGGCCGATGGTAGGCGCAACGTCCCGGTTTACCTGGGAGCTTGTCAAAGTAAAGTTGATGTAATTCCGCCCATTGATCGGCAGGTTGTCGATCCGTCTCTCGCCCACAGTTTGCGAGACCTCGGTCTTTGTCGTTTCGATGGGAGCCGTCTCCGTCGTTACGGTGACGGTCTGCTGCATCCCTTTTAGCTCAAGCCGAACGTCGAACGTCGCATCCGAGCCCACCGTCACGACCACCGCTTCATTTTGGTAAACCGCAAAACTTGCGCCGCCGTCGACGCTTACTTTGTAGCTTCCCGGCGGCAGGCCCACCACCTTGTATCGTCCGGCATCGTCGGTGTCCACCGTGCGTTCAGCACCGGTTCCAGCGTTGGTGAGTGTGACCTTCGCTCCCCGGACGGCAAGCCCCTGTTGGTCAGTCACCGTTCCGGATAGCGTCGCCGTATTCACCTGCGCCATGGCCAGTTCAGCGCATCCCAGCACCAACATGCACAGCGCGATCCACGCAAACACACCATGACGTCGTTGCATCTGAATCCTCCTAGTGGAAACCTGCCAGTCTTCCGCTACCCCTAGCGGTTGCGGGGTGTCCCGCCGAAAGATGCTACTCGATTGAATACTCGCATTTACTTTAATAATCCATTGATTTCAATAAAAAGTTATCCGCCAAGGTCCTGAATCTAAACCGTATTTCTGACCACGCCGGTCCTTGTAGGGGCACGATTCATCCTGCCCCAGCTTGCCCGGGCTTCTAGACCAAGGGGCTAGGAGCCGCGCGCCGGTTTTGCGTGTGCGAGTTCAGACTTCTCTGCACCTCCGAAGAGCACCTCCGAAGAGAACGACCAAGTGGCACAGGCTTTAGCATGTGCAGCTCCTGCCGGATGGCAGGCCCATACCGGCTAGCTTGGGGTCGCGTCTCTCCTCACTCTTCCACCGCCCCATCCCTACCTATAAATATGTACCTTTCCCTCCACGGCAACGGCGATGTATTTCCCCCGTTCCAAAAACTGCATCGCCTTCTTGCCTTCCCTAGCCAGCTTCGCCCATCGAGATTTGGTGTTCGGATTCGGCTCCAAGCCGCGCAATTCTCGATCCTCGAAACGGAAATCCACCTGTTTTAATTTGCTTTTCGCGGTTTGCCGGCCACCAGGAAGGTGGCCAAACCAGTCATCACATGCGCGTTTATCGGTACTAACCCGACAGGCGAGCTGATAGCTTCCGGATAGCTCGTGATCCGCTCAGAATCACCGATTGGACCCTATCGAATCTCGGGCTAACCCAACACAACTTCGATGGACAGCTCTTAATCTCGTGAGGCTAGGCGTCGACTGTTCCGTCAACTGCGCCTAGCTACTTCAGCGTCGCGTACTCGGACTTGGCAGCGACCAGGACCGGAATGTTGGCGTCGGCGTCCTTCCACAGTCGGAAGAAATCCCGATAGGCGGCCCGAGACCGGTCGGTGTCGCCCTGTAGTCCGAAGGCGCGGCCGAGCTGAAGGCGCGCCAGGGCACCCAGGGGGCAATTCACGGCGACCCCGCGGTAGTCCAGGAATTTTTGGAATTGCGACGCTGCTTCCTTGCCCTGGTGGAGCAAAAGGTACGCTTCGCCACGAATGTACACGGGATATAGCGACCCTCCAACCTCGAACTGCGGAAGCGGCGAACCTAGCTCGTACTGAGCCGCGGTCTGGAGATCCTCGAGAGCCTTTGCCGGATTCTTGTGTCTCATTTCGATGGAGGCGCGAATGGAAGGCAACCAATAGCGGTTTATAGCCGTATTGAGGGGAAAGCGCACCGCTAAATCGTGTGCCATGCGCTCCGCCCGAACGACATCTCCGATGCGCGAGAACGCCAGAGCGGCGAGAACGCTTACATCGCGGGTGGGGGCTTCGGCGAGAGCGGAAGTGATTTCCTGCCGCGAGCGCGATATGTTGTTAAACTCAGCTTCGCGCAGGGCGGAGTCCATCTGCCATGCTGCTGCGGTCTCTTTTGAGTCACTGGCGCGAGCGGAGTCGATGGCGCGTTGTGAGAGTCTACGGGCGCTTGCCAGAAGCCCATAGAATGCCGCGGTGTCGGACTGGAACGAAAGAAGCACGTCTTCACCCGGTTTGCCGGCAGCCGCAGCGACTTGCTCTTGCATTCCAGCGGCGTCGTTGGCAAGGAAGGCCACTCCATAGCGATTTCCATGCAGGAACGGATTGTTAACCTTGTGTGTTATAGCCTGCTGATACATGAGGTCCGCTTCGTCGAGCTGATTCACCGCAGGATACAGACCTACCAGGTTGGTGTAGGCTGCCGCGCTGCCTGGATTCAAGCGGAGGTCCTCGAGGCTCGCGCTAATGGCCTTTCCGTATTGTCCTAAGTAGACGTAATCAACGCCCAAATTACCGAGAGGTTCGCCGTTGCGTGGATAGGTCTGGGCCCAAAGTTCGTAAACCTGGATGGCCTTCTCGAGTTCGCCGGTGGCGAGCAGGTAATAGGAACCTGAGATGCGGAATTTTTCTCTCTCGCTCACCCTATCGCGCAAGTCAAAAGCCTTCTGCAGGTTCTCCGTAGCCAGGCCAGGCTCCCTGAGGTTGGAGTACGAAATTCCCAAGGCTTCGTAAGCAGCCGCGAATTTAGAGTCAAGTTCGATGGCGCGATTGAAGAAGGGAATCGCCGCCGCGCTGCCTTTCTCCTGCAGAGTTTTAACGCCCACGGAGAGCGCCTTCAAGGCTTCAAGAGAAGGCGTGGTGGCTTGATCGAGGGGAACGTCGAACTTCTCGACCGTACTGAGCGATTCCCCGAGCTTTTCGCGAAGCTTGATCGCCGCTTGGTCTAGGGCCTTTAGGATGTGTTCCTTGTTTCCCGCAGTCACTTGTTCCTGTACGAGGAGATCGCCAGTTTTGCAATTGGTGGCATCGAGACCGATGACATACTGACTGCCCAAGCTAGAAATCGAACCTGAAATATAAGCCTTACCTCCTGCGCGCTGGCAGAGATCACTGGCCACGTCTGGCGTCAGCCTGGTATCTAAGGGCTTGGCCATCAGCCTGAGGGTGGCGCGAGTTCTTGCATAAGAGAGGATGTTAAGGAATGGGGACTGCGCTAACTGTACGGAAATCGCCTGTTTCAAGGTGTCGTCGAAGACGGGATCACCCGTTGTATTGGTAAAGTCGCCCAGCACAAGCGTGTCTTCTTCGGATAGCGTCGGGTTGCGGTGGAAATATAAGTACAGGCCCACGGCGAGCGCCACGACCGCTAGGGCAGCAGGGGCGACAATCTTCCAGCGCTTTCCAAATCGTGATGGAGTCTTCGCCTCCGTCGTTGCAGGCAACCGCGCAGAATCCGAGTCGCGCTTCAGCCGCTGCAAGTCAGTCCGGATGTCGGCTGCATTCTGGTAGCGCAGCTTGCGGTTTTTTTCCACCGCCTTGTTAACGATTCCTCCTAGCTCCAGAGGCAAGTCCGTGTTCAGCCTAGATGGAGGAATCGGCGCTCGATTCAAAATCGCGTCATGGATGACGGCAGCAGTGCTGCCCTGGAACGCCATCCGCCCCGTCGCCATCTCATAGAGCACCGCACCGAACGAGAACAAATCCGTGCGTGCATCCAACTCTTCTCCGCGTGCTTGCTCAGGCGACATATACGCGATGGTGCCCACTGCGCTGCCAGGGCTGGTCAGCAACTCTCCCGAGGTTGCTGTAGCCATCGCGGAAGCGCCAACACCTTCGGCACCAACAGTGAGCTTCGCCAGGCCAAAATCGAGAATCTTGGCGTGCCCCCGATTAGTGACAAAGATGTTCGCAGGCTTAATGTCGCGATGAACGATTCCTCTGGCGTGGGCGGCATCGAGGGCGTCCGCAATGTCGATGCCGAGCGAGAGCAGAGTGTCCAATTCCATGGGACGCCCGGCAATGTAGTGCTTCAACGTCGCGCCTTCCAGAAACTCCATGGCAATAAAGGCATGCCCGTCTTGCTCACCGATGTCATGGATCGTGCAGATGTTGGGGTGATTCAGGACAGACGCAGCCTGTGCTTCGCGTTGGAACCTGGCTAGGGCTTGCGGGTCTCGGGCTACTTCCTCAGGCAGGAACTTGAGCGCGACGAAACGGTGGAGACGAGTATCCTCCGCTTTGTAAACAACTCCCATACCGCCGCCACCGAGCTTTTCGATGACGCGGTAATGCGAGATGGTCTGACCAATCATTGCTGAGAACCAGCCCTTGGCGAGGCATGTTAGGCTGCACTCAAAGGCAAGTCAACGTGGGCGTTATTTGATGAATTTCGCTTCGCACCTAAATCCTATTGGTAGCGTTAAACGCTTGTATTGACTGGTCTGGCCAACTTCCGGGTGGTCGGCTAACCGGAACTAATGGCGCAAATCGGCTCAACTGGGATAACTTCCGGGTTGCCCATGACTCGCCCACAACGTGATGAACACCTCCCGCAAACGTAAGACGATCGAAAGACGCCGCCTTGATCAACGTTAACTTTCTGGCGCGCCCAACGGTCACGCTCGCCCGGTTCGAAGCGCAGCGGAGCAGACTCGCGTGCAGGGGGTCTGGGTTTTGCTGTTTCTGAAGCGATCGGCCAATGAAGCAAAGTGGGCGCTCCTAAAGGCCCATGGCTCTTCAATCGGAAACTTGGCATCAGATAAGTACGGAGCCAGCAGTCCGCTCCATCACATCAGGTATCACATGGCTGGATAGATAATGCCCGCGGTCCGACGCTCAATCCTCCCAAGGTATCTCAAAAAGAAGATTCGACAGTCTGACTTCGTCTCTCGCCCATGGACCCATGCTCTCGACCATTCCATCTGGCATCCAGTCCGTCCTCCAATGGTCCGTCGGCATTATAAAGCGGTGCGAGATAGATCCCATGCCGTGCCGCAATGGTCTCCATCTCCTCGACCCGCTCTGGAGTGATGAACCCTCTTCCCTGAGAGAAAGGTTCGAACCGCCCGTCCAGTGCAAGAGCCATGCCTTCAAGTAAACAGCCATGAACCACATCGGGGAACGGATGCCGATTCAGAACTCCATGAAAATCCGGCGTGAACTTCATTCCGCCTGTGATTTGTCCCGGACCTCCGAAGAAGACTTTTGCGCCAAGCATCTCCGCCGTTGGAGACAAGTTCTTCGGGTAGCCCGCATCGCAAATAATTGCGTCAGGCGCGATCCGGCCCAAGAAAAGCGAAGGGGACGCCAGACTCGCCGCGCAGATCACGACGTCGGCCTCTGCGGAGAATCGCTGGAGATCCGTCGCGACCTCGACCTGAACTCCATCGTCTTGCAACTCCGTTGCGAGCCTGCCTAGTCGTTCCACTTTGCGTGCGCTGAGCAGCACTCGCCTTACGAGTGGCGCCAAACAACGGACGCAGCCGGAACCCACATCTCCTGTTGCTCCCACGATGAGCAGCGTTGATCTTGAGAGGTTCCGGCCCTCCAGCGCACACATCTTCTTGATGCCTTGGACGATGAACGCAACGGTCAACGTATTGCCTGTCGTGAAGACCGTATCGTGTCTTCCCGGAAGCTGATCGAAGTTGCCCTCCATCAAAATGGAGCTGAATCCGCCGAGACTCACGATCTTCGCTCCTGCCTGGATCGCGCAGGCGGCCGCCCCTCGAACGCGGGCGATGTTCTCGTGCACGTAGGCAGCTTCCAGACGGTCGGGAGGAATGAAGGAGTCGATGTACAGGCCGCGCGCCCTCGCGCCTCCGCTCTTCGTGCGGAGGATTGATTCGACGTCGACATGGCAGACCGCTCTGGGCGGAATCCACGGAAGGATGTCCTTGATCTCGTCGTCTGGCAGAGGCGTGCGCTCCGGTCCGCGCAGGACCGCGAGTACGTCCGCAGCCGCGCGCCAACTCTCCTGATGCCCGATGAGAGCGAAATCGACTTCGGTATTCCGCCCTTGCCTGCCTACACCGGCAACTGAGTCACCCATGCAAGTGTTACCTCCCCGGGTATCCCCAGCATGTCCAGCGTCTTCAGATACTGCTGCAGCGACGCCCCCCGAAGCTCGGCTGCCGACAACTTGACTTCGAACAAGGATGGCTTCACACAGCTGGCGTGGCACACTTCGCAATGTCCATCCTTGCATTCCTTTGCCAGCATCTGCGCGAGGGTGGTCATCACGTCCAGATGCAGCCGGTAGACCTTGTCGTCGAACCGCTGCGCGTCTCGGGCTCGCTCCGCTCTCAGAATCGACATGGCATGATCGACGTGATCTTCTTCCTCGGCTGCGATGCGAGCAAAGGTTTTGCCTAGGCTCCCCGGCGCCACCTTTCCTACGCGTGAATAGCTTGCGACGGCGAAGGATTCCAGCATGATTTCCTGGACGATCAGGCAGCCGACAAAGTCCCGCTCTGTGATGCAACGCAGAAAGGCGTCGCGGAGCCGCTTCCAATGCTTCGCGCCGACGTTATTGGTGACCTCCACTCCAATCCTGCGGCCCTCGGCAGCGAATGCTACGGCATGCCCCTGTTCACCCTGCGCATGCTCCAATGCATCGGCTCTTTCTGCGGGATCCTCGCACATCTCCGATAAAGAGGTGTAGTTCATCGCCGCGAGTAGTTCCCCGGTCATTGCCTGTGCCAGGATGTCCTGCCAAATCGGAGCACTCGGCGAGAGAGAAGTACATTCCATCGGTGAGCAGTTAACATCAATAAGTGGTTCCATTTGTCCTCCTGAACATCAAATCAGAATTTTGTTGCTTAGAAATTCGCAATGAGCAGGTAAAAGACACCTGCAATCCTGGCCTTGAGACGCGGCGACGTTTCTGCAATTCGTTCCATCATTTCAGTTGTGCACCTATTCGTTTTTCTTACACCGGGTACTGCATCAAGCGAGCATCGAATCAGATTGGTTCGCGGTACCGCCGTAGCCGCACCGCTGTGGCGAGGAATATCGCGGCAACTGCCAGCCCTACCCACAGCCCCGGCGTACTGAAAAATTGCACCGGAGTGAGCGCTGACATCATTTCCATCAGATTTCCGCTCCGCGCGGTGGTGGTGGCAGGCTCCGGCCCGGTCAAGCGGTACTGCAGCATGCCGAGGAAATGCGAAGTTCTGAACGCAATCTTTTCGACTCCCCAGATCACGAACGGAGGCAAGAACGCCCAGATAAACGGCGCGCGTGGTGCCCATGCTGAAACCAGCAGCAACCACCCGTAGATGGGCGCGTACCACAGGCCATGAACGGTCAGAATGTGGTAGAGGAGCATCAGGGACATGTGGAAGAACGACATGTGGACCCAGAGCGTCCCGACACTTAAGCCGCTGCTTAGTAGGACTGCGCTGCTCAGCAGCAGCATGACGAACTGCGTGATAACTGCGATGGCGAAACTCAGCAGCGGCAGAATGATGAGGGGAATGGCGAACTTCGAGAGCACGGTGGTGAGGTCGGAAACTGGCAGCGACTTCCAGAACAGGATGCTGCGATCGCGGCGCTCTCCGTACAGCGCGTCGAGTGAGTAGAAAATCCCCACGATAAAAGCCGTTCCCATGATCAAAGCAGCTGCGAATTCGTACGGTACGTCGAGCGGCGCGTGCCGATGCGACGGGCTGAGCGTCAACCCAGTCAAGAAGGCCAGCAGAAAAACGGCGGCGGCGGCCAGCGGCGCGATATAAATCGAACGGTGCTCCCACAATTCGCGCCGCACCGACCAGTACATGCGCCGACTGGCGGTGATGACCGCAGGCGCGGTTACTCGCGATTCGGGGGGAGACCCGGGCACGGTGCTTGATGGGGTACTCATCGAGTCCCTCCTTGGGCCGCGTCGCTTTGATTGCTGAGCACGGCAACAAACAAGTCGGCTAGGCTCGGCGTTCGCACGTCGCCAAGCTCGGCGAGTTGCTGGCGTTCGACGCGATCGAACAGCAGGATGCTCCGCCCAAACACTTGGCGTTCGTGAATCGGCTTCAGCGCTCGTGCTGCGGCGATCTGCTCGGGATTCACCATCACTTCCAGATAGCGCGACTCGAATTCTTCCATGCTGCAATCAAATACGATGCGGCCGCGGTTTATGAACATGACATCGGTCAGGACGTCCTGAATCTCTTCCACTTGATGCGTGGTCACCACGATGGTGCGGCTTCCATCGAAGTAGTCATTCAGCAGCGAATCGTAGAACTGCTTGCGATACAAAATATCCAGGCCAAGCGTCGGCTCGTCCAGCACCAGCAATTTCGCGTCAATGGCCATGACCAGGGCGAGATGCAGTTGCGCCACCATGCCCTTCGACAATTCCCGGACCTTGCTGGCGCGCCCGATGGTGGTCTTCGCAAGAAAGCCTTCCGCCTTCGCCCGGTCGAAGCGCGGATGCACGCCCGCGAAGTAATCGAGAGCCTGCCAAACCCTCATCCAGCGCGGCAGCACGGCGACATCGGCAATGAAACAGGCGTCGCGCATCAGCTTTTCGCGCTCCGTCCAGGGGTCTCGTCCGAGCACCCTCAGCTCACCCTCATAGGAGGTCAGGCCTAAAATCGCATTGAGCGCTGTGGTTTTGCCCGCCCCGTTGGGACCGATTAGTCCGAGGATGCGGCCCTCTTCGACACGCAAATTGATGCCGTCCACCGCGACCGTTGCTCCGAACGCCTTCCGGAGACCACGTGCTTCTATGCATGCCATGGCTTTAGCGCTCCTCTTTGCGGGGCTTCGACTCGGCGCGTTTCGACTGTGCTTTATCCGAAGACGGCCCGGGGTTTGCGCCGTTCAGCAGTTCTTCCGCCTTCAGGCCGAGCCGCTCGATGGTCGCGCGGACCCTCGGCCATTCTTCGCCAAGAAACTTCTTTCGTTCGCCTTCGAGCAACAAACTGCGTGCGCCAGCATTGATGAACATGCCCAGGCCTCGTCTGCTCTCTACCAGTCCCTCATCCACTAATTGTTGATAGCCCTTCAGGACCGTAAGTGGATTCACACGATATTCAGCCGCGACGTTGCGTACGGACGGCAGCGGATCGCCTTCCTTGAGCACGCCGTCGAGGATCATCGCAACCACACGGTCACGAAGCTGGCGGTATATCGGCTGACTGTCGTTCCACTCACGGTCCATCAGAGTTTCCAGTACCCCTTATCAGCGACGCTCTCAGTCACTGTGCCCGCTTCAGGTCAAAGTGCGCGTGGATCGCCTTGTCCTTCATCATGAACGTCCAATCCTCGGTGTGATGGTCGGCGTCAATGATCGTAAACACCGCATGGTGCATGTGGTACGCCGTGCTCCCGCTGATGTCTGCGAACTCGAACTCGATCGTCTTGCCGTCGGGCGACAACTTGCCGGTCATGCGCGGCCGGTTCCCCGCGTCGCAATAGTGAATCAGCGTGAGCTGGTCTCCATCTACGTAGAGCATCGTGACTGGATGGTCGTACTTTGTCGCATCCAACGGCGTTCCTGCTTCCTGGAATTCGTGCACGAGGGCGTTTCCCCGTGAAGTAACGCGAAGCGAGGCGTGCATTGGCTTGCCGCCGGACATCTCCGGCATTTCCGGGACGGTGACGGGGCCTTCCCACTCTCCCGCCAGGGTTTTCATGGTTGCGAATGACTTCTGCGCCGCGGACGGCACAGGAACCACGGAGGCCTTTTGCGCCTCGGACTGCGCGAAAGCGACGGTGGAGAGCGACATCAGAACAACGGACAACACAAAACGAATGGATTTCATGTTTCATTCTCCTTAAGAAATTCATTTCTTCCCGATTTCGGGGCGGGGTTATTCGCTGGCTCAGTCACTTGCGATCAACCTGCTTCAACGAACCCGTCGCCCTATAGTGTTATAGTTAACTATAACACTACTTCAGATGTCAAGCTCTTTCTTTTCTTTTATTGCCCGCCACAATCCACCTACTAGGACAAAGCTTTCTCCTGCTCGCTGGCTCAAGCGCCCAATTTGACTCAATGGGTGTTCAGGCCTTTTCGCCCGGCCAAGGACCTAATCCCGGCTAGTTGGCTTCCACGGCGGTATTAGTCCTGTGGAGTCCAATTTGTCTCTTGAAGAAAATGCCGGACTGGGTTATTCTTATAACTGGGAAAATTCCCGAAGACGGCAGCCATCGGTTGCCGTTTTTGTTTTGGTGGCGCAGGCTTCAGCCTGTGCGCTTTTCGGCACGCGGCGTTTTAGGAATGCCCAGCCGAGGATCTAGCAAAGCCCGGTTACCCGCCCCATTTTCGCCAGTGCCAGAGCGATGCCGCACTTCTTTGGCAAACGCTGCATCGTGTCAAAAATCGTGAGTTCGGAGCATGAGTTATGTTTATCTACAAACTCTTTAGAATGAACACTTACGAAAAGCACCCCCAAGTGTTGTTTCTAAACGACTTACAAGAAATCTAAGTGATTTAGAATCCGCACTTACGAAAAATAGGGGAGGGGGGACCCGCCGATAACACCACACACTCGCCGCGGCAGCACTAGCCCGGATTTCTCACCAGGATTGTGCAAAGACATCTGATTTGAAGTAGAAAAAGGCCGCTTTCTCAGGCATAACTGCGTTGTCTAGGCGAAGTAAATGCCAAGAGAAGGGCGGCCTTTCTAATGACAGAGTGTAACCA
>DATLVZ010000048.1:0-3803 GCA_035576885.1 Candidatus Acidiferrum sp. | reverse complement strand
CGCCCGAAACTGCACCTTCGGGTTGTGCTTCGACAGCACCTTGGTAATCGCCGCCGTCAAGGTCGTCTTGCCATGGTCAATGTGCCCGATCGTCCCAATGTTGCAATGCGGCTTGCTGCGCTCGAATTTCTCCTTCGCCATCGCCTTCTGCTCCTCAGTCGAATTCGTAAACCGACTAAATCAAAATCTGTTCTACTTCTCGCCCCTCTGCTTCTTGATGACTTCCTCGGCCAGTGCCGCAGGAAGTTCCGCGTAGTGCGAAAAATGCATAGTGAACGTGGCGCGGCCCTGCGTGCGGCTGCGCAAATCCGTGGCGTAGCCGAACATTTGTGCCAGGGGAACTTCCACGCGAATCACGTTGCTCCCGGCGCGATTTTCCGTGCCTTGAATCGCCGAACGCCGCGCATTCAAGTCGCCGAAGACCGGGGGCATGTATTCTTCCGGAACGACAACTTCGACTTTCATGATGGGCTCGAGCAGCACCGGCTTGGCGCGCGCACAAGCTTCCTTGAAAGCCATGGAGCCTGCAATTTTGAATGCCATTTCCGAGCTGTCCACGTCGTGATAGCTACCGTCGACCAAAACTACGGCGACATCGACCATCGTGAAGCCCGCCAAAATTCCGTTGTCCAATGCTTCGCGGATGCCCGCCTCGATCGGCGCAATAAACTCGCGCGGAATTGAGCCGCCAACGACTTTGTCAATAAACAGGAAGCGGTGTTCTTTGTCGAATTTCCATTTACCACCGGAACCGCCCGCGAATTCTTTGGCAATGGCGTCCAGTTCGTCGGTGGACATCTCGTGCATATTTTCATGCGCGGCGCTGGGCATGGGGTGCAGGACAATCTCGCAATGGCCATACTGTCCGCGGCCGCCGGTCTGCTTGATGTACTTGCCTTCGGCTTCGGCTTTTTTGCGGATGGTTTCGCGGTAGGCCACCTGCGGGCGTCCCACGTTGGCCTGCACGTTGTATTCGCGCAGCATGCGGTCGACGATAATTTCAAGATGCAATTCGCCCATGCCGGAGATCAACGTTTGCCCGGTGTCCGGTTCGGTCGAGACGCGGAACGTGGGATCTTCCTGCGCCAGCCGTTGCATGGCAACGCCCAGCTTGTCCTGGTCGGCTTTCGTTTTTGGTTCGATGGCTACGGAGATAACCGGGGCGGGAAAATCGATGGATTCGAGAATGACTTGCTTCTGTTCGTCGCAGAGCGTGTCGCCTGTCGTTACGCTTTTCAAACCGACGCAGGCGCAAATGTCGCCGGCATAAACGGCTTCAATTTCCTCGCGCTTGTTGGCATGCATTTGAAGCAGGCGGCTAATGCGTTCGCGGGTGCGCTTCCCGGGGTTGTAGACGTAGCTGCCGGATTGCAGCACGCCGGAATAGACACGGATGTAGGTGACGTGTCCGACGAACGGGTCGGACATAATCTTGAACGCCAAAGCGGAAAACGGCGCGTCGTCCGAAGCACGCCGCAAAACGACTTCATCATTTTCGGGGTTCACACCCTCGAGCGGCGGCACATCCACAGGCGAGGGCAGGTAATCGACAACCGCATCGAGCAGCGGCTGAATGCCTTTATTTTTGAAGGCCGAGCCCGCCAGCACCGGGACAATCTTCAAGAGGAGAGTCGATTTGCGGACCGACTTGCGCATCTCTTCGACGGACAACGTCCCGTCGGTCAAATACTTGTCGATCACTTCGTCGTCGTGCTCCGCGATGTAGTCCACCATCTTGCTGCGGTGCTCGTCGTAAAACTTCTTGTCAATGGCCGCGCCCTTGAGCGCCGCGGCCACATCGGGCCGCGAATCGACGAAAGCCTTGTCCCACAGCTTTTCGACCGGAAAAATCTCGAATTTCGCGCCGAGCGTCTCTTCGAGCCAAACAATTACCTTTTCTTCGATAAAATCGATGATTCCTATGAAATTATCTTCGCGGCCGAGAGGAAACTGCAGGGGAACGGGGTGGGCGCCGAGGCGCTGGCGAATCGTACGGATGACGTGGTCAAAATCCGCGCCGGTGCGGTCCATCTTATTCACGAAACAGATGCGCGGAACGCGGTACTTGTCGGCCTGGCGCCAAACGGTTTCCGACTGCGGCTGCACGCCGGCAACGGAATCAAATACGCACACCGCGCCATCCAAAACGCGGAGCGAGCGCTCCACTTCCACCGTGAAATCCACGTGGCCAGGAGTATCGATAATATTGACGCGATATTTCTTCCCGAAGCGGTCCCAGGAAGCTGTCGTCGCCGCGCTGGTGATGGTGATGCCGCGCTCGCGCTCCTGCTCCATCCAGTCCATCGTGGCGGTGCCTTCATCCACGGAGCCGATCTTGTAGGTCACACCGGTATAGAAAAGAATGCGCTCGGTCGACGTGGTTTTGCCCGCGTCGATATGCGCCATAATGCCGATGTTGCGCGTGTCTTCGAGTTTGAAGGCCCGTCCCATAATCTGCTGCGCCGCCCCTTTGGTTTCTGTAGCCATTTCGTTTTGGTTTCTCTAATCCCTACCAGCGATAGTGCGCGAAAGCCTTGTTGGCTTCCGCCATGCGGTGAACGTCTTCCTTCTTCTTGATCGCGCCGCCTCGAGCGTTGGCCGCGTCAATCAATTCATCCGCGAGTTTGTCGATCATCGTCTTGCCCGCGCGCTCCCGCGAATACTGCAACAGCCATCGAATCGCCAGCGACTGCCGCCGGAAGGGATTCACTTCCACCGGCACTTGATAGTTCGCGCCACCGACGCGCCGCGTCTTCACTTCCAGCGTAGGCTTCACGTTCTCGATGGCCTTCTTGAAAATCTTCAGAGCGTCATCGTTCGTCTTCTTGGCCACCTGGTCCATGGCGCCGTAAAACACGCGCTGCGCCGTAGACTTCTTGCCTTCCCACATCATCGAGCAGATGAACTTCTCCACGATGTCGCTGGCATAGACCGGGTCGGTCGCTTGTGATCGCCGGAAAACGAGTCCTTTGCGTGGCATTGCTCTTTATCGCTCCTTCAGAATCTTTCCGCTCGCTAGATCTAAATGTCTCTTACTTCGCCGCCGCAGCCTTGGGCCGCTTCGCGCCATACTTGGATCGTCCCTGTTTGCGATTCTCGACGCCCGCCGCGTCCAAGGTTCCGCGCACGATGTGATACCGCACTCCCGGCAGATCTTTCACACGCCCGCCGCGCACCAGCACGATCGAGTGCTCCTGCAAATTATGGCCGATGCCAGGAATATACGTCGTCACTTCCACTGAATTCGTCAGCCGCACGCGCGCAACCTTACGCAGCGCGGAGTTCGGTTTCTTCGGCGTCTGCGTGTACACGCGAATGCACACGCCGCGCTTCTCTGGGCAACCCGCCAGCGCAGGCGACTTTGTCTTGACCAGAACTTTCTCACGTCCCATTCGTACCAGTTGCGAAAACGTCGGCACAGTCGTCCCTCAATTGCGCGCAAAATTTCTCGCGGCTCTCGCAAGGCGCGCATCGACAAGTGCGCGAGAGCACACATCTGTGCTGAAAGGTCTACTGCGAATCCGGAGATACAACCAGCAAGAAACTCCGTACGCACTCCAAGAGGCAGAACTACGCTCCTGGCTTCATTTCGGAGAGGCTTACTCGGCTTTGCGGGGCTGGCGCCCCATTCCGGCCGCTCTTCTGTCCCATTCCGTCTTACATTGTTCCGGGACCGAAGATATTTCCCTTCCAACCCACTCAACCGCTTCAACAGCTTAGCGGTCGCCCTCGTCAGGGTAGAAACATCCCCAACAAAACGTAGAGTATAAGGAAAAGAACGTGCTCTGTCAAATTTCTTTCAT